>BTUM01000166.1:0-2089 GCA_045863235.1 Candidatus Xenobia bacterium | reverse complement strand
CATGCGGGACCTCCTGGAGGCCGCCCGTAACGAGGTCCGGGAGACGCTCGGCGGGCCATCAGAGCCCTGAGAAACTATGAGCGTGCCCTCCCGGGCGGCGATAATTGGCCCAGTTGAGAATTACGGGCTCCCTTATCTCCATCAGGAGGGCACGAGGATGATTTTCGCAGGTATGGATGTTCACAGCAAGACGACGACGATTTGTCTGTTCGACCCGTCGGCCCCGGAAGACAAGCGGTACCGGTTCGAACGGATTGAGACGTCGGGATTTGAGTTTCACCGGGTTTTGGGTCCACTGGGCGGCCAGGTACGGGTGGCCTGGGAGGTAGGGCCTCAGGTTCAGTGGATCGCCGGTCTGGTTCGCCCGTTGGCAGCGAGCATTCATGTGGCCAATGCCAGCAAGGTGACCTGGCTGTACCGGGACGGCCGCAAGAACGATCGCATAGATGCCAGGAAGCTGGCCACGCTGTTGTATTTGGAGCAGTTGCCGACGGTCCACTTGCCTCCGGAAGAGGTATCGAGTTGGCGGGCTCTGATCAATTACCGGCGTCGCCTGGTCCAGCAGCGGGCGGCGATGAAGACCCGGATCCGAGCCATGCTTCGGGGGTCGGGCTTATGTTACATGAAGAAGAACGTCTGGACGCGGAAGGGTCGGGCCTGGCTGGCGGAATTACCCTTGGATGGATCGCAGTCGCTGGTCATGAAGATGTTGCTGGACGACGTCCAGACCAAGGACGGTCAGATCCTGGAAGTCGAAAAGCAGCTGGACCTGCTGGCTGCGGGTCGTCCGCAGGTGGCACTGATCCGGACCATTCCGGGGATCGGGCCACGGACGGCAGAGGCGATCATCGCGTTTACCGACGAGATCGGCCGGTTCCGGGATCGCAAGGCATTCACCAGCTACTTCGGCCTGACGCCGACGGAGGACTCGTCAGCGGAGGTGGTCCGGCGTGGTCACATCAGCAAACGAGGGCCCAGCGTGGTGCGTTGGGTACTCGGTGAGGCCACCTACCGGGTGCTGGGGCTGTGTCCGGCGTTCCGGCCGTTCTTCGACCAGGTGTATCGAGGTCAGCCGGCTCGTAAGAAGATCGCCATGGTGGCCACGGCTCGGAAGATCCTGTCGGTGATCTTTGGGATGCTGCGGCACGGAAAGCCGTTTGATCCGCATCGGTTGACACCGCAGGCGGCCTGAGGCAGGTGCCAGTGTGAAACTCATCCCCTTCGAGCTCCATGGTACGCCGGCGGCGAGGATGGCTCCAGGACTGCGCCCCTCCCTGGGCTCCGAACAGCCGGCCCCTCCCTGGGCCGGACTCCTCCTGGACCCATCCCCGCCGCCGGCGTGGGGTGAATTGCTCCTGAGGAGAAGGGAATGAGGCAGCGTGGCTGACCGCAGGCCGGGAATCGCTTGCCAGCGTTATGACGTGCATGGGTCAAGGTGACGGGATGCAAGGACAGAGCTCGAGCTTGCGCTTGGCCTCCGAAAGGCCGTCCCTGAGAATGGGCCTGTCCGCAACAGTCTCATGTGCCATCCGCTACCAGGCTTGAAGCCTCAGGCGGATTGAGTACGAATGGAAGCTTGGGAAATCCCGTTATCGCACCCGCCCTTGACACGGGCACGCTCATGGAAGCGCAAGCGAGGGGGGATCGGTTGCTGCGGGGACCTGGGCCATTCGGCCCCTCGCTGGCGCTCAGGGCTCTGAAGGGCCCCATCGCTCAAGCTGTCACGCACCGCCGGTACGCCGGCGGGCCACTGCCTGCCCCCTGCCTTGACCAGACTTTCTCCTCTCACCTAGAATACCGCTGGCCTTGCACAGCAGGCGAGCCCCCAGGGTGGGGCGCCCCAAGCGGAGCGACTGCCAGCCTTTACGCTCGCGGTTACCAGCGCTTACGACCAAGCGGCAGACAGCCTACGATACAAGGATTACAAACCTGATGGCACGCAATCGTCGCAGCCTCGCATTCGGCACGGCGGCAGCCCTGGTCATGCTCACCAGCCTGCCTTTCCTGGTGGGGCAGGGTTGCCCGCAATCCATTCCCGTTCTTCCGGACGTTTCCCAGCAGCCGGCGGGCTCGCCCACGCCCGGTGGTA
>BTUM01000165.1:0-2523 GCA_045863235.1 Candidatus Xenobia bacterium | reverse complement strand
CGTTTCCCTAGCAGGGGCGCCATTGCTGGCTGCCTGTAGGCATCATACCAGCACTCTGGCCAGGAGCGATTGGATGCGCGAGCACTCCTGGCGGAGCATCATTCTGGACGAGGCGCAGGCCATCAAGAACCCGGGCTCTCGTCAGACGAAGGCCGTCAAGGCGCTCAAGGCTCGCTGGCGGCTCGCCCTGACGGGAACGCCCATCGAGAATCGGCTGGGTGACCTCTGGTCGCTTTTCGACTTCTTGAGCCCGGGGCTTCTGGGCTCTCCGCAGCAGTTCAACCGTCTTTGCAAGACCATGGCCTCCGACGACTCAGGGTTCGCTCCGCTCCGGCGACTGGTTCAACCCTATGTCCTCCGTCGCCTGAAGACCGATAAAACCGTCATCGCCGACCTGCCCGACAAGGTCGAGGTGGACGCCTACTGTCACCTGACGAAGCGTCAGGCAGCGCTCTACGAGCAGTCGGTGGAGGAGCTTGCGAGAACGCTCGAGCACCTCGAGGGGATCGAGCGGCGGGGCGTGGTCCTCAAATTCCTGTTGCGGCTCAAGCAGATCTGCAATCACCCGTCGCACTGGTTGGGCGACGGCGCCTACCACCCGGACGACAGCGGCAAGCTGGCCCGGCTGCGCGAGGTGTGTGAGCCGATTGCGGAGCGCCAGGAGAAGGTGCTCGTCTTCACCCAGTTTCGCGAGATGACCGATCCCCTGGCCGCATTCCTGTCCGACGTCTTCGGCCGGCCCGGGCTGGTCTTGCACGGTGGAACACCGGTCTCGAAGCGCCAGGGCCTGGTTGGTCGCTTCCAGGAGGACGAAACAGTCCCGTTCATGGTGCTCTCCTTGAAGGCCGGCGGCACCGGCCTGAACCTGACGGCCGCTTCCCACGTGGTCCACTTCGACCGCTGGTGGAATCCGGCCGTCGAGAGCCAGGCGACCGACCGGGCGTACCGCATCGGTCAGAAGCGCAACGTGCTGGTGCACAAGTTCGTGTGCCGGGGTACCGTGGAGGAGCGGATCGACGCTCTGCTCTCCTCCAAGAGAAAGATTTCCGACGAAGTCCTGACGGCCGGTGGCGAGACCGCTCTGACGGAGATGAGCAACGAGGAGGTGCTGGCGATGGTCGCACTGGACCTTTCCAGCGCTCTGGAGGGAGGATAGGATGTACTGGAAGCGCTACGTGCCGGTAGCCCAGCGTCGGCGCAAGGCCGACCGGGAGGTCGCCAGGCTGAAAAAGTCCGGCCAGAAGCTCGAGCCCGTCTTCATCGAGGGCCGGACCATCGCATCCACCTTCTGGGGGAAAGCCTGGTGTGAGAACCTGGAGAGCTTCAGCGACTACGAGAATCGGCTCCCGCGTGGTCGCACCTACGTGCGCAACGGCTCGGTGGTCGATTTGCAGGTGGAGAGAGGGAAGATTCTGGCTCTGGTGAGCGGCTCGGAGATTTACCAGGTCAACATTACCATTCAGGCTCTGGACGCAGCTCGCTGGCAGGAGATCAAGCGGCGCTGCGCCGGCGCCATCGGCTCGCTGGTCGAGTTGCTCGAGGGGAAGCTGTCCAAAGGGGTCATGCAGGTCGTCGCAAGCAAAGGCGACGGACTCTTTCCCGAGCCGGGCGAGCTCAAGCTCGGTTGCTCTTGCCCCGACTGGGCCCGAATGTGCAAGCACGTGGCGGCCGTTCTGTATGCTCTGGGGGCACGGCTGGATCTTCGCCCGGAAGCCTTGTTCCTGCTCCGGGGCGTCGACCCGTCGGAGATGGTCGAGGCGGCCGTCCTCGGCGGCTCCCGGTCAGGCTCGACTCCCGAGCTCGAGTGCGACGATCTCGCGGCCCTGTTTGGCATCGACCTTGGTGAGAGCGAGACGGCCGGCACCCGACAGCCCTCCAAGAAGAAGGCTCCGTCCGACGCCCCCATCGCTGAAGTCAAGGCCCGCAGGATGGCACGAGCCTCGCGCGGTGGGGGCGAACGCCCCACCGTCAAAGCCACCTCCGCGACCCGAAAGCCCCTCACTCTCGAGCAGCAGGCACTGGCCATCGCCAAGCGCGAAGGCCGCATAGCCACCGGTGCGGTCATGCAACGTTTCGCGTTGGAGCGCGTCGAGGCCCGGTCGTTGCTCGAGAAACTGGCGCTGCGAGGCAAGCTGCGCCGAGTGGGCGAGCGAGGGCGCGGAGTTCATTACGTTCCTGCCTGAGCGAAACGCGCCTTCCCGAGACGTGATGCTTGCTGCGACGCCTGCTTGGACTCCCGCCACAAAGGGACCCCTGGTTACGCTTGGATGCCCAGGTGAGAAGCGAGCCCTCGTCATGCTATATATGCTGGAGGTTGTCGAGCGGCTCGGGGCCCGAGCTGACCTGCTCATTACGAGAGTTATTCAAGCCATGTCAGGGCATGGTGACGCATGGTGAGAAGGCTTATTTCATGCGGGTTTTCGTGGCATGCCATGGTGCTCAGGAGCGGCTCATTGGGGCAAGTTGGTCCCTTTCTGATGCGTGTCAAGCGAGGCTATCGGATCGCGTTGTATCGCCTGCGTT
>BTUM01000164.1:0-2678 GCA_045863235.1 Candidatus Xenobia bacterium | reverse complement strand
ACGGCTGCGGCGGGAAGAGCGACGACAAGTCGGGTTGCTCGGGCAAGGACGGCTGCGGCGGGAAGAGCGACGACAAGTCGGGTTGCTCGGGCAAGGACGGCTGTGGCGGGAAGAGCGATGGCAAGGCGGGTTGCGGCGGCAAGGACGGCTGTGGCGGGAAGAGCGATGGCAAGGCGGGTTGCGGCGGCAAGGACGGCTGCCCGGGCAAGAGCGGTGGCAAGGCCAGCTGCGCGGGCAAGGACGACTGTGCGGGCAAGAGCGAGCAGAAGGCCAGTTGCTCGGGCAAGGACGGATGCTGCGGCAAAGACTGCCAGAACAGTAGCCCGAGCCAGCCTCCCCGGTAGCCCGGCAGGACCGGCCGAGGGGCCTGCGAACCAGGCCGGATGGGCATCGAGGGAAGCTTTGACACGCCGTTCGACCGCAGCCAGGAACCGGAGCGGGCTCCAGGACCGATCAACCTGCGCCGGGTGGCAGGCCAGCCCGCTTATGCGGGCATCGCCACCTTCATGGGGGTGCCGGTCTGCCTGACCCAGGAAGACCTGAAGGCCGGGCAGGTGGATGCGGCCATCCTGGGGGCTCCGGTGGATATGGGCGGCGGCATGCGGGGGGCGGCTTTCGGGCCGCGCCACATCCGGGCCGATGAGCGCATCCTGGTGCACACGCCCTCCATGCTGATCAACCCCGACACGCGGGTGCAGCCGTTCAACGTGCTCAAGGTGGTGGACTACGGGGATGCGCCGGTCGACCCGTGGGGCCTGGAGCAGTCGCTGGGCGGCATCCGCGCGCTGGTCCGAGA
The DNA here is from genome assembly GCA_045863235.1 of Candidatus Xenobia bacterium. Classification (GTDB taxonomy): domain Bacteria; phylum Vulcanimicrobiota; class Xenobia; order Xenobiales; family QWHO01; genus QWHO01. The sequence continues at coordinate 1,882 of BTUM01000164.1, read as the reverse complement.
GATCGCCGAAACCGGGGCGATGCCCATCGTGCTGGGGGGCGACCACACCATTCTGCTGCCGAACGCGGCCGGAATTGCCGACGTGTATGGCGCGGGCAACGTGGGCGTGATCCACTTCGATACCCACTACGACTGCGCCAATGTGACCTTCGGGCACCACATCACCCACGGCACTCCCATCCGCCGCCTCATCGAGGACGAGCACATCCCCGCCCGCAACTTCGTGCAGATCGGGCTGCACTCGTTTCTGGGTCCGGACGACGAGCTGCTGGCCTGGATGCGCAAGAAGGGCATGCGGTCGCACTTCATGACCGAGATCGAGCGCCTCGGCTTCGAGGCGGTGCTCGACAAGGCCATCGCCGAAGCGCTGGATGGTCCGAAATACCTCTACGTCTCGCTGGACATCGACGTGCTCGACCCGGCCTACGCCCCCGCCACCGGCACCCCCGAGGCGGGCGGGCTGACGCCGCGCGAGCTGTTGCCGGCCATCCGGCGGGTGTGCCACGAGACCCCGGTGGTGGGGCTGGAGGTGGTGGAGGTGGCTCCCCTGCTCGACCCGGGCTACACCACCGCCATGTATGCCCGGCGCGCCATCCTGGAGGCCCTCAGCGGCCTGGCCATGCGGCGCCTGGGCTGGGAGGGGAAGAACTACCGCGATCCGGTGATGTCGGGTGAAGAGCCCTTCGCCACACCCTGAATCGGCCTGGCTGACGGCCGGCGACGGCCAGAGGCTGGCGGCGCAATGGTTTCGCCCCGCCTCCGACCCGCAGGGCGTGGTGCTGATCGCTCCCGCCATGGGGGTGACCCAGGCCTTCTACCAGAGCTTCGCCACCTGGCTGGCCGAGCAGGGCTTCCTGGCACTGACCTTCGACTACCGGGGGATCGGGCGCTCGCTCGATCGTCCCCTGCGCGAGGTGGAGATCGACGTGGTGGGCTGGGCCCGACTGGACGCCTCGGCGGCTCTGGCGGCAGCCCTGGAGCCGGGGCTGCCGGTGACCTGGATCGGGCACAGCCTGGGTGGGCAGATCCTCCCCTTCGTGCAGGGCCACGAGCGGCTGGCCAGGGTCGTGACCGTGGCCACCGGCAGCGGCTACTGGCGCGAGAACGTGGCCGGGCTGCGGCGGGTGGTCTGGTGGCTCTGGTTCGTGGTGGTGCCGATCTCGTTGAAGGTGTGGGGATACTTCCCCGGGCGCCAGCTGCGCAAGATCGGGGACCTGCCTCGCGGGGTGATGGGCCAGTGGCGCACCTGGTGCCTCAACCCGGAGTATGCGGCCGGGTTCCACGAGGACCTCTACGCGAAGGTCTGCACCCCCATCGTCTCGTTCTCGTTCACCGACGATGAGTTCATGTCGGCGCGCAACATCGAGTCCTTGCACTCGCATTACAGGGGAGCCGAGGTGCGCCTGCGACGACTCGCCCCGGCCGAGCTGGGGGGGAGCAGGGTGGGGCACTTCGGGTGCTTTCGAGCTCGCTTCGAGGAGAGCTTCTGGCGGGCGATGGTGCTGCCCGAGCTGGCCCGGGGCAACGCGTCAACGGGTTCCGGCTGCGCTCCTCGTTGCTGAGTTTGTGTGCTGGCGTACGGTGGAGGGGTGAAAACCAGGGTGCGGCCGCGGCCGGAGGAAGTGCGTCCGAGCGGCTGATGTCCTGAATCGCAGCGATGTTTCCGATGGACCCAAGAGGGCCCCGAGTCGGGCCGACCGCCGGGCCGCGAGCGCTCGGATGAGGGAGGCCCCGGCCCGAGCTCGCACCGCTGCCGGGGTCGACGAGACCAGGCGGTACCCCTGCGGCTGCGGAGGGGACCCCCGAGCCCGATCTCTGAACGCGCGCGGGGGTCGCCGACGTAGACGCCCTCGCAGGCGGCGAGTGGGCCCCGCGCCCGATT
>BTUM01000163.1:0-2729 GCA_045863235.1 Candidatus Xenobia bacterium | reverse complement strand
GGTCCGCAGATGGTTCCGGTCGAGCAGACGGCCTCCGGGGCTCGGCAGACGGTTCCGGTGGAGCCGGGTCCGCAGATGGTTCCGGTCGAGCAGACGGTGGCCCGGGCTCCGCAAGCTCCGGTAGAAACGGAGCTCTGGGTGGAGCCTTCCCAGCCTTCCCGGCCTTCCCAGCCCGCGCCCACCCCGGCGCCTCTGGCCGCGGGCGCGTCCACTGCGGCCGCGCCCAGTGCGTCGGTCGCGGAGCCGCCGGCGGAGGTTCTGCAGGCCAGGCCGACCTCGGGCCAGCTTCCCATGGTGCGACGTCCGCGCGTGTTGAAGATGCAGATGAAGGCGCCGGTTCACAAGAGCCCTTAAACTTCGTCGCATTGACCGTGCCACGTAACGTGCGGTGAGAAACTTGTTTCGAACCGCTTCCAAAGTGTTGTGGCACGGGCGATGCGACGAAGTTCAACCTGTTCTTCGTCGCATTGACCGTGCCACGTTGTTTCGAACCGCTTCCAAAGTGTTGTGGCAAGGGCGATGCGATGTTGAGAATTCATCGCACAGGAGTATTAAGAGCCCGGTCGGCCCCACGACCAGCGTCGGCACACCCTGGAAGAAGTCTCGGCCGCCTCCAACATCTTGCGTCGGCGGGCGCCAGCTGCCGCTGGCTCCTTCGACACCACCGGGGGTTTGCGGCCAGGGCGTCGCACACCGTCCTGGTCTTTACAGGAATTCAATCTTTCCGAACGAGCCTGAACTGGTCGAGGCTCGGGTTCCCGCGATAGGACAGATGTCTCCCCCTTTGGAGCATGGAGAGGAATTCAGCCCCGGGCAGCGTAAAGGACCGCGATCCCGCCGGGGCTCCGGGGGGAAGTCCAGTGAATAAGCTTACCTTGAGTCTATGAGCCAGATCCCCGAGGCCGACTTCTTGCAGTTACTGATCGAGCTGTGGTTTGCTCGCGTTCGGATTTTCCTTTTCCTGGTCGTCGGGGGTGCCATCGGTCTGGCGCTGACGTTCTTCATCCCGCCGCGCTTTCAGTCCACGGCGCTGTGCCTTTTTCCGCGCGAGTCCTCCAACGAGTTCGTGAGCGCCCTGACGGGCCTGAGAGGCTCGAGCTCGGGGCGCGACTCGGCTGTCATGCTGATGGGGGTGCCGCCGCCCAGCGCGCCCACCATGGACTACGTCGTGAGCGTCATGAAGAGCCGCACGGCCCAGCTCACGGTGATCCAGAAGCTGGACCTGATGAAGAAGTGGGGGCTTTCGGAGCGGGCCACCATCAAGCGGCTGAACCAGCGGTTCGGGGTGGTGAAGAACCCGCGCGAGGGGAAGCTGAATCTCAGCTTCGAGGACAACGATCCGGAGCTGGCCAAGCAAGTGGTGGAGTCGTTCCTGGAGTTCTACGACAACTACGCGAGCACCACCAACAACACCGCCGCCAAGCGTCAGCGAGCCTTTCTGGAGAGCCAGGTGGTCCAGACCGGGGAGCGCACCGAGAAGTTCTACACCGGGCTTCGCAACTACCTGGCCCGCTACGGCTCGGAAGTGGTGGAGGGGCAACCCGAGGCCCAGGCCCAGATCCTGGGCGAGCTCTACAAGCAGAAGGTGGAGGCCGAGGGCAAAGCCCACGCCATGACCACCGCCCGCGATCGGCTGCAGAGCAACCTGGAACGGGTGCCCAGCTTCCTGGAGCAAAACAACCTCTTCTCAGCTCCGGTGATCGACCCGGTGCTGGAGGCGTTGCAGTCGGACCTGGCCCGCGAGGAGACGGAGCTCAAGCACCTGGGCCACACCAGCACCGAGCTGCATCCGGGCTTTCGCATCCAGGAGGGGCGGGTGAACGACCTCAAGTCGATGCTGTCGCAAAAGGTGAGCGGGCTGCGCTCGGCCTACGGAGACTACCTCACCCCGGAGCTGTTGACGGCTGACGCCGAGGCGGCCGCCGCCAAGGCCACGCTCGAGCGCACCGACGACATGGTGCGCGAGCAGGAGAACCGCATGAAGGACGTGCTGGGGGTGCAGGTGGACTACACCCGCATGGAGGCCGACTACAAGCTCGAGCGCACGGTGCACGACATGCTGCAGGTGGAGCTGGCCCGCTCGCGGGTGATCGAGGCCCGCGACGCGGCCTCGCTGGAGGTGGTGGATCCGCCCGAGGTGCCCAAGTACAAAGCCTTTCCCTCCCGCATGATGTTCACCGCCGGGGGAATCCTGCTGGGCTTCTTGCTCGCCTGCGCTCTGACCGCGCTGGGCTACTTCAAGCGGGTGTGGGTCGATCCCGCTCTCAACCAGGCACTCGAGCAGCGAACCGCCTGAGGCGATGATCACGGTGCGCTCGCTGGCTGCCGGCGAGGAAGCCGCCTGGGAGGCTTATGTGGCCGAGCATCCCGCCGCCACCATCTACCACGGCCTGGCCTGGCGAGGCATCTTCCAGGAGAGCTTCGGCTACAGAGCCCACTACCTGGCGGCCTGGGAGGAGGGGGCTATCGTGGGGGTGCTGCCGCTTTTCGAGGTGGCCACGCCCTTTTCGCGCCGGCTGGTGGCGGTGCCCTTTCGCGATCGAGGGGGGCCGCTGTGGGACCGGGCCGAGGGGTTCCGGGCGCTGGTGGCGGCCGCCGGGGAGCTCGCGCGCGAGCGACGGGCGCGCTTTGTGGAGCTGAAGTCGGTGCAGAGCTACCCGGCCGCCCTGCGCGGGGAATTCAGCGACGACAGGAGCGGTCGGAAGGAATTCAGCGACGACAGGAGCGGT
>BTUM01000162.1:0-2914 GCA_045863235.1 Candidatus Xenobia bacterium | reverse complement strand
AGAGGGCGACGGATCCCACGGTGAGGGCGTTACGAGCTGCCGAGCAAGCGATGGTAAACACAGGATTCACCGGAAATCTATTCATCGACGCAAGCTACGTTAACATCAGGAGCGAGGATGCAGTTTCGATCGTGAATAGGATAATGGCCAACCCTGCCATGCATTCGATTAGTTCGGTTGTAATTTTCACTGGAAACCACTGGGTCGTTCAAGGACGGTAGCGACCAAGTTGAGCATACGAGTCGAGGCTATCCTTGAAATCACCAATCCAGTTGACGCCTTAAGCACCAGAGTCCAGGTGGAGGAGCTGTTCGAAAGACGGAGAGGCGAGCTTTCGCAAGCCTTTAATGCAGATCTGTCCGAATGGAAGGAAGCTCTCTCAGTGTTTCCCCAAACGACCAGATTTACACTTCGTGGCCCATTTGGATTTCGAATGGACACATTGAAGTCTGGATTAGCGTTGGTCCATTGCGGCTGGATCCACTGGAACCACTTCGTGTCAAACACGAGAGGAATGCGCACCTTGTTTCTAGAAATTTTGACGAAACTCGCATCATACTGCGGGGGACACACCATTATCTGTGTTCCAGACAGTGCGTATCCCCCAAGTGGCGCCGTAGCGCTTGTCGATGAAGGAGCGGGTATTCCCGAAATCGTCGAATGGCTTCGTGACAATTTCGGCCCACCGATGGAGAGTACCGAATCACACAGTGAACATTTAAACCCTAACCCTCCGCTGCGCGTTGACGAATGCTATTTCATCAAAAGACTAGACTGTGATGTGACCTTTCGGTAAGCGTCTACTGCCTCTGCCAGCAACCCGCGCTAAGAGGTGCTTGGTCCACCCATTGTATCTAGTAGTGGTTATTTGATGCGGATACGGGCTTTACTGGCCGGCTTAGCTCAGCTCAGGGTCTTCTCCAGCCAGTCGAACACCACCTCATTGCGCCACTGCGGGTTCATGGGCGCGCAGTGATACTGCGAGCCGGTGTCCGGACCGAGCGTCACCAGCGGCGTGCCAGGGGGCATCAGCGCCACCAGGTCGGCCGCTTGCCCGAGCACGAAGTTGTCCTGAGCGTAGTCGAGCACCAGCGCGGGCATGGAGATCTTCCCGGCCACGTCCCGCACGTTGAACTTCTGGATGGTGCGCGAGAGCTGATACCAGTTGCTGGGAACCTGGCCCGCTCGAGACTCGAGCAGCGCCTCGCGGCTGTAGATCTCCAGCCTCTTGAGCAGATTGAATCGCTCCGCCGCATTCGCCCCCGCAACCACGTCCTGGCTCCAGATTTTGTTGACCGTGGCTTCGTCGCCAGCCTTTGCGATCTCGCGCAACTGCGCCGGGTAGCCGTCGAAGGCACTGACGAACCCCGGGTCGATGACCACGGCCGCGAGCCGGGGCTCGAACGCGGCTGCCCGGGCCACCAGCCCGCCACCCAGGCTCCAGCCGCTCAGAGCGATCCGCCTGGAGTCGACGTCGGGTCTACCCAGCAGGAAGTCGACGATGGGCGTGATCACCCTTTCCCAGTCGGGACGGAAGGGGATCTCGTCCACGAACAGCATGCTACCCTGCCCGGGCCCCTCGAACAAGAGAGCGTTCCAGCCCCGCTCGAGGGCGGCTGCGCCGCCGTAGACGTAGGTATCCACGTTCTGGGCATCGCTGCCATTGTTGACGATGAGCGTCGGCCGGCGACCACCCGACCCGGGGGGCTTGAGGAACCAGCCGGGCAGGGTGCGGCTCTCGTAGGGGATGGCCACCTCCTCGTAGACGGGGCTGGAGAGCAGACAAGCCTGCGACCAGGCTCGATCCATCGTCAGGTAGACATCCTTCTCAGCCCCCGGAGTCGAGCTACCGAGCACGAAGAACAGCGCCTGGTCGAAGAAAGAGGCCGCGCGCAGAAAGCGCGCGCGGGCCGATACCCTGTGGCCCCGGGCCAGCGATTGCTCGGCCGCCCGGGTCAACTTGCCGCCCATGGCCATGCTGGCGTCGTACCAGCTCTGCAGCGACGCCCCGCCGGCCCTTGCCTGGTCCACCGAAACGGCCACCTCGCCGAAGGCCGCAGCCAGCCCCGAGGCACCGGCGGCGAAGAGCGAGTTGAAATTGAGCAGCGGATCCCTGAAGAAGGAAAAGCTCTCGTCCTGAGGCGACGCTGGCTGGGCTCGGACTCCGGTGCTGGAGCCCGCGAACAACAGGCCCGCGGCGGCGCCGCCCAGGAAGTGGCGTCGGGGTAAACCTTCAGGGAGCTCGAACATGCAGTGGGGCCTCCTCGGGTCAAGCTTGCGGGCTGTTCGGTCCCCGCAAAGCACGTCCCCTGCATCAAACGAGCCGGGCCTCTGTGTTCGATTGGGCCTGCTTTGAGCAAGCCTCAACCGAGTCGAAAACGAGACTAGCTACCCGGGCGGGGGGTCTTGACGCGAAGCCCCTACTCCTTGCGCCCGTCCAGCTCCTGGTTGAGGGCCGAAGGCGTGATCACATGGGTCTGGAATCCATCCAGAGCCGGCAGCTTGTGAGGCGTGGGCGTATCCACCTTGCGATCGACCGTGGCGAAGACCTTCGCACCGGGATTCTCGCGAGCGTAATCCACCAGGGCCTGTCGACTCTCCGGCGAGGCTTTGTCCACGTTGGTGGCCACGATCCATTCGCCCGCCTCGGGCTGGGCCTGCTGCAACTGCTCGCTCACGGGTGTAACTCCAAAAGATCGGTAAACTAAGCGGCCGACAACCATGCGGATTTGAGCCTCGAGAATCGCTGGGTTCTTTTGCTGGCACGGGTTGTGCAAAACTCGTCCCAGCGACCGCTAGCTTGGAGGCAGCGCAGCTGCAGGATGTTCTCCGCACCGGGCGTGCCCCACCGCATGCCTGTGCAGTCGAGGCGGTCCTTCCCTATGAATCGAATGCCGCCCTCAACCATACCGCT
>BTUM01000161.1:0-3015 GCA_045863235.1 Candidatus Xenobia bacterium | reverse complement strand
GAAACGAGCCTTCATTGCCGGTCCCCCCTGGTGGTGCTCTGGAAGAAACACTTCGACGTACCCATGGAGAATTTCTTTCCAGGTCATGACTCGGTTTGGCCTGGGCCTGGCAGGCCTCTGTCTAAGTTCGATGCTGTGAGCGGGCGAAGCCAGGGAGCCAGGCCGAGGCCGTCCGCCTGGCGGTCGAGCGCACCCCGCTCGAGCACGAGATGGGGCCGCTGGGGGTCACCCTCAGCCTGGGCGTGGCCTGCTGGCCCGGGCCGATGCGGCCCTCTATCAGGCCAAGAGCGCCGGACGCAACCGGAAGGCGAGGCTGACGCGACGCCTGAGCAGGCGCCGCGTCAGCCGTAAAGCTCGTCGAGCGAGAACAGCAGCAGGCCCTCCTGGTGGGCGCGGCGCTCGAGCGCGGGAGTGAACGAGGGAGCAAAGAGCGCCCTCCAGACCGTTGGAATCGACAACTCCTCGATCAGAGCGTGCGAGTTGCGGTCGAGGTCTGCGAGCACGTTCTCTCCCACCGGTCGGCCCGACCACTTGCACTCTCCCACCAGGAGGTTGCGCTGCGCTACATCCCAGGCCACCACGTCCACCTCCGAGGAGGCGCTCCACCAGGACCCTACCCGGGCCGGGGACCAGGCAAGCCGGGCTCTCAGGAGAGACTGGCGACAGCATTCTTCGAAGACTGGCGCGCAGAAACTGGCAAAATCCGGACGGATGCGTTGCTCGAGGACCTGCTCGAGCAATCCCATCTCCAGGCGCGTCTGCTCGGGAAAGACATATCGAAACCAGAAGCGCACGAACGGGTCGCGCAGGCGATAGAGACCCCGCCGGCTCTTGTGGGGCTGGCTCTCGGTCAAGGGCACAACGCGCTCTATCAGGCCGAGCGTCTGCAAGGTCTGAAGATAGAACGAGACCTGGTTGGCCCCGCTCGGGCCCAGGGCCCGATTGGCGATCTCGCCGAGCCGCGTGCGACCCTCGGCAATGGCGGTCAGGATGGCCATGTAGAGTCGCGGCTCGCGTAACTCTTGCATCAGCAAGAAGGTCACTTCATCGCGCAGGAAGGCCCCTTTGGCCAGGATGCGATCGCGCACCCCGTCCCAGAGGTCCTGCTCGGGGTCAAACTGCAGACAGTAGGCCGGAACGCCCCCCAGCACCGCGAAGCGATGAAAGCGCTCTCTCGTCGAAAGCCGGGGAAAGAACAGCCCGGCCTCGCGAAAATCAAGCGACTCGAGCAGATATTGAGCCGTGCGCCGTCCGAACAGCGGGCTCTTCTCGGCCAGCACCGACCTCTCCATCACAGAGATCGAGGAACCGCACAGAACCACCCGCAACTGACTGTCCTTCAGGCCCCCGTCCCAGGCCCGCTGGATGACGGAAGGCAAGGCAGGGTCGGCCTCGGCCAGGTAGGGGAACTCGTCGAGCACCAGCAGCAGGGGCTGCGTCGAGCGGGCAGCGAGAAAGCGCCAGGCTGAGGTCCAGTCAGCAAAACTCACCCCGGCCGCCTCGGGCACCGCCTCTTCCAGGGCTGCCGAGAACTCGCGCAGTTGCTCGCTCAGGGTGGTCTGGGCAGCGACGTAGACCAGGGCCGGCTTCCTGCGAGCGAACTGGCGCAACAGCTCGGTCTTGCCGATCCGTCGGCGGCCATAGAGCACCGCCAGCCCCGCTCCACGGCTCCACCAGCACTCAAGGAACTCGAGCTCGCGCTCTCTGTTCAAGAACATAGTCTAAACTATACTATTTCTGACTATGTTATCCTGTCACGGCGATGGCTTGACCTGGAAGGGGAGGTTACCGCGAGAATCGGTTGGAACGGGGACCCAGAAGATGACCGCCAGTCGAGAGGAAGCCGGCTTCAGCCGAGTACGCCCTGATCCTGGCTGTGAATGACGACGTCCGTTGGAGAGTACAACTCGAGCTCGTCCACTCGGGCAAAATCTTTGTCGGCCGAGGCCAGAACCGGAATGTCCCGGGCCATTGAAGTCGCCACCAGCAAAGAGTCGTTGACCAGAAGCCCGTAACGTTCCCGAATCGGATGACTCAAACGGAGTATCTCTTCGTCAAGGTCCAGGAGACGAAGGCCACAACCGGTCAGAGCCGCGGTGACGTCCAGGTATCGGTTCAAGCCACGGACAACATCCGGACTCTCGCGCAGACGACGGGCCGGACTGTTTCCCACGATGAGGCCGCGACTGCGAGCCTCCGCAATCATCAGGCGGTGCAGCATCTCAGCATAACTCGCAGCCGCCATCGAGAGCCGAAGCTCGCCTCGCTCAGCCCGTACCAGGAACCTGGAGCATTCCTCAGATACGTCACTCGCGTGGTAGACCACGATATTGGCATCAACCAGAACCTCGCTACCCCGAGGAATTGCATCAAGGCTCATAGAGCTCAGCCTGAAGGACTTCCTCGAGATCTCGAGCGGAAAGCCTGAAGGCTCCCTTCACCTGAGCCACGCTAGCTCCGTGGGGAGCCTGCCTTCGAGCCAGGTGTGCGATCAGTGCTTCCTGGATGAAAGCGGCCAGGGTTTTTCCCTCCAGATCTGCAGCCCTGCGCGCCCGGTCGATGAGTCGCTCGTCAAGAACCGTGCCGATCTTCTTCTTCATTCTTGAATATGCTACGCTTCTTCTTGACAGATGTCAAGAATCTAGACCACGTTCCGGCTAAGCCCAAACGAGGGTTCGTGGCCCGATATGGTTGGCGGGCAAGTGAACGTCGAGGCCATCGCTCCCACACGGTTGGTTTCGGCAGGGCAGAAAACCGAGACCGCTGGCAGCGGCCCCGGTTGGCGTAAGCACGAAGAGTGGCGGCGGCGCTTCCAAACCGTGCTCGCCGGAATGAGAGCTCGCGTGTCACGCAATTCTTGCCTTCGCCCGCTCAGGTCGTGCGGGCCAGCCTGTGGCTGGTCCGGGAGCAGCAGCTCCGTCAGACGCCCATTACCTGGAAAGAAATTCTCCAAGGCTACGTCGAAGGGTTCATCCAGAGGACCACCAGGGGGGACCGGCAATGAAGGCTCGTTTG
>BTUM01000160.1:0-3621 GCA_045863235.1 Candidatus Xenobia bacterium | reverse complement strand
GGACTATTTTGCGGGTTCACGGTGTTGTTTGCGCCAATCCCAAGGGGGAACGGGGCTGGGGTCTCGCCACAGGCCAAGCTTTCCATCCCGGGCTGCTTGCTCCGCCCGTTCATAGGGCTCTCTGTCCTCGGCGGACTGTTCGCCTGCGTACTTGCGATACCACCAGGCCATGCCGGCTTTCAGCTGCTCCAGCCCGGCATCCCGCGGGCAACCGGGCTGGTCGCAGTTTGCGACCACCTTGCCGACGATCCGGCCGTACTTGTCCTGTTTCTGCCATTCGACGGTGACGGCTTTGCCGAAAGCCAGGCTGGCGAGATGCTGTCGGGCGCGGTTGCCGAAAGCCTGGGCCTTCTCCGGGGCGTCGATGCCGGCCACCCTGATCTTGTGCTGCTTGCGGCTGGCGTCGAGGACGACCAGGGTATCGCCATCGGATATCCGGATCACCTTGCCCTGGAGGATTTCCGCCCTGGCCGGGGCGATGGCTGCCAGTGCCAGCAGAATCGGGAGAAGCCGCTTCACAGTACCCGGTGGATGACGTTCGTCACCACTCCCCAGATTTCCAGCGCCTGATCGTCATTGAATTCGATCGGGTGAAAGCACGGATTTTCCGGCAGCAGGCGGATATGGCCGTTGCGCCTGGAAAGACGCTTCAGGGTCAGCTCTCCGTCCACCACGGCGATGACGATATTCCCGTCGACCGCCTCCAGCGCCCGATCGACGACCAACAAGTCTCCGTTCTGGATGCCGGCGCCGATCATGGACTCGCCCTGCACCCGTACGAAGAAGGTCGCCTCCTTGTGCGCGATGAGGTGCTCGTTCAGGTCCAGGCTGCCCTCCACGTAGTCATCCGCCGGCGACGGAAAGCCCGCCGGCACGCGGGAGAGGAAGAGCGGCCGCGCCAGACACGGCGCGCTGGGGGTCGGTTCAAGGATCATGAGTACTTTCGGAAGCTGCCGGTGACGAGGCCGAAGATCTCCAGCTGGCCCTGCGGGCGGATCGGCGGGTAGGCCGGGTTGCCGGCCTTGAGATAGGGGCCGCGCTTGTCCTGGGCGAGGTACTTCAGGGTGAACTCGTTGTCCACGATGGCCACCACGATGTCGCCGACGCGGGCGGGGCGGCCCTTGTCCACCACGATGTAGTCGCCCGGCTGCAGGCCGGCATCGATCATCGAGTCGCCCTTCACGGTGAGCAGGAGGGTGCGGCTGGGGGCGTCGACGAGGAACTCGTCGATGGTGAGCGATTCCGTGCCGGCGTCGTTGGCGGCAGCGGGCAGGCCGGCGCGCACAGAATCGGCCAGCGGCCGGTCGAAGAAGCGCGGACCGGGGGCGAGGCGCCGGTCCGGCGTCGTCTGCAGGAAGCCGGCCAGCTTGAGCCGGCCGGCGACGGCGTGGGCCGAGGCCACCGAGCGCAGGCTGAGCAGCCGCGCCATGTGCGAGAACGAGGGCAGGCTGCGGTGCTCGGCGAAATAGTCCTGCAGGCGGCCGAGGTAGCCGGCATCGCTGTTAGGCGGGGGCATGGGGTCTCCAAAGATTCAAACAAGAATAACGAACGATCATTCGTCTGTAAAGAACCCCGCAGATTTCCTTTGTAAGCCGGGGCTTGCCATCCACCCACAAACTCAGGTGACCGATTACAGGAAGCCGATTGGCCGAGTCGCTTATAAATAGAGCCGCATTGAGTCATCCTGCAACAGCTTCGGACTCGTTGGGTAAGCCACAGGCCGAGTACCATGTATTTCATGAGTGAGAACCTGAAACGGATTTCCAGAGACCCGCAGCAGGTCAGCGCGTTGCTGAGCATGGTCTTCCGGCTGATGGAAAAGTGGCAGCTGGATACGCGACAGCAGGCAACTTTGTTGGGAGTGCGATCGACCTCGACGATCTATCGCTGGAAAAACCATGGCGCGAAACGTCTACGGGAAGAGACTTTGGTACGCATCGCTCACCTGCTCGCGATCCACAAGCTGCTGAGGTTGCTTTTTCCGCGCAATCCGGAGTTGCGGGAAGCTTGGGTCCGGGCACGCAACAAGGCAGACCGCTTCGGGGGCAAGCGTCCCATCGACATCATGCTCAGAGGCGAGATTGCCGACCTTCTTCTTGCCCGGTCCTATCTTGAGGACGCAGCAGCGGGGTAGGAAACCGGCCTGGGCAGGGCGTCATGTCAAAGAGTAGGGGAGGAAGTGTGAAATGGTCTCGTCTCAGGTGACCATTTACAGGAATGGCATCAACGATAACCGAGCCGGGGCGGGGTGCGCTGATGTCTCTTGGGCAATAATGTCAAAAGGAGAGGGCGCTGCGAGTTGGGCCGAATCCTGGGCCCGGAGCAATGGGCCTTGGGGCCATACCCGCCCGGCCGACCGTCACGAATTGATGGTCCGGGACTCCCGCTCGATCTGGCGCAGCAGCGCATCCACCCTGGCCGGATCGGCCGATGGAGCATAGGCCAGCAGCAGCAAGGTGAGCGGATGGATGTTCAGTATCTCCGCCAATTCATTAATCTTGCTCAGCGTCGGACTCTTCATGCCCCGCTCCAGAGTGCTCACGTAGGTCCTGCTGGAGAGGCTGGAGAAGTCCTCCTGGGTCAGCCCCCGGGCTTTCCTGGCCTTCTTGAGCGCCTTGGCAAATCGGTCTTGGTACTTCATGGGGTTCCCGGATCCAGAACCCGCATGTAGCCACGGCGAATACTAAAGGACTACAATCTATAGTGTTCAAATGAGGGGCTTCAATGTTTTCCACGATGGATAGCGACCGGATTGCGCTGCCGGTCGGCCTCCAGGAACCCAACCAGAGCGTCTGGTCGCATGTCGAATTGCTGTTGAACGTGCCCTGGCTCTTTGTGGAGATCTCTGCGGAGGAAGACAATCAAAAAATACGGCAGATGCACTTCCTGCTCTACTGGGAACAATTCGCCGACCTTGCTTCCCAGCCAGCCATTTCGATCGACCGGGTCATCCTGGCCACGCCCGGTCACATGAACCGCACCAGCCAGTGGAAGTTCGAGGAATTGTCCGAAGCCTGGATCTGCACAGCCCCGTCCAATCCGGCACAAGCCCTGCGGGTGTATGTCGTCTCCTCAGGCGCCGTCTATGGCGAATCGTTTCTCGAGACGCCCCCAATCGATCTGACCCGCATCACCAGGGTATTTCCTGCAGATGTCGGCCAGGAATCGGTGCCGTCGAACACTTGAATGGGCTTTTTGCAGCTGCATGACGTCCAGTTGTCTTCGGCTGGAGCTTTTTCAAATATGCCGAAATAGGTTGTCGGGGCGGAGGCGACAGGTGCAGCCCGCCCTCAAAGCTGGAACATTGATAGCTATCCAGAAGTAATATATATTCAGTTTGCATCCTGCGAGCCCAGCCTACGCTCCCGGGGATAAGCGCATGGCTCCTCTCTACGCTTCACTCGGGCCCAGACAAATCGCCCAGATCAATGCTTGTGGAGGCGCGAAATGTCTGGAAAGGCACGGGTTGTGGGATGGCTCCCCACATCCATCAGCAAGAAGTTCGCGATATATTTTGCGGTTCTCCTGGCAATCGTCATTGCCAGCGGGATGATTGTCGCCCGCAGTCTGGAGCGCCTGGACGGCACGGGCACGCAGATCGACCTCTCCGGCAGCCTGCGC
>BTUM01000159.1:0-3765 GCA_045863235.1 Candidatus Xenobia bacterium | reverse complement strand
ACCGCCGGGACCGAGTCCGGAGAGACTGCCCTGCCGCCCTTGCCCAGATTGGACTCGGGCGAGCCTGCCCTCCCCTCGCTTCCCAGGCTGGACTCGGGCGAGGTCACGCCGGAGGGGCGACCTGAGCCCGAGCTCGAGGAGCCATCCGAAGAGCCGGTCCCCGAGTCCGGCGAGTTCCCAGCCGAGAGGGCCTCGGCGCGCACCGCCAGCGTCGAGCTGCCTGGCGGTTATGCCGGCCAGGCCTCCATTCTGGCCAGCACTCCGGCCATGCCGCCGGCCCAGCCGGCCGGGGCAGCTTTCGCCCCTCCTTCGACCAGTTTTGCGGCCGTCAAGCCGGCCCCGGCCGAGCGCAAGCTCAGCCCCGAGGAGGAGGAGGCCCGGGCCAAGCGCCGCGTCGCCCGCATCAAGTGTGACTACGTGGCCAGTTGTGTCCGAGGGGAAGAGACCCTGGAGGTGCGTATCTCCGACCTGGCCATCGAAGGGGCCGGAATCACCGCTTCGGGCTCTCTCGAGCGGGGCCAGGTGGTGACCTTGAACCAGCCCGGCAACGTGCCCGGCAATCTCGGTCAGGCCGTCCAGGGACGGGTGATGTGGTGTCAGCCCATGGGGGGACGCACGGAAGCAGGCTTGATGTTCATCGACTCGCCCGAGGTCATGTCCACCTCCTGGGTGGTCGAGCTGCTCGACCAGCTGACCGAGAATCAGAACCAGAACCTGTTCGAAGACCGGACCCTGGCCGAGAAGAAGGACACGCTTACGGTGCGGGCCGAGTCAGCCGACGGGGTCAAGGCGGTCGGGCGTCTGCTCAACCTGGGCCTGGGCTCGGCCAAGGCCTCGCTGGACCAGGAATACAAGAAGAACTCAAAGATCGACGTCATTCTCGGTCCGTATCAGGAGTTGGAGGCTCTGCTCCTGCCCGGCCAGGTGCTCAGCGTCCGCGACGACGACGAGGATGACCGCTGGGTGCATGAGATCCGCTTCCTGGATAAGTCCTCCCACCAGACGGGAGTGCTCGGCCGCTACGTTCTGGCTCTTCTGCAGGAAGCCGATCTCTAAACGGACGTTCGGGTCGGCGCCTACCTCCCGAGCAAGCCCTGCACGCTGTTGTAAGCCGGCCGATCGGCCTGCATTCCCACGGAAGCGTGATGGTGGCCCCGGCAGGCCAGCGTGAAAGCGTCAGGCTCCACCGCCACCTGGTAGGATTCAGAATAGGTATCCGTGCCGGCCGCCGGGCAGTTGGGAATCACCTTGAGGTAGTTCGGGGTCAAACGGGCCATCGTTGCCGGATAACGTCCCGCATTGTCCACCGCATACATCTCCAGCGCGGTGCCCTCGTTCTTGAGATTGCTCTGGCAGGCGGTGAGCTGACCCTGGCCCCGGGCTTTGACAAAGTTGGGCACCAGCACGGCCGCCAGCAGCCCCCCGGTGAAGGTGAGCGAGTAAGGGCCCGGGCCGAAAGACCGAAAACGTAGACCTTGAGGCTCGACCAGCAGAACCGAGGCGTCGCGAATCTCAGAGAGCTCGCTGGTGAGGGTCTTCACCAGCCGCGCTTGCTCTGCTGTCAGGCGCTCGCTTTTCATGGCCTCGAGCACGGGCTGGCTGGCCTTCTTGAGGTCGAGGTAGTTCATGGCCACCCAGTCCTCTCCAGAAGCTTCCAGTGCCTGCTTGAGCACCTGCTCTGTAGCCACAGAAGGCTGCTTTCCTCCAGCTGCATCCAGAGCCAGCCTCAGACCCTGCCGGGCGCTCGGCCCGGCGGCCAACAAGACAGCTGGAGGCTGCTCCAAGAAGACCAGCCTGGCGCCGGGCAGTCCCGACAACCCGTAGACCTGGGAAGAGCCTTCCTGCTCGAGAGCCTGCAGCGAGCCGATATGACTCGAGAGCTTCTCGAGCAGGCCCTCGAAGGCGCCTCGATCCTGAAGTCCAAGTGCCAGCAAGACGACTCCGCTCTGAGGAGTGTTGGGGTCAAAGTGAGTCGAGAGCCCGACTTCGCCGGTCAGGGTCTGAAACAGCCGCTCCGGGGTAAAGCCCACCGAGCCCTGCATCAGCATCGCCAGCGCCCCCACCTGCATACGGGCCTTGGGGGCCAGCATCACGGTGTGGGTCAGGCCGCGATAGACGTAGGGAAGATTGATTGCCTGATAGTTGCCCCAGTCGGCCGGGAAGAGGGCGGCGAGCCGGGCCGGAGACTTCGGAGCTGTCAACAGCGCCTTCGTCCAGGCACTGGTGGAAGCCGCGTCCAGGGCCAGAAAGCCCTCGACCCCAAAGCCGGACTGCTTGGGAGTCACCGTCCCGATCAACGAGGTCATGCTCTCCAGAGCAGCGGCGGTCTGCTCGTCGAAGACCCCCCTGACCTCGGGCAGCTTGCTCAGGGGGGAAAGAGTTCTGCCCGGCGTCAGATAGAGCAACCCACCCTGGTCGTGCTGGACCCTGGCGATAGCGGCCCGGTAGTCAGCCTGATCGGCCAGGGCGGGAGTCTTGCGCTGCAGGGCCTGCAGCGAGCGATTGCAGCCCTCCAGGCTGTTGGAAAGAAGCAGAGCCTCCCTGTAGAGAGCCAGGACATAAGGGTTGCCGTTGGTATTGCCCTCCCAGTAAGTCACCTGGCCTTCTTGCCTGACTTTGGCACCGCTCTTCTCAAGACGGGGCCCGATCTGCTCGTGCACCTTGGTGGGCTGGTAGAGTGCCAGGACGACCACCAGCTCGAAGGGCGGGCTCAAATCCAGTTTGGAGGGAAAGAGCGAGGCCTCTCCAGTGCGCGGAAAGAAGGCTACACAGCCGGCCGGGGCCACCCAGTCGGCCATCTCCTCCAGGGGAGCCGGAGCTTTCTTCTCCAACTCCGCCAGCGCTTGCGTGAGAGAGTGATCGCTCGAAAGAAGGTCAGGATAGTCTCGAGCGACCTCGCGCACCATCTTGACCACCTGGCTCAAGCGATTGCGCTGGCGCATATCGATCGCCAGAAAGAACTGGGATTCGGCCGGCGCCGCCACGGCCAGGTCGCTCAAACGACTGCCCAACAGGGGGCCCCGACCGCGAGTAAAATGCCAGGCCAGATAGCCGGCCGCAACCAGCAACAAGACAGCGACAAGGACGCGCAGCTTCATAGCGCCGGAGTTTCCGCGCTTACGAGGGCGGTCCCTTCAGCGGGCCGGGTTTCTCCGGCTCCTCGCAGGGTCTGTCTGCCTGCCACGGCGAACTATCCCATGTCAAGAGCGCATGGGCGGAAGTTGCACGAGTTTTTGGAACTTCTCACCGAGCCTACGGAATGTCAACACAAAATTAACAGGGGCAACATTCTGTTCATCATCTCGACCTAGAGACTTCAGGCCCCCGGGGGATATCCTGGAGTTGACCGACGACCACCACTGATTCTATTTTTGGGAGGACCACGCATGGCTTACGGCGGAGGAATGGGAATCTCCAACTACGGCGGCTTCGGAGGCTTCGGAGCCCCGACCACGGTAGGCAACATTTTCGGAGGCGGGTTTGCTCAACCCGGCCTGGGGGGAATTGGAGGCTTCGGGGGAGTTGGAGGAGCCGGCGGCGCCTCCCCCTACGGTGGCTTCAACCCCGTCATGATGATGGGCATGATTCAAATGCTCCTTCAAGCCCTGATGCAACTGCAGGGCGGCTGGGGCAACTTCGCTGGTGGCCAGAATCCGGCCGCCCGCGGAATCGGTGGCGCCGGGAACGCTGGCAATGCCGGGAACGCCGGGAACGCCGGGAACGCTGGCAATGCCGGGAACGCTGGCAATGCCGGGAACGCTGGCA
>BTUM01000158.1:0-4198 GCA_045863235.1 Candidatus Xenobia bacterium | reverse complement strand
GATCTCGACACTGCGGCCTTGCAGCTTACAGTGGGCACTCAGGCGGTCGACGGTGGTGCCGGGCCAGTTCCCCACCTCGAAGCGCGAGCCCGAGAGCGCGTTGATGAGCGTGGTCTTGCCCACGTTCGGGTTTCCCACCGTGACCAGCAGCCGCTCGGCGCGAGCGGTCGCGAGGGCAGCCAAGGTCAGCTGAGCTCCAGGTGGATCTGCCCCGCTTCCTGCGCTCTGAGGGCGATGAAACTATCGCCCAGAGCGATCTGAAAGGCTCCCCCCAGAGGCGCACGGCGCACCAGCCGGATGGCCGCGCCAGGGCGCAGGCCCAGGGCCACCAGCCGGCGCATCAGGCCGGGTGGTCCGCCGAGGCGGGAGATCTGCGCGCTCTGGTCAGGCTCGAGATGGCAAACGGTGGTCATGTCGTCTGGATAATAGTCTAACCTGTCCCCCTCGTCAAGGCTTGCCTAACTGATCGGGGAAGGGCAACCTGCGGGGCAGGAACCGGAGGACGGCGTCCGAAGGCGCCGCGACCAGCTTTGCCGCGTGGAGGGACATGGCGAAGTCTGGTTTCATGCGAGGGAACTATGGAATTCGTCAGCGAGGCGCCCGGCCAGACAGCAGCCAAACTGCTTCAGCAGCCCGCCGGCATCCTGGGAATCGGTCACGCCGCCCCTACCCGGGTGGTGACCAACGAGCAGATGGAGCAGTTGGTAGAGACCTCGGCCGAGTGGATCGAGTCTCGCACCGGCATCCGCGAGCGCAGACTGGCCGATGACAAAGTGTGCTCCTCCGACCTGGGGCTGGAGGCCGCCCGCCAGGCCCTGGCCGACGCCCGCCTGACTCCCGACGAGATCGACCTCATCATCGTGGCCACCCTGACCCCGGACACGCTCATGCCGGCCACGGCCTGCATCATCCAAGAGAAGCTGGGCGCCAGGAAGGCGGGGGCTTTCGACCTGGCGGTGGCCTGCTCGGGCTTCGTCTACGCCCTGGCGGTAGCCGATCAGTTCGTGCGCACCCGCTCGGTTCGCAACGTGCTGGTGGTGGGCGCCGACACCCTGTCGCGGGTCACCAACTTCGAGGACCGCTCTACCTGCGTGCTCTTCGGCGACGGCGCCGGGGCGGTCGTGGTGGGGCCGGTCGAGGAGGGGAGCGGCATCCTCTCCTTCGAGCTGGGCTCGGATGGCAGCGGAGGGGACCTCCTGGTCATCCCCGCCGGGGGCGGTAAGAAGCCCGGCTCCACTTACGAGCTGACCCGTCCCGAGTGCTGCATCCAGATGGAGGGCAAGCCCGTCTATCGCTTTGCCGTCTCGGCGATCGGCGAGGCGGCCGTCAAGGCGCTGGAGAAGTCGGGCCTGACGGCCGACGATGTGACCTTGTTCATCCCTCACCAGGCCAATCTGCGCATCATCGAGGGGGCGGCCAAACGGCTGGGAGTTCCCATGGAGCGCGTGTTCGTCAACGTGGACCGCTACGGGAACACCTCCAACGCCTCCATCCCCATCGCGCTCTGGGAAGCTCGCCAGGAAGGCCGCCTGAGCAAGGGTGACGTGGTGGTGGTGGTGGGCTTTGGGGGGGGCCTGGCCTGGGCCGCGGCGGTCTTGCGTTGGAGCTGAGCGCTCCTACGCGTTGAGTGGCCGTGCCTTAGAAATTCAGCGGGCTGCCCGGGGTGACATAGGCGATGACCTCGCGCAGAATGTGGATGGCGGCCGGGTCGATGCTCGGATTCTCATTCTTGGTGGCCGCTACCACCAGGGTCACCCCGGTCGACAGGTTGTAGGCGAAGGCCCCACTGTACCCGTTCATGTTGGGGTTCTGCAACAGCCACCCATTGGAGTTGATGAACCCGTAAGCGAAATAGAGGTCGGGTCGGTTCCTCCCTTTGCCCACCGAGCTCGGGCCGATCTGCTCCTGGAAGTGCTCGGGCGAGATCAGGCGGCCTTTCCCGAACACCGGCCCCCACTTGCCCAGGTCGTGAATGTTGGAGGTCAGCCCGCCTGTCGAGGAGGCCCAGGATGGGTTCCAGTAGGTCGAGTCCTCGTAGACCTTGCGGTCGAGCGAATAGGCGTGCAGCACTGGCTCCTGGATGCTCTGGTCAAGCGGATACTGCGTGTCCTTGAGGCCCAGGGGGCCGAGAATATTCTGCTGGTAGAGCTCTTTCTGGCTCTGCCCGGTGGCCCGTTCGATCACCTGACCCAGGATGACATACTCGGTGTGGGAGTAAGCCTGGCTGGTGCCGGGCGGATAGGCCATCTGGCCGTCCTTGACAGCGTAGTCGATCAACTCTTCATCTTTGAAGGTACGAAAGGGTTCCGCCAGCACCGCGTCCTGAAAGTCCTCGCGCCGGACGTAGTCGGGATAGCCGGCGGTGTTGGCGACCAGCATGCGCACGGTCACCTGGTCGGCGGCCAGGAGATCGGGGAACCAGCGCACGAGCTTGTCATCCAGGCTGAGCCGGCCCTGCTCCACCAGCATCATGAGCAGGGTCGACTGGAAGAAGAGGGTGGCCCCCCCGATGCGATAGTGCATGCTGGTCGTGGCAGGCACTGTGGTCATCGAGTTGCCCAGAGCCATGGTCAGGATCTCCCGGTCATCCACCCACATCCCGAATTGGACCGCTTGCGTGCCGGCCTTCCGGGCCTCGGTTTCGACGATCGAGCGCAGTCGGACCGGATCGCTATTGGGGGGTGCGCTGGGGCCGACCGGCTGGGCCATCAGGGAGCTGTCAGAGCAACCGAGAACCACAATCATGGCAAGAATCAGGAAAGCACGAGTGTTCGACATGGGGAGCGCCTTTCAGATGGTCAGGGCTTGAGAAATTCGATCTCGCCGGCCTTGAGCTGGGGCCCCTCGCTGGTGTAGCGTACGCGCAGCAGGCTTCCCACGGCCGGCCTTGGCACGCCTTCCCCCACCACGAAGGTCAGCCTCTTGCCGCCCACCTGCAGGTGGAAGCGGTCGGGCCCGACCGAGCTGACGACTCCCTCGGCCTGGCCTTGAGCCGCCGGCTGCTCTTGCTGCCCGTAGACGGCTTCATAGCGCTGGGTGCGAATGGCCTTCTTGTGAATCAAGAACAGGTGCAGGCAGACGCAGCCGATGCAGATCAGCACGAAGCTCGTGATCAGTCGCCTTCGGATCTCTTTCTCTGGCATCTTGGGCCTTTCTCTGCCCTTGAAACGAATCCTGGCCAGGAACTCCCGCGTCGAAGACGAAAGCGCCCCGGCCAAACAGGGAAAGGGGACAGGTTCTTATGGCTATGAAGTGTCACGAAGTCGATTTCCAGGTCATGGGCGATGATATGCAGATGGTCGAGATCGAGCTCGACCCCGGGGAGAGTGTGGTGGCCGAAGCTGGCGCCATGAACTACATGGAGGACGGCATCACCTTTGAAACCAAGATGGGCGATGGATCCAAGCCCGAGGGCGGATTCTGGAACAAGCTCAAGGACGCCGGCAAGCGCATGATCAGCGGCACGAGCGTTTTCATGACCCACTTTACCAACAGCGGCCAGGGCAAGAAGAAGGTGGCCTTCGCCGCCGCCTTTCCGGGCAAGGTGATCCCGGTCAACCTGGCCGAGGTCAACGGCACCCTGCTGGTCCAGAAGTCCTCTTTCCTGTGCGCGGCTCTGGGTACGGGCCTGGACATCGCCTTCACCAAGAAGTTCGGAGTGGGCTTCTTCGGGGGCGAGGGATTCATCTTGCAGAAGCTGACCGGCGACGGAATGATCTTCCTGCACGTTTGCGGCACCGTGGTCAAGCGCGAGCTGCAGCCCGGCGAGACCCTGCGCGTGGACACCGGCTGCCTGGTGGCCCTGTCCGAGGGCGTGACCTACGACATCGAGCAGGCCGGCAACCTCAAGTCCATGTTCTTCGGCGGCGAGGGACTGTTCCTGGCCACCGTCAAGGGCCCGGGCACCGTGTGGCTGCAGAGTCTGCCCTTCTCGCGGCTGTGCGATCAGATCATCTCGCGCATCCCGCGCACCGGCGGCAACAGCGGAGGGTTCAGCTTCGGCAGCTCCGGCAGCTAACTTCGTCGGCGCTGTAAAGACCAAAGGCCTTGCACTTTAGTGTATCGTCGGTAAGTTCGTCCTTACCCTTTGAGTGAAGCCGCACAGAGCTCTCCTGATGGAGTCTCAGCTCGGCGTGGTGGGGATAGCTCAGTCAAGTCGGCCTGGCCCGAAGCTCGGGCCCCGCCGCCCGGGTTATAA
>BTUM01000157.1:0-5217 GCA_045863235.1 Candidatus Xenobia bacterium | reverse complement strand
CGCCGGCCCGTCCCGGGGTCGAGAGCAACCCTCCCGCGGTCAGCGAGAACAAGCCCCCTGCCGTCGAAGCGCCGGCCCGTCCCGGGGTCGAGAGCAAGCCTCCCGCGGTCAGCGAGAACAAGCCTCCCGCCGTCGAGGCGCCGGCCCGTCCCGGGGTCGAGAGCAAGCCTCCCGCCGTCAGCGAGAACAAGCCTCCCTCCGTCGAGGCACCGGTCGAGAGCAAGCCTCCCGCTGTCAGCGAGAGCAAGTCCCCCGCCGTCGAGGCGCCCCCTCCCGGGGTCGACAGCAAGCCTCTGGCTGTCAGCGAGAACAAGCCGCAATCCGTCAAAGCGCCCGGCCCCAACGCGCCTCCCGCCGACAACCATACCCTCAACCTGAGCAAGCCCACGAGCAGCGAACCACGACCCACCATCGCTCAGGCACTGAGTGCCTCCAGCGAGCAGCTGACTCGCCCGTCGCTCGAGGCCAGCATCGGACGCGCCCTGGTCGAGTCGCCTGAGCCGACCCCGGGAGCAGGACCCGCCACGGAAACTCGCGTCGAGAAGCGCAACGACCAGACGGTGGTGACCGAAATTCGCAAGCCGGAGGGCCAACCTGAGACCCGTATCGAGACCCGTCTGCCGGAGCAGCCCAGGGCTATTGAGAACAACACTGCCAAACCTGAAGCCATCGAGCCGGCCGACAAGCCCGTCGAGCCGCAACCGGCCGCCGTGGCTGCCAAGCCCAAAGTCGAGTTGCCCGACTTGAGCAAGACCCTCCTGCCCCCCACCGAGCCGGTCGCGGAGCCCACCCCCGAGGCCGAGGTCGTGCAGGCCTCTCAGGCTCCCCTTCCCGGCCGACCGGCGGCGGTGCCCACTCCCCGTGCCCTGGAGCCAGCTCCCTCCAGCCACAAAGTGGACCCCATCCAGACCATGCCGTCCGACCCGCTGCAGCGACTCCCCCGCGTCAGCACCATCGCGGGCCAGCAGGTCGGGGCCGCAGCCAGCGCAAGTCAGGTGACCCAGAAGCCCACCGAGCCGACGGGCGCGGGTGCAACCGGTGCTGTGCAGCAAACTCTCGATCTGACCCTTCAGGGGAAGAATAACCAGGAGGGCGGCGGACGCGAGCAGCGCGAGGGCGCTCCCTGGGTCAGGAACGGACAGGTCGAGCAGACCCCCGAGCCCCAGCAGGCCGGCCCGACCCAGAGCCGCCCGGGGGCGCAGGCCCGGTTCGAGTTCCCGCCCGAGAGCGATCTGGCCCTCAAGAAGCTGCAGGGCGTCGGAGCTCTCGGCGGACAGCTCGAGTCCCTGGCCAGCCGCCACGCGGCCCACACCATCAGCTCGATGCTCAAGCGCGCCTACCGAACCAACGACCTGAGCGGTCTGGATGAAGACAGCGCGATGAATGCTCTGGGTATCGTCCTGAAGCTGGGTGGCGAGTTCACTTACGCGCACTCGGCCCGCGTACTCGACCTGTCCATGAGCCTGGCCGACGAGCTGGGCATCAACGATTTCCGCACCCGCAAGCAAATTCGTCACGGTGCGCTGCTCAAGGACATCGGCCAGGTGGGAGCCCAGCTCAGCCAGGTCAGCTCCGACGACCTCGACCAGATCGGCGACTACGTCGGCTCCCAGCTTTCGAGCCGCTCGATGCGGATGGCCGGGTTGCTGCACGACATCGGCAAGGTCAAGATCCCCTCGGAAATCCTGCACAAGGTGGGCAAGCTGAGCGAGGACGAGTTCCAAATCATGAAGCAGCACCCCATCTTCGGCGAGGAGATCGTGCGGCCAATCGCTTCCCTGCGCCACCTCTGTCCCACCATCCGGGGCCACCACGAGCGCTGGGACGGCAAGGGTTATCCTGACGGTCTGAAGGGGACCCAGATCCCGCTAGCAGCCCGGGTCATCGCCGTAGCCGACGTCTTCGACGCCCTCATCTCGCCGCGCCCCTACAAGCCGGGGATGCCGCTCGAGAAGGTGCGCGCCATCATGCTCGAGGGCCGGGGCACCCACTTCGACCCCATGCTGCTCGACGCGTTCATGCGCGTGATCGACGACCGCTACGGCCGCCAGAGCGCCTGAGCACCCTTGCAAGAACACCTGGAGGCTCTCGAGAAAGAGCGCAAGGTTCGCATCCTGTATGCCTGCGAGTCAGGTAGCCGGGCCTGGGGATTTGCCTCGCAAGACTCCGACTACGACGTGCGATTCCTCTACGTGCACCCGGCTGAGCACTATCTATCCTTTCGCATCGAGCAAAAGCGGGATGTGATTGAGGTCCCCCTCGAGGGAGACCTGGATCTGAACGGTTGGGACCTGCGCAAAGCCTTGCAGCTTCTGGTCAAGTCCAACGGCGCCCTGGTGGAGTGGCTCACCTCCCCTATCGTTTACCGCGACGGGCTCCATGGACTGCGCCAGCGGCTCCCCGAGCTGGTTTCACCCCGGGCGCTTGGCTTTCACTACTTCCGGATGGCCCGCGCGGCGGTGGCCGACCTCGCCGACCAGCAAGCCAGCCTGAAGCGCTGCTTTTATGCTCTTCGACCTCTGTTGGCGGCCCGCTGGCTGGAGCTGCGGCCCGGTCTTCCGCCGGTGGCTCTGGCTGGCCTGAGAGCCGTTCTGCCCGATGGGTTGCAGCCCACTGTGGACGCGCTGCTGGAGCGCAAACTGGCCAGCTCGGAGAAGGACCGGCAGCAACTCGACCCTGAGCTGCTCGAGTTCCTGCGAGCTGAAAGCGATCGGTTGGGGGGCGTGGTGGCCCGCTTGTCCGCGGTCGTTCCCGACCTCGAGTTGCTGGACGGCTTCTTTCGCGAAGCTCTGGGATAGAGCACAGGGTCTGAGGCCGAATCGTGGAAATTCTCGGGATGGGGAGAAAACTGGTTCACTCTGCGTTGATCTTGCTGATCGGCGCGACCGTGGGGACATGGGGCCTACAAGTCTGCCTTCGCCATGCTTACCACCCACGCCTGATCGAGTATCGCTCCTACCGCTCCCCTTTGGAGCGGGCGGACGGGGTCATTACTGGAAAGAGGGACTTTTACTACCACTGGTATCACAACGGACCATCCGACCAGGTGGTCAGAGATGATGCGGGCAACGTTCTGCAGGTCTACGATTATCGTTTCCAGGCCGAGGAACTGACGTTCAATGACTGCGCCTACTCATTTCGAACCGACCTGCCCGCTGGTCACCCTGTGGTGGTTGAATATCCGGCCGGAAAACCCGAGCAGGCCCGGGTGCAGGGGATGAGCAGCGAGCCGATCCCTTTCTGGACCGGAGTGACTCCCTACCTCGCTGCGCTGATCTGGATGACGCTCATCAGCCTGGGCACCTGGAGAACGCTCCTCGCGATTCTTCGCCGACCTCGAGAAGGCTGAGCCATCGATCTCTGCCCGGAGGTCGACTCAGGGAGGACGGGCCACAGCCTCGCCAGTTGCCAACTCGACAGGGTTGGACTGACCGCGCTGACGATGCCTGTCCCGCGCCTTTCTCCACTCGGAGCGACGGCGGAAGTCCGGCTCGTGATGAAGCCCGTGGCAGGCGGCACAGCGAAGGCTGAGGCCCTCGAGGGAGTTATCTCCCCCGTCGCTGACCGGTCTCTCGTGATGAACGTGGAGGGGAGCGCCAGCATAGCATCCGGGGGCCTCGCAGCTTCCACCCGAGCGCAGCCAGAGAAGCTGGAGCACCGCCACTGGAACGTCTTTGCGCCCAGCTCTCGAGCGCGCCGGCTTACTCACCCCCGGAGGCTCGGGGGTCGACTCGGGCTCGTCCGTAAGGCAGGGAAGACGGTCATCCGTGAGGCCGGGAAGACGGTCCATCGAAACGATCTTGCCACGGGCAAGAGCCTCACAAACCATCTCGGAGCTGGCCGGATAGAGCCCCTCGCTGGTCTCGAGCCAGCCGGCCCCGGTGGAGGCATCCACTCGGACCAGAATCGGCAGACGGGCGCGAGTGCGCGGGGCGGCCGCCGACAGAGCTTCCTCGGCCAGACGCACGAGCACCTCGGCCCGGGCCAGACGCTTGCCCCGCCGCTGGCGCATGAGCTCTTCGGCTCTCTGATAGACGGCGAACTGGGCAGAGGTCAGTCGGAAAACCACCTGGATCAGGGGCTCGCCCAGGCCAGAGTGCACAGGTCCGCCGGCAGCAGGCCCGGGCTGGGTGGTGGAGATCTGGGGCTCCTCTTCCTTGACGACGGGTGCCCGGGTGCTGGACTCACGCCCGCCGAGGTCAGACGAAGGCGGAGCCAACAATTGCTCGGGGTCAGCGGGCACTGAAGCTTGCGCGAGGTCTTCTCTCGTCGGAAGGCGAACCGCAGCCTCGGCGCTCCGCTTCCGGAAGGCTGCCGGGCTCATGCTCACCTGGCGCTGGACAGCCTCGGTGTCGTGGGCCAACCCGAACTCCAGCCAGGCCGAGTCGGTCTGACCGGTAGCCACCCGGGTGATCTCGCGAATCTTGCCCCAGCCCAGTTCGCCGGAGAAGAAGGCCGCCGCCAGCAGGGGAAGCTCGAGCAAGGCTCGGGTGGCTCGCAGAAGCTCGTAGGCTTTCTTCCCCGAGAGTTGCAGGTGACGCACGGCGAACTGCGTCATGCTGCTGCATCCCCGTTCGCGATGATATCCCGCACGCTCGAGAGCAAGAAGTTGGAGACCGAGTCGCGCCAGGCAGCCCTCCATCTGTCGCCTCGTCTCCCGCGCCTGTGCGTACAGGTCCGGTGGAGAAATCTGCAGCAGCTCGGAAAGTTGATGGAACATCAAGAAGGACCCCCTGATCACTGAATTTTCTTCCGAACGCCAGATTCACAAAATTTAGCGAGAGTCCTGCAGAAAATACGTTCTATTTTACGAGCTGCGCAATTTAACGAATCGCTCGATGAAGGTCAGTGCCACACGGTGGTCGGCCATCGTCACCGCCCGGAAAGGTGGATCTCGCTGGGGGAACACATGTTTGTCCCCCGGGGGGACGAATCTTTGTTCGGTTCACACGACTGGAATGCGAGGGGGACCTGGACCACGGTTTTCTGGGCCAGTCACGCGGGCGCGTTCCTGACGGTGACCGCTCATGCTGCTCGATACCATGGCCCCACCAGACGACCCTGGTAGTGATGCGTGCCGGCCTCGTTGCCCTGGTGCGTGGCCGGCCATCATGGCCCTGGTGCGTGGCCGGCCTCGTAGCCCTGGTGCGTGGCCGGCCTCCTGGCCCTGGTGCGTGGCTGGCCTCATGGCCCTGGTGCGTGGGCGGCCATCATGGC
>BTUM01000156.1:0-5561 GCA_045863235.1 Candidatus Xenobia bacterium | reverse complement strand
TACCACGGAGCGACGGACCGAGACGGGGCGAACTGGCGTTTGCCTGGAAGTTTTTCAGGGCAGGCGGCTCGAGGGCCAGGAATCGGCGGCTTGATGACGCCGGCCTGACGGGAAGGCTGCCCACGGCGCATTCGCTGCGGCGCTCGTGCGCCACCCACATGCTGCGAAACGGGGCGGAGCTGCGCCAGGTGGCCGATTTTTTGCGTGGCTCTCCTCGACCGAGGTCTACACTCGGCTCGAGGCGCTCGACCTGGTGCGCGAGCACGAGCGCACGCACCCGCGTGAGGCCAGGCAGAAAGCGAGTCCAGGCCGCCCGAGCCCTCCGTCGTGGTCACCTCGAGGCGGCTCCCGGGGCAGCGCTCGGCCGCGGTGCTCGCGCCCGACGTCGGGGCCGTGCTATAATCAGGCCGATGAGCCTGCGAACGAGTGAATACAAGCACATCGTGCTGGACGGCCAGGACCGCCCGGTGATCCAGGGCACGCGGCTGAAAGTGCGCGATCTGGTGCGGGCGCACCTGGCCCACGGCTGGTCTGCCGACGAGTTGGCCTGGCAGTTCCAGGGGGTGACCCTCGCCCAGGTCCACGGGGCGCTCAGTTACTACTTCGACCACCAGGTCGAGATCGACGCCGACATCCTGAGCGCCCGCGAGTTTGAACGGGAGATGGAAGCCGAGCAGCAAGACGATCCGGTGGCTCAGAAGCTTCGGAAGCAGATCGCTTCTCGCCGAGTCTAACTCGTTGGGCCTCCGCTACCTGATGGACGTGCATGTTCTTTTCGCCATCACCGTCGGGCTCCGGCGGCGGGGAATCGATGTCCTGACAGCCCAGGAAGACGACAGCAGCACTCTGGAGGACGACCAGCTGCTCCCGCGCGCCGCCTTGCTCGGCCGCGTCCTCTTCACGCAAGACAACGGGTTCCGCAAGCTTACCTACATGCTGGTGGCCCAGGGCCTCGAGAGTCCGGGCGTCCTCTTCGCCAGCCAGGAGCATCCAATCGGGGCCTGCATCGAGGAGCTCCACCTGGCCGCCGAAGCGATGAAGCCCGAGGAGTTGGCCAACCGCTTCTTGAGCCTGCCCGAATTTTTCCAATGATAGTCGAATCGCCACCGCTGCATCATGCAGTTTTTCCTTAACCAATCCCTCAACTGACGGCCCGCTGCCGGCTGAGACTGCTGGTGAAGAAATTTTCTCAATCTGCCCGGAAAAATGGTACTTCGCCAGACCCCATAATGCACTTTTGAGTTTCGAGGGGAGCTGGCCCGGGTTGTGAAGCGCAGAATGGATGAGGTGGCGGCAGGAACGGTGCAGCTCGTTCCCTGGTCCGAGGTGCGTGCCCGGCTACAAGCCAAGTTGGACTCTTGACTCTGCTCTTTCACCCCGAAGCCTCGGCCGAGGTCGATGAGGCCGTCACTTACTACAGGGCAAGGAGCCGAAAGTGGCCCGGAACTTCATTGTCGATCTCGATCAGCAGCCGACGAGCAACTCCCGGCCTTTCGGCACGGCCCTCAGCGCGCCTTGCTGCGGGATCTTCCAGGTCGAAGGCAACCTGGTTGTTGTCGACTCCGTCTCGCGCCAGAGCCGCCGCCCCGACTACGGTCAGCTCCCGCGGTTCTTGACGACGACCCCGCCGACCAGCACGCGATCCTCCTCGACGGCGATCCCGGTGGAGGGTGCTTTCATCTCGCTGGCCAGCTTGCGCACCTCTTCCTCGGCGGCGGCGATGCGCTCGATCTCCGCCAGCAGCCGCTCGAGCGTCTCGACATCGGGCTTGACGCTGTGCCCTTTCAGCTGGGCTGCCATCGAGGGGGGCATCTCGGGCCTGCCGGCCAGGTGGTCGATCAGCACCTGGACCACTCCTGGCTGGCGGCCAGCCTTCCGGATCACCTGCCGGGCCAGGCCGGCCTGCTCGCCAAGCGGGGCGCTGGTCGCGGTCTGCTGCAGCAAAGTCTGGGTGATGAAGCTCGCCTGCTCGCGCAGCTCCGAGCGGCCCAGCAGGGCCAGCGCGAACTCGCCAGGCGGCCGATCGGTCGATTCCAGGATTTCCTTCCAGACAGAGTAGCAGGCGCTCTCGTCGGTGACCCGGTCGAACAGGGCCAGGGCCAGCTGGCCGCCGGGGCCGGAGGAGAGCTCTCCCAGCTGAGCGCGCTGGGAATCGCGATCATTCCAGGGGGTGGCGGCCACGGCCAGAGCGCGCAGGTCGCCGCTGTGCTTGACCAGCGCCCGGGCTCCCAGATTGGGCTCCGACCGCCAGCGCTGCAGGGCTGCAGCCGCAGTCGCGTGAGCCGGCTCGCCGGCCAGGGCCTCGATCAGCACCCGACCCAGAGCCTTCTGGTCGCTGTCATTCTGGTGGCGGAGGTCGCCGTAGAGGGCCTGACCGAAGTCAGCCAGGTTCGCGTCGGCCTTCTCCATGGCGGCCTTCCAGAGGTAGTAACGATTCGAATCCGTGGACATCGCGTCGAAGGCTTTCAGCGCCACCTGGCCGACCCTGGTGTGAGCGAGCTCCTCGAGCTGGATGCGCTGGGCCTTCTGGTCCTGCCACCCGGTGGCGGCCACGGCCAGAGCACGCAGGTCGCCACTGTGCTTGACCAGAGCCCGGGCGGCCGTGTTGGGATCGGCCTGCCAGCGCTGCAGGGCGGCTGCCGAGGCGGCATGGGCCGGCTCGGCAGCCAGGGCATCGATCAGCACGCGGCCCAGCGCTTTCTGGTCGCTGTCGTTCTGGCTTCGAAGCTCGCCGTAGAGGGCCTGGCCGAAATTGACCAGGTTCGCGTCGGCCTTCTCCATGGCGGCCTTCCAGAGGTAGTAACGATTCGAATCCGTGGACATCGCGTCGAAGGCTTTCAGCGCCACCTGGCCGACCCTGGTGTGAGCGAGCTCCTCGAGCTGGATGCGCTGCGCATTCTGGTCCTACCACCCGGTGGCGGCCACGGCCAGAGCACGGAGGTTGCCGCTGTGCTTGACCAGAGCTCGGGCGGCAGTATTGGGGTCGGCCTGCCAGCGCTGCACCGCAGTCGCCGCGGAGGCGTGAGCCGGCTCGCTGGCCAGGGCGTCGATCAGGACACGACCCAGCGCCTTCTGATCGCTGTCGTTCTGGCTGCGAAGCTCGCCGTAGAGCGTCTGGCCGAACTCGGCCAGGCTGGCATCGGCCTTCTCCATGGCCGCCTTCCAGAGGTAATACCGATTCGAATCCGAGGACATGGCGTCGAAGGCTTTCAGGGCCACCTGGCCGACCCTGGTGTGAGCGAGCTCCTCCAACTGGACGCGCTGCGCCTTCTGGTCCTGCCACCCGGTGGCGGCCACGGCCAGAGCGCGCAGGTCGCCGCTGTGCTTGACCAGAGCCCGGGCGGCGGTGTTGGGATCGGTTTGCCAGCGCTGCAATGCGGTCGCCGCGTCAGCGTGAGCCGGCTCCGCTGCCAGGGCCTCGATCAGTACCCGCCCGAGTGCCTTCTGATCGCTGTCGCTCTGGCTGCGCAGCTCGCCATAGAGGGTCTGGCCGAAATCGGCCAGGCTGGCGTCGGCCTTCTCCAAAGCTGCTTTCCAGAGGTAATAACGATTCGAGTCCGAGGACATGGCGTCGAAGGCTTTCAGCGCCACCTGACCCACCTTCGTGCCCCTCTGCTCCTCGAGCTGTGCGCGCTGCGCCTTCTGGTCGCTCCAGGCTGTGGCCGCCACGGCCAGCTTGCGCAGATCCCCCTTCTCCTTCACCAGGGCGCGCGCCGACAGGTTGGGATCGGATTGCCAGCGCCTCAGTGCCGCCACCCGGTCCTCGTAGCCGGCCCGGGACGAGAGCGCGTCGAGCACTGCCTGGCCGACCAGTTTCTGGCCCGGGCTCTCATCGCTGCGGAACTTGTCATACAGCCGGGCGACGTAGCGGTCCACCTCGTCGTCGGGTTTCTCCAGGGCGGTCAGGCAGACGTAGTAGCGCAGGGCCTCATCCTGCAGCCCCAGGTGGATCTTCCCGGCCAGCTTGCCCACCTGCTCGGACTCGGGACGCCGGGCCAGCTCCTCGAGCCAGGCCCGCTGCAGGGCCGGCTCGCCGTAGCCGGCCAGGGCCAGGCCGGCCCGAGCGAACCCCTCGGTGGAGCGGTCGGCCAACTCGGATGCGAGGACCGGAGCGAGCCTTCCCTTCTGATCGCTCGAGGCCGCGGCGTTCAGCTTCTTGGCCGCCTCCTCGCTCAAGGGCGCCTGCTCGTAAACCTGGCGGGCCAATTCCAGCTGGGGAAGGCGTTCCAAGAGGCTCTGGAACTTGCCCACACGCTCATCGAGGGTGGCTGGATCGCCCACCTTGATCCAGCTGTCGCCATCCCGGCCCACCCCGGCCTGCGCGTCTTTTTGCACATCAAAGCCACAGCGCAATCTGCCCTGGCCATCGAAGAACTGATAGCCATCGGCCTCCAGGCGGGCCCACGGAGATTCAGCACCGTAGCGCCCCAACTCCAAGACCCGCTCCTTACGGGCCAGCTCGACCTGGATCTCTCCGCGAACTGCCCGAACCTGGGAAAGAGCGTTGAAAGCGCCGTACATCCCCACCTCGCCCTCGCTCGTGTGAAAACGCCAGCCCTGATCGGCCAGCTGCTGCAGGCCGGCGGCCAGATCGGGCTCGGACAGCTCGGAAGGGGGCAGCACCTTCTGGAACACGGCCAGCTCGCGCAGGTCGTCCGGTCCCTGGAGAGGCTGCGGCGTAAGTCCCGGAAGACGCACCTGCAGGGGCTCGTCCAGACGCCGGGCGGCCTCCTCGGGCTCGAGCTTGCGGTTGCGCTTGAAGACGACCAGGAAGGACTCGCGCGCCTCGATAGAGGCTCCCGAGTCCACCACCTCCCTGGCCAGGCGCGTCAGCTCCTCATGGGAACGCGCCGGCCGGGCTGCCGAGAAGGGAACAATGGGCAACATCCCCTGCAGTCAAGCACAGACAGCTCAAAGGGGGCTGAAATCGAGTGCGGGAGGTCCGTCATCGATTTGTATCCGCTCTGAAACCGGCCTCTTGTATGCTTGGTTCACAAGAAAGAAAGCGGAGGTACCCCAAGTGTCGATTCAGGAAGTGCGAAACGTCCAGGCTCACGGCGTGCAGAGTCTTTTTGGACCGATGCCAGCGCAGGCCTCGTCGGCCACGGTGGCCTCGCCCTCTCAGGTCGCCCCGGGCGACCGGGGCGCCAGGGTGCACCCGCTCGACGTTTCGGTTCAACCCGGCCCGGTGCACTCGCTCCTGGCCCAGGCCCCTCCCGCCTCCGGGGGCGCCGCCGAGCCCTTCTTCACCAGCTTCCTGGAAAATCAAAACAGCAGCGGCCAGATCACCATGGCCTACCCGAGCGAGTCCGACGGCAGCGGCGGAGGCGGCCAGATCACCATGGCCTACCCCAGCGACTCCGACAGCAGCGGCGGTGGTGGCCAGATCACGATGGCCTACCCCAGCGACTCCGACAGCAGCGGCGGTGGTGGCCAGATCACGATGGCCTACCCCAGCGACTCGGATGTCGGCATTGAGGCCCCCGAGCCGCTGCCTCGTCCTCGTCCCGGCATCGAGGCCCCCGAGCCCATCGGCGGCGGCCCCGGCATCGAAGCTCCCG
>BTUM01000155.1:0-5650 GCA_045863235.1 Candidatus Xenobia bacterium | reverse complement strand
AGGAGCCCGGAACGCGCGTTCGTCGTGATCGGGCTCGGAAGCGGATCATGATCCGGCTCCGGACAGGAGCCCAGAACGCACGTTCGTCGTGATCGGGCTCGGAAGCGGATCAGCCTTGAGCCAGCAGCATGCGTAGCTCGCGTGGCAAGAGCTCGCCCCGGTCCACGCGCTCGGAGACCTCGTCGAGCAGGGCGTCGGGGTTGAACTCGAGGGAGGACTCGGCTCCCGAGACCGAGGTCGATTTGAGCTGCTTGTAGGGGGCGGGGAGGTCCTTCATGCTGGCTTTGAGCTCCATCAGCTCTTGCACCGAGCGCGGGGCCTCGGGAATGGGTCTGCGCAGAGCGTTGACGGCGGCCTCACTGGCTCGTCCCAGGGTGGCCGCCTTGAGCGCGGCGGCTCCGCTGCCCCCGGTTGCGGCCATCACGGACACGTCCACCGCTCCGTGGGTCAGCGCGCCCACCAGGCCGTGCTCTTGACCGGTCTCCCGGTAGGTTTGCACGGCCGCCTCACCGGTCTTCTTGAAGAAGTCGAGGTGCTCGCCAGCCTGCTCCAGAGGACTCTTGCCCGTGGCGGCTCCCTGGGCTGCCAGCAGCGCGGGGTTGGCGAGGGCGGCTCCGCGGCTGCCCAGCTCGAACATCCCCTGGGCGGTGGCCAGCGGATCGGTGAGCGATGCGGCCATGCCGGTGACCATCCCCTGCCCCGCCTTGATGGCTCCGCCCTGGACGTCCTCGGCAAAGTTGGCGCCCCCCTCCCAACCGGCCGCGTCCATGAGCTTGGAGGCGGTGGTGAGCGACCCGATAGGATTGAGGGGAGTGGGCAGCTTGAGTGCCTCTCCCAGCCGGTCGGACAGGAAGTCGCCCGTGTCGCGGATCGCTTTGGTCAGGAACGAATCGTCGGCCTGGGCGATCTCTTGCAGCCTCTCGGAGGTGGCTTCATCCTCCGAGAGAGCTGTGGCCCGGCTCTCCAGCCGGGAGCTGAGGGCGGGATGGCGTTGCATGCTGGCGCGGATGTCGCTGGCCCACTTGCCTGCGGCGGATTCGGCGGCCTCGTCGCCTTCCTGGCCCTCGAGCCGGGCGTCGAGCTTCTCGCGCACGTGCTGATCCACCAGCTGATCGACGTCCTGGCGGGCCTTTGCGGTCGGGTCGTCGATCAGGCAGCGGTCCTGTCGGCTGTCCAGGACCTGATTCTTGAGCAGCACCTGGAAGCCCAGGTTGTCGGGTAGATCGTCCAGGCTGTTCGCCTGGCCCACGAAGTCGGCCGTGCGCTCGCGAACCGTCTCGCCCAGCTTCGGGTCGCGTCGAGCCAGCGAGTCCAGGGCCAGCAGCTGTTCTTTGGAATAGGTGGAGAGGTCCCCGTTCCTTGCCAGGTTGCGCTTGACGTCGCCGCGGTCTTGCCAGCGCGTCTGGTGCTGCTTCTCGATGGCCTGGGAACGCTCGTTCATGGCCTCTCCCACCCAGCTCGTCAGGCCCTTGAGCACCCCGGGAGCGCCTTCCTTCTCGGCCTCGGAGGAGGTCTCGACCCGGTCGTCGTCCTCGCGCTGGTTGGCTGAGTTGGACTCGGAGCGTGATCCGGTGGCCCGCTTGCTGGCCGACTGCTGGCTCAGGCGGCTGGTCTCGGGGGCGGGCTGGCTGGAGGAGCTGGTCTTCTTGACTTCCTCGGCCTTTTTGACGGGGGCCTCTTGCATAGCCCCATGATGGCGGGTCGCCGAGCGGATGGGATCGGACTGGAGGTTATCCTTGTGTAAAAATCGTTACCGTTTTGTTGCGTCTGAGGCGCCGGTCATCGGACTACGGTCCCGCGCGTTCTGATTCTGAACAGGTCAACGCGAGGGACTGGAGCCGGGCCAGAGCCTGGTGGCGGGTGGGCTCGAAGCCAGCTGCTCGCTCCAGCAGGGGGATGGCTTGCTGGCTCTGCCCCAGGGCCAGCCGGGCGCTGGCCAGTCGCAGAGCGTAGAATCCGTTCTCGGGCTCCAGCTCGAGGGCGCGGGACAGGTTGGTCGCGGCCTGGTCCCATTCTTCCAACACCAGGTGGCCGTAGCCGAGCATGCCGATGGCGGTAGACTGGTCAGGGTCGAGCTCGGCCACTCTGGCCAGGTGGATCATCCCCTCGCGCAGCGAGCCGTTGAGCATCAAGCTGGTGCCCAGCTGGGTCAGGCAGTCGGCCTGATCGGGCATGACCGCCACGGCCCGCCGGAAGGCCTCCACCGCCAGGCCGGGGCGGTCGAGCAGGCCGTAGACCAGGCCCAGTGTGTGCCACACGAAGCCCGAACCCTCGGGCTGGCGTTCGAGCTGAGCCAGCAACTCGCTCAGGGCCTGATCGTAGTGGCCGCCGGCCAGGTGGCCCAGGGCCCGGTCCACCGGATCCTCCTGGTCGAGCCAGTCGAGCGGCGCCTCCTGGCTCGGCCCGCTGGCTCCTCCAGAGCGGGGGCGAGCGAGCAGGCTGAACTCGCGCAACAGGGGACGCAGGGCCCGCGCACCGGGTACCACGCCGTAGTATTCCTGGCGCGAGAACTCGGTTTCTCGGCCCTGGAAGGTGCAGCCTCCGGGCAGCTCGGTCCCCCGCTCGCGGAAGTGTCCGAAGACCCGACACGAGAAGGGCCGGTGGGGATAGATACCGCAGCCGCCCCGATAGTGGGGGCAGTGCTCGAAGCGCAGCCGCCCCTCTTCGTCGCGCTCGCGGGCAGCGTAGCGAGAGAGCTCGTCGGCAGCGTCCGGGCCCACCTTCCAGGCCACGTAGGCCAGCTCGAGCTCGGAGATGCGATGGGTGAGATGGCCCGTGGCGGTGCAGCACGCAAAGCAGCTCTGGCAAGGGTTTCCCTCAACTGCGGGGAGCTGCTGCTTGGCGTAGAGACGCTCGAGCTGCAGCAACAGGTCCTGGCTCACGAGCGGTAACATTCCTGCCAGGTGATCTTGCCGCAGGCGGGACAGCGCAAGAGGGTGCGCGGGTTGCCCCGGGCCTTCCAGCGAATGCCCCCGGCCTCCCACACCGAGCGCTCCCCCCCGCAACCGCAGCGCAGCTTCCACTGGCGCGACTCGGCCTCGATACTGCTCCGAAGTCGCGAGGGAAGCCATTCCACCAGCATGCGCACCAGGCCCATGGGCGGGGGATTTCCTCCTCCCTTTACCGAATGCCTCCAGCGCGTTAGCATGTTACCGATGAGGATCCACCAGCCCCAGGCGGCCGCCTGGGCAGGGAACGCTGCAGCGGGGTCGGCTCTGCCGGCTCTGCCTCCCAACGATCACCCGCTGGCCCTGGATCCCTCCCGCATGCGCCTGCTCGGGCCGGATGGGAAGGTCCTCTCGTTCCCTACCGACGGCACCGTCTTCACCATCGGCCGCGAGCCCCACAACGCCCTTCAGATCGACCACGATTACGTCAGCCGGCAGCACGCCCACGCCACCTGGCGCAACGGCCAGCTCTGGATTTGCGATACCTCCAGCAATGGAACCTTCATCAATGGAGAGCGCGCCCCCGCCAAGGCCTGGAAGGCCGTGCCCCCGGGAGGCTCGCTGAACCTGGCCGGCTACGAGATGACCATGGCCCTGGGCGGCTCGCAGACCATCATGGTCCGGCTCGACCAGCTCAAGGCCACGCCCGATCAGCATCAGCTGCGGCTCGGCGACGGCAGCGTCCTCTCGGTGCCCGAGCCGGGAACCACCATTCGGGTGGGCCGTCAGCTGAACAGCGAGCTATACTTTGCCGAGAGCTCGGTGAGCCGTTATCACGCCGATCTGCGTTACGATTTCGGTCGCCTGTACGTGCGCGACGCCGGCTCCACTTACGGAACCTATCTCAATGGCGCCAAGGTGGATTGTGACCGCTGGACCGAAGTCCCGGATGGGGCGCGCCTGCAGTTTGGCCGCGACCCTTCCTCCTCTGTCAGCATGGAGCCGAAGGGCCCGTTGCTGGTCACCTTCTTCGGAGACAGCTCAACACCCGACATCGGCGGCCAGGTCGAGGCCCAGGGCCGCCGTTTCGAGCGGGCCATCTCCAACCACAGCGCTCCCGCCATGGTGCGCGGCACGGTGGCCCGCGGCTCGGTCTTCAAAGAGCTGGGCCTCACAGCCCTGCCGGCCCTGTGCGTGGCCGAGGCCGGGGCTGGAGGAGCGCTGGCTATCGCCGGCGCGGCCCTGGCCGTGGGCGGAGCGGTCGCCGGCGGATTGGCTCTGGCCGGGGTAGGGATCGGGGTGGCCGCCTTCGGCCTCTGGGCCGCGCGCAGCACCCGCAGCATGTGGAAAGGCGGCGTCGAGGCCCTCAAGAAGCGACTCAAGGGGCTGTCGGTCCAGCCGAGCTCGTGGAAGCACGTGCAGCAGGCTTTCGTCTCGAAGGGGCCGAGCATCAAGCAGTTCAGCCAGCTCTGGGCCGAGAACCAGGCTCGCTATCCCACCTCGCGGCACGTGGTCTTCCTGTCTGGGCACGGCAACCAGAAGGGCGCAGCCGGGCTGAAGTACTCCGAGGTGGGCCAGGTGGTGAAGGGGGCCGACGCCATCTTCCTGGACGCCTGCAACGGGGCCCAGCTAGAGTCTTTGAGCCAGCTGACCGGCTCGGCCCGGGTGGCGGTGGCCTCCGAGCACACCGTGCGCGGCTACGGCTTCCCGCTGGACGCCATGTTCGGGCGCAGCAACTTCCCCGACCAGCCGCGCGACCTGGGAGCGGCCCTGGTGCAGGCCGCCAGCCAGAGCATGCCGGCCCAGTCGCTGGTGGCGGTCGACCTGAAGGTGATGAAGGAAGAGCTCTATCCTGCTCTGGATCAACTCGGACACTGGCTGGGGCAGGCCAGCAAGAACGGCTGGTCAGCGCCCATCAAGCAGGCGCTGGACTCCAGCCTGACGCCCTCCAACGGGCCGGGTGGGTTCGGCAAGAAGATCGACCTGGGCAGTTTCCTGGCCAAGCTGGGAGAGAACCCTCAGCTCAACTCGCCCCAGCTGTCGGCGGCCCAGGCCGCTTTGAACAAGACCATCCTGTCCATGGTCGGCAACGGAACGGTTTCCTTCGACCGGGGGGGGAACAGTGCGCTCCCGGCCGGCTTCAGCGAGTTCCTTTCGCGCGTCTGAGAGGGGCTTGAGTTCAGACCGGGAGGGCGCGCACTGAACTGGTCGCGACCGGCATGGCAGCACGTCTGGCGGGTAGATATCTCCCCAGACCACCCAATCCAGAGCTTGGAAAGCGATTCAATAGAATCCGTCGAATAGCTGGAGAACTCGAATTCGGGGCAGGGGAGGGCGAATGCAGAGTCGTGGGGCGCATCAACCGATCCGAGCAAGACTTCTGGCGGTCCTGGTGGCCTGCTTGCTCACTCTCCAGTGCGGAGGCCCCGACGCAGGCACAGACTTCAAGGCCGGTCCTGACAACGCGACCCTTGGGGGGGGGGGGCTTAAGCGGTAACTTCAAAGCCACTCCAGTCTCCCTCAGCCTCATCACCCCGGCCGACGTGCCCAGCGGTTTTCTCGACGTCACAGCCGTCTCTGAAGCCCAGAGAAACGCCATCCTGGCGCGCAAGCTCAGTCCCGAGCGGATCCAACCCCGTCACAACAATTCTCCGCACCTGCGCCAGTTCACCGTTCACCAGGTTGAAAACCAGGCGACCCTCTATTCCGTGCTCAACCAGCTCCAGGGCACCACCCAGCCTTACGTCGCCTACACTCCCGAG
>BTUM01000154.1:0-5710 GCA_045863235.1 Candidatus Xenobia bacterium | reverse complement strand
GTTAGATTCTCAACGAGCACGGTCTGACCCGCTCCGATCGAGTAAGGAAAACTCTGCTCCGCCACCAGCCCTTCCGAAGCGCTCTCGGCCCGCACCTGCACGGTGTAGACCCCATCCGGGAGGGCTCCGCGGAGGTGCGGAAAGTTGTTGTGACGGGGTTGAATCCGCTCGGGACTGAGCTTGCGGGCCAGGATGGCGTTTCGCTGGGCTTCGGAGACGGCTGTGACGTCGAGAAAGCCGCTCGGCACATCGGCCGGGGTTACGAGGCTGAGGGAGACTGGAGTGGCTTTGAAGTTACCGCTTAACCCCCCCCCCCGAGGGTCGCGCTGTCAGAATTGGTCGTGCCGCCGGTGACTCCCGGCTCCAGGCCTCCGCACCGGAGCGTGAGCAAGGCGGCCACCAGGACCGCCAGAAGTCTTGCTCGGACCGGTTGATGTGCTCCACGGCTCCGCATTCGACCTCCCCCTGCCCCGAACTCGAGTTGTCCAGTTCTTCGACGGCTTCTATTGAATCGCTTTCCAGGCTCTGGCCCAGCTGGTCTTCAGGGGTGGTCCTGGGAGAGGGCTGGCAGAGTCCTTCACGCGCTCGTTCATTATTTATCAAAATCGCGGCAAGAAGCGGGCAACAACCTGTTCATGGGCGGTTTACAGCCGCCCGGTAAGCTGAAGGGAGACCACACTTCCTCGCATTGACGTGCCCGGTGGAGATGCCGGTCGCGCACGAGCAGGCAACTCTCCTCTCCCGCCCAGACGACACGCCGACCACTCTGCCCTACCCGGCCAGACCCCGATGCTCCACCTGCTGGTGATTTCACTGGTTGCCGATTCTGTGAACGATGCGGTCGATCAGGTTTCCAACGGATTTGACCAGCGAAGCCCGCTGAAGCGAGCGAACCCTCGATCAGCCGTTTGCAGCTCCAGACCGTGCTCCGTGGCCAGTGCCGCCAGGTGGGCGTCCGGAACGTGGTTGCCTCCTGTGCAACACTTGAGGTAACGCTCCAGTACCTCGGGATGTTTGTCCGTCGGTCCCGGGATGAAGACGCTTTGGGCACTCGTCCATCGCC
This sequence comes from Candidatus Xenobia bacterium, assembly GCA_045863235.1. Taxonomy (GTDB): domain Bacteria; phylum Vulcanimicrobiota; class Xenobia; order Xenobiales; family QWHO01; genus QWHO01. The sequence continues at coordinate 4,647 of BTUM01000154.1, read as the reverse complement.
CAACCTGCTGCCACGAATCGGCGAGGGAACTGGGCTTGGCAAAGAGTCTGGAGTTGGTCACAATCCTGAGGAACGCTAGCAAAGAGCTCCAGGGAAGCCCGACCGGTGCTGTGCCGTTGAGCTTTTCCTCGAGCCAGTCGAGAGCCGCCTTGTGGTCGGGCATGTCCGCAACGTACGCGTAAACCAACAGGTTTGCATCGAGCAGGATCACCTGAAGTCCTCGCCCTCGGCCGATGCCAGAGCTTCCGAAATGCTCACGATCGGAATCAGGGCGGGACCTGTGTGCACCGGTTTGGTGTACACCCTTGACTCCGGAGAAGTTTCGGGCTTCGCCATGCGTTGCAAGCCGAGACGAAGCGCATCGTTCACGAGTTTTTTGAAGGGAACTCTCTTCTTGGAGCGGACTCGTTCCAAGAGCACCGCCACGTCATCATCAATGGTCAACGTGGTTCTCATGATGATTGAAGCATAAGTCAATGATGTCTTGATGTCAACCAACCTTCCTTGCCCTGCCCGGGGCTGCATGCGGGGATCCTATCCGGAACTATCCGGGTCGAATTGGCGCAGCTCAAAGGCCATCCGGCTCAGGCTGCGCGACGGACTGAAGCACAGGACCTCGATCGGATGGAAGGGTCCGGCCTGGCAGCCGGCCGCCTGCACCGCGCGGTTGACCCGCTCGCAGTCAACCTCCAGCGCGTCCAGCATGACGGCGTCGAGCAGACGCCGACGACCTGCGCCCGCGCGGGCAAGCTCTCGGCCTGCGGAATGGACTGGGGCATGCTGATCGACAGAATCCGGCGCGCGCCCAACTGGATTGGAGCGGCGTTGTGTTTCGCGAGCAGCTGTCCCGAACGGGCGGCCGTCAATGCTCACACGGCGGGGAATAAGAGCGGAATGGCGCTTTTCTGGAGCTGCTCAGCGAGGGGAACGCGAACGGGGACTCGGTGAAGGCGCCGAGGTGCAGTCCCGCGCGGCGACTTAACGGCGGGGCTGCACAGCCGGAACGCAGTAGACCGGGCCGAATCGCTGTCGGGGCCTCTTGCAAATCGAATAAACGCATTGTAAAGTTCCTATGAGGTGATCAAATCGTGGTAACGTCCATCACATCGCGAGGACAGACGGTCATCCCGGCTGAGCTCCGCAGGCGCTGGGGGATCGACCAGGAGCCCGGCTGGAGGCTTGGCTGGATCGATGATGGGGAAGGGATTCGAGTCCTTCCTATCCCTCCGGACCCCATCAAGGCTTTGCGGGGGCGTGGAAAGGGAGAAAGGCTCCTGGAGCATCTCCTGCAAGACCGCGCGCGGGAACGTGCCCGCCAGTCCTGATGGCCGGTTACATTCTGGATACGTCGTCTCTGCTGACTCTGATCGAGGGCGAGGCGGGTGCCACTCGGGTGGAGGAGGTTCTGCGCACCGAAAAGGTGTTCATTTCCTGGGTTGCCCTGCTCGAGCTCCGCTACGTCAATGAGCAGCGCCGTGGTGTTGATGAAGCGGACATGCGACATCTGCTGGTAACCAACCTCAAGGCTGACATCCTCTGGAATGCGGACGAGCCCCTCCTGTTGACCGCCGCCCGTTTCAAGGCTGCTCATCGAATTTCTCTGGGCGACTCGATCATTTCGGCGAGCGCGCATCGTCTTGACGCCACGCTTCTGCACAAAGACCGCGAATTCGAATCATTGGCCGGGCTGATCAAGCTCGAGTCCCTGCCTTATAAGCGCCAGGCGGCCCATTCTGGCCGCCCAGCCTGAGCAAGCTGGCCTTGGGGCTCCCAGGTCCAGGCTCCTTTAGCGGCGTGGCCCCTGCACAGCCGGAACACAGTAGACCGGGCGCACGTAGACCGGGCGCACGCAGGGCCGGTAGATGCCGGGGTAGTAGCCGCCCCATCCTCCGTAACCCCAGCCGCCGTAGCCGTAACCCCAGCGGTTCCAGCCCCAGCCCCCGTAGCCCAGGCCCAGCCCGAAGCGAGGGCCGTAGTCACGGTATCGGGCCAGCCGGTCTTCCACCTCGTTGCGGGCGGCGTTGACCTCCTTCTGCAGGCGCTTGGCTTCCTCGACGGTGGCCAGCGCCAACTGCTGACCTTCGGCGTCCAGCACAGAGATGGAGGCCGTCGAGCGCACCCTGGTGGCGGCGGTACCCAACTCGTTGATCTGGGGACCCACGTCGAGCAGGTCTTCCACCTGGTCGATCTTGATGGCCGAAGCGGCCTGAGCCAGGCGCTCGAGGTCCTGAGCGGCCAGGTCCTGGCCCCAGGTGAGGGTCACGCCCTCGGGGCGGGCCCTGGCGGCCAGCAGGCTGGCGTTGCGCTGGATGGTGCCCAGCGCGTCCTGAAAGTCATCCGCCCTCACCGGCGGGGCCAAAATCAAAAGCAAGAGCACGGAGAGCCATTGAGCCTTCACGTTCAACACCTCGCTTTACAAGTCTCATGACTGTTTCGGCTGGCCGATCGGGCTTCCTGCGAGGTTTGGGATGCTCGTGGCCCGCGCGCGGGCCACGAGCTCAGGTTTCGGCGCGAGCTTCGATGGCGGTGATGTCGGCCAGGTCTTGAGGCCGGCCCACTGCCCGCTCGGCTACGAGCCCAATCGAGTCGACCTGCTGCCGGGCTGAAAGGGCTTGATTTCGCCTCTTGCTATCCTCGGGAAACATTCGCCGCAACTGCTCCACCTCGGCGAACGATTCGGCCGGGCTGAGCTGACTTACGGGCTCAACATGCTCGGACAGTCGCGCAATGCGGGCCACGCAGGCGATCTGTCTTTCCACCCGGGAGTTTTCGGCGTCCAGAGCAGGCCTGCCTGCGGGGACCGCGCTGGGGTTCAGGAAGCCTGCCCCATCGCCGCCATGATCGCGTCGGCTGTCTTCTTGAGCTCGCCGTTGGGGCTGAACTCAATGAGCTCGGTGGGCTCCAGGATCTCCGGGACGTGCCCCGGAGGTAGATAGAAAGCTTCGCCGGCCGAGATCGTCTCCTCCCGGTCGGCATAACGCACCACCATCTTGCCTTTGAAGACAAAGCCCCAGTGAGGGCACTGGCAGCGGCCATCGGGAAGCGTCCGCATCATCTCGCTCATGTCAATGGGTTGCTGCATACTCTGGAACTGGACTGTCATGTCGCCAAATTGATGCCAACGGCCCTCGAAACCGGGCGCGGAAGCGGAAATGGGAAGCTCGTCTCGGGTGACTTTCGGCATGATGATCGACCCCCTTTGTCGTGATGGGGGCGTGGATTAGGAACCGGATCCGGCAACTCCTGCTGCTCAAAGGGAGGGCTTCGAGGCGCTACGACAGCTCTGCGGCCGCGAAGGGCGAGGGCATGACCCCCAACAGGAACATCAAAGCCTGTCGTCGCCCCTGGCGCATGGGCATCTTCTCCAGGCACTGAATCAGCCAGTCCCGCGGAAACTCGCGCAAAATGGCCCAAGCGGCTCGCTCGAGCGCCAGACGGGTGTACTTCCTGGCAGTGTACTCGTCTTCGAGCAAAGGAACGAGCTCGTTTGCCGGGAGGTGCTTGACAATTCCCGGAAACACCGGCAGCCGGACCGTCGATCCATCCGCCAAAGTGCAGTTTGCGATGCCAATTGGCTTTACGAATCGGTAAGTCCGGGTCATTTGCCCAACCAGCTCAGGAGGAGATCGCGAGCCTGACGGGCGCGACCAGGATCGACGCCTGGATAGGCCTTCAGGTCTGCTTCCAAGAGTTGATCGGTCCAACTCAAAAGGCGCTCCGCGAGCAGAACCTCGTCGAGCGTGGACAGGGCTCGTCGAGCCAGGCTCTCCAGGGAGGGACGATGCTCGATACTGAACATGACGTCGACCAGATCACGAGCTTCAGCTCGCTCGACCAGACAAGTCAGCTTATCTCTGAGATACTTTCCGAGGCCGACCCTCCGAAGGCCGGGAATGAGAGTCGAATCAACGAGTTGGTCGAGGGGAACCTCTTCGAAGTTGGCCATGACCTGCAAGGTCAGCTCTTTGCCGTCCGCCACCTGGATGATACCCTGGAAGCCCGACCTGTAAGGACCGGGTGGCTCGGCCACCAGGAGCCTCGTCGAAAAGGCCCTGTCCAGCTCTGCTAGCAGGGGGCGCAAGTCCTCAAGAGCGTGAATCGTGTGCAGGTCGATATCGAAAGAGTCTCGATGCTTGAGTTCCTCGAGCGCGATCGCCGACGTGCCGGCCCAATAGCATGAGGATTTCACACCTGGGCAGGCGGAAACAATCTCCCGAAGTGTGGCCGCCAGGATCGCTGCAAGATCTTCGCGCACAGGGGGCCGATCTTCGCCGTTCCAGGCTTCATCCCCGCCGCTGGGCAACTCGCCTCCTCGCTGGCGAAGCCGCCTGGCTCAATGATGAAGAAACTCTAACAACTCGAACGCCAGTTTGGGGGCACCTGGACAGCAGGCCCGGAAACACGCCCAGACGAGTCCTCAGAGCCCCACTCCATGGCATTGAATCGGCTTCAGACGGTTTTCCCCTCCCACCCCCTCCAGAGCCTCCAGGAACCCACTTTAAACGAACCGTCTTTTTCCCATAACCACGCCGTTTCCATCGGCCGCTCATTTTGACTTCACGAGGCCACTTCGTGTAATATCTTGGTGTGATCAGTGGGTGCCTGAATAAAGCGGATCGTCTCGAGGCCCTGGTCCGGCTGGACGAG
>BTUM01000153.1:0-6523 GCA_045863235.1 Candidatus Xenobia bacterium | reverse complement strand
CGCGGGCCCGGAGGAGGGCCGGGTCGGCGGCACAGAAGGCTGGGGCGCGGGCCCGGAGGGCCAGGCTGCCGGCACAGAAGGCGGGGGCGCGGGCCGCTCTCGGCCCGTCGGGCGTGATGGGTCGGATGGAGCCGCCATCGAATCGGTCACCGAGGCCAACACTGGCCCGTTCCAGCTCCCCGAGCCTGCGGCCGCAGCCTGCGGGGGGACGGCCTGCGAAGGGACGGCTGCGACCTGCGGGGGGGCTGAGGCCTGCGACAGGGCGACCGCCTGCGGTGCAGTGGCCCCGCACTGATCGCAGAAACGGTCGTCGGGTCTTAACGAGTGGCCACAGCTGACGCAGAACATGACAGCCTCCAGATCTCGATCAAAACGCCAAGTCGGGCATGGAACTCGCCGCGAAGGGCTCGCTCTGAGCTCCCCCCGACTCGATCACAGGTTTAGAGCATCGATCAGCTCTCGCCGGGAATCTGGCCCGCGGCCATCAAGACCTCCTGAGCCGTGGCCATGGAATCCAGACGTCGCTGCAGGCTTTGCACCTCAGCCTCGAGCTCGCTGACACGGCCAATCAAGAACTCCACATTGTGTACCAACCGCAGAGCCCAGGCCGGGGCTTCCGTTAGCTGGGCAGGGGGGATATCCACCGGGTGACGACGGTCAAACTCGTGATGCATACGACTCACCTCCATCTCCAAGCCTAAGGCCTGCGGCGCCGGTCGTTAATGATCCAGGTCATCTCAGCACAGTCCGCGGAAAACTTTGTCCATGGGCTGATCGGGCTTGATGGGCACCAACAGGACGGGACATGGGGCCAACTGCAGCAGCTTGCTGGCCACCCCTCCCAACAGGCCGGTGCGGCCGTGGGTGGCCAGTATGATAAGATCGGCCTCCTCCTCGCGAGCCACGGCGTCGATGGTACGGGCTGGGGGACCGCTTTCGAGCCTGGCCCGGGTGGGAACCTGGGCGCTCAGCCGGCTGCGCACGCGGTCCATGTAGTCCTGGGCTTCAGTGCGGGCAAGCTCGGCCCACTCGCCCGGCCGGGGCAGGTGGTCGAGCCACATCAGGTCGCGGGGGAAGGACATGGCGTGCAGCACAATCAGCTCTGCCTCGTGCAGGCGAGCTTCCTCGAGCGCTAGCTTGAGGGCTTGCTCGGCGGTGGAGGAACCGTCCAGGGGCACGAGGATGCGCTTCATCGTGAAACGATTCAAGCAGAACCGGGCCGCTCTGGCGATGACCTGGATCAGTCCTCGAGCTCGATGTCGTGCTCGAGCTGGGGGCGAGGCTCCTCCACCAGCACCTCGTAGCGGCGCTGGTAGCGCCACAGCAGATGGGCGAAGCGCTCGTAAGGGGTGATCGGACGGGGATACCAGTCCAACCGGGGGTCCAGGTCGCGACCATCGCCTGCCAGGCGGTAAAGATGGACGCTGGTGCAGCGGCGCACAACAGCCAGACGCTGACCGGAGGAGTCCAGGGCCATGGTTCCCGCGTCCCCGCTCACCTTCATGGTGCGGCCCGGCAGCACAGCCGCACCTGCCGCCGGGGTCTGGCCAGCAGGCGAGGATCGTCGGCCCGGGCCAGCGGGACCAAAGTTGGAGCCGGCTCGAGCCCGGGCAGCCGGTAGGTCCGCCCTTCGGTCACCAGGTGGCCCGAGTCGGCCCCGAATCCGTGGGCCATCTGTTTGCCGGACAGCAGCAGCCGTCCCGTCCGGTCGAGCAGGTGGAAGCCTCCCGGGCCTCTGACCAGGAGAAAGCGTCCGTCCGCTCCAGGCCCCGAGGCAGAGGATGCTCCCACTCCAGCCCGGGACTCCACAGACGTGCCTTGCGGTCCTGGTGGAGGGCAAACAGGGCGGTCGGGAGAGCCGCCGGCCGGGCAGCCGGCGCGTCGGGAGCCAGGCGGCGCGGCTCCTCGACGCCCGACCAGAGCCAGAGCTGGCCCGATTCGTCCCACAGAGCCAGAAGCTCGCCCAAAAAAGCCAGCCAGCCGATGGAATGGGGGAAACGTCGCGAGGCCTGGCGCACGGGGCGCGGATACTCCAACCACAGCTCTCCCTCGGGAAGCGATGACCGCAAGCGGTCCAGCCAGGGGTCGCCGGGAGGGATGCGTCTGAGAAGCTCGGGAACCCAGCCGCATGGAGCCACGGCCAGAGCCTGCTCGGGGGGGAATTCATCCCAGCCCTGGCCGACCAGATGGCCCATGCCCAGCTTTCGCAGGCGCGCCAGCAACCGTCCGCGCCCGGCCGGGGAGGCTTTGGGGAAATGCCTGAGCACCCAGTCGGGGTCGGCCTCCTGGCCGGTCAGCAGACGGTAGGCGGCCACCTCGGCCGGGCTGCGCGAGCGCAGCGGGGGAGCGGGCACGCCAGCGGGCCAGGCCTCCAGCAGAAACTGGCGCTCCAGGGCCCACTGCCAGGTGCTCTCCCCCAAAAAGAGCGGGGCCAGCTCAGGGCAGAGGCGCAGGGTCTCGCGTTGAAGAGAGGCGGGCAAGTGCTGGAGGCTCTCGCGGGCGCTCCGGCGCACCGCCGGCAGGTCGTGCTCGACGCAGCGGCGACAGAGGGCGTCCAGGGCAACGCGATCACCCCGACGGGCGCGGCCGGAGATTGTCTGCAGGTCCCAGAGCGCCTTCAGTTGGCGCAGCATCGAGGATCAGCCCAGGAAGTTGTTGATCCCGTTCGAGAAGGAGCCGGGGAGGCCCATGTAGCCGCTGGGAAAGCCGCCGCCGATGGTGCCGATGGTCATGGCCTGCTGCTGGTCGCTGTGGAGCATCTGCATCTGAGCGGCCTGCATGGCCGCCGAGCCGCCGATTCCCAGGGAGGGAAGACCGGCCATCAGGGAGTTGGAGGCGCCCATGTCAGGCATGAAGCCCCCGGTGGCCAGGCTCGGGAAAGGCGTGGCCTGGAAACCCGAGGAGACCAGGCCGGGGGCGGCTCCGTTCAGGTCGAAGGTCATGGCTCCGGTAGCCAGGCCGGGAGCCGCGAAGCCCGGCATGGCGCCAAATCCCGGGGTGGCCAGGCCCGGGGCGCCGAAGGGCATCTGGCCCCCCATCTGGCCAAAGTTGGGGAACTGCTGCGAGCACGGGCAGCCTTGCTGCTGTCCGCCGCCCTGGAGGGCCTGGGCCACGATCCGTCCCACCAGCATACCGGTCATGAACTGCATCAGCTGCTGCAGTTGCTGCTGGGCAGGGTTCTGCTGCTGCGGTTGCTGGGGGCCTCCGGCCACAGAGACGGAGAGCGCGAACGAGCCGACTTGGGTCATGACAGATCCTCCTTGCTGCCAGCATAGCCCAGCCAGGTGACGCGAGCGAGGCAGACGAGGTTAACAAAGTCTTGACTTGATGAACAAATGGTTAACTTCGATGGCTGACCCGCGTCGTAAGAGACCTGGTGCTTCCTCAAGTGGGTTCGAAGGCGGAGCGTGGAGGAGGCTGCCTGGAGCCTCCCTCGCGTTGAGCTGAGTCAGAACGCGCGAGACTAGGTCACGGCGCAGCGAAACAAAGCGGCTACCGGGAAATTTTGCGATCGATTACAGTGAAGCGCACAGGTTCCGATCAGGAACTGGGCGCGTAACGTTCAAACACGCGCGCATATCAGTGCGCGCTACTGTAAAGGGCTCGATGGAAAGGAGGACGCGTCCGATGTAGTCTTTGCTGGGCCGGATCAGAGGGCCTGGCTTGACATGGAACCAGTCGCTCTTACACCACTTGACGAGACACTATCGCAACCCAATTCAGACAATTTTCACGGCCGATGAATACACTCCCGCACGATGATCGTCACACCTGCCCTGCCCACCGGTCTCAGCCTCACCGCCCCCAGGCCTCAGCCGGCCTCTCAAAGCAAGGGGCCTGAAGAGCCGCGCGAGTCGGTCGAGATCGCCCGCCAGATCACCACGCTGGGCTCGCCAGGAAAGACAGGAGAGCAAAGCGGGCTGAGCCTGGCCGGCCGGCTGAGCGGCCCGGTAGGTCTGACAGCGGCCATGTGGGGCCTGGAGATCCTGGACACTGCCCTGGGCAATCGACTGGATGCGCTAGCCATCGTGCCCCGCACCCCGGAGGGCCTGCTGGGCATCGCCACCGCTCCCTTCCTGCACCGGGGATTCGAGCACCTGGGGAGCAACTCGGTGGGGCTGCTGCTGGCGGGGGGCATGATCGCCGCGCAAAGCCCCAAAAAATTCAGCCAGGTCAGCCTGATCACCGCTCTGGCCTCGGGACTGGGCTACTGGCTCACGGGCCCCTCCCCTGGCATCGGGGCCAGCGGCATGGTGTACGGCTACATCGGCTACGCCATGGCTCGGGGAGTTTTCGAGCACAAACCCGTTCCTATCGCCGTGTCGATCGCCAGCACCTTGCTCTTCGCGGGCAGCCTGCCGGGCCTCTTGCCAGGCCTGCCGGGGGTGGGCTGGCAGGCCCATCTGGTCGGTTTCGCGGCCGGCGTGGCGGCAGCGGCTATCCTGCCGAAGGACGGGAAGTAAGCGAGCGAAATACCAGCAGGTGGCCCAGCAGGGCCAGGGGCACCAGGAACGTGGGCAGCCAGCAGAAGGGCACGGTGGCGATCCAGAGGTTGGCGGGCTCGTTGGTGAACACCCGGATCGGGATGGGCGTGGACAAGATGGCGATGGTGACCACGTTGATCAGCAGGGCCAGCCCCATGAAATTCCAGGCCCAGACCAGGAAGCGGCGCGGATAGAAGGCCAGGATCAGCGCCGTGGCACCGGTGAGGATGTCCAGATTGAGGCCCTCGTAGCTCATCTGCACGGGCATGACTTCCACCTCGTAAGCGTGGTGCATCACCAGCTCGAGGGGCAGGCGAAAGGCCTGCGAGCCCACCAGCAACGCCAGGGGCAGCTCCATCACCAGCCGGGTTCCCCAGCTAGAGAAGGCCAGCGCCACCGTGATCACTCCCCCCACGACGACGGGCAGGAACAGGGGCGGGGGAACACGGTCGAAGTCGAGCAACCGTCCCGAGGCTGCCAGGCCGGCCACGGCCGCCAGCCAGGAGAGCATGAAGAAGGTGGACTTGACCGGACTTGCTCCGGCTCGTCGGACGAGCAGCAGGAAGCCAGCCGCTGTGAGAGCTACCAACAGGCTGAAGGCGAGCACCAGAGATTGGGGGGCAGCGGGCGGCATCTCCCGGGTAGGATAGCAGAGTCGGGAAAGAGTTCCAAGCGCACGCGGAGAAGCGCGCTGGATGGAGCTTGCAACCCTCGAGTGGGGCCCCGCCGAGGGGCTGCCTTTCATCGCCCTGCACGGCTGGCTGGACAACGCCGGCACCTTCAGCCGGCTGGCCCCATTGCTGAGCGGGCTGCGGGTGGTGGCGGTGGATCTTCCCGGCCACGGACGCTCTCCTCATCGCGAGCAGTATTACTTCGTGGACGGAGTGGTGGACACGGTGCGCCAGGCCGACCGGTTGGGCTGGGAGCGCTTCAGCCTGCTGGGCCACTCGATGGGAGCGGGGGTGGCTCCCCTGGTGGCCGGCACCTTGCCCGAGCGGGTCGAGCGCCTGGTCCTGATCGAAGGCCTGGGCCCGCTCACCTCACAGGCCGAGGACGCGCCCGCTCAACTGGCCCGGGCGCTGGCCTTCGAGGCCCGCCCCCCGGCCATCTACTCGAGCTACGAGCAGGCAGTGGAGCGCATCGCCTCCACCCGAGGCGGGCTCTCCCGCGAGTCGGCCGAGTTCCTGGCCGAGCGAGTCGTGGTCTCGGTGCCGGGGGGGTTCAGCTTCGGCCATGATCCGCGTCTGAGAGCCCCCTCGCGCCTGCGCCTGACCGAGCCCGAGGTGCTGGCCTTCTTCCGCCGGGTCTCCTGTCCGACGCTGGTGATCGAGGCCGAGAACGGGATGCGCTTCAACGAGGATGTGGTGGAGGGTCGGCTCAAGGCACTGCGAGGGCCGGTGGAGCTGGTCCGGCTAGCCGGCGGGCACCACCTGCACCTGGAGGACCCCGAGCCGGTTGCCGCAGAGATTCGACGCTTCCTGGGGGTCTGATTGTTCTCCTGGTTGCGAAAAAAGACCGCGCCGTCTTTCACTCCCGATCTGGCCTGCATCTGGAGCCACGACTGTTATCCTCTGAGCGTCGACCCGGAGCGCGGCGCCTTCCGCCTCTCAATGGAGTATGAGATCTTCCCCGGCCTTTCCATGGAGCACTACCGCCAGTGGCCCCAGTTGGTGCTCAACCGCTCCGAGCGCTGCTTCGAGCTGGAGTTCGGGCCGTCGTCGACAGTTCGGAGAGCCCGCTTGCTGGGCCTGGAGGAGCTGACCCGCATCCATTACCAGCGCAACTCCTACCTCCACGAGCGGGAATGGCCGGCGGAGGACGAGCAGGCGGTGCAAGTGCTGTTGCTCCTCGAGGTAGGCAGGCGCGCGCTGCGCTTTGGCATGACCGACTACGCCAAGTTCGACTGCGAATATGCTGGCCCAAAGATGTTGACCTTTCTGCGAGAGCTGGCCGGGCTGGCTGGCTGCGAGCTGGTGCAGACCGCCGGCTGTGAGCCCATTGCTTACGAGGCCATCAAGGATTGGCCCTGGAGGGAAGGC
>BTUM01000152.1:0-6657 GCA_045863235.1 Candidatus Xenobia bacterium | reverse complement strand
CGTCAAGCCCCCTGCCGGCAAGACGGTGGCGCCTCCCTCCCGGAGCGGCTCCTCCGTCAAGCCCCCTGCCGGCAAGGCGGTGGCGCCTCCCTCTCGGAGCGGCTCCTCCGTCAAGCCGCCTGCTGGCAGGGCGGTAGCACCCGGGAGCGACTCGCCTGCGGGTCAGTCGGTAGCGCCTCCCGCCAGGAGCGGCTCGGGAGCCGGGGAGATCATCCCATCTTCGTCAGTGAAGCCCCCCAGCGGCAGGCTCGCCACGCCTCCCTCCGCCAGGACGGGCTCGGTCAAACCTCCTTCGGTCAAGCTGTCCGACCCGGCGAAGGGCGTCAAGCCACCTTCCACGACCGCCAGCGTCAAGCCCCCCGGCGGGGCGATACGCCTCCCTTCGAGCCAGGATACGAGCCGGTTGAGGCAACCGGCCAGACCCGGCCCGGTCGAGAAGGACGAATTGATGGAAGTGCGCCGAGTGATGCTGAAGGCTTTCCGTCTGATCAAACCGCCTCTGCCGGAGGTGGTCCAGGAGCTGCTCGAAGGCGTCACCTCGGTCACCCTCGAGCGGCGGCGCACCGAGGAGCATCGCCGGGCTCCCCGACTCAACTGTCGCTACGAGGTGCGCTGTCAGACCCCCGAGCACAGTTTTTCCGTCCTGGTGACCGAGGTCTCCCTGACCGGTGCTCGCATCGAGCTACCCGAGCGAGTGGCCAGGAACTCGCTGCTCGAGCTGCATCCGCAGCTCTCGGGCAGCGAGCTCGAGCCGGTACGCTGCAGCGTACGCTGGTGTCGGCAATCGGGCCAGGTCCTGGCGGCGGGGCTGGCTTTCCACGAGGCTCCCACCCGCCTGAGCCGCTCATGGGTGGCGGTGTTGCTGCACTCGCTTGGTTTTGGCGAGGATCAGGCCTATCAGCGCCGCAAGAACGTTCGAGTTCCCGCCAATCAGCCCATTCGCTTGCTGCACCGCGATACCCCCATCGAAGGGCGCGCTCTCGACGTGGGAGTGGGCGGGCTCTTGCTGGAGACCGAGGCAGGCCTGGCCCCTGGCGCTCAGCTCCACCTGACGATGGGCAGCGACCTGGGGTTGGCGGATTTCACCTTGCCAGGCCAGGTCGTCAGCGTTCGGGCGGCCCGCTCGGCTCGACCCCGTTATGGCGTGCAGTTCCTGGAGGTGGCTCCGGCCGTCATGACTGCCCTGGGCGACTACATTCTGCGCCTGCTCGATGCGGGTCGAGCCGGTCAAGACAGGTGACGGCTGTCAGGCCGATACGGGCACTTTCAGCCCGGCTTTGAGAATGTCGGAGGTTGCGGTCGTGATGCCTTGCTCGATGGCCTCCAGGGGCAGGTCGTTGGCGTCGCGGCCGAAGGGGTCCTCGATCTCCACGCCGATCTCCTCGATGCCGAACAGCGCGTAGGCCACCGCTGCCGACCCGGCGACCGAGAACCAGCCCATGTGCTCGACGAGCACGAACGGGACGCTGAAGCAAAAGATGAACAGGAATCCCTTGATGTGCTGGGCGTAGGCGAAGGGAACCGGGGTCCTGACGATGCGCTCGGCCCCTCCCAGCGAGTCGATCAACGAGGTGAGATTCTGGTCGATCTGGCGGAAGGCTTCCGGGTGCAAATTGCCGCAACGGGTGGCCTGGCAGAAGATCTGGCTCAGCCACACGAGGTACACCACGGGACGGCACCTGACCGGTTCCAGGGCCTTGGCCTCCTCGGGCGTAATGGGAGCGCCCAGCACCGACAGGTCGGTCTCGAAGCGTAGATACTGGCGGATCAAGGCGAAGGTCACGTGCAGGCGCCTCTGGGTCTCAGCCTGGGCCTGTTGGTCTGCGTCGAGGTAGGCAGCCACCTGTCGCATCAGGTCGCGCAATCGGTTGACCATCATCCCCAGTAGCTTGCGCCCCTCCCAGTACCGATCGTAGCTGGTGTTGGTGCGAAACACCAGGAGCAGGCCCAGGGCCGCCCCCACCAGAGTGTGGGTGACCGAGGAGAGCTTGAAGCCGGTCTGCTCGTACAGGACGAACGCCAGCAAACTGACGAAGCATACGGAGCCGATGCGGGGAACCAGTCGGGGCATGACCGACCCGTGCAGGTGAATGAGCACGGACGACCAGCGGCGTGGATTGTACTCGACCATCGTCAGGCCAGACTATCCGGTCCGGCGGGCGTGGTTGTGTCCAGATTGTGACGAGATGGTCAGCCTTTTTGGAAGATCCCCATGACGCGCTTGAAGAGACCCTTGCGCGGGAAGACTTCCGACAGGGGCTGGAGCAACCCGTCAGGGTCGAGCTCCCAGTCCAACTCCCAGAGGCGGAAGCTGCGATCGGCGCCGGCCGAGAGCACGAAGCGGCCGTCAAAGCTCATGTCGGCACAGAGCACAGGCACACCGTGGCCCTGGAACACATTCAGACAAGACCCGGCCAGCACGTCCCAGAGCCGAACCGTACCATCGTTGGAGGCTGAAATCGCGAAGCGGCCGTCCTCGGTCATGACCAGGCTGTTGATGCGGCCGGTGTGTCCCGCGAGCTGCCGCAGCACCACACCATCGGCCAGATCCCAGAGCCGAACCGCCGTGTCGGTCCCGGCCACCAGAGCGAAACGAGCGTCGGAAGTCATGTCCAGGGCGGTGCCAGTGGTGCAATCGTGCTTTGATCCGGGTTTGAACCCGGCATGCTTGCCCGTGACAAGATTGGTCAGGCGCAGCGACCCTCCCTCGGCATCTCCCACGCTCAGGAGAGTCTTGCCGTCGTCGGTGAGGGCCAGGGCCCGGGTCGGGCCTGCGGGGAAAGTCAGAGTGCACTGGCTGGAGGTCAGATCCCAGAGGTGAATCTGGCTCGACAGAGTCACCGAGACGGCGGTGCGACCATCGACCGTGACCGCCACCGCTCCGATGCCATCGGGATGGTCGGTCAGGGAAGCGAGGCAATCGCCTGTCTGCACGTTCCAGAGGCGCAGGCTCTTGTCCAGGCTGGCCGACAGCACCCGTTGACCTTCCTGGCAGAGGGCCAGGGCAACGACCGTGTCCGAATGGCCGGCAAAGCCGCGCAAGCAAGAGCCTGTGGAGAGATCCCACAGCCGCACCATCTTGCCGGCTGCCGAGACGGCCAGACGCCCGTCTCCGGTGAGAGCGACCGCGCTGATGTCGGTCTGAGAGGGCTCGGTGAAGGTTCGCACCTCCCAGACGCCACGCAGCGACTTGCGAGGCAACTGGCACATCAGGCTTGCGTTCAGCGCCAGGGCTTCCGGATCGCGGTCATAACCGGGGACCGAGCGCGCGTGGGTGAGCTGGCGGTAAGCCTGGCCCGGTTGGGTCGACTTGCGCGCTTGCTCCAGGAAGCCCAGGAACTTCTGGCGAGCGCTCTCGGCCTCGCCGTGCGAGTGGGTTCGGGTCACCACCAGCGAACGGTCGTAGAAGCGGCTGCTCTCTGCGATCTCCCAAACCTGGACCTGGCCATTTTCGCTGGCGGTGGCCGCCAGCTGGCCGTCAGGCGTGAAGCAGACAGCACAGATGCCCGCCGAGTGGCCCTCCAGAGTGCGCACCGAGCGGCCCGAGGGGATCTCCCACAGGTTGACCTTGGGAGGGCGGGTGGACCGGGTGCCGGCCAGCATGAAGTTGCCGTCGGGAGCCAGCGCTACCACGCCGTGACGCGTGAACAGCCGCGAAGCCTGCTGCAGGTCCCACACGCACAACTGGTTGTCGTCGGAGGTGGCACAGCTGATGACGGCATAGCGACCGTCATGGGTCATCTTGATGGATTGCACGTCGCCGGCGTGCTCGCCCAGGGTGCCGATCCAATCGCCTCCGGCAAGCAACCACAGGCGCACCGCCCGGTCGCGCCCGCCCGACAGCCCCACCGTTCCATCCGGGCTGATGGCCACCGCGTCCACCATGTCCTTGTGGCCCTCCAGGCTGCGGATGAGCTCGCCGGTGTGCAGGTTCCAGAGCTTGGCGCTGCGGTCGCAGCTGCCCGAGAGGGCCAGCCTTCCGTCGGGAGTGATGGCGACCGAAGTCACCTGCTTGGAGTGAGACTTGAGCGCCTTGATCCTCTGACAGCCTGGCAGGCTCACGACCTTGAGGTCGATCAGCCCGGCGATGGCCTGCTTGCCTCCCGGCAGCACCGCATAGAATCGCTCACCATCGGTCAGGGCGTGCAGGCACTCGCCGGTGGCACGGGACCAGACCCTTCCATCGGGAGTATCCAGGGAAAGCACGAACTCGTCGGTCAGAGCCAGCCTGTTGATCTCGCCTCGCTGGCCTTCGCCCTGCCACTGCCAGACCGTGTACGAGGTCTCCAGGTCCATCTTTTCGAGCCGATTCTCGCCAGCGATCACCAGAGAGTCGTGATCGGCTGCCATGGCCGAGACCCGCCCCTCGCGACGCAAGATGCGCCGAGGCTGAGAGAGCGGGAACATGATCTTGTTGTTGCGTGTGCGCACCTTCTGTTGGGCCATCTCCAGGCGGGCCTGGGTCTCGCGGTCTTCAGGGATGCGCTGCAAGGCCTGGCGATAGGCGCGCTCGGCCGTGGGATACTGCTCGAGGCACATGCGAGCATCCCCCATGGTGCGCCACACCGCTCCTTCGGCGGCCAGCTCGGGAAGGGAGATACCATTCTGCATGATGGTCTCGGCTTCGGACGGGTTATGTCGTTCGATGTGGTAGTAGCCAAGGTAGGCGCCTGCGCGTTTGTACTGACTGCTGACCTGAGTGAGTCGGCGCAGCACCTCCTCGTGGTCGATCTGCCCCAACCTCCACTGGAGGATGGAGCGGTTGTAGACCGATTCTGGGTGGAGCGCGTCAAGCTTGGCCGCCTCTCGCCAGGCATCGAAGGCCTCTTGAGTCTTGTTCAGGTTCCAGAGGGAGACGGCTTTGTTGTTCAGGGCAGCGGCCCGTTGCACGCCGGCCCGAGGCACGGGGCGGGGATGCGGCCGGCCCTCGACCTCTTGATAGATGTTGGCCAGCGTCTCGCGGAGCTCGCGCATGCTCTGGGGACGATCGGCCGGGTCCTTGAGCAGGCAGTGAACGATGCAGTTGGCCAGCGACTCGGGAATCTGCGGGTTGATGCTGGCCGGGTCGGGCGGGGGCTGGTAGACGTGGCAGGTCACCAGGTGGGTGATCGACATGGTCGAGTCGGCCAGATCGAAGGGTCTGAATCCGCAGCACATCTCGAAGAGCAGGATGCCCATGGCGTAGACGTCAGCCTGAACACCCACGTTCTGGCCCAGCCATTGCTCGGGGGCGGCATAGTGGGGGGTTCCCATCACGGTGCCTGTGGCCGTGAGGCTCAAGTCGCCCTCCCCCTGCATCCCTTGCAGTCGGGCCGCGTCGAAGCCGATGTCGCCGGTTCCGGGCTCGTCCTTCTTGACTTTGACCAGTCCGAAGTCGGTGACGCAGAGCTGGCCATCCTCGCCGATCAGCATGTTGGCCGGCTTGACGTCACGGTGGATCAGTCCGTGGTCGTGCGCATGCGCCAGGCCATCGCAAGCCTGGATAGCCAGGTCGAGAATCTTGTCCCACTGCCCGGGACGCACCTTGCCGCTGACCATGACGTCACGCAGGCTGCCGCCGGGGAGGTAGTCGAGGAACAAAAGCGGGACCCCGTCATACTCGCGCACGAACCAGCACTGGACGATGTTGGGGTGCACGCCAAGGTCGACCCAGGTGTGGGCCTCCAGGATCAGCCGCTCTTTGTCGGCCCAGTCCGCCACCAGATTGGGCAGGGGAGCCTTGACGGCCAGGTCCACGTTCCACTCCCAGTGACGCACGCGGAAGACGGTTCCCATGCCGCCGCCACCGACCAGCTCCTTGACCTCGAACTTGCCGTCGATGACATCTCCGACCTTCCAGTTGACGGCACTGGGGACAGGGAGCTCGTCCTCGGACGTGAGCTCCGGCTCGGGCGGTGGCGGAGGGGGAGGTGGGGGCGGTGGCGCCTTTCCCTTCAGAGATTTCGATTTCAAGCCCTGGGGCTTCACACCTTCGGTCGAGCGCGACTTCGAACGGCGCTCAGCCGAGGCCGACTTGCCGCCCAGCTTGGACTCGTAGCGGCTGGCCTTTCGCTCGAGCGAGCTGGAAGCGTCCGGATCGGCCGACTCGGGAGCCTCGTCCCCCTCCACGGACTCTTCCTCGTGGCTCTCTATCTCCAGTGCGAGAGGGGCCACCGGCTCGGGTGGAGGAATGGTCTCGGGAACTGGAACCATGGCCTCCGGCCGGGGGGCTTCGGGCTCGGGTCCGAGTTTGGGGACAATTGGAGCCAGAGGCTCGATGGGCAGCCGGGCGGGTGGAGCCGGCGGCGCTGCGGCCGGCTCGCCCGAATCGGAGGCCCGGGTCGGGAGCTTGGCGGCGCCCCCCAGCCAGGTCGGTGGCTTGGCGCTGGGCGGCTTGACCGAGGGAGGTTTGACGGGAGGTTTGACGCTTGGAGGCTTGACACCCTCGCCGCCGATCTCCAGACGGGCCGGAGCCTGCCCGAGCTCGCGCCGTCCTTCTGCACCCAGGCGGAATGGATCGGGTCGCGGGATGGGCGGGCTCTTGTGAGCGGCCTCCTCGGCCAGGCGCTCTTGCTCGGACTTGCGCTCCTCCTCGGCCTTGCGCTCCTCCTCGGCCTTGCGCGCCTCCTCGGCCAGGCGCTCTTCCTCGGCCAGGCGCGCCTCCTCGGCCAGGCGCTC
>BTUM01000151.1:0-7118 GCA_045863235.1 Candidatus Xenobia bacterium | reverse complement strand
ACCGATGGGAACCGGGCCGATCGGCGCTTCGGCAGGCTGATCCCGGTGCCAGTCTGGTGCATTCATCAGCGCCAGCTCAGCCAGGGCCTCGTCTGCCTGTTGGCCGGCCTTCGGGTCTCCCCCAGCCACCCGCAGCCGGGCCCACTCCAGCCGGGTCCAGGCAGCCTGGTATCGGTGGCCGAGTCGTTCGGCACGCTCGAGACTCTCGCGCAGCAGGGCCCGACTGCGATAGACGTGGCCCTGAGCTGCGGCCGCCAGGCCAGCTTCTCGGAGTGCGTGAGGAAGACCAAGGTGAATGCCTCCACGGGCCAACTGGACTGCTTTGCGAGCGGCTTTGCGAGCGGCCTTGAGGTCCTGAGTCCGACGCCAATCCGTGGCCTGGTCGGCAGCTCGTCGCCAGCACGTCGCAGCCCAGGCGGCGCGAAGAGGGGAGGTGTGCTCCATGAACGACAGACGACCCTCGAGCAGTCGAGCGGCATCGCGATAGCGACCGTGGCGGTAGTGCCACCATGCTCCAGCCAGAGCCAGGCAACCCCGAGACATGTCGTCTTCAAAGGTCACGCTCAGCTCGTCGGTCATAACTTCGTCGGGAACCTCTCCGCCAGCCTGGGCCCACAAATGGAGCGCCATCGCCCGGGATGCGTGTCCAAGCGCCCGAAGCTCGCGGTAGAGCTTCCTTCCTTCGGCCGCCATCTCGCGGAAATCTCCTGCTGCAGAGCGGTAGAGCCCTTCGAAGTGCCTGGCCAATGCGTATTCCCAGAGCTCCCCGGTAGGCAGTAGAAGGCGGAGCGCTTCCTTCTGCAAAGGCAGCACCTCGCCGATAGGGACCATCTGCGCCAGTGTCGCCAACGCCCGGGCCATGACCCGACCCCTGTCCCATTCGCTCAGCCCCTCCAACCGTAGAAGGGACCGTCGAGCAATCCTGCGCGCCAAAGGGTGCACAGGCGCAAAGAAGGCCAGTGCGGTGGTGAACGAGGCCAGCAACACTGCCCGCCCCCCGCCGCTCCTATCCGAGCCGAGCGCCAGCAAAGCCTTTAACATCTCCAGGACGGCCTTCAGGTGCTCTCCCCGGTGCTGAGCGTCCTGGCTGAGCCCTCCCAGGGAACGGAGCCGAAGGTCATCCCTCTCGGAGGTCTGAGGACAACGCTCCAGGTAAGCGGCGGAAGCGCGGAAGCAGCGCGAGCTATCCTTCAGGCGACGCATCCCGTG
The DNA here is from genome assembly GCA_045863235.1 of Candidatus Xenobia bacterium. GTDB lineage: Bacteria > Vulcanimicrobiota > Xenobia > Xenobiales > QWHO01 > QWHO01. Next base: position 5,909 of record BTUM01000151.1, on the reverse strand, counting down.
GTAGATATCTCCTCGATGATACTCCAGACGGGCGCAGATCAGCGGTTCCGGTTGCAGCTCCAGAGCCTGGTTGTAGCTTAGAAGCGCTTCCTCGTAGCGCCCCTGCAAGCGAAGCATATCACCAAGCCCTTCGGCCGTCTCCGGGTTTTCCGGTCCACCGATGAGCGCTCGGCGGTAGTTCACCTCGGCCGAGGAAAAGTCGTAACGCCGGCGCGCTTCGCGGGCCGCCCGAAGACAGTAAGGAATGGCTTCGATGGCTCGGCCTGCCGAGCAAAGATGGTAGGCCAGCGCAAAGCTGTCTCCAGATCGCTCCTCCAAGAGCAGATCCGCTACCCGCGAGTGGATATCCACGATCTCCTTGGGAGAGAGGCAGGAGAGGGCCGTTTCCAGGACCCGATCATGAGAGAATGTGTGCCTCATCCCCGACCCGTCCCTCCAGATGAGACATTGCGAACGCGCCAGCGACAGCTGCAGGCGCAGCTCGGCTTCCGGCAAGGCTACCACGCGGGCCAGCATCGAGTCGTCGAAGGTACGGCCGAGTACCGCGGCGGTACCCAGGAGCGCCTCGACTCGAGAGCCTACCGACTGGATTCTGCGCCGAAGCAAGGCTCCGGCCCGGTCCGAGGTGGTGCAGTCGGAAGGCAGGACCACGAGTCCCCCATGATCGCCCAGGCTCCTGACGGCCTCGACGGCCAGGAACGGGTTCCCTCCAGACACATCGGCGATCCAGGCGGTGACCTGGCTCGGCAGCGGTCCCGCCATGGATTGGGCCAGCTTCTCAACCCTATCCGGGTCAAGCGGAGCCAACCGGAGCCGGGGAGTCTGCCATCGCTCCATCCCTGCCGGCGATTCCTCGCCGCGAAGCGCGATCACCACCAGGAGGTGGATGGGAATCTCCTGTGAACGATCGAGAAACGAGAAGAATTCCAGGCTGAGGCCGTCACTCCACTGGGCGTCATCCAGGAGAAGCACGGCCGGTTGTTCCGGGCTGCCCAGTGCTTCGAGCCACGACTGCAGAGCAAGGATGGCTGCGGTGCTTCCCATCTTCTCAGAGGTGACATCCTCCCGATGTCCCGGCAGGAGCGGGCGAAGCTCCGGGGCGAGGGACAGGAAGGTCGATTCCAGGCCTCCCAGGTGCTCTTGCAGGCGGCGGAGCAGGTCGGAGTCTCCCCCCATCTCGCAGAAGACGCCGGAAAGAAGTTGCAGCGGAAGAACCCCGGCGTGGCTCAAGCCCTGCCCTCTCCACACGCGCGCGCCTCGAGCCGACGCCTCCACGGCAAAGGCGTCCAGCAGACGGGTCTTGCCACCGCCGGAAGGGGCCTCCACGATCAGCATGGAGCCGACCCTCTCGCGTCGCACCCTAGAAAGCTCGCCGGCCAGTCGCTCCAACTCAGCCTCGCGCCCCACAAACATCGGTTGAGTGAGCTTTGGACGAGGCCCCTGGTGGCGCGCTCGGATGGTCTTACCTCGGCGGAACGCCTCAAGGTCCGCCAGTACCGCCGCGGCTGAGGCAGATCTGGCGTCCGGATTCTTCTCCAGCAGTTGCTCCAAGATCGCTCCCACGGGCCGCGGCACGTCCGGCCGCGCTGCACGGATCTGAGGGATGGGTGCGGACAGGTGACCTCGCAGCACCTCATTGACGGATCGGGCCGGGTACGGTGGCCTCCCCGCCAGGCATTCGAAGAGGACTGCGCCCGCCGAGTAGAGGTCGGCCGCGTCCCCCACGGCGCCGGGTATCAACCCGGCCATCTCGGGGGCCATGTAAAGGAGGCTTCCCACCGGGAGGTCGCGCAGCGAGACGTGCAGCATCTGGCTGCGCGAGAGCCCCCAGTCGATGACGGTCAAACGGCCTTCATGCCAGATCAAGTTGGCCGGCTTGAGGTCCCGATGCAGCAGGCCCCTGCGGTGAACCTCGCTCAGAGTCTCAAAGAGGGACGTGGCGATCTGGAGTGTCTGGTCGAGGGGCAGAGGGCCGTTTGCCAGTAGCTCGGCCAGGGTCGCTCCTGGGACAAAGTCCGACGCGACATAGATGCTGTCTGTCCACCGCCCGACTTCTCGCAACCGGGGTACTCCGGGCAGGTCCTGCGCCAGGATCGCACCTTCATGAGTCAACCGCAACCACAGGGATGGCGAGGCCGAGGCCCACTTGAGCACCAGCGCTTGGTTTGTATCGGACTCCCGCGCCAGCCACGTCTCCACGCCGCGCCCGCCGCCGAGCCGCCGGTCGAGCAGGAAACGCCCCACCGAACCTCGAGGCGAAAGCATGGCGGGATTATCCTACGACGGGCCGTGCCTGTCAATTTCGCAGACCCAAACAACGCATCACTTCGGTCGTGCACAAACTGGCGGTTTAACTGCTACCGTACGTGACCGAGGTTCGGAATCCGGTAGCCAGGACAATCCCAAAGTTCCAGTGCCGGGGTTGACAATCGATCCCGTTGCTCGGATAATCGCGGGCATGCCCGATTCGCCAGAGATGGTGGGGCGTTTCCAGTTGGTGAGGAAACTCAATGGTGGGCGGGGAGTGGAAACGTGGTTGGCGCGGGATACCTGCGGCCAGGCAGTGGTCCTCAAGACCGCTCCGGCCCACCCCTCTCTCTGGCTGCGCCTGTGTCACGAAGCCGAGATTCTCTCGCAGCTGCGGCTGCCGGGAATTCCTCGGCTGCGCCAGTGCGGGCGCTGGCTGGACCAGGTCTACGTCGCAGCCGACTTCACCCCCGGGCCTACGCTGGCCGAACGCCTGACCCGCGGCCCGCTCGCTCTGGATGAGACTCTGCGAATGGCCGAGTCTCTCTTCACCGTTTTGCACGAAGTGCACGCCAACGGGGTGTTGCATCGCGACCTCAAGCCAGGTAACCTCATCTGGGATGGCGAGCGTCTCTTTGTTATCGACTGGGGCTTGGCCCGCAGTCAGTTGCTTCATTCCTCCCTGCGCGATCTGTCGGTAGGAAGTGTTCTCTATATGGCGCCGGAAATGGCCGGTTTGCTGGCCGCGGACGTGGGCGAAGCGGCCGACCTCTATTCAGCTGGGATTCTCCTTTTCGAGTGCCTGACCGGCGCGCCACCCTACCGGGCCGAGTCGATCAACCAGTTGCTGCGCGCCCATCTGTCCGAGAAGATACCCTCCGTGCGCCACGCGAGGCTTGAAATTCAAAATTCTCTGGACGAATTGCTGGCCCGGCTGCTGGCCAAAGACCCGGGCTCGCGCTATAGCTCGGCCGGAGCGGTGCTGGCGGACATTCGGGACCTGCGCCGCGGGCACCCGGTCGTCGTGGGGCAGCGGGATCAGCGGCGCGGAGTCAGCCAGCCGGCTCTTATAGGCCGGGAGGCGGAGCTGAGCCGCCTTACCGGCGAGCTCGAGCGAGTGGCCAACGGCTCACAAGGTTCCATGCTCGTTCTCGAAGCGCCCTCCGGGGGCGGCAAGTCACGTTTGCTCGACGCTTTTGCCAGCGAGGCTCTGGCCCGAGGGGCGCGGGTGTTCCGAGGCCAGGGCTTGAGCCAGGCCGGCACCGTGCCGCTGCAGCTTTTGTCGGGAGTTTTCTACCAGATGGTTGAAAGTCGGGATGCGGCTCTCGAGCGTCGCCTGGGCGACCGTCTGGGAGCCCTCGCCTCCACCTTTCTTGCGATGGCCCCGATGCTCCGAGGAATTCTGCCCGGCGAGGAAGCCTGCGATTCTCGAGCTCCGGAGTCGCTGGCCGGAACCCGCGCCCTGCTCGCCTTGCTGGCCTGTCTCGAGGCGCTGGGGTGCACCGGCCGGCCTGCCGTTTTGCTGCTGGATGACGCCCAGTGGAGCGACAGCCTGAGCCTCGAGCTCTGTAGCCATCTCGACCGCTCGCAGGTTCCCGCGCATCTGCTGCTGGTCGTCGCGCTGCGGACATCCGAGCTGTCGCTGCCGTGGCAGGCTGCCCGCCTGACCCTGGCTCCTTTACCGCCCGAGCGTATCGAGCAACTGGCCGAGTCCATGGCTGGGCCGCTCCCGCCCGAGGTCTGCACTTGGGTCACGGAGCTCTCCGGAGGGAACCCGTTTCTGGCTGTCGAGGCGATCCGGAGCCTGGCGATGCGGGGATTCGAGTCTCTCCAATCGGACGGCACCACCTCCGACCGGGCGGCAGCGTTCTTGCTGCGGCGCATCGAGGGAGTAGGGGAGGAGGTGGCCGACCTGCTCCGGGTGGCAGCGATTCTTGGCCGGTCCTTCGAGGACGACCTGCTCGCCCGCGTGGTGGCCCTGCCCGCCCAGGTCTTTCGAGCCCACCTGGCTGTGGCGTGTCGAGAGGGGCTTTTGTGGCGCGACAGCCGCGCGTTCAGCCATACCTTCTCCCACGATCGTCTTCGCGAGACGCTGCTGGCCGCGCTTCTGTCAGAGCAGAAGCAGCAGATTCACGCCCGGATATCCGACCAGCTCCTGGGAGCCGAGCGACCGGCCAGTTTCTCGCTGGCGTACCACCTGTACGAGTCCGGGCGGGTGCAGGAGGCCGTGCCCTATGCCTTTCAGGCCGCGAGCGAGGCTCGTGCTCGTTTCGACTTTGCCAGTGCCGAGATGAACTATCGCCGCGTCCTGCAGGGGCAACCCGAGCATCTTGAGGCGACCCGCGGCCAGGCCGACATGCTTCGCCTGCTGGGCCGATATGAGGAAGCCCTGGCTGGCTACGACAGGGCCTTGCAACTGAAGCCCGAGCCGCTGGAATGTGCCCGTCTCGAGCACAGCCGGGCAGACGTCTATCACTCTCTCGGGCACCTGCTCTCGAGTGCTGAAAGGTTGCGGGCCGCGCTTGTTTGGCTGCGAGCTTGCCCTCAATCCGAAGAACGGGACGACCTCTGGCTCCGTTACCTGGAGATGCAGACCCAGAACTCCAAGCACGGAGGACGAACGCTCTCGGCTGTTGTGGAGCTCCTCCAGGCGATCTGGGCCGCGAGGACCGGCCGCGGGGGGGAGGCCCGGGTGTGCCTGCTGGCCACCATATCGTCCGCCCTGAGCCATTTCTCCCCAACCCACAAGCTGGCCGTCCGGGTGGCCCGGGCCGCGCTGGCCGAGGTGCCCAGGTTGAGCCCTTGGGAGCGAGGCCGTGTGCTGAGCCGGGCCAATGTCGGCAGGATGAACACACACCGCGTGACCGAGTTGCTCCCCGCACAACGGGAAGCGGTTCGACTCTGCCGCGCCAGCGGGATGCTGGGGGAATATGCGATGGCTGTTCATCTCGAGGGGCTCTATGCCTACCTGGCCGGGCAGGCCCAGGAGATGGGGGCGCGGGGGCAAGCTCTGTATGAGGAAATGTTGGCCTTCGGGAGCGGGCGCGGCCGCATGCTTGGCTTATCGGCCTGGAGTCTGGGCAGCCAGGGGAACTTGCGGGATGAGGTTGCCAGCCTGGAGGCACACGGTGACTTCGAGGACGAGGTTTCCCGAGACTGCTTGAAGCAGGCCCTGGCCTGGTGGCACGCCCGTCACGGCCGGTATCAGGAGGCCGCCTACCTCTCGGGAAGCCGGCTGGCTTCCCTGGACTTTCTGTCCTGTTTTCGAGCCGGCTGGGCGGCGACATTCTGGCGCCTGGCCGCCGACCAGGCGACCGGGTGGACGCGAACCCGGCACCTGCTGGCCGCTCGCAAGGCTGCCCGCAAGGCCGTAAGTCTTTCTCGCGCTCACGTTACCATCGCGCTACCTCACGCCCTCAGGGAAGCGGCCCTGTCAGCCTCCTATCGCGGTCATCCCCACCGGGCCCGCGCTCTGTTCCTCGAGAGTCTGGCCATCGCCCGCCGTCTGGACCACAGCGGCGAGGTGGCCCTGACCCGACTCGAATGGGCCCGGATCAAGCTGGCCGAAGGGGATAGCCAGGCCGCGGAGGAGGTGGACCTGGCCCTGGCTGGAGCGCGCGCCGGAACAGCCGAGCTCGGTGGGGCCCACCACCCAGATCGGC
>BTUM01000150.1:0-7397 GCA_045863235.1 Candidatus Xenobia bacterium | reverse complement strand
CGGCGGGCACTCCGGCCAGCGACCGACCCGCGGCGGGCCAGCCGGCCAGCGACCGACCCGCGGCGGGCACTCCGGCCAGCGACCGACCCGCGGCGGGCCAGCCGGCCAGCGACCGCCCCGCGGCGGGCACGCCGGCCAGCGACCGACCCGCAGCGGGCACGCCGGCCAGCGACAGCCCCACGACCAGCGACCGACCCGGGACAGGAGCGCCTCCCACCGACAAAGCCCCAGCCGATGACAAGAAGGCCGAGTCCGATGGCCTGCGCCGCGCCGCCGAGCAGGCTGCCAGCGCTAACGGCGCTCCCCGCGGCATCGTGACCAGCACCTTGCTGGGATTGAACCAGGCCTGGCAGGGGATCAAGAACAGCATCCCCCCGACCGCCCTGCGATTCGGCCTCCAGGCGGGCAACCTGCTCGGAGGGCTCAACCTCCCCTCCAAGGTGGCCCAGACCTACCGGGACTTCCGTGACGGGAGACTGGCGGAAGGAGCGGCCAATACGGTGAACACCGTCTCGACCGCCACCGCTGCCGCGGGGAACGGGCGCCAGCTGGCCAGCACGTTCAAACTGGCCGCGCCGGTCGGGGCCCAGGCGGCGAAATTCCTGGCTCGGGCCAATCCTCTCAGCTCAGGGGTGATCGCCGCCTCGGAAGGGGCTCACCAGCTTCTGTCCGGCAAGACCACCGGGGAGAAGACCCTGGGCGGGGTCAAGCTGGCCTCGGGGGCGGCTATTCTGGGCGGAGTGGGACTGGCGGTGCTGGCCGCCCCGGCCGCTCCATTCCTCATCGCCGGGGGAGCGCTGGCCTATGCGGGTTCGCAGATCTATGAGAACTGGGGAGCTATCAAGAGCTTTGCCGGTCGGTTGTTCGGCGGCTGAGCTGACGCCTACCCTGCACGCGTCAGCGGCTTCAAGCCGAAGGTTTTGCCGTAACTGGCGCCTGCGAAGGATTATCAGTTCCAGACCGTGTTGCGCTGCTCGACGGGGCGCACCATGGGATCGCCCTCCTGCAGGCCAAAGGCCCGGTGGAACGGCTCGAAGTTGGCCAGCGTGCCGTTCACCCGGAACTTGGGCAGAGGATGGGGATCGGTCTGCATGATCAGTCGCGCGTACTCCGGCCGCATGTTGGTGGCCCATGACTTGGCAAAGCTCAGGAAGAAGCGCTGATCATCGCTGAAACCGTCCGGCGAGGGTTGGGGAGGCTTGCCCTCGGCGGCCAGCTTGTAGGCCTCGTAGGCCAGCTCCAGCCCGCCCAGGTCGGCCAGGGCCTCGCCCAGCACCAGGTTGCCATCGCAGGGGATGCCGTCGTAGGAGAACTCGCTGAACTGGCGGGCCACGCCCGAGGTGCGCTCGCGAAAGCGGGCCAGATCCTCCTCGGTCCACCAGTTGCTCAGGTTGCCCCGGGCGTCGAACTGGGCTCCCTCGTCGTCGAAGCCGTGCCCGATCTCGTGCCCGATGACGGCCCCGATGGCCCCGTAGTTGGTGGCGTCGTCAGCCTTGACGTCGAAGTAGACCCCGGCCAGAATGCCGGCCGGGAAGACGATCTCGTTGGCCACCGGCTGGTAGTAGGCGTTGATCGTGGGCGGCGTCATCTCCCAGCGGGTGCGGTCCACCGGCTGGCCGATGCTGGCCAGGCGTTTCTCGACGGCGAAGCGGCTGGCGGCCAGCACGTTGTCGGCGTAGACTCCGCGCTCGATGTTGAGGCCCGTGTAGTCGGTCCACTTGTCTGGATAGCCGATCTTCTCGGTGAACGAGTCCAGCTTCTCCAGAGCGCGCTGGCGGGTTTCCTCGGTCATCCAGGGCAGCCGCTCGAGCTTGTCCTCCAGCACCAGCTTGACGTTCTTCACCATGGCCAGCACCTTCGTCTTGGCCTCGGGCGGGAAGTGGCGCTCGACGTACTTCTGGCCCAGCGCTTCGCCCAACCCCTCGTCCACCGCCTGCAGCACCCGCTTGAAGCGCGGGGGAGCGGCCTTCAGGCCCTTCATCTGCTTGCCCTTGAATTCGAAGTTCTGGTCCTCGAAGGCCGAGGAAAGGTAGGGCGCGGTGGCGTTGAGCGTCTGCCACTTCAAATAGACCTTCCAGTCCTCCAGGGGCACCTCTTTGAGCGTCTCCTCGAGCTTGGTGAAGAAGCCAGGGGTGGCCACGTTGAGCGAGTCCACGTCGGGGCGGCCCAGGCCGGCGAAGTAGCCATCCCAGTCCAGGCTGGGGGTGAGGGCGGCAAGCTCGGTGCGGGTCATGGGGTTATAGAGCGCGTGCGGATCGCGCATCTCGGATCGTGACAGCGAGCCCTGGGCCAGGCGGGTCTCCACCGCCAGCACTCTGTCGGCGGAGGCCGGGTCTTCGCCCATCAGTTCGAACATGCGCGCCACGTGGCCGCGGTAGGCCTCGCGGATGCGCACTTTGTCCTCGTCTTGCTCGGTGTAGTACTCCCGGTCGGGCAGGCCCAGGCCGCCCTGGAAGGCCTCGGCGATCACGCGGGTGCTGTCCTTGACGTCCACCGAAGCCCCGAAGCTGAAAAGCCCGGGAATGCCGTGGCGGTGCAACTCGGCCGCGGCGCCGGTCAGCTCGCTCAGGCTCGAGGCAGCTTCGATGCGGGAGAGGAAGGGCTGCAGAGGGGTGAGACCGGCCTCTTCGATGCGGGCCGTGTCCATGCCCGAGGCGTAGAAGTCGCCCAGCTTCTGCTCGTTGGATCCGGGCGCCCCCGAGCGCACCGAGAGCTCTTCGATCAGCGTCTTGAGGTTGGCTTCCACCTGCTGGCCCAGCACCTGATCCACGCCAAAGCGGGCCTGGTCATCGGGGATCGGGTGACGGGCCAGATAGCCGCCCAGGGCATACTCGAAGAAGTCGTCGCCGGGCTTGACGGCCGGATTGAGATCGGAGCGATCCACGCCGGTGAAGGCAGGTCGCGCGAACAGCTGGGGCTTGATCAAGCCGCTGTCCAGCGCCGTGCCCGGCGTGAACCGGTCGCGACAGCTGCTGCATGAGTGCCGGGGTAGAGTGCTCAGCCGATGGGTAGCTACCGTGGTGTCAGGGACCCGCATGCTCGGTCTTCTTCTCCTCGCGAAAGATGTCTTTGAACTTCTCCCAGAGATCGTGCAATTTGCGTTTGTGATTGATCCGCCAGTCGTTGAGCGCCTCGCGGTGTTGGTAGATGGTGCGCACGCTGGCCAGGGCTCCGTTGGCCACCAGGGCGGGCACCTGGAAAGGCCCTGGAACAGCCAGGGTGGCGAAGGCGGCCGCGCCCATGCCGGCCTCCAGCATGCCCACGATCTTGTCTTCCCGGTTTCCCTCGCGAATGCCCCGGTGCATCTTGACGAGCCCCGAGCTCAGGTTCAGCCCGCCGTGGATCAGCCCACAGGCGATGCCGACGCCTCCCGGGGTGAGCTGGCCGGTCTGCAGCGAGTTCCAGGTGAGGGCTCCAGCGTAGCCTCCGCGAGCCACCTCGCCCAGCCCCGAGAGCACGCTGGCCGGGTCCTTCTTCTTGATGCCGTCCACCGTCTCGAGGACTCCGGCCGCGCCCAGGGCCACCGTGCCGACCACCCCGCCCATGGTGGCGGTCAGTCCGATGAGCGGAATCAAGGTATCGAAGATGGCGAACTTGAGGAAGCTGGGAATGAAGAGCAGCGCCTTAGGGATGCGCGCGATCGTGTTGGCCGCATTGCCGATGCGACGGGCCCACTTCTCCTTGGGGTCCTCGTCCTCTTCGGGCGGCTTCTTCTTCTTCTTATCGTCTTTCTCCAGCGCGGCCGCCGACAAGGGCGAGCGCACGCTGGGAAAGCCAGCATATGCCTGGCCTACCTGCACCCTTGCAGATTACCTCGAGGGGCTTAAAGGATTCTGACCGCGCGCTGAACGTGAGCGCGGCGCGGTTCAAAGAGATCTCGCGCGCCCTGGTCCAGAACCGGACTGCAGTTGTTGCGCCAGGCGCGACCAGAGCTCCCATCGGGGAATCTCGCACAGGCCGCAGAACTGGGCATCGCCGGTCTCGATCACGATCCAGCGGCCCTCGGTGGTCTGTCCGATGTCCACAGCCAGATACGGAACCTTCATGCGGCGCGCTGCTTCTCGGGCCAGTTCCTCGACCTCCCCTTGCTCGGCTGCGGTGAGTGCTTTCAGCGGGTCGTCTCCTTCCCAGTAGTAGCCGCACGCCAGGACGCTCCCGCCGAGCAGGAAGGCTCGGTACTCACGTCCGATGGGAAAGCCCTCGGGAGTGGTGCGGCTGTGCCGCAAGGTCACCAACTGGCGCAGGACCACGGGCCCGCGAGTCCATTCCGGCTGGGCGAGGTAGGCCTGGCAGCGACGCTCCAGCTGCTCCACGGTCTCGACCACGCACGCCTTCCAACCCTTCTGCTTCTGGGACTGGACCGTGCCCTTGACGAACAGGGGGAGGCCCAGCTTCTCCACAGCCCGGGGGCAATCTTCCACCCGAGAGACGAGGAGGCTGGCCGGGGTCAGCTCGCTCAGCCGCGAATAGAAGCCCTTGAATTCCATGGCACGGGTGAACTGGGCCGGGCTGTTGATCAGTTGTACCCGGCGCCTCCTGGCCGCCCGGTAGATCTCCCGGTAGCGTCGACGGGTGGGGATGTAGCCGATCCAGACGGCCGGAACGACGCTCGGCTGGACGCTCACGTGGGCCAGAGCGCCCTCAGCATCACCGCATCGCTCGAAATCGGGCTCCAGGCTGTAAACTCTAAGGCCCAGCAGGCGCGCGGTCTGGGTAGATGCTTCCAGGTCGCGCCGGCTCTGGCTGGGAGGGAGACCAGCGGTTGTCTCGGAGAAGACCAGCATCTCGACGACTTCGCAGTTCAAGCGCCCACGCCTGGAACCAGAAAGTGAAGTTTACCAAAAGGTAACCTCCCGCGGTCGGGCCTGTGGCTCAATGGGGCCCATGGTCATCCAGCCCCTCCAGCGCCCTCTTGCGACCTATCGGCCGCCGGCCAGCCTTCCGGTCAGCTCCAGCACGCCTGCCGATTCGGTGGAGCTGGCCCAGCAGCCCGCGCCCACTCCTCGCCAGCTGCTCTGGACCTCGCTGGAGACCGCTCAGGTCATGAGCGGCTCGGGAGTCTCCGGCCCGCTGGGCAAGGTGCTCACCCAGGTTCAGAAGGATGGCGTGCTGGAGGTGCTGCGCGGCATCGAGAAACAAGGCGGTGAGCTTCAGCCCGAGAGGGCCCTCGGGCAGATCCTCAAAAGCGCACCCGAGTTCGAGGAGCCCCTGACCGTGAAGTTCGGGGGCCAGAGCTGGCAGATCCGCAACCTGGCCGACCTCAAGGACGCCTCGAGCCTGACCGGGGCCGAGCCCGTGCAGCCGGCCGGGCCAGCTCTCCAGCGTCTGGCCCAACAGGGCTGGCAGCTGCAAGTGCGTCGCAGTTACGCCGAGAACGAGGCGGCCACGGTGCTGGACGCCTACCGCACGGTGACTCGCGGTCAGCCACACACCTCGCGCGGTCAGGAGGTCAAGCTCAAGCCGCCCGCCGGGCATGAGTTCGCCGAGGACGACATGTGGGCCGAGGCGGAGGTGCTTCCCGCGGTGGACTTCTTCTACGGATCGGGCAGCGCCGAGGGGCTGGAGAATCCCGAGCTGGCTCGCGGTCTCAAGGCGCTCAAGCAGGAAGGCCTGAAGCTGACTTGCTGGGGCTCTGCCCACGGGCTGGGCGAGCGCGACGAGCAGCCCTTCTCGTGGTATTCCGCGGCGCTCAGGGGGAACACGGTCAAGCTCATCGAGTACAAGAGCGAAGTGGCCGAGATCAACTCCTTCACCCCCGCCGACCTCGAGTCGCTCCGGGATACCCACCGCGCGTGGGCGCAGCTCGATCAGACGGTGCTGCAACCGGCGGTGGAGTCAGGCGCGCTTAAGGCAAGCGACGTTGAGGATGTGGTCTCAGAGATCCTTCGTCCGGTGGAGGGGATCGGGCTCGAGGAGCGGGCCACCCTGTTCCTGAGCCTGGTCAAGGCGGATAAGAAGCAAGACTTCTACGACACCCGGCGCCTCTACGACGACCTGGTTGACCTCGACCTGAAAGGGCCGCAGTTCAGGCAAGAGCACGAGCGCGCCCAGCAGCTGTCCCGGGCCATCGGCGCCGACTCTGCCCGCGAGGCCATCGACTTCCTGCGCCAGGAGCTCCCCAAGCAGGTGAGCTTCGAGCCGGCCCGCCAGCGGTCGGAGCAGGCTTTCATGAAGCTGGTCATGGACGGGGCCGAGACGGCTCTGGCCAGGAAGTGTCTCGATCTCGCTCGCACGCAGGTGGACGGCTCTCCCTTCGAGGCCCGGCTGGAGGAGCTGAGCAAGCTGCACCGCTCGGGGCAGCGCCAGGATGGCTACGACGGCCTGGCCGACGACTACCGGGCCGTGCTCGAGAACCGGCGCTCGGGCGAGAATCTGAGCCAGGCCGCGCGCCCCCTGCTCAGCCTGCTGGACGCGCTTTCGAGCATGGGCAAGGCCGAGCTGGCCCGGGAGACCTACGTGTTCATCCGGCAGAGCCTGGAGTACGGCACCCTGGCGGGCTCCGAAGAGGAGTTGGTGCAGCGCTTCCTGCAGACGCTGGTGCTGCGCGACAGCCCTGAGGAGGCGCGGGCCAGCTTGAGCCGGACCCAGACCCAGACCGCCCCGGGCTCGATTCAGGAGACCCGCGAGAACGTCAAGGTGGGCGGCGTGGTGGTGCGTCGCAAGAAGAAGAACACCGCCTCGTTGATGCGGAGGCGCAAGCTGCAAAAGGCGCGTTCCTGACGCGGGAGTTCTCGTGGCAACGTCCGGGCTCGGGTCAGACCTGAGCAGCTCCAATGGGCGCGAATTCCGTCGCTCAGCCACCTGTGATATCCGGTTAGGAAACGGACACGGATCCGGTTTAAAACGGACACGACGGTGCTCGACCTGGTCCCCGCCCCCCGGTGTCCCCCCTCAGGTGGTACGGCGGGCTGCCCGCCCCCGAGTAGGCGACTGTCTTCTCGCCGCCGGAGAAACCCGGGTCAAAGGGCGCGCGGTCATCGTGGCGGCCGGGAACCTGGATGGAACGCCGGGACCGACAACATCGTGTCGCAACCGGCCCGGGAACCGAGAGCCAGGTGCGCGTGTTCATGACCCGTCTGCCCGCACCGGGCCAGGTCTGGCCACCGCTGCCAGTGCCAAGACCGCCAAGCGCGCTACGAGCGTGGGTAATGTCCGCTATCGGATCATGTCGGAGAGATCCAGCGCCAACTTGACCGTCAGCAGGAAGGCCTGAAGCCCGAGAAACGCTCGACTCTGGACCTGCAGCACGCGACCCAGAATCAAGTTTAGTGTCCCACCCTGGGTCCGAAAACCCCCCGCCTTTCAGGCGGAGGCTTTAGCGCAGTGAGCGTCCCATGGTAAAGTTGGATCGTGTCTCAGGAAGTGGTGTAATCCGAAGTCACTCGGCACCAGTCCTG
>BTUM01000149.1:0-8324 GCA_045863235.1 Candidatus Xenobia bacterium | reverse complement strand
TTTCGTCCCGGGCGTGTGCGGCCCCCCGGCGTCCCCTACCGCCCCGGGGCGGGCGCCCCCCCCCCCTCGACTGCAGGTCGCCCTGGTGGGTGACCGGAGCTCGGTGGCTCCACGGCTCATGGAATCGGTGCGCCGCGACCTGATCGAAGTCTTGAATCGTTACATGGAGATCGACGTTCAGTTGATGACCATGGACCTGAAGAAGGAAGACCAGGCCGTATCGCTGGCTGCGGTGGTGCCGGTGCGGCGCATCCGCCGCCAGGCCTCGCTGCCCACCGAATGCCTCGAGTCGGAGGAGACGTCGCTGGAGGCTACCCCTTCGGAGGAGGCCCGCCGGTCCCACCCGCGCAAACTCAAGCGCGACAAGAAGCGCCGTCGCCGCTCGCTGGAAGTCTGAAAAGGGCTCGCCCCGGTCTCAAGGCCGGGGCAGTTTTTTTCTGAGGGCAGCGCGAAGGCCCGGGCGTGGAAACGGTGGCTCCCGGGATCGAGCGCCTCTGCCTTGGCCCCTGGCCGGGCGTGAACGTTTACTTTCTGCACGAAGGCGACGGCCTGACTCTGGTGGACACGGGCTTCTTCTTCAACGGCCCCGCCCTGCTGCGCCAGTTGCAGAGAATGCCCCCGCTCAGACGCATCCTGCTGACCCACTTTCATCCCGACCACAGCGGCAGTTGCGCCCTGATCGCGCGCCAGATGCACGTTCCTGTGCTCGTGCATCGAGCCGATCTTCCCTTCGTGGCCGGGCAACGCTGGCTCGACCAGGAGCCGGGCTGGTGGCTCACCCGCACGCTCTTGCGCCTGCTCCGCCTGTTTCGAATCGGCCGGACGGCTCCGCCCCCGGAGTTGATCCCGCTCGAGGAAGGCGACCGGGTGGGCCCCTGGCAGGTGCTGCACACCTCGGGCCACACACCCGGCAGCGCCTCGTTCTATGACCAGGAGCGCTGCATTTTGCTGTGCGGGGACAACCTGGTCCACATGCCCTGGGGGTTTCGGGTGGGCGTGCCCTGGTGGACTCTGGACCACGCCCTTCAGAAGCGCTCCATCGCCCGTTACGCCGAGCTGGGCGCGAAGCTGGTGCTGAGCGGGCACGGCCGGCCATGGCGAGGCGATTTGAGCGCCTTTCTCCGGGCAGGGAAGGCTTCTGGCTCAGCGAACCTGGGGGCCCCCACTCTCTGATCTCGAGGTTCTTCTGATGCTCCGTTCCCTGCAAGCCTGGCTGGTGGTGCTGGCCGCTCTGGCCGTCTGCTGCGGGTCTGACGACCTGGTCGCCCCCAATGCTCCGGTGGCCCCCCAGACCGCCACCGTCACGCTCGACTTCGTGCTGGCCCGCAACGTGCCCAGCAACGTTACCGAGTTCGAGTTCGTCGGCACCGATACCCGGGGGCTGGAGGTCTTCCGCGAGCGGCGGCCCAAGGCGGCCCGCATCGTGCTGACGGTGCCCGTCTCCCTGAAGAATCTCACCATTTTGTTCCTGGCGGACGGGGTCCAGGTCGGAGCGGCTGTCGTTGCGGTCGATCTGGTGCCCGGGCAGAACCTGCTGATCGAAGACCCGGATCGGGGCACTCCCACCTACCAGGTTCTCAAGCAAGACATCCTGATCAACGCCGACATGTGGGAGCTTCAGCCGCGCATGATCGCGGCCGGCCTTGGATTCACCGACATCATCGGAGTGAGCGGCCTGGACGAGACCCGGCCCGAGATGAGCGAGCGGCTGGTCCGGGCCGCCGGTGGCACCTGGAACCTCCTGACGGGGGCCACCCCCAACCTGCGCGCCTACACTTCGGCCATCACCCCCCAGCAGGTGGCCACCACCTATGGCTGGCCGGTGCTCGGTTGCGGGGGCCTGCCGGTGGAGTTCAGCTGGCCCCTCCGTCCCAGCACCCTGGACGCCACCGACTTCCTGATCACCCTCAACGACGGCTCCAGCGTGATCCCCGAGGTGACCTCCATCTCGCCCAACTTCGACTTCAACGAGCGGGCGGTGGCGGTGCTGTTCGGCAAGTTCGGCAACCGGTTCGGGCCAGACGACCCGCGGGCCCGCTTCCCGGTTCGCATCGAAGTGGTGGGCGATGGCACCCCGCTACAACTGGTGGGCCCGGGTGGGCAGTTCGTGAGCGCCGTGGGCATGGGAGCCGACGCCCCGGGCACGCCTTACACCGATCCCGACGTCCCCCCCGAGCAGCGAGGGGGACCGCGCCTGGTGGGCGCCAAGCTGACCCGCATGTCGGCCCGGGGCGACCAGTCCCCCACCCTCTTCGCCCAGGCTTCCCCAAATGACGGTGTCACGCTGTACGGCGACCAGGCCCAGTATCGCCTGCGCCTTTACACCTCGGGAGGCTTTTCGCCAGACGGAGTGCGCTCTATGTATCCCACCGAGTATCAGCGCTACTTCCGGGTGCAGGCCACCACGGCCAGCGGTGCCACCGTGCTGCTGACAGAGGCCGGTGTCGACTACCTGGTCGATGGTGCCCGCGTGCGCGTGGTGGGCCTGGCCGAACTGGGCCAGCCCATGGCGGTCTACGATGATACGTACGTCGAAGACCACGACAACCAGATCGACATCGTGCTGGCTGGCGACGAGGCGGCCATGCGCAAGATCACGAGGGTTGAGGTGCCTTCGGTGGCCCCTTACTCGCCTCTCTACAATCCAGGTGGGCCGGGCAACAAGCCCACGCCGGGCGTGCGCTACAGCGCTCCGAGTCGGCCCCACACTCAGGTCGTGCTGCAGGCTCTGGACGATCCACTGACGGTGGATCTCATCCCTCCCGGCTTTGAGTCCGCCAGAACAGGTCAACGCGCTGGACTGTAGAACCGCTCCCGCCATGACCTCCGTCACGCTGGGAACGCGCGTGGGCAGCCAGGAGCCCGCTCTGCTCAGGCCCGACGATCTGGTGACCCACGGGCTCATCCTGGGCATGACCGGCTCGGGCAAGACCGGCCTTGGCATCGGCCTGCTGGAGGAGCTGGCCCTGGCCGGGGTGCCCCTGATCGTGGTCGACCTGAAGGGCGACCTGACCAACCTGGCCATGGTCTTCCCGGAGCACCGTCCCGAGGATTACCTGCCCTGGCTGGACGAGGCGGCCCTGGGTCGGCAAGGGCAGACTCCTCAGCAGGCGGCCCAGGCGCTGGCGCGCCAGCGGGCGGTCGAGTGCGACCAGGTCCGCACCAGGCAGTGGCGCGAGAAGGTGCAGGTGCGCATCTACACGCCCGGCTCCGACCTGGGCCGTCCGGTCAGCGTGCTGGGCTCGCTGGCCCCTCCCGGGCCCGAGGTGATGCAGGATGCGGCCGCGCGGGCCGATCTCATCACCGGCACGGTGCTGGGTCTCTTGAGCCTGGTGGGAAAGCAGGCCGACCCGCTGCAGGACCCTGAGGCCATCCTGCTGAGCCAGATCGTGGACAGTGCCTGGTCTCAGAACGAAGCCCTCACTCTGGAGGCGCTGATCACCCGGGTGGTCGATCCGCCCTTTCCGCGCGTGGGGGTCTTCCCGGTGGACACCTTTCTGCCGCCCGACAAGCGGCTGGTGCTGGCCCGCCAGCTCAACGGCATCCTGGCGTCCCCCACCTTCGCCCCCTGGACCCGGGGGGCCGATCTCGACCTCAACGAGCTGCTCAAGACTCCGGTCTCGCTCTTCTACCTGGCCCACCTCACCGAGCCCGAGCGGATGTTCTTCCTGACCCTGCTGCTGCAGCGCGTGGTGGCCTGGACCCGCTCGCTGGGGGGAAGCTCGAGCCTGCGGGCCCTGCTTTACATCGACGAGGTGGCCGGCTACCTGCCGCCCCACCCTTTCAACCCGCCCACCAAGAAGCCGGTGATGACCCTGCTCAAACAGGCGCGCGGGGTGGGAGTGGGCACCCTGCTGGCCACCCAGAATCCGGTGGATGTCGACTACAAGGCCATGTCCAACACCGGCTCGTGGTGGATCGGCAAGCTACAGACCAGCCAGGACCGCGACCGGGTGGCCGAGGGCCTGGGCTGCGCTCGCGAGCAGTTCGACCAGCTCGAAAAACGCGTCTTTCTCTACAAGCCGGCTGGCTCGGAGCAGCTCGAGCTGGTGCGCACCCGCACCACCCTGGCCTGGTTGCGCGGCCCGCTCACGCTGCCCGAACTCCGCAAGCTGGACGCCGCCCCGGCCGTTTCTCCGGCGCCGCTGGCCCCCAAACCCCCACCGGCCGACGAGCTGAGCGCTCCTCCCCCCCTCAAGGGACTCGAGAGCCTGGTGCTCGACCCCCGCGTGGTCTTTTCGGCCCGTCTGGAAGGGCGCTTCGAGCCCTTCGCCGAGCCTCATCGAGAGGACGGCAAGCTCAAGCTCTGTCCGGCCCTCTACGCCCGGCTGGCGGTGCGCTTCGACGAGGAGAAGACCGGCTATCTGCACGACCACGTGGAGAGCCGGGTGTACTTCCCCCTCTCGCGCGGCCTGAAGGGGGAGTTCCTCCCGCTGGCGCTCCAGGACGAGGACCTGCTGCCCAGGCTGGAGGAGCCGGGGGTCTACACCCCCCTGCCCCCCGAGTTGGATGAGGTAAAGGAGTGGCAGGCCGCCAGCAAGACCATTCAGGACGACATCTACCGGAATTTGACCCGCTCGCAGTGGGTCAACCCCCGGCTCAAGCTGTACGGGCAAGCCGAGGAGAGTCGGGAGGCCTTCCAGGAGCGTTGCCAGAGGGCGGTGGAGGAGAAGATCGCCGCTCGCTCTGATCTGCTCCGTCAGCGCTACCAGAAGCAGGCCGACCAGCTGTCCGAGCGCATCCGAGCCCAGAGCAGCAAGCTGACTCAGCGCCAATCGGAGGCGGCCAGCCGGCGCACCGAGGGGATCTTGAACGTGGGCGAGGCGGTGCTGGGCTTCTTCACCGGGCGGCGGCGCTCGGTGCGGGGCCTGGTATCGGGCAACCGCACCACCCAGAATGCCGAGCTGCGCGCCAAAGCCGCGGCCGACGACCTGGACGCGTTGCAGGAGAAGGCCGAGCAACTGGCCCTCGAGCTGCAGGACCAGCTCGACCGGATCCGCACCGAGGAGGAGCGGGCCCTGGACGCCACCGAGGCACGACCCGTCCGGCTGGACAAACAAGACGTGCAGATGGCCCGCCTCTGCTTGCTCTGGATTCCCGTCAGCCGGCGGGTGTAGCTCCTCGAGCGGAAGGCATTCCTGCAGCCATGCCACTCCAGCGACCTGCCGGGGCGCTGGAAATCTCGCTCGGCCCACCGATGTACGAGCCTCGTTCATAACCCGGATCGAGAGGTTGGGATCGCGGCAACATCGGCAACAATCTGTTTACACCCGGTCCCTCTCCGGCAGGGTGGATGCGCGGTAAGGTAGGTTCAAGACAAACTGCCCGGAGGGTCATCTCATGATCTGCGCCATCCCTCAGCTCGAAGTCCAGTGGATTCGTCGCCGCTGATCGTCTGAGCCCGGGCTCGGAATGATTCGAGAAGGGCGCTTTCTGGTCCAATCGACCCTTGGCGGGCGGCCACCAGGGGAGTATGCTTGAGGCATGGACCACAGTGGCCTGGGCTTGGTGCTCTTCGTGTTCCTCTACTTCGCCCTGATTCGATGGGTTCTCCCCCGTTTCGGCATCAAGTTCGGCTGAGCCGCCCCTCCCCCGGATGCCGCGTTGCGGCGCCAGCGCCCCTTTACCTGAATGGGGAAGAGCTGCCCCGAGTCTCGGGGTGACGAGCCCGTTGACGGTGCGTCTCGGCCTCCTGAGTGAAGGAGGGGAGAATGAGACCGTCCTTCAGAAATTCTTCCCGGTGAACAAATCGTGTTTCGGGTTCGTCTGGCTCTGCGCGGTGGCCCTCTTTGGCCTCTTTCTCTATTTGACGCTGTGGTCGGACAAGCCGACCGGAATCCCCCTGATCGACCAGTTTCGCCGCCCCCACTCTCAAGCTTCATCGGGGAAGAAGAGCAAGCCCCGACTGCCTACGGCTCCCACGATCGATCCGTGACCGGCAGTGTTGTATTTGCTACCGGCTAACTTCATCGCCACGTCGACGTCTTTAACCTGTATCTAGACGCTTCCCGCCGACAGGGGATAATGATACGGTGGGAGTTTTTCCGGCTGGGGCCGAAGATCACCGGGTCCACATCGACGGGGGCCGCCGCTGAATGAACGAGGTCAATCCGCTCTGGAGCGCCATCAGCAACGAAGGGCAGGGCGTCGCGCCCCCGGCGGCGCCTGTTGTGGCCGCGCCGACCCAGGCAACCACCCCGGCCCCGACCCAGCCCACACCCGCTCCCACTCCTGCCCCGCCCCCAGAGCTCCAGCCTGACGCCAGACTGCTGGCCGGCACGGCCAACGGTGAGCTCTTTCAGGAATGGAAGGGAATGCAACTCGGGGATGTGGCCCACTGGAGTGAGATCGACCTGGGTGGAAAGGCTCTTCTCCCAGCCCTCGACACGCCCGAGCCCGCTCCACAGCCAACACCCGCGCCTCCAACGGCTCCCCAACCAACGCCCACCCCGCAACTGGCCCCCGCGCCTCCAGCGCAGGCTCCTCCCCCGGCGGTCACCTCCCAGACGGCGACGGCCACCCCGCAACTGGCCCCTGCGCCGGCAGCGCAGGCTCCTCCCCCGGCGGTCACGTCCGAGACCCTGTCGCCCGCTCCAGCGCCAGCTCAGGGCGGCGGAGTGCAAGGCGCCCTGGCGGGTGCAGCCACCGGCGCCGTGATCGGGTCGGTGGCGGGGCCTGCCGGGACGTTGGTGGGAGCGGTCGCTGGGGCGGTGGTCGGCTCTCTGACCGGAGAGGCCCAGCCTCCCGCGGCCGGGGCCCCCACGCCGGCTCCCGCCTCACCCGGGGGACTGGTGGGCGAAGCGGCCGACTCCGTGGCCTGGCTGGCCAGGCAGGTGACCGGCCAGACGGCCCAGCCCTCCACCCCTGAGACCTTCAACCCGCAGACTGACAGTCAGGCTCTCAATGAAGCCATGATGGGCTTCGGCACGGACGAGGAGAAGATCGTCAACACCCTCAAAGGCAAGACCCCCGAGCAGTTCGAGCAGATGAAGGAGGCCTACAAGACTCAGTTCGGTAAGGATCTGGTGACCACGCTTCAATCCGAGCTCACGGCTGACGAGTTCAAGCAGGCCATGGACGGTCTGGACCAGAGCAAGAAGTCAGTCACCACAACCGGAACGCAGCCTGCTCCAGCCGCTCAGCAGTCCTCTCCCGCTCCGGCCCCCAAGGAGCCGGCAGCCGCAACGACCGGCCAGCCGACCTCGCCCAATCAAACCCCTCCACCCACCGCGCCGGCGGCTCCAAATCAGGCTGTGGGTCCTCAGGCTCAGGCGCTGGCTGAGCAGCCGACCCAGGCTCCCCAGACTCAGCCCACGCCGGCGGCGACACAGGCGCCGGCTCCAGCTCAGGCGCAAGCCGGAGCGGCTCCTCCAGCTCCGCCGACTCCAGTCACCCCTCCCGCCACCGCGGCCACGGTCAATGCCGCAGCTGCGGGCGCGGCGGCGGGGGCTCAGGCCGGAGCTCAGGCGGGAGCCCAGGCCGCCGCCACGGGAGTCGCTCCGGATGCAGCCTCGGGCGCGGCCGCCGGAGCTGCGGCGGGTGCAACGGCGGCGGAGGGTCAGGGGACAGAAGCCATCATTGCGGCGGCGGCTGCGGGAGCTGTCGCGGGAGCGATGGCTGCCGAGGGCCAGGACCCGGTCACGGGTACAGGTGTGGCTCAGGCGGCTGGGACCGCAGCTGGAACAGCGGCTGCGGCCACGGCCACTCAGGCCGAGGGAACCACCCCCGCGGCGGTGGGCAATTCTGGCAGTAACACGCAGGCTGTGGCTCAGGCTGCAGGCGCGGCCGCGGGCACGGCCGCCGGCCAGGTATCCGGTAACACCAACAACACCGCTGCAACGGCGGCTGCGATCGGTGCAGCTGCTGCAGCGGAGGCGATCGAAGCTGCCGCCGGGCAGGGCACGGCAGCAGCCGCTGCTGCCGGTGCCGCCGCGGCGGTGGCGGCCGTGGATGGAATGGGCCAGGAGGCCGTGGCGGCCGCCGCCGCGGCAGGAGCCGTGGCCGGAGCCAAGGCTGCTGAGGAGGCCAAGAACGCAGGCCAGGTCCAGACCCAGCCGCCAACCAGTCAGACCCCTCCACCCGGTAGTCCCAGTCAGGGGCCGACGCCCCCGCAGACTCCGACCGGAACCGCGACGACACAAACTGCGCCGCCGACCACGCAGGCGCAGCCCGGCCCGACGGCCACGCCGACGACGCAGGCGCAGCCCGGCCCGACGGCCACGCCGACGACGCAGGCGCAGCCCGGCCCGACGGCCACGCCGACCACGCCGGCGCAGCCCGGCCCGACGGCCACGCCGACCACGCCGGTGCAGCCCGCCCCGACA
>BTUM01000148.1:0-9527 GCA_045863235.1 Candidatus Xenobia bacterium | reverse complement strand
CCCGGCATCGAGGCCCCCGAGCCCATCGGCGGCGGCCCCGGCATCGAAGCTCCCGAGCCCCGTCCGCGCCCCTGGCCCGGCATCGAGGCCCCCGAGCCCATCGGCGGCGGCCCCGGCATCGAAGCTCCCGAGCCCCGTCCGCGCCCCTGGCCCGGCATCGAGGCCCCCGAGCCCATCGGCGGCGGCCCCGGCATCGAAGCTCCCGAGCCCAGAAACCAACCGCCCGTTCCTCCCGCCGGGCGCAGGCCGGGCTGGTATGACCTGGCCCGCGGCGGCAGGTCCGAGGGGACCTAGAACTCGAACCTGGCTGGCCTGAACAACTCTCCCAGGAAGGGCGGCACCGGCCTTGGTTCTCTTGCTCACCGACTCGCTCGAGCATCCCGTCCTGCGTCAGGTGGGGCGCGAGCTCGAGGGCCTGGGCGCCGGCTATCAGGTCTGCCGCAGCGACGAGTTTCCCCGCTTCCAGAAGCTCTCGGTGCACTGTGGTCAGCGCACCGACGCCTGGATTGAAGGCGCGGGGGCCACTATCGACTTCGAGCAGCTGCGCTCGATCTGGGTGCACCGCTTTGTTCCCGGGGCTCCGGCGCCCGATCTCGACCCCTCGCTGGTGGCGCTCTCGGTGACCACCTGCCGGGCGGCCCTGGCCGACGCGCTGGAGGCCCTCCCCGAGGTGCTCTGCCTCAACTCCATCTCGGCCGCCTCGCTGGCCGCCTCTCGCCTGCGCCAGGTCCAGCTGGCCTGCCAGGCGGGGTTGGCGGTTCCCGAAACGCTGATCAGCAACTCGGCCGAGGTGGCCGACCAGTTCCTGGCCAGCTACGGCGACGCCGTGGTGCGCTGGGTGCTGCCCAGCTTGCCCTCGCAGCCGCCCGGCCCCGGGCCGCACCGGGCCCAGCTCTTGACCCGAGAGCACCTGAGCGTCGAGTCGCATGACTTTCAGTCCGTCCCGCGACTGATCCAGCGCCTCATCCCCAAGCAGCGTGACCTGCGCTGCCTCTACCTGGCGGGGCAGATCTTCTGCGCCAGCCTGAGCGATCCGACGGCCGGCGCTCCGGACTGGCGGCGAACCAGCGCTCGCCCCTGGGTAGCCAGCCAGGTCGACCACGAGACAACCGAGGCCATCGGACGGCTCATGGAGGGGCTGGGTCTGCAACTTGCCACCGTCGACCTGGCCGACGACGGGCAGCAGCTCTACTTCCTGGATGTCAATCCCTTTGGGGAGTGGTTCTGGATGGAGCAGCAGGCTCACTTGCCGATCTCTGGCACGCTGGCCCGGGTGCTGGCCGAATGAGCCAGCCCGAGAATTCTTCGACCGCTCCTGAGGGGTTGCGCCAGCTGCTCGCCCGCACGGCCTTCCTGGAAGCCAGCCACGACCAGCCCCTGGCCTACCGGGGCGGCGGTGGCGCTCCACCCTGGCTGCTCTACACGTGGAATGCCAGCCTCGACAGCCAGGCCGTGGCCCTGCTCGGGGAGTGCCTCTGGGACCGATTGCGCACGTTTCAGGCGCGCCAGATCGCAAGCTACGGCTACACCGGGCTGCCCTTGATGCTTGCCTGCCTGGGGCAGGCAAGCGAGAGAGTGCTGGGTCTTTCCATCCGCTCCGAGCGCAAGCGTCACGGCAGCCTCCGCCGCATCGACGGACCGGGGGACCGCTCCCAGCCGGTGGTCGTGATGGACGACAGCCTGGTATCGGGCACATCCATGCTCCAGGCAATCCAGGCCCTGGAAGAAGAGGGTTACCGCGTGGAGGGTTGCCTGGCTCTGGTCGGCTTTCCCCACCGGGGTGGGGCCGAGCACCTGGAGAAGCTAGGCTACCGGGTGGAGATCCTGTTCGACGTCTACAAAGACCTGGGACGAGAATTGCCTCAGAGCCCCAGGCCCTACGAAGGCGTCAGCTTCGGTCCCCAGGCCGTGCCCGATGGGCTGCCTCCGGCCGTGGCTGCCCGCCGCATCGCCGAGCTCGTGCGCGCCACCGGGCAGCTGCCCCGACCCCCGACCTGCTTTGATCGCGACTATGACGGTCGCGGCGGGGTCTTCGTCAGCCTGCGCGACCGGCGCACCGAGGCCAAGGTCCAGCGTCTGGGCTACTGGCTGTTCGACCCGGCCGAATCCGATGTGGGCCGAGACCTCGTGGTGGCCACCGCCATGACCCTGGAGGGAGTGACCAACCCCCTGGAAGACCTCAAGCTCTGCGTCACCTTCTTCGGACCGCTCGAGCCCACCGCTCCGGCTGACCTGGACTACTGGAACCGGGGGGTGGTGGTGCGCAGCCGCGATCTCCCCCACCGTTGCGGGGGGGCTCTCCCCAACACCGAGGTCTTTACCAACGAGTGGGAGCAGCTGCAGCACGCCCGCTTTCGCAACGCCGGCCTGGGAGCCGAGGAGCCTTACGAGCTTCTGACCCACACCCTGACCAAGTGCCTGGAGCCCGGGGAGAGCTGGCCGTGCTTTGGCAGTCCGCGGGACGAGGAGCCGGCCTGGTTGCACGATCGCCCGCTGGCCGAGCGGATCACCGGGCGGGCTCGAGAGCTGGTGCTGGCCCTGGCCGAGGGACGCGAGCCCGAAGGCGAGCCCTTGCCCCCCGACCTGGTGCCCCAGGTGCTCTACGGGGTTTCGGTGGCCCTCTACCACCGGGGCCTGGCCGGATGCGGGGTGGCGTTCGAGGGGTCGCTGGAGGAGTGCTTGCGCGAAGCCGCCCGCATCGCGCTACACGAGGACGCGCGCTACGCCGAGCGGCGCCGAGACGTTCCCCCTGCCTCCTGGACCGTCATGGTCAGCCTGCTGCACCAGCGCACCTTCCTGGGTGAAGGTCCCGCCAGCAAGGCCTCGCGCTTGCGCCGGGGAATGGACTCGCTGGCGGTGGCCTGCAAGGAGAGACAGGCGCTCTTTCTTCCCCACGTCAGCGTGCATCGAAGCTGGGACTGGAGCACCACCGGAGGCGAGCTGCTGGCCAAGGCTCGCTTGCCCGAGAAATCCACCGCAAGCTGGTTTCTGGCCCCAACCGTCAGCTGGATGCGCCGGGGGGACAAGCACTGGGCCCTCTCCATGGGCTTCCCCGAGCGGGGCCCGGGGCCTACCCTGCTGAACAACCCCGCCCCCCTGGCCGGTTACCTGGCCCGCCTGGCGGGTCCGGACGGGCTGCCCGGCCTTTGGTCCGACCCCTGCAGCGGCGAGCGCTACCCCACCGGGGGCTCGGCCCGCCGTTTGCACGGCCTCTGGGCTCTGGTGCGCGCCGCCCGCACCCTGGCCGACCCCGAGTTGGAGCAAGCTGCCCGGCGGGGACTGCAGGCCTGCCAACTGCAAGGCGGAGAGCTGCGCCTTCCCGACGCGCCCCGCTCGCGCCTGGCCGAAGCCTTGCTGCTCTTGAGCCTGCTCGAGGGAGAGGGCGACGAGCGCGAGGCTCGGCTCGCCGCCGATCTGCGCGAGCTGATCCAGAGCGACGGACGCATCCTGTCTCGACCCAAGTCGCGAGGCCTCGAGCCCGAGCTCGATTGCCTGTCCGGAGCGGTCGTACTGGCCCTGACCCGGTACGCCCGGCGACGCAACCAGCCCGTACCGGACTTTTCCGCCAGCCAGGCCTTTTATCGCCGACGCTTTGCGGTCTGCCACCCCTGGGCCATGGTGGGCTGGCACACCCAGGCCTGGAGCGAGGTGGAGGGGGCCCAAGAATTCGTCTTCGAGCTGGCCGACTTCGCCCTGGCCTGGCAGCATCGACGCTCGGGAGCCTATCTTTGCGATCTGGACCCGGATGGCTTCAGCTTCCACACCGCCTTCGTGGCCGAGGGCGTGGCCCGGGCGGCCCGCCTGGCCGACTCCGAGCGACGGGAGCGGTATCGCGACTCATGTCAGCAGGCCTTCCGATTCATGGAGCGCCTGCGTCTTAGACCGGAGGACGCTCCGCTGCTGGCCTCCCCCGACTTCGTGGGGGGAGTGCGCGGCTCGCTCAACCGCGCCGAGGTGAGGGTGGACTACGTCAGCCACACCCTGATCGCAGCCCTCAACTACGCCGAAATCGACGGCCTGAGCAGCCGCCAGAGCAAGGACAACGGCAGTGAGTCGAGCCGCTCGAAGAGCCCTGGAGGCAGCCGATCGCGCTCGCGGGGCTGAGGCTCAACCAGGTGGGTCACCTCAAAGCCCGCGGCCGTAAACAAGCGGAAATAGTCGCTCAGGGGACGAGCAAAGAACGTGATGCTGGAGCTGTAACCCGGCTGCACGAAAGCCATGGGCCGGCGGGCGAAGTAGTTGCCCACCACCCGGAAGCGGGCGTCTTCGGTGCGAGGGCTGTCAGGCGGGTTGACCAGCGGGGTCGAGACCGGCCCGGTGAAGCAAGGGTGCGAGAAGCACACCGCCGCCCATCCGCCCGGCCGCAGCACGCGAAAGAGCTCATGCACCGCGGCCTCGGCGTCGGGGCAGTACATCAGCACGTTGTTGGCCACAAGTCGGTCAAAGCTTGCGTCTGGAAAAGGCATGGAGCAAACCGAAGCCTGGACGTACTCGATCCCCTCGCTCTGAAGGGCGCGGGCACGCTCGTGCAGCACCCGCGAGAGCTCCAGGCTGCAGAGCCGGGCCGGCCGCTGGCGCCAGAGAAGCCGGCTGAGGTAGCCCTCTCCGGCCCCGGCGTCCAGGAGCTCGAGCCCCTCAACGGGGCCGAGCAGCTCGAGGAGCACCGGGTCGCTGACCACCCGCGCGGCATCGCCCGAGGGCCCCAGGCTGCCCACCCAGGATTGGGCGTTCCGACTCCACTGCTGCTCGACCGCATCGTCCCGGGGCTCGCTTTCGGGAGGGAAGAACCCCGCCCCGGGCTCGAGCCAGCGCACCAGTCCCTCGGGCTCCTCCACCAGGCGCCGGGGCGGATCCACCTCCGCCAGGGCAGGATGCCGCTCGCCGCAGAAGGGACACCTCTCCTCGCCCAGTGAGCAGGCCTGGCAGTAGAGGTCGTCCTCCTGGGCGCAGTGGCTCAGGGCGTTGAAGTGAAAGGCCACCAGGCACAGCGAGCAACGGTAGCGCCAGTGGCACTCGCAGCGGGGACGGTCGCTGAAGCGGTCGAACCTGGCCGGCCGAGGGCAGTACCAGCAGCTGTTCATGGGGACAAGAGCCTTCGTCCTCGGCGACCGCGGGCCCTGGCCCGGGCCACAGCCGCTAGTAGCTGTAGATCGCCGTAGGCCGGAAGTCGAACGCGTCCGGCCGGCGCACTCCCCCGCTCCCCACCGCCATCAAAGAATCCGCGAACCGACCCGTGGGGCTGAAGCGGCACAGGCCCGGAGCGCTGGCATCGTAAGTCACCTGAACCCCCGGCAGGGGGGGGATGCGGGGCCGGCCGGGCTGCTCGGTGCGCGATCCGGTCGAATACTGGTAGACCACCGGCACCCGCGAGCCGCCCGATTGGTAGGCCAGGAAGAGATTGCCATCCGGAGAGAGGGTCATGTCCCACAGCGCGAGCTCGGTCTCTACGAGCTGACCGCGGTCGTCGAACCCCCACTCGGCCGGAATGGCCATCTGCTTCCAGGTGCCTGAGCGCTTGCCCGCGACGGGCGCGGCACTGGAGGGCTCGAAGCGGTACAGCGTTGGCAAGAGCTGCCCGGCGGTCGAGGTGAGGAAATGGGGGTCGAGGTAATAGTAGAGGTTTCCCTGGGGATCCAGGTCGGCTACTCCCTCGTAGCGGCTGAGCAGGTCGTCCGAGCTGACCACGCCGTCTGTGATGACATCCACCACCTCGGTCAGCGAGAGCCGATTCTGGGCGTCGCGCACGTAGAGGGTGGCGGGAGGGGTGGGGTAGCGCGTCCAGGCCTGCCGGGAGGGCTGGTAGGCCAGCAGGTGGTTGCCGATCCCTTCAATACCCTGCAGATAAGAGCTTGTGAGAGCGTCGCATAGAAAGAGCTCATCAGCGGAGGCCAGCGTGGCGCGCAGGCAGCGACCGAAGGGGGCCGGAACGGGGCCCAGCACTTCCCAGGTCGCTCCCGAGCCGGCCTGCCAGCCCGAGGTAGGATGATAGCTCCAGGCCGCCTCCAGCGGTTGGCGCAGGCGGTAGAGCGTGCTGGAGTCGATAGTACTGACGGGCGCGCCGCCCTCGGGAGCGCCGATCATGGGGATGTGCTCGGGCATGGATTCATGCACCGCCACGGCATACAGCGTCTCGCCGTCGGAGGCCAGGGCGGTGACCTCGCGCTGGTCGTAGCCCGAGACCGGGGCGCCGTTCTCGTCGAAGGCCTGGGGGGGCACCGGCGGCAAGAGCTTCCAGGCGGATGCGGAGCGGTCGAAGACCAGCATCTGGGAGCGGTCCAGCGCGTCCGCCGGGGCCTCGTTGGGGCGGGTCACGAGGTAAAGATTGCCCTGGGTATCCCCCTGCAAGACCAGGGGATTCTCGCACAGCTGCCCCGCCCGAGCGGCCGGCGCGGCGGCCGTGCGCCAGTAGACGTAGGGCGGGGTGGGCAGGCTCTCCCAGCGATTGGCGGCCAGTTCGAAGAGGGCGGGCACGCCGGCCGGATCGCTCACTGCGGCGTACACCCGCCCATCCACGGCCGGCACGCGCTGGAACAGGGCCGTGCTGCTGGCCAGCTGGCCGCCGGCGCGGCACGAGGAGCGCAGCTCGAATCGGTCGGCCACCGAGGTCTCCTGCACCCAGACCCGCACCTCGGGAGCCTGGGGGTCTACCGTGAGATGATCGGCCACCGCCGGGACCTGGTCCGGGCCCAGGCCCGCGGGAGCCGTGTGGGCAGCCGCCCAGTCGCTCTCGTGGCGCAGCTTCTCCATCCCCCAGCTCAGCCCCGCCTTCGCCAGGTAGTCGGCCTGCAGCCGGGCCCGGGCAAACTTGGTCGAGGCCAGGGTGCGCCGCGAGTTGGCCAGGCTCAGGGTCATCAAGCCGTAGACCAGCACCACCACCAGGGCGGTGATCAGCAACACAGATCCGCGCTCGCATCTTCTCATCGCGTCAGGTCGTAGACCATGGTCCACAGCTTGAAGTCTTGCGTTCCCTGCTGGCTGGGAGCTCGAACCGTCACGATGAACTTGCGCAGGCGGGGAGTGACCGCTTCCTCGCTCACGTCGTAGACGGCTCCAGCCAGGTCGGGCAGAGGCCGGTCGCTGACGGCGTAAGAGCGGGTGAAGTGCTCGGGGCTCTGGCGCAGGTCGGCTTCGATGGAGGCCAGCACCGCCCCGGCCGCGGCTCCGCTGTCATAGCGCTCGAGCCCGGCCCTCTGGGCTTTGAGCGAGTACAGGTGGGTGGAGACCAGCCCCAGACCGGCCAGGGCCAGCAGGAACAGGGCCACCAGGACCTCAGCCAGGCTGTAAGCGCGCACTTTGAGCATGATAGCAGATCTTTGGGGGGCATGAATCACGGCCTGCTCTTCCAGGCCAACGAGAAGATTCTCTCCTGAGAGTCAGGCCTCGGGGGCGATGATGGAGGCCAGAGCAGCGAAAATCTGAGCAGCCGGGGCCTTTCCGATATCACAGTTGACCATCACCACGATCGTGGCATCCAGCGAGGGAAGATAGGCGATCTGGGTGTTGAAGCCGGGGATCTCGCCGTCGTGGGCCAGCCAGCCGCCCGGCTCGCGGCCCAGTGCGAAGAGGTAGGCCCGGCCGCCGGCCTGAGAAGCCAGGTTGGGCTTGAGCCGCTCTGCCTGCAAGGCGGGACTGAGCAGGGAACCCGTGCCCAGGACCCGGGTCCAGATCCGCAGGTCCTCCAGGGTGGAGACCATCTCCCCGGCCGTGGAGGCGAAAGTGGGGCTCCACTCCGTGGCGTCCAGAGGCAGGTTGTCCGCCGACCCCTGCAGGGTGTAGCCCGACCAGTGGGGGTCGGGCAGACGGGTATCCAGAGGGTAGCTCGACTGCTCCATGCCGAGCCGGGCAAAAATCCGCTCTTTCAGCACCTGAGCGATCGGTTTGCCGCGAAGGCTTTCCACGATCAGTCCCAGCATGACGAAGTTGGTGTTGGAATATTGAAAGCCCAGGCCCGGGGGAAACTTCCGCGGCAAGCTGGCGCCGGCAGCCACCAGCTCCTGAGGTGACCAGGCGCGGGTGGGGTTGGAGAGATACTCGTCGGCCACCTTGGGGTCCAGCGTGTAGCTGTCGATGCCGCTGCTCATGCTCCCCAGGTCGCGGATGGTGATCGCGCGTGCGTCGGGCAATTCGGGAAACCAGCGTTCGATGCTCTCGTCCAGACCCAGCAGGCCTTCCCCGACAAGCTGCAGGATCAGGGTCCCCGTCAGCGTCTTGGTGACCGACCCGACGCGGGTATGCAGGTTCATGGTGACGGGTGTCCGGGTCAGGGTATCCTGGACCCCGCGCAGGGCGGTCCAGCTCTGTCCCCCCACCCAGACTCCGGCGATGACTCCGGGCGCATCCAGCACGGCGAACTGCTCATCGAGCGTTCTGTTCAGCGTGGCCTCGTCCAGCGGGCTGTTCACGACAGGCGGATTGTCCGGGGGGACCGAGGCCACTTCGGTACCGCCACAGCCGGCCAGCAGGCCGGCTCCCACCATGGTCATCAGAAAATCACGACGCGTCTGCTGCATAAGCAACCGTGCTTCTTGCCCGTGCCAGGGAAGCCTTCCTGAGAGCGCGGGCCTCGGAATGGATGGCG
The DNA here is from genome assembly GCA_045863235.1 of Candidatus Xenobia bacterium. Taxonomy (GTDB): domain Bacteria; phylum Vulcanimicrobiota; class Xenobia; order Xenobiales; family QWHO01; genus QWHO01. Next base: position 949 of record BTUM01000148.1, on the reverse strand, counting down.
GACCGTTGCGGCGAAGGGACCGGGCATGAATCCCTTTGCCTGGATGGCTCGCTCCCTGACCGACCTGACCGTGGGCCTGGCTGGTTGGCGCTTTGAGGGCGAGCTTCCCTCTGACCCGCGCTACGTTCTGCTGGGGGCGCCCCACACCTCCACCTGGGACTTCTTCTTGCTCATGGCGGTGCGCTTCCACTGGAACATGCACATTCGCTGGATGGGCAAACACAGCATGTTTCGAGGCCCCCTGGGCCCCCTGATGCGTGCCCTGGGAGGCCTGCCCATCAAGCGCGACGAGCGCCACAACACGGTGGCCCAGGTGGTGGAGATGATCCACCGCCACCCTCGCATCGTCATCGGCCTGGCCCCCCAGGGAACCCGCAATCCGGCCGCGAGGTGGAAGTCAGGCTTCTACCACATCGCCTATCAGGCCCAGATCCCCATCATCATGGGGTTCTGCGACGGGCCGACAAAGCGGGTGGGTTTGGGACCGCGGCTCATGCCGACCGGAGACATCCAGGCCGACATGCGGGTTCTGGCCGACTTCTACGGGCCCTTGAAAGGTGTGTGCCCCGAGAAGACGGCTCCGGTGCGACTGGCCGATTCTCCCAGTGAAGCCAGTGAGCGCGTGACCTGAGAAACATTTTTCCGATTGACCGGTCCAAGAGCTCAGAGAGAACTGGGGAGGTTCGAATGAAGAAGTTGTGCGCTCTGCTCGTGGCCTGCCTGCTCTATACTCCGGGCGCGGCCCAGACCACCACTCAGGACGAGTGGATCAAAGAGGGCCAGACGGTCGAGCACCAGGGCACCACCACCGGTCCGCAGGGCCAGACCATCAAGGCCGAGGATACCTGGCAGCGCGACGGCAACACGGTCGAGCACCAGGGCACCACCACCGGGCCGCAGGGCCAGACCATCAAGGCCGAGGATACCTGGCAGCGCGACGGCAACACGG
>BTUM01000147.1:0-10245 GCA_045863235.1 Candidatus Xenobia bacterium | reverse complement strand
TTCCCTAGCAGGGGCGCCATTGCTGGCTGCCTGTAGGCATCATACCAGCACAGAGGCTTGCGAGCGCCCCAGGAAACGGTGAGCTCGGAGCCGTTGTCGAGCACCAGCCGAAAGCGCTTGCGCTCGGCCAGAATCGCGCCCAGGCGCCGGCGGTTGAGGTAGGTGCCCCGCCCGGCCGCCACCAGGTGGGGGTGCAGGGGGGCGGCGGCTTCGGCCGAGGCTCCGGCGTTCAGGGGACCCCGGTCGGTGTGCCAGTGGGCCTGGCCCCCCGCGCCCCGGAGGTAGAGCACCTCCCCCGGGCAAAGCCCGAGGCCCGGCAGGGGCTCCTCGGGAGCAGGCGGAGGCTGGGGGGCCGGGGTTCCCTGGCCAAGCACGAATCCGGCCGGGTCCACCAGGTAGCCGTTCTGCTCGCGCAGGTGCTCGGGACGCACCAGCGAGGGGCCCAGGGGGCTCCAGGGGCCGGTCGGGAGAGGGCCGGGACGGTGGGCAACTTCCCCGTCAAACCGCACCACGCGCAACCGGTCTCCGTGCTCGGGGGTGAGGGAGGCGACCAGGTGGCAGGGCCAGAAACCCAACCCCCTCTGGGTCTGAACCACCAGCGGGTCGCGCGGGTCAAGGGGCATCGCTCCCCCTTCGGTGGTCCCGGGCGACTCCTTTCCCGAAACGGAATTCTGGTTCACTCGACGAATCATCCCCTTATGGGGGGACTGTTCAAAAGGAAGCCCAAAGCCGACTACAGATTCCTGCCGCGCTATCCCGGCACGCGCCTGCGCATGGTCACCGAGCAGTCCGGCAACGCCATGCGCATGATGGCGGTGGGCTCGAGCCGGTGGTTCAACCCGGCTTCCCCTTCGGACCGCAGTCTGACCCTGCAGACCGCTCTCCCACCGATGGTGGAGACCGACAGCCTGGAGATCCTCCAGACCCTCCAGAACCAGCAGCACGCGCCCCGCAACGGCTTTGTCGTCTACCAGCACTGGTGGGAGCCGAGCGCCAGCGGAGGGCGTCCCGTGGGCGCCCTTAAGCCGGACCAGGTGGCGCCGATCGCGGCCGCCCTGCGGGGCGGGCCGACCCGTCACTTCATCCTGGTCACCGGGGGTTTCGTGGAGAAGTCCATCCAGCGGCTCGGTCTCGAGCTCCAGGGGCACGATCTGGACACTCTCGGACTCTTCTGGTATTTCAGCGGGGACGACATCTCCGACGTGCCCAGCGCCGCCCAGGAGATCGTGGAGACCTGCAAACTGCTGAAGGTCAAGCGGTTGTCTATCCTCACCGGAGCCTTCAACCAGGACATCGAGAGGAAGCTGGCCCAGGGTCTGGGCAAGCTGGAGGCCTGCGGAATTTTCCAGAAGGATGACGGCGCGCGCTACCCGCGGTTTCCCAGCCCCACGCTCGACCGGATTACGGGGCCTTAGGCTGTCCCGATGGTAGGGTGCCTGCTTCTCAGGGCGCTTTCTCGCCCGCCAGGGTGTAGAACAGCGAGCCGTCATAGAGGGCCTGGAGGGTCTTGCGGGTGACCACGCGCCCTTCGGGACGGTCTTCGCCGGCAATCTCGAGCAGGAGCCCGAACTCGGCCTTCGACCCGAGGTTGGCCTTGCCGTTGCCCCGGGCGATCATCATGTCGTCCAGCTCTTGCTTGCTCAGCGCGTCGTCACCGTTCTTGTCGAAGTTCGTGAAAAGGGCGTTGAACCTGGATTGGACGAAGTTGCCCTGCTCGTCATAGACATCGGTGTCGCCCTCGTGCTTGCCCATGTGAATGCCATCATTCTGGATGGTGAGCCAGCTGTACCAGGGCGAGCCGGTCTTGAGCCCGAGCGAGGCATTGATGGCCACTGCTCCGGCGGCCGAGAGCATGCGGCCCAGCTTTAGAGCTCGCAGGCCCTGGTAAGTCTCCCAGACCCGGGTCTGGCCGTCGCCGTTGCGGTCGAAGAAGTCGACGTGCTTTTGCAGGGCGGTGCGCGGCTGGGCGACCGGAGCGCGGGGCTCGCTGGTCGTCCCGGCAACGCAGATGGCCGGCGGCTGAGGGGGCTGGAGTGCCGCGGAGCCGGTCAGTCCCAGCCCGACGATGGCCAGGCTGGCGAGTGCGGCGGATCTTCGCCAGCCATCAGTCGACTCGGAGTGGAAGGACTCGCGGGCGGCAGATGGGGACGAGAGAGTGGGGGGAGTCTCGTCCACGGCGCGCGCAGGGCTCCCGGGCGGCGCCATCCACTCCAGCCGAGAAGCACTCGAGTGTTGTTGGAACGTGTGAATCTGCATGTCGCCCTCCGAGCTTGTGGTGGCTGGATGATGCCTGGCGGCCGCCTGGAGAGCGTCTCGGGCGCGTCTCGGAGGGGGCGGTCATGGGAACTGGCTGTTACCCTTCCCTGATCCAGGGCTTACCGGAAGACGCGCGAGCGGCCGGACAGGAATGTCAGCGGCTCGCCTGAATGGGCTCGAATGCGCTTTCTATCTTTTCTGCTGGTCACCGTGCTCTTTTATGGCTGCTCTGAGAGCGGCGCGACGGCGGACGGCACGCTGCCGGCGCCTCCCCCGGCCCGGACGGCCGAGATCAGCGGGCGGCTGGTCCGCTCGAGCAGCGGGCTGATCTCGGTGGTGGACGGGGCGGTGAGCGAGGGCTCCACGGTAGTCTCGGGAGTCCAGGTGACCCTGCTCGGCTCGGGCCAGAGCGTGGCGGTTGGACCCGACGGGCAGTTCCGGCTGCAGGCGGCTCCGGGACGGCACTTCCTGCGAGTGGACCCGCCGGGAGCGCTGGTGGAGGTGCCGGCTTTCTCGCCCGAGGCAGGGCCGCCGGTGCGTCTCAGCTTGTTCCCCGACCAGGTGTCGCTTCTCGACGAGGACACGTTGACCATGCGGGCCGTGGGGGTGGACGCTCTGGGCCGCTTCACGCCGGTGGACCCGGCCGCGCTGACCTGGGAGGTGGAGGAGGACGACACCCCCCGGCCCACGCCGGACACCTCGGCCTTCAGCGAGTTTCCCAATCAGCAGAGGGTGCTGAGCACCCCCACGGTGGGAAGCGAGCCGGCCGGGAGCTACCGCATCCGCGTGAGCGGGTTGGGGCTCAGCAGCCAGGCGAAGATGCACCAGGCCAATCAGGGAGTGACCGGCTCGCTCCAGGGCAGGGTGCTCGACGGTCTGACCCCGGTGGCCAACGTGCAGGTCTCGGTGCCCGGCGCGAACCTTTTCGTGACCACGGACGCTCAGGGCAGGTATCATTTCAAGTCCCTGCCACCTCTGGTCAGCCAGGTCATCGTGTACGACGCCTCCCAGATTCGGGCTACCGGGGTGGCGCCCATCCAGTCGCTGCTGCGCACCGACCTGGATCTTCCCGTGCTGGCCAGCGTCTACACGCCAGGACTGACGCTGAATGTGCCCGACGCCGCCGGGTTGGGCACGGTTCCCTTCAGCAACGAGCTGCTGGTGTGCGCCGAGACGGCTATCGCACAATTCTCCCCCCAAGGCCAATCGCTGGGGAATCTGAACACCACCGCCTTCAGCGATGTGCACGTGGCGGCCAGCGATTTCGCGGGGACGATCATGGCCGCGGACCGGGGCAGCGGACAGGTGCGGGTGATCGGATCCAAACCTCAGACGTTCAGTGGCTTTGATGCTTCCGGCGGCGTCGCGGCCGACGCCGGGGGCAGCTTCTACGTGAGCGGCTTCGACGATAACTCGATCCAGGCATTCAACTTCAATGAGACCAGGGGTGCCTACGAGGCAGGAAAGAAGTTTGGCAACCAGATCCTGAGCAAGCCGGCCGGGCTGGCCATCAGCCGGGCCGGGCAGATCTACGTGGCCGACTTCGGCGGCAACAAGATCGAGGTGCTCTCGCTGGACGGGAGCTCGCTGCGCCACTTTGCCGTGAGTGCCCCCCGCGAGGTGGCCCTGGACCGGGCCGGTAACCTGTATGTGCTGACCGCGACCCAGGTCATGCGCTACGACGCTCGCGGCAGCTTGCTGGGCTCGTTCGGCACCTTCACCAACCCGCTGGGTATCGCCGTGGGGCTGGACGGGGCCGTCTGGGTCTCGCAGAATGACCAGGTGCTGCAGTTCGTGCCCAACGTGCCGCCGGTGCTCGCTCCCGCGCCGTTGCCCTCCCCAACGGGCACTTCGCTCTTGAGCGACGATGACTTTTCCGACTTCGAGACCAGAGTGCAGGCGCTGATGCAGCGCTTTGAGATTCCCGGAGGCTCGTTCTCTCTCTCGCGGGGCGGTCGGCTGGTGATCCACCGCGGCTATGGCTACGGAACCTACAACGATAGCCAGCAGCTCCCGGTGCGGCCGGACAACCTGTTCCGACTGGCGAGTTGCTCCAAGTCGTTTGCGGCCGTGACGCTGCTCATCCAGTTGCAGGCGGGCCTGGTCAAGGACGACGATAAGCCCTTCTCCCCTCTGGGAGTGCTGGCATCGTTCGTGCAGAGCCCGGTGGACAGCCAGGTGACCGGTATCAGCGTACAAGAGCTGCTGCAGATGTCGGCCGGGCTGGATACGGACACGGGGCTCTACGCGCCTCAGGCGCTCACCCTGGGGAACCCTCCCCCGGCTTCGGCGGCGGTGATCTTGACCTCCATTCTGAACAGCTTCCAGCTGGGGGCCAAGCCGGGGACGACCTACGTCTACTCGGACGTTGCTTACCTGGCCATCGGGCGACTGGTGGAAGCGGTAGAGGGCAGCGGCGAAAGCTACGGCGACATCTTGCGCAAGCGCTTGCTGCTGCAGATCGGGGCGAGCCGGGTGCGGGTGAGCGATACGCGACCGGACGGGGCCGCCCCCGGGGAGGTCAGCTACTATCCCAGTTCGGGCGACGTGGGGGGGCAGAGCGTCTTCACCGACAAGACCGACATCGTCTCGGCCACCTACGGGGGGGTCTGGGACGGGCGAGCACACGACTCGTGCGGGGGGTTGATCGCCTCCACGGCCGACATGGTGCGTTTGCTCAACAGCGTGGGGCCCAACGGGCCTTCCGGGTTCGTCCGCCCTCTTACCGACGACACGGTGAAGATGATGGTGCGGCGACCGCCCTTTAACCAGGGAAGCGGGGGCTACTTCGGGATGGGCTTCAACGTGGCCGCGCAGGGCAAGACGATCCTGAACATCTCCAAGGACGGGGCGCTGCCGGGGACGATGTCGTTCATGCGCTACTACCCGGAGCCGCAGCTGGCCTGGGCCATCGTGCTCAACTCCGAGCCCGGTCCGGGCACACAGGTCAGCGACTACGCCATCGGACAGTTCATCGACGCGGTAGAGGCCCTGATCCAGGCTGAGGACGCCAAGAAGGGCTGGCCCCAGATCGGGGACCTGTTCCCGACCGCCGAATAGGAACCGACCCGACCTGCTCCGACCGCCTAGGATCCCCGCCCGCCCGTCAGCTGCCCGAGCGAGACCCTTCCAGCAGGTCGAGCGTCAGATTGCGCCCCAGGTAGCCGCCCATCTCCCAGCCCAGTTTGCCGGCGACCAGCGCGCCGCCCAGGGCCCCCGTGACGGCGCCACCGATGGCCCCTGCGGCCACCCCGAGCCAGCCCAGTCGGTGTGTCATGGTGCCCAGGCCGCAGGTCACGAGCTCGATCTGTTTCAGTCCCGTGAGCGAGTCCTGGCCGTGCTTGCCGGCCACGCGAGCGTGGAAGTCGTCCATCGCGTCGGGACCCTGGCCCGCTTTGGCCCCCAGGTAACCCCCCAGGCAGGCCCCTCCGATCGTCCCCGCCAGGCCCGCGCCCAGCGCGCCCAGGAGCTTCCCGGCCACCTGGGCGGCCCCGGCCGCGAGTCTGACTGCGCGCGGGGAGTCCTTGCGCGGGTAGAACATGGGGACGCGTACGCCGCGGTGCTCGTGGTGAGCCCCGGGAACCTCGTCCGGCCCGCTCGCTTTGACGTCCGGCCGGCAGCGCATGAACCGCATGAACGCCATCTCGCCACCCTCGCGCAGCCCGTGGGCCTCGATCGCGTCGCGAGCGTACTGGCTGCAGGTGGGAGTGTAATGGCAGCAACGCCCCCGAGCCTGATTGAACTCGCGGCTGACATAACGCTGATAGAGAGCGATGGGCGACATCGCCTCCATTTTAGCAACCAGGGCTTAACGGTTGCTGAAATCATGTTTACAACCTGGCAAACGGGTGGTCCGGGTTCCCCGTTATACTGCCGCCATGTTGACTGCCATATCGCCCACCCGAGTGTCCACTCTGCCAGCCCGCTCGAGCGCACCCCCGCCCGAGGATAGCGGCGACCGCGTAACCATCGGCCAGCAGGCTCCAGCGGCGCCCAAGAAGTGGACCATCCTGGTCTACTCGGCCTCCGACAACGACCTCAAGAGCTTCATGCTCAGCGACCTCGACGAGGCCGAGCGGGTTGGCTCGGACGCCCAGACGAACGTGGTGGCCCAGTTCGACCACGGCCGGTCGGACGGCGCCAAGCGCTACCTGATCACCCAGAACAACCAGAAGGGGATCAACAGCCCGCCGGTTGAGGAGCTGGGCTCCACCAACATGTCCGACCCCAAGCAACTGGCCAACTTCATCCAGTGGGGCATGGAGCGCTACCCGGCCGAGAATTACATGCTGATCATTTCCGACCACGGCAACGGCTGGAAAGGCGCCGCCCAGGACTACTCCCACAACGGCTGGATGAGCCTGCCCGACATCGAGGCGGGAATGAAGGAAGCCCGCCAGGCCACTGGACGCAAGATCGACGTGGTGGGTTTCGACGCCTGCTTGATGGCCTCCGTCGAGGTGGCCCACCAGCTCCGCGACGAGGCTGACTTCCTGGTCGCCTCCGAAGAGGTCGAGGGCGGTGCCGGCTGGCCTTATCACAAGATCTTGAACCCTGACATGCTCGCCAACCTGCAGGGTCAGCTGGCCCTGCGGCTCAACCTGACCCCTCGGGAGGTCTGCCAGCACGTGGTGCGCACCGCCCAGGGCAACACCGGCGATCTGCCCACCATGTCCGCGACTGAGCTTTCCCGGGTGCCCGCCCTGACTCAGGCCGTGGATGGCCTGGCAGCCGCCATCCTGACCACCCAGACCCCGATGTCCACTCTGAAGTCGATCGCGAACAGCACGCAGGGCTTCACCGATTACAAGGACCTCTATGATTTTGCCGAGCGGGTCAACAAGAGTCGCGACATCAGCGACCAGGCCCTCAAGGACGCGGCCGGCCAGGTGGTGAGCAAGACCCGCGAGGCGGTGATCTTCGAGCAGCACGCGAGCAGGTTCAGCGGCGCCCACGGCCTGACCGTGGAGCTCTCTCCCACGTTCAGCCTGTCCGAGGAGCGTAACGACAGCTACAGCGAGACGAAATTCGCCCAGGACACCCGCTGGGCTCAGGCCGTGAGCCGCATCTCGAGCGGCGGCCCACCCGCCAAGTCGGGCTGTTTCGGCTAATGTGCGCGCACTTTGGTTTTGCTCATTAGCCGTTCTGGTCGCTCAGGCGACACCAGTGAGGCCCTCGCGGTTTCGGGCTAGCACAATCTGACGAACGCGCCGAAACCTGTTCCGGCGCGTTGTAAAGTGCAAGGCCAAAGGCCTTGCACTTTAGAAGTCCGGACCGTAAAAACCCCGCTGTGGGGTCGGAGGAGCTACCCCGCCTCCGCCACCACAAGAGGCAGGACTGTTGGCTGTCCGGCTGAGCTCCTGGAGGTCTGGCCCCACAGCCCCCGCGGAAATTTTCCGGTACCGGGCTGGCTTGGGCGTATACGCCGGAATGAGGGCGATACCGGGAAGAATCCAGGCAGAGCCGGAGTTCTTGCGCTACCGGGCCAGCTTCCGCCTCACCCGCACCCCACCCACCAGCACCGAGTCGGCTCGCGTCTCGACCTGGCTCTGCGGCAGGTCGGTCTGGCCTAGAATCCTGGCCAGAGCCTCCTTGCGGTCCTGCTCCATCAGCAGGGCCTGGGCCAGCTCGAAAACCATCCGGTCGGCCTCCGCCGGGTCGTGCGCCTGCTCCTGGATGCGCCGAAAGGCTTCGCGTGCCTCCTCGTCTCCAGTCAGGCTGCGCAGCTCGAGGAACCGCTTCCCGGTCGCCTGCAGGCTGTCGGAGGGGTGACGCTGGGCCAGGATCATGCGATAGAGCGGCGTGGTCTCGTCTCTTTGCTCCGGGGGCAGGCAGCGGGACAGTTGCTCGAACAGCGCCAGGCGATCGTTCATGGACTCCTGAGCGACCGGGATGCGCGCCAGCTCGAGCCCTTCCACGGCCGCTTCCAGACCGCGGGTTCCCGCGACAACGCGTCGGAAGGCGTCCAGCAGGTCGGCTCGCTGCGGCAGCCCGGCCAGCTCGGCCAGGTGCTGCTGGGCTTGGGACAATCCCTGGTGTGAGTAGACCCGCGAGATCCGGAGTGTCTTCAGGGCCAGGTCGAGATCGTCGCTGGCCGTTGCGAGCAGCCCCTCAGCCAGCTTCTCGGCTTCCGGCTCGGCTTCCCAGGCCCTCTCGGGCCCCCGCGAGAGCAGCTCGGCCAGCACCATCGCCGTGACCTCGAGCGAGAATCCGGCTCCCTTCTCCACCAGGAGCCTGGGGTAGACCCGAGGTCGATGATCCCTGCCGAAGCGAGCGTGGGCGGGCAGGATGCGCTCCTCGAAGACCTGCTCGTAGCGCTCGAGCCGGGTCGCCAGCCTGGGCAGGTCGTCCAACTCCTCCGCCTCGATTGGCACCGCCAGGCCCTCGCCTCGGGCGGCGCACAGGGTTTCCTGGGGTTTGCGGTAGAGCTCTGGTGGATCGGCATCGCGCCCGTCCAGGGTGAGCTCGAGCCCCGCTTCGCGGGCGCTCTTGAGCCGTCGAGCCTGCTCGGGTTGGCGCAGGTTCTCAACTCCCTGGCCCGATCCGCGCAGGTAGTCCATGAGGGCCAGCTCGTCCAGGTTCTCCACCCGGACGGCCCCTCCCGGAAGGTCGAGCACCACCGGCTGCGCTCGTTGCAAGCGATCGAGCTGACGACATGGCGACTGCCAGTGGCGCGTGGACAACTCGTGCAGCCTGGTCGCGGCCAGGAGCATGGGTTGCTCTTGCGGGCTGAGGGCTTCGGGCCCGGCCCCGTACTGGCAGTCGAGCAACTGCAGGTCGCGCAGGTCGGTCACCATGCGCCTGGAGTTGCCGGGCTCGGTGACCATCAGGTCGCTCACCGTTCCGTCCGGCTCACAGACGGGCGCACCCTCGGTCAGCGGCAGGTAGCGCGGCTCGAGAAAAGAGAGAAAGCGCTCCTGGCGCCGCTCGAAGGTAGCTCCGCCGCGCTCGATGCGGTCCACCGCCGCCAGCAGCTGGCGATGCACCTCTTCGGTCACCACCGGACCCACGGGACCGGTGGTGACCGAGGCCGCCGCCGCCACCGACGCTCCCGAGCGCAGTGCGCCCGAGGAGCGCAGGCTCTCCCAGGGCTCCACCGACGTGGTGGTGACGGTGTCGTGGGGGGCTGTGGAGGGCTCGCCCGGCGGGGACGAGCGAGCGGGCTGCCGCCAGAGGGGGGTGGCTCCGAGTGAGGCGATCATGCCCACAGCATGGCGCCTGGCCGCCCGAGGAGCGTTGATCCAGGGTTGAATGGGCGGCCCGGTTGTGACCGGAGGATGAACCAGGTCCATCCTGCCAGAACGATTGAGCCGTCGGGGCAAGAGGGCCTTGATCTGTCGCCACCACACGGGCGCGGGCTCGAATCTGGAACACCAGCCCCCCCTCGCTGAACGCGACCGGAGGCTCGGCCGACGAACAGGGTCGCTTCAATCTCCAGCGCGCGGGCAGCACGCTCACGCTCTACTACGACTCAGGACACCGGCTTGGGGACCTCCGACTTCGCTGCTACGGCAACCTCGGCTCGGTGCGATTCCAGGACTTCAAGCGCGTCTCGGGAGCGTCCGACCCGACTACGGCAGCTCGGGCACTTACGAGTCGGTAGTCTACGACGCCGGTCGCTCGGTGGAACAACATCTCCTGGACTGAGACGCTGCCAGGTGGCGGCGCCGACGTGGAGTTCCAGGTGGCGCTGAGCAGCTCTCCGGATGGTCCCTGGACTTACCAGGGTCCGCTGGGAAGCGCATCGAATTTGTTCACAACGCCAGGTGGGAGAGCATTTTGGATTCTGGAAGCTCCGCAAGAACCGGTCGATATGCCCGCTACAAGGCCTTTCTGACGGCGGGCTCAAGCGGGACGCTGACTCCGGACTTCACCAAAGTGCAGCTCACCCACAGCGGGACCAGCACCTCGATGCTGCAGGTGTTCGCCTTTGACGAGGCCGGGAACATGACCAGCAAGACCACCGAGACGGCCAGCGGCACCAGCACG
>BTUM01000146.1:0-10706 GCA_045863235.1 Candidatus Xenobia bacterium | reverse complement strand
TCACCGGAGGGCTCGGGTTCGTCGGCTCGCACCTTGTGGATCAGCTTCTTGGCCAGGGTTGCCAGGTCACCATCGTCGACAGCATGATCAGCAACGTGGTCGGTCCAGAAGCTTATTCTGATCGATGTCGCGTCTTGTGTACCCGGGTGGAGGACGCGGGCAGCCAGTTGAGCCCCTCGCACGGGTGTCGTTACGACGAGGTCTATCATCTCGCCAGCGTGGTGGGCCCGGCGGGCGTGCTCGACTATGCGGGCGACATCGCCCGTTCGGTGGTGCTTTCCGGAGAGGTGACCGCCCAGGTTGCCCTCGAGCATGGCGCTCGGCTCATCATCGCCTCTACATCCGAGGTCTATGGCCGCCCTGGCTGTCTGCACGAGACGGACACCTGTCAGGTCTCACCCGATTACTCGGTGCGGCTCGAGTACGCGGTGGCGAAATTGGCTTCCGAGGTTTCGGTCATCAACAAGGCCAAAGTGACTGACCTGCATGTCAACGTCGTGAGACCGTTCAACATCGCCGGCCCTCGCCAGCTTCCCACGGGGGGGTTCGTCCTGCCGCGCTTCGTGGTGGCAGCCCTGACAGGGCAGCCGTTGACCGTCTTTGGCGACGGAAACCAGGTTCGGGCTTTCACCGACGTGCGCGACATCGTGACGGGTCTGATGGCCGTCATGGCGTCGAGCAAGCGTGGGATGGTGCTGAATCTGGGGAATCCTGCCAACGAGATCGGCATCCTCGATCTGGCCAGGCGGGTTTTGAAGCAGACGAAAACCAGTTCTCGCATCATTCATGTTGACCCGAAGGAGCTTTTCGGCCCGCTCTATGAAGAGGGGATCGAGCGGGTTCCGGTGGTGGACCGGGCACTTGACGAGTTGGATTGGCGGCCGGTGGTTTCCGTGGAGGAGACCATCCAGAGCACAGTCGAGTATTACCGCGCCCGTCCCGATTTGCTGCAGCAAGAGAGACTGGCCATCGCCGCGGCCTGATCCTGACCATTGTGCGGTATTTGTGGGTTCGTGGGGGGGGCGTTCCAGTCCACCGACCCTGAAGTCCTGGGCCGAATGAACGATTCGTTGACCCACCGCGGGCCCGACGATGCGGGGCGGTTCGTGTCCGGGATCGGGAGTCTGGAAGGTCACTCGGAAATCCCGCCCCAGCTTCCGGAGCCGACCTGTTGCCTGGCTATGCGTCGTCTGTCGATCATTGATCTTTCCGGCGGCCATCAACCTCTTTCCACCGAAGACGGCAGATTCTGGATCGTCTTCAACGGAGAAATCTATAATTATCGATCCCTGCGCAACGAGCTCGAGCAACTTGGAGCCCGCTTCCGCACCCACTCGGATACCGAGGTCGCCCTGCTCGCCTATCGGCATTGGGGACGTTCGTTCCTCGACAGGCTTCGAGGCATGTTCGCCCTGGCCATCTGGAACCAGGACGAGGGAAGCCTGCTGCTCGCCCGCGACCCGTTCGGAATCAAGCCGCTCTTCTACACGATCCGGGGGGAACGGTTGCTGTTTGCCAGCGAGATCAAGGCTCTCTTGCGCTACCCGGGAGTTGCCCGCTCTCTCAATCGCGAGGCCTTGCCCGACCTCTTGAGCTTTCTCTATGTTCCGGCCCCGGCCACTTTGTTTTCCGACATTCGTCAGCTGCGCCCAGGCGAGGCAGCTGAGTGGAGGGGGGGTAAGCTCGATTTCTGGCAGTACTGGTCCACCCCTGCTCCGGGAGGTTGCCAGCCCACGACCCCCGAGCGGGTGCTGGAAGTCTTGTCCGATTCGATACAGGCACACCTGGTGAGCGATGTCGAGGTGGGCGCATTTCTCAGCGGTGGGATCGATTCTTCGCTGCTGGTGGCCCTGGTGCGCGAGCTGACCGGTCGTTCTTTGAAGACCTTCAGTATCGGGTTTCCCGAATCCGGCATGTACGACGAGTCTGTTCACGCTCGAAAGGTCGCCGAGTTCCTCGGGACCGAGCACCACGAGTTCGCGGTCGAGCCCGGGAGCGCCGAAGAGCTGCCTCAGATCTTGCGCGCCCTGGACGAGCCACTGGCCAACCCTTCGGTGATCCCGAACTATGAGCTGGCCCGGGCCACTCGAAAGTACTGCAAGGTAGCCCTGAGCGGAATCGGGGGCGACGAGCTGTTCGGCGGCTACAGGCGCTACTTCGCCCACCAGTTTGCCCCGCCCTGGCAGGTGATTCCTCGCTGCATCCGCTCGCGGGTCTTGCTGCCTGCCCTGCGCACCCTCCCGGCTGGCGGGGCCAGCGTCTGGCAAGATCGGGTGCGTCTGCTCGAGAAGTTCCTGGTCCCCCTCGACCTTCCTCGGGAGAGACGGTACATCGCCTGGAACAGCCACTTCACCGAGGAGGAGAAGCGGCGTCTGTTCCGCGAGGGCCGAGTGCCCGGTGTGCCTAGCTATCAGCGTTTCCTTCCCTATTTTGAGCCCGTGCGCGACCGCCAGTTCGGCGACCAGCTGATGTACGTCGACCTGCGGACTTACCTGCCGGGCGATTCCTTGTTTCTGGCCGATCGGTTGACCATGGCCCATTCCCTGGAGGCGCGAGTTCCCTTTGTCGATCTCAAGGTGGTGGACTTCGCCGCCACGATCCCATTTTTTCAGAAGATCCAGGGCATGCAGACAAAGAAGATCTTGCGAGCAGCCAGTGCGGACAAGTTGCCCGAGAGCATCCTGGCCCGGCCCAAGCAGGGCTTTGGAACCCCGGTCGATCTCTGGCTGCGCCGAGATCTGAGCTTCTTGACTCGACACCTGCTCGGTGAGCGGTCGGTGCGGGAGCGAGGAATTTTCGACCCCGACTCGGTCCAGGCGCTGGTTGCCCAACAACGGGCCGGAGGCCGAGACTCCAGCCAGCAGGTATGGATACTCTTGATGCTCGAGCTGTGGCACCGCATGTACATCGACCAGGATCTGAGCAATGATGCGGCAGTCAGCTTCAGCCGCCTGGGAATCAGGCGCTAAAGTGAGACAGGGGGAAACGGGCCGGCTTGAGGCCATGCGGCGACTGGGCTTGCTGGTCGCGTCGATCTTCTTGCTGGCCACCCCCTGGTTGAGTCCGGGGGTCACCCGCCCGTACCCGGCTATGGCGGTGGCCGCCGGAGGGGGGATCGCCCTGCTGGCGGCGCTGGCTACCTTGTGGCTGCCCCCTGCGCGAAGGGCCAGGCCGCTCTTGTTCCTGCTGGCAGGCCTGGTCGGCTGGATGGGGCTGTCCACTTTGACGAGCTTGAGCGTTTATCACAGCCAGCGCACGCTGGCTGCCTGGATGGGGGCGGCTGCCCTCGTTCTGCTCTTAACCCAGTGTATTCGCAACGAGAAGGACTGGAGAGAGGTCGCGTCCAGCTTGATTTTTTGGGGGGGAGCTCTCTCGCTCTACGCGCTGGTGGCCTGGGCTCGCAGTCCGAGCATCGGCCTGAATGGAACCTTCTCGAATGCGGACAGCTTCAGCGTCATCCCTCTGTTGGCCGGTCTCCTGGCTCTGGGTCTGGGCCTGGCTCCAGGGCTGCGCTGGCTCTGGTTCTACTGGGCTACCTGTGCCTTGCTTCTGGGGACGGCCCTGTGCAGCGCCTCCCGTTCCGCCATCCTGGGCGTGCTAGTGGGAGTGCCGGTCTTGATGCTGGCCGTCCGCGGCCAGGACAGGCGCACGCGCCTGTCTCCGCTGGTGGTTCTGCTGCCACTGGTGGTTGTCGGCCTCATCCTGTTGGCCACCGGACTTTTGAATCGATCGGTGGAGCGGGTTCAGTCGGCTTTGAGCGGACGGGATCACCAGGGGGTCTCGATGCGCCAGGACATCCTGGTCTACGGCTTCGAAGCGGGAATGGAGCGCCCCTTGCTGGGCTCGGGTCCGGGAACCTTCGCCCTGGCCTATCAGGAGTTTCGTCCGGTTCGCCAGCTGTTCCCGGCCAGCCAGTTCGTAAACGTCGCCCACAACGACTATGTCGAAGTCCTGGTCGAGCTGGGGTCGGTGGGCTTCGGCCTCTGGATGGGGGTCCTCGGCACGACTTTCTGGGTCGCGCTGCGCCGAGTGCGCAGAGCGATGATGCCGGCCGAGGCAGCGGGCGTCATCGGAGCTCTGGCGGGAGTGTGCACCTTCTGCACCCTGAACTTCCTCATCAGCATTCCGGCCTTGCTTTACTGGCTGTTTGCGCTGCTCGCCCTGGGAGTGTCAATTCCCGGCCGCCGTTCGCCCAGGCCTTTGCCAGGCTGGGTGCGTCTTCTGACTGCAAGCGTCCTGGTCGTGATCGGTTTGTGGGTGATCGTGTTTGCGGTGCGCGTCCACCAGGTGGACGGTTTGCTCGCCCGGGCTCGTCAGCACGCTTCGATGCTGCAGTGGGAGCAGGCTGTGGATGAGCTGTCTCGAGCCATCGAGATTCTACCTGGCCGGGCAGAGCTCTATGTGGAGCGGGCCCGTTCTCGCCAGGACCTGGCGGTGTTCCGGGGGGATCTCAAGACCGCCGCTCCAGCCATTGAAAAGGACTTGAGCAAGGCCGAAGCGCTCAGCCCGCTCGACCAGGGGCGCATCGCCCGGGCGGCGGCCCTGTATCGCAACCTGGGTCGCTATCAGGAAGCCGAGAGCCTCCTCAGCGAGGCCCATCAGATGATTCCCTATCAGGATTGGATTCTGGAGGATCTCTTTAGGATTCAGTTGCTGACCGGCAAGACCCGAGACGCCGCTGTCTCCATGCGCGAGCTCGCTACCCGGGACGAGAAGCGCATTCCCCAACTCGCGGTGATGCTTGCCCGGCTCGAACAAACTCGGCGGGGGGCGGGCGCGGCCCTGCTCCGTCAATGGCTCGAGGAGGGAGATAACGAGACCATCCGCTCGGTCGGGGAGAAGGCCGGCAAGTTGCTGCTGGAGGAGAAGGAGTACGACGCCTCCGAGAAGTTTTTTGCGGTTCTGGTCCAGGTCGACCCCAGCAACCGCCTGGCTCTTTATCACCAGGCCCTGAGCGCGCGAGGTCGCAACGACCATGCTGCCGAGGCCGTCTTGGCTGAGAAGTTGCTGAAAATCTGTCAACCAGGCGATCCCGACTACTACCAGGCCCTCGACCTGGCCACCAGTTTGGCCCTGCGGCAGGGCCAGGTGGATCAGGCTCTGGCCAAACTGGAGAGCGCGCGGGAGAGCGATCCGTCCAACGTTCCCATTCAACTGCTCCTTTCGACGGCTTTGCTCGATCAGGGCCGGGTGTCGCGGGCTCATGAGGTCGTCGCGCAGGGGTTGCAGGACCACCCCAACGACGCCCGTTTACTGGCCCGAAAATCCACCCTCTTGTGGGCGGAAGGATCTTATGAACTGGCTCGTTCCTATGCCCGCGATGCCCTGGCTCGAGACCCCTCCAACAAGGAGGCTCGCGAGATTCAGAAACGCCCCAAACCGCCTGATTAAAGCGAAGTGCTGAAGGCTCTGTAGGAACTGGCGCCGACAGACTTGTAGGAGTCGCCCCGAAGGGTAGGCAAAACCTTCAAGCACGTAAGGCTCAACACACTAGAGCACGAATCTCATGGTCTGGAAGGCCTCGGCGGCCACCACCCCGATCTCCTTGCCGCGCAGCAACGCGAGATGGCGGACGTTCTCTGGGCTGTTCTGGTGCAGCCCTGCTCGGGCCTGTGATTCGTACAGCTTGTAGGCCTCCAGCTTCTTGTCGAGGTAATCGCTGATCTCGACGTAGAGGCTGGGCAGGAAGCGCTCCTGGGGCAGGCACCACGAATTGGGAGGATACTCATACAGAAAGACTCCCCGAGGCACGGGCAGGGCCCCGGGGTCGTGTGGACGGCAGGCGGTCAGGCCCGCTCGACATACCGCCTCGTGGTCCTGGTTGTAACTGGGGGCGGGGAGAAAGACGATCTGTGGCTTGAAGTTGCGTAACGAGAGCCGGGCTTCGCGCTCGAGGATGGCTGTCAGGTCCCTTCGGGGGATGGCGTCCAGTCGCAGATGGCTCTCCTCATCGGTCTTGACCACTTCGGCATGCTGGGCGCCCAGGAATCTGCGCACGGTCTCAACCTCGTCCACCCGTTCGGCTCCCGTTCGGCGTTGGTTGCCGTCCCCCACGCGTACCAGATCACCCACCGAGACGATCATCAGGGCGACCTCGGCTCCCTGCTCGACGGCTTTGAGAATGGTGCCGCCACACCCCAATACCTCGTCGTCGGCGTGAGGGGCCACCACCAGAATGCGTTTGTCTTTGAAGAATCCTGAATGCATGGCTCACGCGTTAGGCGCGGAGAAGAGAACTCCTTCGAATTGGCTTACCCGTGCGCCATCAGGACAGATTCGGGTCGGAGCGAAAAAACTCGGGCTACCTGAGGAATATATTGTAGAGCCCGCCGAGCGAAGTGATGGTGGTCAAGATCCGCAGAAATCCCAGGGAGTCTTGCTCATTCTTGGATGGCACAAAGACGATGTCCCCGTCGTAAATCAGCGGAAGCGGCCTGGCTTTGTCATCGCCCTCGAAGACAGCCCTCACGTCGACTTCCTCGACCTTGCCCTGACCGGCCTTCACATCGGCCTGCCGCAAAATGGCCACCCGGCTGACGTCCGCCTGGCCGCCAGCACCGCCCGCGCCGTTCAGCACGTCAAGCAGATTCTCGCCGCCCTTGAGGGCAACCGGGCCCGGCTTGGATATCGCTCCCGCCACCATGGCCTGTCGTGCTGGCACGACGATCATGTCGCCGTCCTGCAGGGTCTTGAACTCTTCGGGTAGATTGGCGGCGGCCCCCGGACGCAGATCGATGGGCACCGACTTGGCCAGGCTGGGCCGCAGGATCTCTGCCCGGTCCAGGGCTGCCTCTGGCTTGGTTCCGCCGGCTGCCGCCACAGCGGAGGCAATGCTGCCCGACATCCTGCTCAGGGAGACCACGCCGGGGGTAAAGACCTCACCGGTTACGCTGACCCGCAGCCCTGGCTGAATGTAGATGATGTCCCCATCATTGAGGCTGATCGAATCGGTCGGCGAGCCGATTGCCGGAGGGGTGACGCGAATGGGTTGGCTGACCCCACCCCTCACCAGCACGGCTGTTTCGGGGTCGGCCTTGGCCGACACACCCCCGGCCAGCGCCAGGAGGTCCCACACATTGGAGCCCGGCACGAGCGGATAGCGCCCTGGCGAGGTTACTTCGCCCAGGATAGCGACGTTGCGGCTGGCGGTCTCTACGAGTCCCAGCCGGAAAGACGGGTTTTTCAGCTCTCGCTTCAACTTCGCCTGCACGATGCTTGAGACCTGAGCGAGCGTCCGGCCGGCAGCCTTGGTCTCGCCCAGGACAGGATGGTCGAAGTAGCCGTCTTTGCGAATAATGTAGTAGGCTTCCAGTTGGGGCAAGGTGGTGATTCGAAACTCGAGCTTGTCGCCCGGCTGCAGGAGGTAAACCGGGTTGGAGCTGCTCGCTGGCTCGGCCTGCGCAAAGGTCAACAAGAGGGCCATCAGGGCCACGCAGAGTGCGGATAACCTCAAAACAGGAACCTCCCCGTGTGATCGGAAGGGGGTTTTGCTTTCTTCCCCGCGAGATTCCTTCTATCTGGGACCGCTGGCTGAGATTCGCCCTGGAGAGTTCGCCCGTGTGTTGCCCGGCGGCTCGGCGCATCCAGCGGCGAAGACAGGAGCTAGATTGGTTCGTACTGCGCCCTGAGCCGGTCAGCGCGGAGCTGCCTACGAACAGCTTTCCCCACCCTGCGCGGCAAGTTCAGCAGTGGTCTGTGGGTGGCGAGCCCTCCTCGCCCCTCTTTGAAGCCCTTTCGGTAGCCCTTTTCAGACCATCGGTTGGGGACGTTTAGCTCCACCTCGCTCTCCAATTCACTCTACGCCCTCTGCCCTCGCATCAACCGCACCACCGCCGGCAACAGAGCCAGCGACGCCACCACGCTCATCCCCACCGTGCACGCCACGATCGCCCCCAGGCTCTGCACCCCCACGTGGGCCGATCCCAATAAGCTCCCAAACCCCGCCATCGCAAGCAGTGCCGAGAAGATCACCGCCGGCCCGGTCGAGAAGCTGAGCATCGCCTCCTCGCCCTCCTCCCAGGCCCGGGCCACCACTTGCAGCCCGAAGGAGGCCCCGATGCCCACCAGCAGCGGCACCGCGATGAAGTTGGCCGGGTTGAACGCCATCCCCCACCAGCGCATCAAGGCCAGCATCCAGATAAGCGACACGCTCACCGGCAGCAGGGCCAGCAACGGCGCTACCGGTCGACGGAAGTAGAGCACCAGCAGGATCAGAACCGAGGCGAACGTGTACCACCCCACCTTGTCATAGGTGCGGTGGATGACCCGGTTGAACCGCAGCACCAGCAGCGCATCCCCCGTCACCTCGGGGTCGACGGTGCGAAGCTCGGCCACGAAGCGCTCCAGGTTGCCCCGCTGCCAGGGGTCAAAGCGCGGGATGATGCGAAGCTGCAGCTTGCCACTCGTCCCGATGGCCCGCAGGCGCAAGGACGGCGGGATGGCGGCCAGGGTGGGGGGCTCGACGGACTGCTCGCGCAGGAGCTCGAACAGACTGTTCAGGTCCTCCTGGCAGGCCTTCTGGAAGACCTCCAGGGCCCCCTCGATGGCGCCCGGGCCCATCTCCTCGGTCAGGCGGCCGAGCTCGACCCAGCTGGTCCAGAAGCGGTCCACGCCCTCCTCGCGCTTGAGGGCGGGCAAGAGGAAGCCGAGCTGCTGGTCGACGTCGCGGATGCCGCGTTGCAGCTCGATCAGGGCGTCAGAGCCCTCCACGGCCTTGAAGCGCACCTCTCTCAGGCGGGCGATCTGCTCCACCAGGCGCTCGACGTGAGGGCGCCTGGAGGCAAGGTCGGGGGGCACCAGGGGGGCCAGCGAGTCCACCCGGGCCACGCTCGGCAGGGCGGCGAAGCGGGCGGCGCGCTCGCGCACCTGGTCGAGGTTGTCGGCCACCGAGACGGCGTTGACGATGACCGAGTTGCCGCTCCGGGCCAGCTCGAGCTCGCTCTGCACGGCCTGCATCGCGGGGTCTTGCAGGCGCAGCAGGTTTTCGTCGAAGGCCACGCGCCCGCCGTAGAGGGCGGCCGCCACGGTGAGCAGGCCGAAGAGCGCCACCACGGGCAGGGGGCGCTCGAGCACGCGGCGCTCTAGCTCGATGAGGGCGCTGGCTCCGGGGGGGCGGAACCGGTGGCCGTGGCAGCGTGATTCGAGCAGGGCCACGAACGACCAGAAGACAGTGCCCAGGGCCAGGCAGCAGAGCAGGATCCCCCCTCCCACGATGGTGCCCAGCTCGGCCACGGGCTGGAACTCGCTGCCGTGCAGGGTCCAGAAGCCAGCCGAGGTGACCAGGGCGCCGGCCCACACCACCGAGCCGGTCTGGCGCACGGTCTTCTCCAGGGCCAGCAGCTGGCCGCAGCCGCACTGGCACTCCTCGGCGTAGCGGGCCAGCACGTGGATGCCCAGGTCGGCACCCAGTCCGGTCAGCATGGAGAGGGCCATGATGGTGAGAAAGTTCAGGTGGCCCACGGTCAGGCTGGCGTAGCCGAGGGTCCAGGCGATGCCGGTGGCCAGGGCCAGCAGCACCAGGGTGGGGCGGCCGAGCTCGCAAAAGCCGAAGGCCAGCAGCAAGACCACCAGCCCCAGCGAGAGGACGGCTCCCCGCCAGGCGTCCTGTAAGCACTGGCGGCGCTCGTCGGTGGCCAGCAGGGGGGCGCCGGTCAAGGAGGCGAGCAGGTTGCGGTGCCCGGGGCGCAGCTCCTCGAGCAGCTCGCGCAGGCGGTCGACGGTGGCGGGGGCGGGGCCGTAGCCGGTGCCGTGAGGGGGGAGCAGCACCAGGAAGTGGATCTGGCCGTTGTCCAGGGTGTTATAGAGCAGGCGGTCGTCGCTCTTGAGCAAGATCTGGTAACGAGGATCGTCGGGCAGGGGGATGACCTCGCCGAAGGGGGAGTGGTAGCGGAAGACGTCCCGCTCGCGCAGGCAGCTGAGCAGCTGCTCGAGGGCTCCGTTGATCAGCTTGAGCACGATCTGCACGCGCTGGCGAGAGTCTTGCTGCAGCCCGGCGGGAATGGCCCGCAGCATGCCCCCCAGCCCCTCCTGGCCAAGCCCGCTCAGGAGAGGCTGAAAGGCGAGCAGGGTCTGGAGCACGGTCTCGACCTGCGCGCTCTCGAGGTAGTAGAGGGCGTGCTTGCGATAGGGGGTGAGATCGAGGGCCGTGAAGACCTCGCGGAAGAGCTCGGGCTCGGCCTGCAGCTTGGCGGTCAGCTCCTGCAGATAGGCCTCGCGCTCGGCCGGCGTGCCTCCCCGCACCAGCACCATCAGGTCATTGGAGTAGGGGAACTCACGGTGCAGGGCTTCGATCTGCTTGCGGTAGGGGTCGGTGGGGGAGAAGAGCTCGATCCAGTCGGCTTGAAAGCCCAGCTTGAGGAAGGCCAGCAGCAAGGACGCCAGAGCCACCCCCAGCCCCAGGCCAAGGCCTTTGCGGGGATGCCTCCAGAACCAGCTTGCCAGGCGCACCAGCAGTTGGACGACCACTCGTGAAAGATATTCCGTCCTGGGCAGGGGAACGCCTCCAGGAGTGTGCGGGCGAGCTCGCGACCCTCGCGCGTCTCGACGGAGACTTGCCCGCGCAAGCCCGGCGACTGCCTGCCCTGCCTGGGGTTGCGCCACCGAGTGGGGCGCGCATGCGCACCCGACTTGCCCGCGCAAGCCACAGCCCTGCCTGCCCTGCCGGGTTGCGCCACCGAGTGGGGCGCGCATGCGCACCCGACTTGCCC
>BTUM01000145.1:0-10881 GCA_045863235.1 Candidatus Xenobia bacterium | reverse complement strand
AGCTGGACTGGCCGAAGTCAGCCGCCGGCGCCGGGGGCGCGAAGCTGGACTGGCCAAAGTCAGCCGCCGGCGTCGGGGGGGGGAAACTGGACCCGAAGTCGGTCGCGGGGGGTGGGAAGCTGGACTGGCCGAAGTCAGCCGCCGGAGGGGCGAAGCTGGACCCGAAGTCGGTCGCCGGGGGGGGGAAGCTGGACTGGCCGAAGTCCGTCGCAGGAACCGGGGTCTCGGCCGACTGGCCAAAGTCGGTCGCCGGCGAAGCCCCGAAATCAGCGGACGCTGCGCCGAAACTGCCGGCTTCGGGCGCGGGGGCGAAGGTGCTCTCGAATCCAAAAGCACCGGGAGTGAATCCCTCGGCTACGGGCTGGGCTTCAAAGCCGCTCCCAAAGGTGGAGAAGCCCTCGCCTACCGGCTCGGGAGAGGGAGCAAAACCGCCTGCCTCCCAACCGGCGGGAGCGGCAAGGCCACCAGAGTCGAGCGACTCGCCTTGGACCGACTGCAAGGGGGCCCGGACTTCGCCGGGGAAAGTCTCGGCCACTGGAGTCTCTTCGACGTCCTTGCGGGGCAAGGTCGGCTTCTCGCTCGCAGCGCCTCCGCGCAGACCTGGACGGCCTCCAAGCAGACTCGGCCTCTCGGCCGAGAAACCGGGTTTCTCTCCACCCAACTTGGCCTTTCCCCCCAGGATGCCCTTGGACTGCAGGCCGCCAGTCGATGCTTCCGTCCCCTCGGGCCGAACCAGCCCGCGACGAATCGAGGGCTTGTGCTGCTCCTCATCGCCGGTGGGCTGCGCCTCGGCGGGCGCAACCGGGGGGGCCGCGGAACCCCAATCCTCGCCAGGAGGAGCCGGGACCGCATCCCAGGTGGGCTCGGCGGGCGCCGCTTCCCAGGCGGGTGCAGGGGCAGGACTCGGCGCGCTCTCCCAGGTCTCTGCCGCAGGCTGCTCCCAGCCTCCAGTGGCCGTCTCGCCAACGCCAGGCTGCTCCCAGCTCGGAGGGGCCTCGGCAGCAGGCGGCTGCTCCCAGTTCCCCGAGGAAGACTGCTCCCAGGACCCGGACTGGTCCCAGCCCGCGGGGGCGGGCTCGGACCAGGTACCTGAATTGGGATCGGTCCAGGCGGCGGCCTGGGCCTCGGGCTGCCATTCGGTGGTGGTCTCGGCGACCGGCTGAGACCAACCGGGCGACTCGGCCACCGGCTCCTCAACGGCCTCCGCATGAGCTTCCTTGCGCCTCGGCAGAAGCGGCTTGTCGCCACCGGGCTGGGACGCACCCGCAGACACTCCGGGACGCATCAGCCCGGGGCGCGGGCCGCTGGCAGAGCCCAGTAGAGGCTTCTCAGGAACAGCACCTTCCTTCTTGACCTTGCCCTTGGCCAGAAGGCCACCAGTCGCAGGAGCGGCCCCGCCGGCCGCCGTCAAACCGGGTCGCAAGCCGGGCCGGGGAGAGCCCTCCTCGCGCGCTTTCCGAGCGCGGGAAGGAGGGGCTTCGGCAGCAGCCTCCTCGACTGACTCTTCAGGAGCCTTCGCCGCCATGGCAGCTGCGGCCGCCTGCTCGGCTGCCTGCCGCACCGCGGCCCGCTCATCCTCGAGTTGAATAGGGACCAGAGGGGCCCCCAGGTTGGTCAACTCGCGACAGGCAGTCGGATTGCTGGGATCCATCCCCAAAATGATCTGATAAATGCGGATGGCGCGATCGCGCTCATCGATCTCAAGGTATCCTTTGGCGGCGTCCTGGAAATTCTTGATAGACTCAGAAACCAGGCCCTGAGCCTGATACAGCTCACCCAGCTTCTCCTTGGCGGCCACCTGCTCAGGATTGATCGTCAGGATCTTGTTGAACGCGAGAATGGCATCGCGGAACTGGCCCTTAAGCTGACAGACGTTGCCCAGCGCCAACAGCGCCTCTTCATGGTTGAGATTGTGCCGAAGGATGCTCCGAAACTCTTGCTCAGCCTCATTGTAACGGGTCAGCTCGACGTAGAGATTCCCCAGGGTGAAGAGCACGCCCGGGTCATCGGGCACGATGACCTTCATGCGACGGAATGCTTCAGCCGCCTTGTCCAACATCTGGCGGTCCATGAACGAGTTGGCCACCTTGCGATACTGGTTGGCCCCATCCTGGATGTGGCCATGGCTGACGTACATCTCGGCCAGCTCCAGGCCGATATCGAGGTTTTCAGGATCGGCCTGCTGGGCCTTCTGAAGCAGGGCGATGGACTGATCGCCCTGGCCGAGCTCGATGTAGAGCCTGGCGAGCTCACGCGACTGGCGCACCACCTCGGCCAGATCGCCCCGCTTCTGGTAGATCAGGATCAGCTTCATGCGAGCCTTGTCGGACTCGGGGCGCAGCATCATGATCCACTCGGCGACCTGGACCGCTCCTTCGAGGTTGCCGCTGGCTTCCAGGATATCGATCAACTGAAAGTAGGTGTTGATGACGTTGTTGAGCATGCCGCGCACGGCATAGACCTGGGCCATGCGGTGGCAGGCCTCACCGTTGTTGGGCTCGAGCTCAAGTGCCTTCTGGTAGCGCTCGAGAGCTTGCTCCCACTGGCGCTCGGCATAGAACTGATCGGCTTCGCGAAGGAGGTTGTCAAGCTCAGCGGGCATGACGCACTGCCTCCTTCCGGGAGATCCGGGCGTTCATAGCCTCAACAGAATTGAAAACGGCACACGCTACTCCCGACTGGAAGCAAAGGGAGTGATGGGTGCTCACAATGAGGACTTGAGAGAGCGACTTCAAATTGTCCCAACCCGCACACGGCAGCGATTTATTCTAACATCTGCGACCGGGTCTGTCCAGCCCGGACAGATTCAGCCACATCCCGAGCATTCGGGGCCCGCTCTCTGTTCTGTCCACATTCCCGCTCATCCTGCCCGCAGCAGACTGGCATAAAAAAAGAGGCGGCCTTTCAGCCGCCTCTTTTCTCTGCCCGCGGGCGAGAGTCTACCGCATGATATGCGGGGTGAGCATCATGACCACTTCGCTGCGGCTCTTGTCCACACTGGTGGTGCGGAAGAGCACGCCGAGAACCGGCAGGTCACCCAGGAAGGGCAACTTGGCGATGGTGACGCGCTCATCTTCACGAATCAGGCCACCAATCACGATGGTATCGCCGTCCTTGACGCGCATCGTCGTATTGACGGTGCGGATCGCGGTGCGGGGGTACTGGTTGTTGACCAGCTCGATCAGGTTGCTGACCTCGGGACGCAGCTCAGTGACGATCCAGCCGTCGGCTTTCACCTCGGGCTTGACGTCGAGCTTGATGCCGATGTCAACATACTGCACCTGGAACTGACCGGCGCGAGGGTCGAAATACACGATCGGGAACTTGTCACCGATGTGAATCAGAGCCTCAGTGCCGGACTGAGTGGCCACGCGAGGCGAAGCAAGAATCTTGGCCTCGTTGGTCTGGACCAGCATGTTGATGGTCGACACGATCACGAACGGCGAACGGGCAAACGACTGGATGGGCAGACCAAGGAAGTTGGGCGCACCCACCCCGGGAATCTGGAAGCCGTTGGCCGTGGCATTCGCGGCGAACTCGACCACACCGGTATCGGCGTTAGGAGGGCCAGTCGGGTTGACGCCAGGCGTGATGCCGGCGGCAGCCAGAGGGACGTTCACAGCCGAAGTGGCACCCTCGGTAAAGGTCGTCTGGAAGACGCCCTGACCGATGCCGGTGTCGGACCAGTTGATGCCGAGACGCTTGGTGCCGCCCTCGGTCAGGTCGACCACTTTAACGTCGATCATGACCTGATCCTTGGGACGGTCGAGCTCGGCCAGCAGTTGCTTGGCCTGGTCGATCGCCGAGGGCGTGCCCTCCACGATCAGCATGCCAAGACGCTCGTCGGCGTTGTACTGAAGGTCAGGAACCAGCGTCTTGAGCAGATTCTGGACGTTCTGGATGTCGCCGTACTTGACATACATGAACTCACGCTGCGGGGGCGGCGGAGGCTCAGGCACGCGGTCAAGGTTCGGCAGCTCGGTCTTGATGGACAAGATGTCCTTCTTGGGACCGACGGCGTAGAACCCGTTCATCGTGGGATGGGGCACGAACTTGACGTTCAAATACTGCCCCTGCAAAAACTCGACGACCTTGGCAGACGGGGCGGCTTCCAGGATGAACTCCTGGCGAACCGAGCCCACGGCCGCATCGCGAGCCTTGGCAGTGCCCATGATGTTGTCGGCGATCTCGCCGAGCTTCTCGGGCGAAGCGACCACGATGGTGCGCTGGTCATTGAGCACCTTGTAGTCGTAGGGATTCTCTTGCATCTTCAAAATCAGGGCCAGGGCGCCCTCGACCGGGACGCTCTTGAGGGTCACGGTAACCGAGCCTTCGACGGTCGGGTCAACCACGACGTTCTTATTCATTTCCTTGCCCAGGACCTTGATGACGTAGACCAGGTCAGCATTGACGAAGTCTACCGACACCAGCTTCGGACGCGGCACATAGGCGCGCTGAGCCGGGCGGCGAGGACGCAGAGCCGACACGGGAGCCGACACTGGCTCCATTGCGGAGGCCGGACGCGCCACCGGACGAGGCTGGGGGCGCGGGCTCGTTGCCACGGGTCGAGGCTGCGGACGAGGCTGGGGACGAGGGGCGACTTCGGGCGTCTCAGCGACGGTCGTCGGAGCTTTGGGATCTTTCGCTTCCGACATCATGGCGCTCGAGATAGCCACGGTCACGCCACGTCCGCCCTCGGACACGACCTTATAGACCGGCAACGAGATACAATCGACATACATGCGGACGGTGGTGTCGGAGTACTGGACCAGACGGACCTTCTCCACCAGACCGCGGTTGACGTCCACGGAAGTCTTGGCCGACTTACCGAGAACTGCGGGATAGAGATCGATAACGATCATCTTGCGAGGCTGGGACAGGGTCTTGGTACGGTTCGAAATCGCACCGTTCGACAAGACCTCGACCTTCAACGTGCCCGTGCCATCGGTCACCTTGACCTCCGACACCGTGGCAGGAGCTGCGTAGGCCGGAGCCAGCATTCCCGCGACGATCAGGCACGCCAGAAGAAGCTTCCAGCCCTTCTGCTTCAGCGAAACCATTGGTGTTAACCCACCTCCTAGTCAACGACTTTGTTGCGCACACCACGACGGAAGGCGCAAGAGTGAAACCGACCTCAGCCACAGGACTCAATGGAACCTCCGTCGCCAGATTCCGCCCTGTAGCTTTGACTTGTTAGTCCGGGGTCGAGATCACCACCTTCCAAACTATCCGCCGGAGCCCGGCGAAACGAGCCATTCTTTGTTAACGCCCTTTCGCCGTGGCCTTGGTGCCAGCGGCGTCAGCGCCAAATTCATCCTGGAGCTTGACCTTGAACTTCTTGGACTTCAGCCCGAAGGTGACAGCCTGCGGACTGATGGCCAGGATGCGATACTCGACCAGTTTGTCTCCCACACCGACGATGTAGGACTGCTCGGGACCGGTGACGATCGCGAACGAACGACCCGCCCCCATGACGATTCCGGTCACGGTTACATCCGGAGGCGGAACTTCCTCCTCCGGCTCGGCCGCATCCTGAGCACCCGGGCTCGCCTTGGTTCCAGGAGTAGCCGCGGCGGTCGAGCCCGGGGTCGCCGCGGTGACCCGCGGGGTGGCCCGGACGGTAGGCCGCGAAGCCAGGGAGGCCCCTCCGCCCGTCAATGGATTGACGAACGGGTCCCGGGTGATCTGCTGCTGGACCGGTCTGGCTAGCGGCTGACTTCCCCTGGGAGTGGGACTTGCCGCCGGCGTACCGGTGGCCGGAGCCTCGGCGCCGGTATCGGTGATGCTGACGGTCTCGGAAGCACCCTGCGTTCCTGTGCTGCTCGACGGCGAAGACGTGTCGCCCGGGCTGGGTGAAGCAGCACCGGTGCTCGTGGCTGTCGGGCTATCCGTCGGAGTCGGCGCGGGGGACCCACCACAGGCAACCCCTCCGATCACCATTGCGCCGATCACGGTTCCAAGGGCCAGGCGGCGCAGACCAGTTCGGACGGAATCAACCGTCTTGTTGTTCATTCTAGCCTCCCTGCCGCAGATACGCGGTGATCGGAATCTGGATGTTGAGGGTTTCACCCTGGTTCTTGTCCTTGCCAGGCTGCAGCGTGATCTTGTTGATGGTCACGAGACGATCAAGCTTGAGCGCACCGAGCTGATAAAGGAACTCGACCAGGGTGCCGTAGCGTCCGGTCATCGTCATCGAGAAGACGCGAGTCGGGAAGCCCTGCAGAGCCTCGGGAGCCTCACCTGCGCCGCCCTCGGGCTGCGCAGGAGGAGCGTTACCGGCAGGCTGCCCACCCTGATCTCCACTCTCGGGAGTTGAGGTGGTCTGCATCTGACCCGGCTGAATCGAGTCGATGGAGAACGTCGAGTCGCCCGTCGCCTGTTGCTGGGCCAGAACCAATCGCTCGATATCAGCGATATAGTTGGCCACGAACAGCTCAGGATCTTCGTTGGTGAACTTGGAGGCGATCAGCGACTGGAGCTCGCGCTCGAGCTGCTGCATCTCCTCGGTCAACCGCGGCAGGTCCTGAAGCTTCTGCTTGCTGGAGGCAAGCTTCTCTTCGCTCTGCTTGAGATTCTGATCCAGTTGCTGGATCTCGTTGTACTTCTGCTGGTAGTCCATAAACCAGAAGCCCGCCAGGATCAGTCCGATGACGATCAGGGCGATGAATATTTTCATTGGTGCAGTAAGCGCCATGATACTGATCCTCCTTTAAGGCTGAGCCGGCGGCGCAGTAGTCTCGTCGCCGGACGGAGATGGACTTGCGCCAGGCTCCGGAGCCGGGGCGGGAGCGGTTCCAGGCAGCATCGGCTTCTTGGACGGGTCAGCCGCGGCCTGAGGGTCGTAAGCAACGTCGATGGTGAACGCGAAGGCCGGAATGTCGCCGGACTTCTCGCGCGTCGCGGAACTGAGCGAGGCACCTCGGAAATACTCGGTGTCGTTCAGGTTCTTCATCAGCAGCGAGATCGTCGCCAGCGGGAGCGTGCCACCGACTTCGGCCGCTTTGCCCGTCATGTTGACCTGGGTCTTGCTCGGGTCGATGGTCAAGGACTCCAAGAAGACATTGTCGGGCAGGGCCATAGTAATCTGCGTGAGCAGGTTGGCATACCGAACCGGGTCATAGACCAGAGTCTTGATGATCTGGATCTGCTCTTTCAGTTTCCGAATGCGGTTCTGCCGCTCTTCGAGCACGGGCAGCTGCGCTTCGAGGTCTTTGATCTGCTTCTCAACCTCTGCGATAGCATTCCGCTTCTGACTGATCTGGTTCTCGAGATTCTTGCTCCACATGAACATGGCCACAGTGGCCAGGACCACGAACAGGAACAGGACGATAACCAGCGGATCCAGCCCAAACCTCTTTTTTTCGGTAGGTAGCAGGTCCACCTTGATGGTCATATGGTACCTCCTGAGGCTACCCCAAAATTGACGAGATAGTTACTAGCCAAACTCCTTTAAACCTCCCTGAGGGCCAGGCCAATAACGGCCATGGCGGAGGGCGCCAGCTCCTCCAGGTCATCGGGAGTCATCCCCGAGATTTTCTGAACCGAGAGATTCCTGAACGGGTTGGCCACTTCACACTGAATACTCAACTCATTACTGAGGTAAGCTTCGATGTTCTTGAAACGAGCCGTTCCCCCGGACAAGACAACCAGGTCGACCGATTCGCCCCGATAGCGCGAACGGTAGTAGTCGAAGGACCGCTGGACCTCGGTCACAAGCTCTGTCAGCACCGGCAGTATCACGTTGAAGATCCTCATGGTCGTAGGCGGTACAGGTGTTGCATCTTTTTCCACCCGAATCACGCCTTTCTCCTTTTTGATCTTCTCCGCTTCCTCGAACGACAGATTCAGGGATTGACCGATCGCCTTCGTAAAACTATTGCCGGCGATCGTGATGGTTCTGTTGTGGCGCAGGACACCTCCCTTGAAAATATTAATACTGCTCGACGAAGCCCCCAGATTAACGAGAGCAATGCATTGCTGCATTTTTTCCGGCGAGGCCGTCAACTGCAGCGCCCGTAACAACGCGAACGGCTCCAGATCGATAGCCTCGGGTTGCACCTCGGCCATCTTGACGACTTCTTTGGCATTGTTCACCATCTCGTTCGGAGCGGCGATCAGGAGGACGTCCATCGACTTCTCGTCGGTGTCCTGCAGCTTGATGCCGGTAATCTGGGCCTCAGTCACCGAGTAAGGGAGGTAGCGCTCGGCTTCGAAGCGGATGGCCTGGATCAACTCTTTCTCGGTCATCTTGGTCATGCTGATCGGACGAATGACCACCTGCTGACCGGTGACAGCACTGACAATCTTGGTATTGGCGGCGACGTTGCTGTCGGCCAGCAACTGACGAATCGCATCGCCCAGCATTCGTGCATCGACCACGGCCCCGTCACGAATGGTCATCGGAGGGGTTGGACAGGCACCAAAAGCGACCAACTGCGCTCCGGCAGACGTCTTCCGAACCTGCGCCACCTTGATCATGCTGCTGCCAACGTCCAGCCCACCCACCATCGGGGCACGACTCCCGCCAAACAGCTTCTTAAAGAAGTCCATGAGCTACCTTGCCCTTCCCGCTCGGGAAGGGAACGAACCCCACCGACTTTCGACGACTCGCCTCACCTACCCATATCTCCAGACAAAAGGTCAGGGGACCGGTTCAAAGCTCCGATCACCCTGGTGATGAAATACGTTATTCCAGTTTCTCACCCTGCTAAAAACTTAAAAAGTTCTCAACATCGACGGTGCTTCGATGCTACGTTCGAAACTCCTCTTTACATTGCACCAGGCTCGACGAATGGCGCCGTTTCTAGTGTTCGACCCGGTGCTTCGGGGCCGATACTGGAGTAACCTTCCTCAAGCTCTTGAGTTGCCTTCAGTATCCGAGCGGATAGAAGTACTCGGGCCAATAGATCAGAAAGTCGAGCAAACGTTCCCCGTGCAGAGCCACGATGACGGCCGCCACAGCCATGAAGGTCCCGAAGGGAATGGGGTCCTTCCCCCGCCCTCGTCGCCACATCATGAGAGGAATGGCGATGAGGGCCCCCAGAAAGAAGCTCAACAGAAAGGCCAACAGCGCCAACCGCCAGCCGAGGAAGGCTCCGATGAGCCCGGCAAACTTCACGTCGCCGCCGCCCATGGCCTCCTGGCGCGCCAGAATCGTTCCCACCACCTGGATAGCCGTAAAAAAGGCCATTCCCACTGCGACACCCAGCAGCGCCGAAAGCAGGTTGGCGGACCAGGTTGTGGACAGCACTGTGAGTAACCAGGTCGGCAGCAGCACCGGGTCCAGGTCGAAATCGACCCGGGGCTGCAAGAACGGTGCAAAGAGTAGACCCACCAGAATGCCGCTGAAGTTGACCTGATCGGGAATGATCCAGTGGTCGAGGTCGGTGAAGAAAACGGCCAGGCAGAATCCGAACAAAGTGAAGGTAGCGAAGAATCCCACCGAGGGCCCACCGTAGAACCAGAAGAGTCCGGTTGCGCTGGCAGCCACGAAGACCTCAAGCAGCATGTAGCGCGACGAATAACTCGAGGAGCAGTACGCGCAACGCCCCCCTAAAAGGAAGTAGGACAGGATTGGGATGTTATGCCACCACTTGAGAGGCGTGCCACAGGTGGTGCAGGCCGAGCCCGGCAGCACAATGGAACGCTCGAGCGGGGTTCGATAAATGACCACGTTCAGAAAGCTGCCCACCAGGCTCCCAAAGAGGAACACGACGAAGAGGCTGAAGGGGTTTGGTGCGGTCAGAAGCTCGAAGGGCAGGGGCTCTTCGTACATGCTTGCTGGGTTCTCCGTTGCTAGCTCCGCTTCCCCGGCCGCGGGCAAAAAAAAAAGAGCCCTTTCAGGCTCTCTCCTTGGCAGTTGCTCCTTACGGGCGCTCGATAAGGCCCTGGTAAGAGGAATACTGCGGGTAGTCGGCCACGGTGACGTTTGCGGCCGAGTGGTTCGGACCACCGGAGCAGCTCACCGAAAACGCGTCCGGCAGAGCAGCAGCGAAGTATCCAGCGTTGTACGTGGGCGTCTGGGCCGACGGACAGTTCGGGATGATCTTCAGGTAGTTCGGGGTAAGACCACCAGGCAAGTTACCCGTGAGGGGGTACACACCGACGTTGTCGGTGGAGTACATTTCCAGCGCGGTGGCAATGTTCTTCAGGTTGGACTTGCAAGAAGTGAGCTGACCCTGAGCACGAGCTTTGATGAAGTTCGGGACAAGGATAGCGGCCAGAATCGCGATGATAGCGATAACGATCATCAGCTCGATCAGGGTGAACCCGCGGTTCTTGCGGCGACGAATGATCTGCATTTTTCGTCAGATGCCTCCTTTCGTTTGGCGTTTAGTGAGCGGGGCAGTTTGCTCTCTCGCTAACCTCACGTAGGTCATTATACATGACCGATGGGACTTTGAACAGTGATCCAGGGCACATTTGTTAAAATTTTTGTTCAGTGCGCAGCTCGGGCCGAAACTCGACCAGCATCCCCCGCAGCTTCTCCAGAGCCCGGCCCATCAGGCGAGACACTTTGCGGGGAGCCAGTCCGAAGCGCCCGGCGATCTCGCTCTGATTCAGATCAGCATAAAAGAAGAGATAAACGACCTTGCGCTCGATCTCGAGCAGAGCTTCCAGGGCTTCCAGTAAGAAGATTCGGTCTTCCAGCGGCAACTGGTACTCCTCGCAGCGAAGGCTCTGGATCTTGCTCAGCTCGACGTCCTCGGAGGGGGCATCGAGCGAGAGAGGGATCTTGAATCTCAGCACATCCAGGACGCCCGCCTCGGAGATATTGAGGGCTCGAGCGATCTCGGCGATGGTGGGCAACCGTTGCAAGTCGACCAGATGGGTTTCGATGAAGGCGGCCACCTGACGCGACCATCCCACCAGCCAGCGAGG
>BTUM01000144.1:0-10950 GCA_045863235.1 Candidatus Xenobia bacterium | reverse complement strand
GAAGCGAGCGGCCAGTCAGCGACGACCGAAGCGAGCGGCCAGTCAGCGACGACCGGAGCGAGCGGCCAGTCAGCGACGACCGGAGCGAGCGGCCAATCAGCGATGACCGAAGCGAGCGGCCAATCAGCGATGACCGAAGCGAGCGGCCAATCAGCGAGGACAGGGAGGGGCGACGAATCTCGACGACAGGCGCGCTCGGCGAATCTCAACGACAGGAGCGATCGGTAAGTCTCCATGAGCGAGTCTCGGCCGGGCCAGAAGATCAGGCCTCGCCGAGCCTGTTCCCGGAGGTCCTGGAGGACGGCCTTCCGGCTCCCCAACGTGTTCGGGTGATGCTGGAGCTGAGCGCCGAAGAATACGCCGAATGGGCAGCCGCAGTCGAGCGAATCTCTCGGCAACTTGGTCGCCGTGCCAGCTCCAGGGAGGTGATGCTGGAGCTGATCAGACGCCATCTTGCCAGCGCCACCTGCGGCTCCCTTCAACGCAGCCCCGTCGTCGTTCGACTCGATCCCACCGGGGCCGGAAGTGTGGAAACCGACCGCGGGCCGCTCCCGGTTTCGTCGGCCAGCTCCAGGGAGTATCTCTCCCGGGCCGACGCGCTGGTCGTGCCGTCCGGCTCTCGCGATGAGACTTCGGTGGTTCTGCTCCGACAGCGTCGCAGGAAGAAGCTACCCCACCTGGTGGTGCAAACGGTGGTTGCTCGCGCCGGTGGCTGCTGCGAGTGCTGCGGACAGCGGGGAGTTCTTCAGATTCATCACATTCGAGCCCTTTCCCGAGGGGGGAGTAACGCACCCGAGAACCTTCGGCTGCTCTGCTCGGCGTGCCACGCCCGCGAGCATGCGGGGGACTTTCAAGCCGGGAGCCCGTGGGAGCGGGCCCGAGCGCGGCGCCAGAGCCAGTCCTCAAGGAGCCCTCGGACTCCAACCAGGGGTGACCCGTCGGTCGGGTGATCTGCGCTGGCCCGTGCCGGCCACGATCAGGTGGAGAGGAACGCCCGACCCGCGGGGTCGAATGCGCCCGCGCTATGGGAATTTACAACATCGCTCAACCCACCAACGAGCCGGTTCGCGACTACGCTCCGCTCTCCATCCACCGCGCCAGCCTCAAGGCGCATCTCGAGAAGATGGCCGCCGAAGAGGTGGACGTCCCGCTCTTCATCGGCGACCAGGAGGTGCGCACCGGCAAGCTGGGCGAGATCACCATGCCCCACAAGCACTCCCACAAGCTGGGAGTCTACCACAAGGGCGGGGCCGAGCACGTGCAGCAGGCCATCGCGGCCGCTATGAAGGCCTCCCGCGACTGGGCCCACACCCCCTGGGAAGACCGGGCGGCCATCTTTCTCAAGGCCGCCGAGCTCCTGGCCGGGTCCTACCGCAACACTCTGAACGGGGCCACCATGTTGGGCCAGAGCAAAACCGCCTACCAGGCCGAGATCGACTCGGCCTGCGAGCTGGTCGACTTCCTGCGTTTCAATGTCTACTTCATGGAGCAGATCTACCGCGAGCAACCCATCTCGGGCCCCGGCATGTGGAACCGATCCGACTACCGCCCCCTGGAGGGCTACGTCTTCGCGGTCACGCCCTTCAACTTCACCGCCATCGGGGGCAATTTGCCCACCGCCCCGGCGATGATGGGCAACGTGGTGCTCTGGAAGCCGGCCTCCTCGGCTCTCTACTCGGCCTACTTCATCATGCGCCTGCTGCAGAAGGCCGGGCTTCCCCCTGGCGTGATCAACCTGGTGGCCGGCTCGGGGGGCGAGGTGGGCGACCCGGCCGTGGCTGACCCCAACCTGGCCGGGCTGCACTTCACCGGCTCCACCGAGGTCTTCCAGGACATGTGGAGCAACATCGGCATCAACATCAAACGCTACCGCACCTACCCTCGCATCGTGGGCGAGACGGGTGGCAAGGACTTCGTTCTGGCCCATCCTTCGGCCGATCCCCTGCCCCTGGCCACGGCTCTCATCCGGGGAGCCTTCGAATACCAGGGCCAGAAGTGCTCGGCCGCCTCGCGCGCTTATCTTCCGAGCAACCTGTGGCCCGAGGTGAAGGCTGCTCTGCTCAGCGAGGTGGACCACATCAAGATGGGCGACGTGCGCGACTTCCGCAACTTCATGGGGGCGGTCATCGACAAGAACGCCTTTCGCCGCATCACCGGCTACATCAAGCACGCCCAGGACTCGGACGAGGCCACCATTCTGGCTGGCGGCACATTCGACGACAGCGAGGGCTGGTTCATCCGCCCTACCGTGGTGGAGGTGGACAACCCCTACGAAAAGCTGATGGAGGAGGAGATCTTCGGTCCCGTGCTCACGCTCTACGTCTATGAGGAGACGAAGTTCGACGAGATCCTCGACGTGTGCGAGAGCACCTCGCCCTACGCCCTGACGGGAGCCATCTGGGCCCAGGACCGGGCCGTCATCTCGCAAGCCACCCGGCGCCTGCGCAACGCGGCCGGCAACTTCTACATCAACGACAAGCCCACCGGCGCGGTGGTGGGGCAGCAGCCCTTCGGCGGGGCCCGCGGCTCGGGCACCAACGACAAAGCCGGCAGCGCCCTCAACTTGCTGCGCTGGACCAGCGCCCGGTCCATCAAGGAAACTTTCGAGCCGCCGTCGGACTACCGCTATTCGTTCATGGAGGAGTCCTGAGGGCTGGCCGAGGAGATCCCCGCGCAATCGGACGTGTTGGAAGAAAGCCAGGCCGTAAGCGACACGAGAAAGCATGAAACGTCGCAACTTTCTGCAGTGGGCCGCCCTGGCGGCAGCCCAGTCGGCTCTGCCCGCGCTGGGCCAGGCGCCCGACCTGGCGGCGCGCGTGTCGGTGCGCCGTCAGGGAGACGAATTGCTGGCCACGGTCGAGCTGGTCAACCAGGGCCCGGCCCTGGAGGTCCTGATCGAGCTGGGCGATCGCCCGGCGCTTGAGGTTCAGGGCGAGCTGACCGCGGATGGCCAGGCCGAGCAACTGGTTCCGATCGAGCTCGGGCGGCGCGAGACTTTCAACCGGGCGGGCCCGCGTCGGGTTTGGAAGCAGCTTCCCCCTCTGGGCCGTCTGGAGGCGGGCACCTTTCGATTTCTCTGCGCTCGTTCGGAAGGTACGGTCAGCTTCCAGCTCCTGATCCAGACCGATCGTGGCCCGGTGCACGCGAGAGTGGACCAGGTGAAGCTCGCTGAAGCTTGAGGTGCTGCTGGCCACCCACCGCCCCGAGCTGGTGGATGAGGAAGGCCGGAGGCTGATCGAGCAGACTCCGGGCGACCCGACCGTGGCTTGCCCCTATGCCGATGGCCGTCAGGGCAAGCCGATGAACGCGGAAGCTCTGCGCCAGGTCAATCGCCACTGGCCTCTGATCACCGCGACCGTGGCCCGGCTCTGTCCGCCTGGAAGCGACCTGCGCAGGGCCTGGAGGGTCGCTCTGGCCGCATGGGCGGCTCCCCTCAGCTGGACGGGCGGTCCCCTGCCCGGGCCCTGGGCAGGCCTCTACAAAGCCTGCCTGGGCTTCTCGCAGGTCTTCACCTTCGCCCTCTTGCACCTGGATGAGGTCGAACCGGGTGAGTTCGACGACTTCTGGCAGTGGCTCAGCTCTCAGGGCTGGCTGGTGGGAACCTCTCAGGTCTGCGCTGGCTCGCAAGCCCAGATCGGTGAGCTGTTCGCCTGTTTTTCGGGCTTGCGGACCTTCCCCGGACAGGGGTTGCCCCTGGAGGTGAGCGAGGCGCTGGCCGAAGTGGTGGCCCTGCAGGCGACCCTGGCCCTGTTCCCCGAGGGCCAGAGGCTGCGCCAGGAGGCCTGCGCTCCCTGGATGCACGCCCTCACCTTGCGACCCGGGGTGCCGCCGGGGCGGGTTCGAGCCTTCTTTGCCCCCGGCGGGGCTCCCGCCAGCCTGCAAGAGCTGCTCTCGGCCGCCCCCGCCGAGCGGGAAGAGACCTGCTGGCGCCTGGCCCGCAGGGCGCTGGGGGGCTCACAGGGAGCAGCGGCGAGCTAGTGTGCTTTGGTTTTGCTAGCACAATCTGACGAACGCGAACGCGCCGCTGTAAAGTGCAAGATCAGAGGCCTTGCACTTTAGCGACCCTCGGCCGCCCGCCCCCGCAGAACCATGCAGGTGCTGCCCAGACGGCACACCAGTGAGCCTTGCTCGTCCTTGATGTCGCACTCGAGGTAGCCCAGCGAGCGCGAGCGCTTGACCATACTGGCTTCAGCCCGCAGGCGGCCGTTCCAGACCGGCTTGAAGAAGTTTGCCTTCAATTCGAGCGTGGTGAACGTCTCCTCGGGCTCGAGCGTGGTTGCCATCGCAAACCCCATGGCGGCATCGCCCAGGTCGCACAGGATGCCTCCGTGCAGGGTGCCCATCGGGTTGGCGTGGCGCTCTTCGGCCTGCATCTCGAAGACGGCTCGCCCGGCACCGGCCTCGATCAGGTTGAACCCGATCAAGCGGGCCACCGGTGGAGGGGGGATCTCCCCCCGGATCAGCGCCTGCAGCTTCTGCATCACGGGGCTCGCGTTCATGGTTCCTCCAGGTTCAGGGTGTCTTTGGCGAAGCGTCGGCAGCCTGCCAGCATCTGCTGCGAAAGTGGGTCGTCAGCGCCCAGAGCGCGGGCCAGGCTGAGCCCGCCGAAGAGCAGCGCCAGCAAGGCCAGGCTGCGGTCGGACCCGCCCAGTGCGGGGCCGGTTGCCTCGGCAAAACGGCCGAGCTGCTCCGACAGCACCCCGCGCAGGCTCGAATCCTCCTCGATGTCGCCCACCGTGGACGGGAGGGGGCAGCCCTCGGCGGGATGGTCGCGGTGGGTACGGGAGAGGTACCGGCGCACGAACTGCAGCAGGCGTTCGCGGGTTGGGTCTTCCACCAGTTCATTCCAGGCCTGCTCGGCCAGGCGGCGGAAGGTCTCCTCGAAGAGCGCTTCCTTGGAGTCGAAGTGGGCGTAGAACCCGCCCACCGTCAGTCCGGCGCCGCTCATGACCTCGTGCACTGAGGCCCGGGCGGGGCCGCGCTCGCATAACAGGCGAGCAGCCGATTCCAGGATAGCCTCCCGGGTCTGTCGCTTGCGGTGGGCGGTCATATTATGACTGTAATATTATGGGCGTAATCTGTCAAGCATTCTTTCAGGACCCCGTGGTGTCATGAACAGGTGAGGGTCCATTGTCTGAGAATTCCTGAGTTCTGCGCTCCTCGGTCTGCGGGGCGGCCGTCCGGCTCTCTCGACAAGGTCGAGCTGTCGCCCGCGGTTCGCTGGTCCAGAGCCGATAAGAAGGCTCTCAAGGAGCGCTTCAAGAAGCTGGACACCCGATCGCTGGAAGAAGAGGACTCTCGCAAGGAAGCCTGGCGCCAGTTGGAGCGCCAGGAGGCTCTGGGCAAGACGGCCCGGGAGGCGGGCGACTTCATCGAGCGAATCGCCCGTTCGGCCAGCTCCAAGGGCCTGATTTCCTTCTATTACCAGCGTTTCTGGGAAGACCTGGAGGCTCTCGACCTGCAGCATGACGAGCGCCGCGACCACTACCTGGGGATGCTCGAGCACCTCTTTGGCGATCAGGCCGAGCGCCGCTCGCGCTGGGACCTGATCGATCGCTCCTCATGCGGCCAGCCCTGGGCCGAGCGGGCGCTCACCATGGGCGCCCTGCTCGAGGGAGTCAGTCTGCGCGGTCTCTCCCGCGTCGAGGATTGCTGCCGGGCTTTCGGTTGCTGGGAGTCGGCCGTGAGCCAGGGGGCTGACCCGGCCAGCGCTCGCCGCATCATTACTCGTCGAGCCGACGCGCTGGTAAGTGGGAACTGGTTTGATCGCGACCAGCTGTCCGGCGATTTCGAGGAGCTCACCCGCAACGTGACTTCCCTGGCCAGGCTGCCTCGCGAGTTGCAGGCGGCCGTGGCACGTTCGGTCGAGGAGGGAGTCAGCCCGGAGGTTTTTGCGGCGGTGGCCGACCACCAGCACGCCGAGCCGGCCGCTCGCCTGTTGCCTCTGTTGAGCCGCCACGAGGAAGAGGATGCGCTGGGCTGGCTCGAGACCTTCGAAGCACTCGCGGCCACGGGCCTTGATCCCGTGGCGGCCTCGTTCGTCGTACAGGAGCACCTGCGCAAGAACGAGGGGCTGGCCGCCCCGAAGGACCCCGCCGCTGAAGCTGCCAGGCTGAAGAGCGAAATGGCCGCGGCCCTGGACCTGCCCAGGCCCGCTCCCAATCCGGGTGTGCAGGTGGGCGATCAGAGCGTGGTCGTCGGTCCGGTCAAGCTTCCTGTGCGGCGCCGCGAGCCAGAACCAGCAGCATCAGAGCGGCCCGGGCCAACCCCGGCGCGCGCGACTCCGCGTTGACCTGCTCCGAATCAGAACGAGCGGCGTTTTAAGCCCCCGTTCGGCGAAGACGACGAGACAGCCACAGGCTGACCAGCAGCATCAGACCGGCCAGGGCCATGGTCAAGAAGCTGATGCGGAATCGACCGGCCAGCACCTCCTCGACGGGTAAAGCCGCCCCTGCCAGGGTGAACATCAAGGTTCCCGGCAAGGAGCCCAGGGCGGTGCCGGCGACGAAGCTGCGCAAGGGGAGCCGCAGGACGGCCGAAAGGACACTGGCCAGGTCGAACGGGACCACCATCACCGCCCGCATGAACATCACGCTGCCGAAGGGATCGCGCCGCAGCGGCTCGCCGTAGCGCTCGGCCAGGCGGGGCGAGATGATGCGGGTGCCGAGCAGCCTTCCTACCCCATAGCCCACCAGGGCGGAGATGTTGGAGCCCAGGACCACCACGATCACTCCCAGAACCGGCCCCCAGAGCGAACCTGAGAGGGCGCTCATGATGCCGGAAGGAAAAAAGGCCAGCGGCCGAATGGCGTAGGCCACGAGATAGGCCGGGGGCCCCCAGGGGCCCTGCAGGAAGGCCACCCATTCCTGGGGAGATTGGTGCGAGAGCCACGCGATCAAGAGGGCCCACATCAACGCCGCCAGGCCCACGCGCCAGAACTTCATCGGGCATTATCCCGCGCCCGAGGGTATTATCCTGCTCCGCGACTCGAAAGAGCCTGGGATTGGTCGCGCGCCGGGTGAAGTTCCGCCTGGTCGTCGACACTCAGTAGACCTGGCCTGAAAGATGGGCAAGCCACTGCGCCTGGCGCGGATCCATCGCACCGGCCCCGGCCTGGGTCGGATCGCCGGCCACCGGGTTAGCCGTCGCGGTCAGCACCTCCTCAGCCTCCTCGTCGCTGAGGGATGGGTTGCGACGACGCATCAGGGCCATCTGGGCGGCCACCTGGGGAGCCGCAAAGGAGGTGCCGTTGATGAAGTCCACCTGGCCGTCGGCGGTGGTGAGCACGCCCTGGCCCTGAGTCGCAATCTCAGCCTCGGGCGCGCTGAAGCTGGCCGGACCGGTGCCCTGCTCGTTGAGCGCTCCCACGCTGGTGGTATGTTCGTTGTGCAGAGCGTTGCCATAGAAGGAGGGGTCCATCTCGATACCCAGGTTACGCATCATCGAGGCTACCTGGCCATTGTTGCCGGAGGCCACCACATGGTTGATTCCGCGCGCGTCGGCTTCGGCCGACAACTCCTCGTAACGCTGCGTCTCCGCCTGCACGGCGGGGCTGTTTTCGCTGACGCTCTGAACCCGGTTGGCCAGAGCCTCCACGAACTGTCGCTTGCTCGCGCCGGGGGGCAGGCCCAGGTCCTGCATCAGTCGAGCCTTGAGCTGAGGATCCTCGCCCGCCATGCTCATCAGTCGCTGGGTGACATCCGCTCCCGAGATCCCCTGCGACTGGTTGATCACCTGAATCTGCGAGTTGGGATCGTCGAGAATGGTCTCCATGTTGTTGGAAGTGGCGCTCAGCAGGCCGGTAGAGCTTCGTTCGATGTAGCCGTTGAGGGCGTGATGGAACTGACCCGGG
Organism: Candidatus Xenobia bacterium; assembly: GCA_045863235.1. Taxonomy (GTDB): domain Bacteria; phylum Vulcanimicrobiota; class Xenobia; order Xenobiales; family QWHO01; genus QWHO01. The sequence continues at coordinate 3,098 of BTUM01000144.1, read as the reverse complement.
TTGGACGCCTGGCGCAGGGGCCGGGGATCGATTCCTCCCTCGCCGGAGTGAAAGCGCTGGATATCCCGGTCGGTCAGCCCCTGTTGCACCATGATGTTCTCGACCTGCTCACCGTGGGTGGTGCGGTTGGCCGTGTCGCGGAAGTTGTCGAAGACGGCCACGGTGGCGTTGGGCTCGTAGCGCTCGGCGTAGCCCGAGTGGCGCGGCGGGGGAGGAGGAGGAGCAGGCGGACCCATGGGAAGTGGGGGGCGAGATCCGGCCATGAAGCCCATCATGAAGAAGGCTGCGGCCGGATTTGTGCCGCTCATCATCATTTGCAAGAAGAGAAACATCATGCCGGGGTCGGGGCCGTTGTGCTGCTGAGGGGGAGCGCAGCGACAGCAGCCTGCTTCGTAGCCGCGCTGACCCGGCTGGTAGGCGTCCTGGTCATACTCCGTTGAGTTCCACTCTCCCTGATTCGGGGGACGATGCCAGTGAGAGCTGTTGCGAGGCTGGCCCTGGGTTGCACGGGAATAGAAAGAATTCCCTTGATTCAAGTTCAAGAATGAATCCACGGATTACCTCCTAAGATTGTCTCTGTTTGAAAAAAAATACAGAGAGAGGCTAGGAGGGGGAGGGGGAGCGATCGGGCATGAGCGCAACTCCTTCGTCACCCTCGCGTTTCTTGGCCGGAATGAAGGGCGACTGTCTGGGCATGATCATACCAGACACAATCGCGAAAGTTGTTAGAACCGAGTAAAGAATGTTAAGGCTTTGTTTCGGTTTTGCTTGGCAGAGAGCATCCCGCGCTGCTCAACAGATTGTCAGAGCAGCTGCAGAATCAAGCTGGTGGTCAGCGAGCCGATCAGCCACCCCGCCACGCCCTGTGAGGGCAGATGCCGCCCTCGCTCTGCGCGGGCCCAGACCAGCGGCGGGACCAGCATGTGGCAGGAAGTGGGCCAGCCCAGTAAGATGACTCCGCTGGTCAGACAGCACGACAGCATTCCGGTGTGCAAGCTGATCTTCCAGGCCCGCGAGATCAAGGCGAAGATCAGTCCGGTGAAGAGCATGGCCAGGGTCACGGCGATGAGCGGCCGAGGGGCCTGGAACCAGAGCATGATCCCCAGCAGGGCCACGGCCGCCACCAGGGCCACTCGGAAGGGGCCGCGGCGCTGCTCGCGCAGGCGCACGTGCACATCGGTCAACCGTCCCGCCCAGACCTGATACAGAACGTAGATGGCCGGAATGCCGGTGGTGAGCCCGATGCTCATCAGGCTCCAGAACCAGAACTGCTCCGTGGTCTCGGTCTCGCGGGCGATCAGAGCCAGCCAGAAGAGGGGCAGCACCACAAATGGGCTGCCCACGGCCGAGAGCAAGAAGGCCAGCCGGCGGCGGATCAGTCGTCCTCCCCGGCAAGCGCGCTGAGGCCAACCCGGTCGAGCACGGTCACCGTTCCCCGACCCAGCTCCAGAAAGCCCTGGCGAGCCAGGAGCCCCAGCGCTTTGGTGACGCTCTCGCGGGTGGCCGCCACCCGCTCGGCCAGATCGCGGTGGGTGAGCTGGTAGGTCTTCTGAGGGGGCAGATCGCGGGTCAGGTGGCGAGCGATGCGGGTGGCCACGCTCTCGAATCCCAGCACCGCGACCTGGCGGGTGAGATGGCGTACCCGCTCGTTCTGGCGGGCGAGCAGGTCGTGCACCAGGTCGAGCCGCCCCTCCAGGGCCCTCCGGAACTCGCTGGCGGGTATGCGCCGAAGCTGGCACGGGGTGCGCGAACGGACCGTGGCCGAGTGAGTGCCTCCGTCGAGGGCCGACATCTCGCCCAGGATCTCGCCTGGACCCAGGCAGCGCACCACGGCCACCTCGCCTTCCAGGTTCTGATGGTAGACCTCGAGCTCGCCCTGGATGATCAAGATGACCTCATCGCAAGGCTCGCCACGCTGCCAGAGCAGGCTTTGGGCGGGCAGGTTGGAGAGGCGGCCGAACTGATCCCACACGGGCTGGAGGGTTCGCCACCGGTGCTCAGGTCTCATCCCGGGAGCGGGCGCCCCCGGTTGCGCCGAGGTAGCGGCCAGCAAATCCGTCCACGTTGATGCCGACCTTGCCGGGCAGAAAGCGAGCGGCCACCTCCGCCATGCGGTCGCGATAGGCCAGTTGAACCGACTCGGGCTCGAGCGCCGCCATGGCGCGCGGCAAGGGCGTCGCCAGGGTGCGCCGACCGTCCGGGGTTCCGTCCCCCCCGATGTAATGGTCGAGTACCACCGCCGAGGCGCACCTGGCAATGAGTGCGAAGAAGGCGGGCGGGTCGGCGATCGGCAGGATCGGACTGACGGTAATGACCACGTGAAGTCCCCGGCGGTGCAACTCTTCGGCCGCGGCAAAGCGAGCGCGGACCGGAGAAGCCGGTGGGGGGAGACCGGGCAGGCGCTCGCGGTCAGTTTCGATGGAGAGGTGAACTCTCAGTCGGCAGCGAGCCTGAAGACGCAACAGGAGCTCCTGCTGACGCACCACATCAGCCGAGTGGGTCTGCACGATCAAGAGGTCGGGCGGCTCCTCGAGCATGGCTTCGAGCACCCGGCGACTCACCCCGAACCGCCTTTCCGCGGCCGGAAATGGCTCGGTGGCCGAGGCCATGAAGATGGCAAACGAGCCGCGGGCACGGCGGGCCCAGGCCCGCTCGCGAGCCACCGTCGCCAGATAGCTCTCGGCGGCCTGGTCGCGGACTTCGAGAAAGCTGCCCCAGGCCCGGCCCCGGGTCACCCAGGGGCTGTGCCGGACGTAGCATCCCTGACCACAGAGCGAACTGCCCAGGGGACAGCCGCGGTAGGGCTGCAGCGAATGCGAGCAAACCGTGCGCAGGAATCCACTGCTGCGGGTGAGGATGTTGGCCACGGGGGGATGAGTGATCTCCATTCTGCATGCAAGCATTCGCCCTCCGATCGCAGTCTGCCCTTGGGGGAAGGGCCCGCACCTGGGCTCCGGCTGGCGCACTTGCCCCACCACCCGGTGTGGGGATCCCCACCGTGGGCGGTGGGGCTCCGGCTGGCGCACTTGCCCCACCACCTGGCGTGGGGATCCCCACCGTGGGCGGTGGGGCTCCGGCTGGCGCACTTGCCCCACCAC
>BTUM01000143.1:0-10969 GCA_045863235.1 Candidatus Xenobia bacterium | reverse complement strand
TCGGCCTTAGGAGCCGCGGGCTCTTCGCCCTTGGGAGCCACTGGCTCGGGCTCGGCTTTGGGAGCCACCGGCTGCTCGGGCTCGGCCTTAGGAGCCGCGGGCTCTTCGCCCTTGGGAGCCACTGGCTCGGGCTCGGCTTTGGGAGCCACCGGCTGCTCGGGCTCGGCCCTAGGAGCCGCGGGTTCTTCGCCCCTGGGAGCCACCGGCTCGGGCTCGGCTTTGGGAGCCAGCGGAGCTTCCGGCTCGGCGCGCGGGACCACCGGGCCATCGACGTTGTCAGCGTTGGCACGCAACCGCTTGCCGATCAGTCCCCCCTCCATGCCAAAGTCGTAAAAATCCTTGCCCGCCTGCCTCAAGCGCTCGCCGCCGGTGCGCAGCGCGTCCCCCGCGTTGGCCATCTGCTGGCGGCTCCAGGTGGCCGCCTCGCCGCCGAGTTGGGCGGTCTTCTGCACGGCCGCGCCGGCGGCCGGAATGCCCCCGCCCACCACGCCACCGGCGGCCAGGCCCAGCCCGGCCCCCATTGCGGTGCCGGTGCCGACCCGCTTGAGGCCCTCTCCCAGGCCGTCCTTCCAGGTGCCCTCATTGGCGGCGGTGGCCCCCGCCCCACCCAGGGCGCCGCCGACCGTCCCGTCGACGGCGCCTTCGGCGGCGCCCATGGCCACGCGCGTGCCCAGGCTGCGCGTGGCAGCCGTGCCCGTCTCCGTGGCGGCCTGCCTGGCCATGGCCTTGCCCACCGATTGGGCCGCAACCGCGCCAGCTTTCGCGCCGACCGCGGTGGCAACACCGTCGATCGCACCCGTCCCGGCGTCGGAGAGGGCCCCTTCCCATCCATACCCCTGACCCTGAATTGCACCTGAGGTCATCACTTTGGCGCCCGCGCCCGCGGTGGCCGCCAAACCCGCCACTACCAGCGGGGTGGCCGTGCCGGCCGTGCCCACCACCACCGCCACCGAGGCTGCCGTGGCGGCCACCGTGCCGGCCGTCTCGGCAGCGCTGTCCTTGGCCTCGCGATAGGTGGCCACATCGTCGCTGGCGTAGTCGACGAGCTGCGAGAGGCGCTGCTCGGCCTCGGCCGCCTCGGCGTGGCGTCCCTCGGAGCGCAGCTGCTCGACCCGCTCGAGCTGATCGTTGGCCCGAGCCGTGTTGCGATCGAGCAGCTCGCCCTTGTCGGAGAACCCGTCTACGAACAGGCGGCTGATGGTGTTGCCCCACCCGCCCCGCTCATACTGCCAGCGTTCGTTCTGGCGGTCCACGGCCTCTTCGGCCGAGGTCGGGCGACCCTTGAGGTCCATCCGGGCGTCGAAGGCGTCGCGTCCCGAGAGATCCGACTCCAGGTCGCCGTCCAGCTCGCGCTTGGTGAGAGTGCGATAGTCGGCGCGCAGAGCATCGATCTCCTCTTTGCTCTTGCCGGCCAGAACAGCCTTGATCTCATCCTCGTCCGTTCCGGCGCCCTCCACGGCGTATTTGAGGCGCTCGGCGTCGGTGAGCTGGCCGTTCTGAACCAGCTTGTTGGCCTTCTCCAGGTCGTTGCCGATGAGCTGGCTCTGCAGCGCCGCGTCCAGGCTGCCGTACTTCTCCTCGTAGGCGGCGCGCAGGGCCTGGCGCTCATCCTCCGACTTGCCCTGGAAGGCCTGGTAGATGCCGTCCTTGTCAGGGCCGAAGGTGCCACCCCGGGTGGCGTGCTCGAGGGCGGCCGCGTCGGCGGCCACCTTGTTGCCGTCGAGCAGAGCGTTGGCCCGGTCCAACTCGGCCTTGGAGAACTCGCCCTCGATGTCGGTGCGCAGGTTGGCCCCGTCATACTGGTCGCTGTAAGCCTTGAGAATGGCGTCACGCTGGGTCTTGTCCTTACCCTCGAGAGCCTGGTAGACGGCCTGCTCGTCCGTGCCCATGCCCAGAAAGCCACCCTTCATGGCGTGGCGCATGGCGGCGGCGTCGGCTTTGGCCTGATTCCCCTCGACCAGGGCGGTGGCCCGGTCGAGCTCGGCACCGGACAGCTCTTGCTTGAGGTGCTCGCTCAAGGCCACCCCGTTGTTGCGCTTCTGGTATTCGTCCAGAATGGCCTTGCGCTGCTCCTCGGTCTTGCCCTCGAAGGTCTTGTGGATGGCGTCCTCGTCGGTGCCCATGCCGAGGAAGCCGCCCTTCATGGCGTGGTTGAGCTTGTCCGCGTCAGCCGCCGCCTGGTTGCCCTTGAGCAGCTCCTGAGCCCGGCTCAGCTCCTTGCCGCTCAGGTCGCCCTTGAGGTCGGCGTCCAGGTCGCGATCGTAGTGGTCCTTGTAGTGGGCACGAATGGCTTTGATCTGATCGGGAGTCTTGCCCTCCAGTGCTTTGAAAAGGGCGTCCTCATCGGTGCCGGCGCCGAGCAGTCCGCCATTCATCGACTTGTAGAGAGCGGTGGCGTCCTTGGAGGGGTCGTAGGGGGGGGCCTTCTTCTCGGGGGGTTGAGGGGCCGGCTGAGCGGTCGGAGCCGGCTGCCGGGGCCCTTGAGCAGTCTGGGCCGGGCGAGAGGGTTGCTCCCAGGTCGGAGTACGGTGGGCCGGCCCCCCATCGGCCTGGTAGAGGGCTCCCTGCTGCTCGCCGCCCTGTCCTCCCCGGGTGGGGATCTTGAGGGTCTGGCCGGCCTGGACCTTGGAAGGATCCTGCAGCCCGTTCAACTCGGCCACCTGGTCGACCAGTTTGTTCTCGATGATCTCCCGGTCGGACCAACCGGCCGAGCGCAGCGCTCCCCAGGTGCTGGAGTTCTTGCCCTCGCCCCATTTGTCGAGCTTGACGTCCTTGAAGCCCTGACGCTCCTGGCTGACCGGGTTGGCAGCCTGGGCCTGGGCAGCCGGACGACGCTCGGCGTTGAAGGCCGACTCCTGCACCTGGGCCGGGTCGGCCCCAACGGGAGGACCGTAGCCATGCTTGAGCCCGTAGTCGATGGCCGAGCGGTCGCGGGTCTCGAGCAGTTGCATGTATTCGCGATTGCGCTGCCCCAGATCGGGATCGACCAGCCCCTGCTGGTGCAGATCCTCCAGGTTCTGGGCATACATCATGCGCTGGCGGGACATGGGCACGGGATGACCGTGCTCCTCCTCCTCGCGCAACAGAGCCTCGAGCCGGGTCTCCCCTTCGGTAATGCGCTCACGCTGCTCGGGGCTGGCCTGCAGGATGGCCTCGGCCAGCTCGCCCCCCGACAGGTGGGTGAGATGGTCGAGCCGACCCATGGTGGCCTGGTCCTCCCACTTGCTCGAGCGGGGAGCGATCAGCGAGTCGTCGCGGGCGCCCCGCTGACGGGCAGAATTCTGCATGTCCTGGAAGGGCGGGTAGCGGCGAGCGGCACCCCGATCGGGCACCCGGAAGCCGGTGGATTGGTAGGCGGGGGGCTCTGCCTCGCTCTCGGCCTCATCCATCCCGTAGGCCTCGAAACCCGAAGCCTGCAGACCGGTGCGCGATTCCTTGTTGGAGGAAGTCGGTTGCGGGTAGTGCTGGGGACCCGGACGCAGCATCTCGCTCTGGCCGGGAGGAGCGTGCGACTGGGTGAACTGCTCGAGCAGCACGGCCATCAGCATCGGGTCCATCATCGGCGCAAAATTGCCGAACTGCCCCGGCACCTGGGGGCCAAACAGCATCGCGTTGCCGGTCTGCATCCCCGACTGAGGGCCGGGACCGCCGGGCAGGGGAGGCCGGGGCTGGGCGATGTGAGGGTCGTGATGCTGGTGGACGGTGTGGTAGCTCAGATAGCCCCCATTTGTTAACTAAATGAACAAAATGTTACCAGGTTACTCTACCGGCCCGGGGGGGGAAAGTAAAGGGCGCTCGAAAAATTTTGTCCGACCGCATGAGCTCGCATCTCTCCGCTTCAGAAGCCCTGCTGCAGGCTGCCCGCAAGGAGCTCGACGCTCGCTCGCTCTGGTTCATCCTGGCCGATGTCATGGGATCGGTGGAGCAGGTCCGCCGCGGCTTCGAGAAAGTGGCCGACAAAGCGCCGGGCCAAACCGTCCGGGTTCGAGAGGCCTTCAAGCGGCATCGCCAGTTGCTCGACCAGGCCTGCCGCCAGGTCGCCGCCCCCCCGGCGGCTCTCAGGGAGCTGGCCGAGCAGCTCACCCGGGCCACCGGCGAGCTCGACCAGGCTCTGCTCGCCCATCGCGAGGCGGCCCAGATCGCCATGGGGCCGACCCGCCTGGGCGGTGTGAACGCCATCCTGAACGCAGGCTCAGTGCGGACTCGGGCCATCTGTCTTGCCAGCGAGCGCCAACGTCTCGAGCAAGCCCTCGAGCCGCCCGAACTGCCCGACTCGGTGCGCCATGCGCTGAGCCAGATGCTGGAGCTGGTGGGAACGATGCTGCTCGAGCTTCAGGCCCCATCCCTGCCCGAGCTGCTCGCCCGCTACCGGGCGGTGGCCGTGGAGGCCCAGGAGGTCTTTGCAGCGGCCGAGGCGGAGGCCGCCCTCAGCAGTGGGCCCACCCCCCACGCCGACCTCAACCGCCTGCTGCATGCCGCCCGTCGGGGCGAGCCAGTGGATTGTCGGGAGGTACTGGGCGACGTGGCCGGCCTTCGCAACCAGCTGGCCTCGGTGGCCCGCATGCTGGCCGGCTCGGCTCAGGTCGGCGAGATCGCCGAGCGCATCGAGCAGCGCTTTGACAATCTGGAAGAAGCTCTGGAGCGGCTCGAGCAAAGTCCGAGCGAGGTGGCCGGGCTGGTCCCTACGCTTCAGGAGGCCTTTGCCGGGCTGGCTCGGGAGGGCCAGCGCCTGGCCGAGCTGGCCGAGGCCGAAGGCAAGACTCCCTGCACCCGCTGCGGGCAACTCAACCGCAGCGATTTTGCCGCCTGCTCGCGCTGCGGAGCGGTACTGCCCCGGGTGGCCGCGGCCCGGACGAGCTCTGTCGATCTCTCGGAGGGCGGCTCCCCCTCGGCCGTGCCTCTCACCGAGAATCTCAAGCGCCTGATCGATGCTGTGGGAGCCTTCGAGGCCGGCTCGCTGCAGCGCGACGATCTCCTGGCCGAGCTGGCCTGGTTTCGGAGCCTGCTCGAGCGCGCCTTGAACCTGTGGCCGCCGGGCCAGCATCCCCCTCCGGAGTATCTGGAGGCCCTGCAGGACCTCGAGGCGGGACTCAGCTTTCTGGAGCAGGCTGAGGGGCCGGGCGTGGAGCTCGACTCGGGCCGGGCGCTGGTGCTCAAGGGGGCCGGGCAGGCCCTGCAGCTTGCCTTATGAGCTGAGCAGGCACACGGCCCCGCGCTGACCGAAGAGACGGACGAATTCGTCCAGGCTGAAGCTCTCCAGACCAGGCTCCTCGGCCATGCGGGGCGGGCCCTCGTCCTGGATCTCGGTGCCCGCAGGGGGCGCAATCGGGAGCTGCATGCCGTTGAAGAACACCACCCGATCCCCGCGCAACTCCTGCAACACCAGCGAGTGAGGCTCGTCGTCCCACTGCAAAATCAAGGGAATCTCCGAGGCTCCATCCTCCAGGGCTTGCAGCACGGCCTCTGGCTCACGCACCTCGAGCAGCTCGCTGCCGAGCACCGCGGCGTGCATCTGCTTGATCTCCTCCACCAGAAGCTCCACGCTCATTCGGCCGCCTTCGGGCCAGGAGAGCAGCTTCCCCTCCCGGTTCAAGGAAAGTGTCGACGGATCCAAACCTGCGCACAGCGACCAGGAATAGACAACTTGCCCCCGTTCCGGTAAAAATTGTTAACTTTTGGCTTCAACTCTCCGCCCTGCGTTTACCAGCTGTTCACAACTTTTACAAAGCAGAAACGCTTGACCCGGGTCTCCCCGGTGGGGATGGCTCTATGATGGGCTTAAGAAACTGACCTCAAGGAGAGCCCCCCAACTTGAGCGAGCCCACCCAAAAGACGCAGGCCGTCCAGCGTGTCGGCCCGGCGAACCATTCTCCCTCCCCCCCCTCGGTGGCCCCTTCGGCCGCCGCCAACCGCGCCACCGGAGGCGCCAGCTCGAACGGAAACGTCAACCACCAGACCGCAAGTCGACAGGATGGCTTCAGTCGCTCGGACGAAGGTCAGGCGGGGGGGGCCGACTCGCTGACGGCGGGCCTGGCTTCCTGGCTCGGAGGGGCGGTTGAGTCGGCTCAGGAAAGCGTTTCCCAGGGGGTGGATCGGGCCAGCGAGCTGTACCGCCAGGCGACCAGTCGATTCAACCTGACCGACGACGAGAAGAAACAGCTCAAGCACGGCCTCTCGACTCTGGAGAAACTGGCCGGCGACGACCGGCGCTGGAACTCCAACGACCTGGCCGACAACATGCAGCAACTGCAGATGCGCTCGTTCCTCAAGCCCGTGGCCGAGAGCCAGTTGCGCAAAGGGATCGAGGAGATGACCGGGCAGCCGGTCGAGAAGCTCACCCCCCAGCAGCGCGAGGAGGCCGCCCGGCGCTGGCAGGCCCTCACGCCCGAGCAGCGCCAGGCGCGTTCGTTCGACCGCCAGGACCTCAATCAGTTCAGCGAGTCGATGGATATGGTCAAGTCAAAAGCCCGGGAGCTCGGGCTGCCCGAGGAGAAGTTCCGCGACGGCATGAGCGTCGACTTCCTGCAGGGCATCATCGAGAACCAGCCGGCGATCTTCCTCAGGCTCCGCCGCTGAGCACGGTCAGGGCTCGCTCCAGCGCTTCGTCCCCATCGATCCCGCCGCGCCAGACCACGTGACCGTCCGGCCGCACCAGGATGGCGCCCGGTCCGTCCCCCCAGGCGCCGTGGGCGCGACCTCGTGCGTCCTGCAGCACGGGTAACTCTTCGTTGAGCTCGGGCAACCGGGGGGAATCGGACACCGCCCAGCAGCGCAACTCGGTTCCCAGTCTCGTGCGCAGGCGAGCGCTCAGCGAGCGAAACTCGGGCCAGCCTCCGCCATAGCCAAACAGGTGGAACTCGCCGTCGCGCATGAAGTCGATCAGACGGGAGCTGCGCCGGATGTAAAGCCTTTGTAGTTTGTCCACGAAGTCCAGCCGCTCTCCCGGGCCGGCCCCCCGCTGCCCGGCTGGAACGGTCCCGAAGGCCAGGGGGCCACCGGCGTAGCTGATCTCGAGCTGGGTGTTGGCCCGCTCCTCGGCAGCCTCGTCGCGTGCCTTGCCCGAAGTGGCGTCCTCCATGCGCGAAGCGGTCAAGGCCACCACCTGCTCCCCCACCTTGTGGCGCTCGAGATGGTAGCTCTCCAGCAGCTGCTCGCCACCCCGGGCCAGTTTCCAGCCCAGATTGTAGGCGTCTTGCAGGCCGGTGTTCATGCCCAGACCGCCGATGGGCGGGTGGATGTGGGCCGCGTCCCCGGCGATGAACAGACGCCCCACCCGATAACGGCTGGCCAGCCGGTGGCTGATGCGGTAGAAGGAGGCCCAGCGCAGGTTGGAGAGCTTTGTTCCAGCCGGCAGGGCCGGACCGGCCAGCCGTTCGAGCAGCTCGAGGTTGGCCTCGGGCAGCTCCACCCCCTCGTCCCAGTACTCGGGCGGCGCGGCCATGGACAGGCGGTAACGGCGCGGATTGCCCGGAATGGGGACCACCACCACGAAATTGACCAGCTGGCCCTCCTCCATCACCACCAGCTTCCAGACCTCGCCGTGGGGGTGGGGCCACTGCATCTCGATGTCGCCCAACAAGAACACCTGGGGATAGCGCCCGCCCTCGAAGCTCACCCCCATGGCCTTGCGCACCAGGCTGTGTGCTCCGTCGCAGCCCACCAGGTAGCTGCCCTGCAAGCGCTCTCCGCTGTCCAGCACGGCCTCCACCCCCTCGGGGCTGGCCGAGACTTCGGTCACCGTCACTCCCCGCTCGATGGTTCCGCCCTGGCGGCGAAGCTGCTGCTCGAGCACCTCCTCGCTGTCATACTGGCCCAGAGCGATGGCGCCATAGGGATACTGCTCGGGATCGGTCTCCACCCGGGCCACCACCTGGCCATCCACCACGGTGTTGACGGCCCGAAAGAACAGCCCGCGATTGAGGGCCTCATCCAGGCAGCCCATCTGATCGAAAATCTCCAGGGTACGCGGGCTCACGCCCAGGGCCTTGCACCAGTACTCGCGTCGGGGACGCGTCTCCAGCAAGCGATAGCTGACCCCCCGTCGTTGCAGCTGGCAGGCCAGCATCAGGCCCACCGGACCGGCTCCTACGATGATGACGTCCATGAGGGCGGCCTTCTCGGGGCCGACCGGTCAGGCCTTCAAGAATTTTTCGGCGGCTCGCCCTAGACTCAAGGCATGCTGATCCAACCTGCCGGCCAGCCCACTTACCGTCTCGAGGCAGCCAGGCGGCCCGCGGCCGCCAGCTCGACCCCGGGAGACGGCTACGCCCCCGGTTCGGTCAACGATCTGCAGTTGATGCAGCCCGTGAAGGCAGCCAGCGAGCCCACCCTGCGTCCTCTCTGGTCGGAGGTCGACAAGCTGGGGCTCTGGGCTTCCTGCCAGGCTGTTCCCGGCCCCCTTGCAGGGGTGCTGTCGGCCGCCGCGGCCGCCGACCTGAGGACCCTGCTCGACGAGTTCGAGGCGAAGGGGTTCCGATTCTCGGCCATCGGCGACCCCAATCAGCCCCGCAACTGGGGCACTACCGACTACACGGCCGAGTCGCTCGAGCGCCACCTCATGACCTACGACCACCCCGACTCCACCCTCGGTCGGCTCACCCTCTCGCTGCCCGACCCGGGCGCCGCTCACAAAGACAGCTTCTTCGAGCGAGTGGACAAGGATGTGGTCAAGCAGGTCAAGATCCACAGCTTCCAGGACCTCAAGGACGCCGAGAGCCTGTTCCTGGCCGACGACTCGCAGCGCCTGGCCAACCGGGCCCTGGCCAGCCGGCTCGAAAAGCTCGAGCAAGCCGGGGTGCAGTTTCGCATTCTGGAGGCCGAAGGACGCTCTGACTACTCGGTGGGCGAGGCCCTCAAGAACAACGCCAGCCGTCCGGTAGGGGTCTACGGGGCTTACCGCGCCCTGGAGCGGGACGATAAGGACGTCAAATCCCTCTGGGCCCAGGCTCCTGGCTCCAAGGGGATGTATCCTGTGAACTCGCTGGCCGACCTGGAAACGGTGGAGTTCTTCGCTCTGGGCCGGAGCGTGCCCCGGCTGGACCAGGACCCGCTGGCCCGGCGCCTGCGCGACCTGGGCTCCATCGGGCTCACCTTCCACCGGGGCGAGGATACCTTGAATGACCTGGACGCCTCGGGCGCCTACCACGCGCTCACCGACCAGCGCTACACGATGCTGGGCGTGAGCCTCTACGGCCGGGTGGCCCGCGAGAAGCTGGATCTCTCCTCGGGCCAGATCCCCCAGCCCAGCCGCAAGCTGCTCGAGCTGGCCGAGTTTCACCATCGCGTGATCGTGTCCGATCCGGGACTCAACGACAACGAGAAGCAGTTTTACGCCCACGGGCTGACCTGGGCTTCCCCGCGGCATCCGCTGGAGGAGTGCCTGGCAACCATTCACGAGCTGCGCGACTTCGAGGCCGGGCTCAACCCGGGTCTGGAAGGCGAGCAGCGCACCCGCATGGGCGTCTACTCCTACGGCAACCTGATGCGGGCCCTCAAACCCGACCAGCATCCCAGCGAGCTGATAGGCGAGTACAAGGAGCTGCGCCAGCGCCAGGTCAAGCCTGAGGTGGCCAGCAAGGCCCTGATCCACTTCCGCGAAAAGTTGCTCCCCCAGACTTTCGACCAGGCCGAGTATCGCGAGGAGCGCGAGCGGCTGCTGGAGATCGCCGAGTTCGTGAGCTCCTTCGAGGATGCCGCCGAGGCCCGCAAAGCCCTGCGGGTCGACACCAGAGAGCCTTATGCCGACCGCCTGACAGCCCTGCGCCACCTGGCCGAGGTGGAGAAGAAGCACGTGGACGAATCCAGCTTCAGCACCAAGACCTCGGCCGTCAAGGAAGCCCTGCTCGACTACCGACTGCTGCTGGGCAGCCCGCGCGCCGACCTGAGGTCGGCGGCCGAGCTGCTGGGCTCGCTGCACGATGCGCTGGTCCCCCGACTGGGCCACGAGGGCTCGCGGGAGATGTTCGACTACCTGCAGCGAGGCATCACCCGTGGGGCCTTTGGCTCTGAGGCGGTGAGCGTGTTCGCGCGCGAATTCGACCTGGCCAAGGACTCCGACTTCGCGCGGGGTTTCCTGTCAGCCACCCCGCCGGCCGGCGAGCCTTACGAGCTGCGGGCCCGAGCCGCAGGGGCCCTGCGAGTGGGCCTCCAGGGCCTGGAGAAGACGTCCAGGCGCGAGTTCGACCCCAGCGACCCCTTCGATGAGAAGCCCAGGCCGCCCGAGCGCGATCGTCCCTCGGAGGAGTATCGCTTCCTGCTCGGCTTCCCCCAGCGCGACCTGGAGCCGGATGCCGAGCGCCTGACCCGCCTGCACCAGCTGGTGGTGCCTCAGGCCGGCTGGGAGAAGAGCCGCGAAATCTTCACCCAGCTCAAGGCCGGAGCACTGGGAACGGAAACAGACTTCCTGAGCCGATTCGAAGGCGAGCTGGCCCTGGCGGGCGAGGTGGAGCTGGCCCGTCGTTCACTGGCCGGAGACTTTCCGGGCAGCCTGGCCGAGCGGCAAGCCCTCAAAGGGTCACTGGGCCCGGAAGCCGACCTGGACTACAGGATGCTGCTCACCCACCACCGCTCGGGCGAAAAGCTGGAAGCCGAGCGTGAGTCCTGGCGCCTGGTGCGCCAGGCTCTGGAGCCCAGCGTGGGTCTCGAGCAGAGTCGGTCGGCTTTCGGCCAGCTGATGACCAGCCTGCGCGAGGGGCCCTGGTCAGATCGCCCCCTGACCGAGGCGACCGCCGAATTCCTGCGAAACTACGCCCTGCAGGGCGACCTCAAGCACGCCCTGGATCAGCTCCAGCTGGCCCCTGACGGCCAGGCCGGCGGGGTCCACCAGGATGGCCAGCAGGTGGTCATCGGAGGGGTGCGCATCCGGGTGCGTCGCGGTTCTTGAGCGCTACCTGAGTCGCGCCGGTGTATGCGGAAGTTCTCGCCAGCGTGCTGGGGACCGGTGATAAACAGGGCGATCTGCCGGCCCTGG
>BTUM01000142.1:0-10986 GCA_045863235.1 Candidatus Xenobia bacterium | reverse complement strand
GGTGTCAGCTCATGAGCAGACGCGGGGGCTGTCAACTCTCCTCGGGCAAAGTTGCCACGCTGGATGTCAGCTCATGAGCAGACGCGGGGGCTGTCAACTCGCTTCAGGGCGCAGCCACGGCGACGGCGAGCTTCTCGAACAGTCGGTCGATGAAGTCGGGGGCGCAGATATCCTCCTCGGTGAGCTTCACTCTCGGGAGGCCGATGAGTTTCCGGCGCCGCTCATCGCGGTCAGCCCTGTGATAGGGCCCGTCGACCTCGATGTTGACCCAGACCAGGCTCTTGCCCACGCGCACGCAAGCGAGCAGGTCCATCCTGAATGGACCGTCCGGCGTCAAGACGCGAACCTGAGGAAAGAGCGCGCAGAGCAGAGGACCGTCCAGCACCAGGGCTGGCCAAAGCAGATCACCGACCAGATTGCCCGACGGTTCCTCGATGATCGGGAGGCGTCGCCAGCCCAGCCGCATCAGGCTGAAATAGGAGAGGATGCCCACCGTCATGAGTTTGAGCCACGAAACCATCTCCAGCCCGGAGCCGCAGCACGCGAAATGGAGAAACTCGGAGAACCCCTCGCGACCCTGCCGCCCGAGCGCCCTGGGCAGCCACAGGTCGTATTGGGCCCGGTAGCCTTTGCGGGCAGCTCTCAAGCGAACCCAGTTGTCGCGCTCGCGGTCGAGGACGTAGCGACCCCGACGCGGCGCAAACCTTCGCCATAGCTTACTCCGATGCCAGGACGGCCGAGGGCGAGGGGTAGCCCGCAGGTTGGTGCTCCCCAGCAACTCGTCCGGCCTGAGCCCGAAGGCCTTCGCAAGCCGCACGACGTGCTCGCGATTGGGAAGGCGACGCCTGTTCTCCAGGTGGCTGATGAGCCACCGGTTGAGCGAGCTGCGCTCAGCCAGCTCGCGTTGGGTCCAGCGGCGCAGGCGCCGCTCGTGTTTGAGGCGGAGGTGAAAGGGCATCCTTGTCATGCCCTGATCATCGCATCCGATTGTAGCCGGAATGTCACCGGACGCTTGCCAGAACGTTGCCGCGATGTTTCCGGAAGATTGACGGCTAGCGACTCGCGACCATCAGGGCCAGCTCCAGCCGGCGATACCAGAAGTGCTTGCGGCCCGCCGTCAGGGTGAGATGGAAGGGGCGCTGCTCCTCCATCAGCCGGCGCACCCCGGCGGTCACGTCGGCCACCATCAGCGTGGCCCCGGGCCCCTGGTAGAGGGCCTCGCACTCGGCCGCGCAGCGCGGGTCGTCGCTCGGGGTGTCGGGCTTGATTCCACTCGAGTTGACGAACAGGCGCAGGCTGAAGAGCTCCCCGCGCTTGACGTCGCTGACCCCCAGGCCGTGGATCCGAAGCACTGCCCGCACCAGCCGGTCGCGGTTGACCGGACCGGCGGGCTGGGCCGAGGCGCTGGCCAGGTCGACCGGCTCGCTCTTGCGCCCTGCAGGGGGATAGCTCAGCTCGAACAGGTTGTAGCTCTGCTCGCCCCGCTGATCCAGCATCAGCCGGGTGCGCACCTCGCTGCGGTCGTGGTTGGCCAGAATCCACATCAACTTGGCCAGCGCCGCTTCGGGCGTGAGGTCGAAGCCCCCGATCACCCCTTCCTCCAGCAGCGCGCTGGAAGAGGCATAGAGCCCGAGCTCCACCTGCCCCTCGATGCACTGGGTGACCGTTAGAATGGTCTTGGGATCGGGCCCGCTGGCGGCCCGGCCGATCAGCTCGAGCAGTTCCGAGTCGCCCGGCGCGTTGCCGGTGCCGAAAGCGCGCAAGACCACCCCGCGCAGCTCGGGATGATCGAGCAGCGAGCCGAGCTGGCCAGCGTGCATCCCGGGGAACAGGGTCAGGTCGATGACCTGCTCCTCGAGCTGGTGGTGCACGTAGAAAGGCGCGCGCTCGTCGGGCATGGCTCGCACCAGGTCGGGAAAGATCCGGATCTGCTCGCCCAGGTGGCCCAGTCGGGGATAGTTGGGTGAGGCGAATCCCTGCCAGGCGTTGGTGCTCACCTTGCGGGTGCGATTACCGCGCAGCAGCGCGTCCCCAAAGCAGATGGTCACCTCGGGCACGCAGGGCAGCCCGGTGGCCTTGTAGCCAGCCACGTAGAGGGCGTTGATCAGGTTCTGGCGGGCGTCGGTGCGGGTGGCGAAAATCGGGCGCTGGGCCCCCGTCAGCACCACCGGCTTGGCCAGGTTGGCCAGCAGAAACGAGAGCGCCGAGGCGGTATAGGCCATGGTGTCGGTGCCGTGCAGCACCACGAAGCCGTCGTAGTCGGCGTAGACCCGCTCGATGGCCTCGGCCATGAGGATCCAGTGCCGGGCGCTGAGATCGGCCGAGTCGAGCGGCGGCAGCTCCCGGCCGTCCTCATCGAGCAAAGTGCCCAGCTGCCAGGCGATGCCTTCCTCATCGCCCAGCCCCTCAATGCGCTCGAGCAGCTCCTGGCTCGAGGCCGGCGCGAGCGGGCTGAGCGGATTTCCCGGGTCGAGTGGGCGCATGCCGACCGTTCCGCCGGTGTAGAGCAGGTAGACCCGGGTCGTCATGCGTTCTGGCCCAGCACCTCGAGCAAGGTTTTGAGGGCCGACCGTTGCGATTCGGCGCTGGCCAGGCCGGAGGCGAGCTGGTTGAGCACCATCAGGTCGCCCTCGCGCCGGCCCGGATAGCTCTGCACCAGGAGCAAGAGCTCGCCCGCGTCCAGCCAGATGCCGCGGCAGTGCCGGCAGACGTCGATCTCCACCTCCAGGGCCCGGGTCAGCTTGAGGGCCTTCAGGCAACGAGGACAGCCCCGCTCGCCTCCGGGCTCGGGTGTCAGGGCGTCGAGCTCGAGTCGGAACACGCGCGAGAAGAGCTCCTGGCTGGGGAAGAGCCGCGAGAGCTCCTCGCCGTCGAACCAGAAGCCACGGCATTCGGCGCAGCAGTCGATCTCCAGCCCGGTGGTAGAGTCTCTCCAGGGCTCGAGGGTGGCTTTGGCGCAGGCCGGACAGCTGAGGGGCACCGGGCTGCCTTCGGGCTGAGCCGGCATTCGTCCTTGCTCAAGTGCGATCGCCCGACTGCACGTCCCAGGGCCCCAGGTACCAGGGGCTGTCGGGCCGGGCCAGGTGGGTGGAGTCTTCCCACGGCGCCTGAATCCCGGTGGCCGCCCGCAGGCGCTCTTCGTCGGCCAGCAGCACGGTCATGAAGCCCTCCTTGCAGGCCAGGCCCAGGCTCGAGGCACGCTCGGTCACTTCGGGACGCGTCGAATACAGGAAAAAGCGCCTCCCCGTGCTCAAGGCAAAGCCAAGGGGCCCGGCCAGCACGCTCGGGTGCGTAGCAAGCTGGAGCAGCACGTTGTCGGGCTTGACCTCCAGCACCGAGAGCCCGTCAGCGTCCTGGCGAAGCTCGGTGGGCTCGAAGCGAGCCAGGAAGTTGGCCTGCAACTCGGACTCGTCGCGGTAGGAGAAATGGTTGTAGCCACGGTAGCGCTGGCTCAGAAGCTCGAGCAAAGGACCCTGGCCGGGGCTCAGTGCCGGGCCAGTCGGCACCGGCGTCTCGGGGGTGGCGAAGAGATAACTCGAGGGAACCATTCCCGAGCCGGCCCGCTCGAGCTGGCGGCGGCTGGCGTTGTCGTGGGTCACGAAGGCCAGGAGCAGGGCCCCGCCGGCCCGGCGGGTCAGCTCCACCGACTCGGCGATGATGCGCCCGAAACAGCCCTGCCCGCGGGCCTCGGGGAGGGTCCAGGAGCCGGTCATGATGCCCACCTTGACCTCGCCCTTGGGCAGGCGCACGCGCCGGTAGCAGACGGCCGAGCCGGCCAGAGTCTGGCCGTCTTTCTTGATGAGCATCAGGTCGGCCGGCGTGCGCTGGAAGAACCAGTGGAACTTGCGCTCGTCGCCCCAGCCTGGAAAGACGCTGTTCAGGCTGGCCAGGTACTCCGATTCAAGACCCGGCGGGTTGTGCAGCACGTCCATCGCGGCTCATCATCCTTTCGGCGATCGCTCCCACCGAGGTCCACCAGAGCGCATCGCCGTAGCGCCGCTCCAGCTCGCTGAAGAGGAGGTCGAGGTAGTTGCAGTAGAGCTCGTCCACCCCGTCGAGCATGATGTAGCCGCAGGCGTTCTTGATGATGTGGGCCTTGATGTTCAAGAGCCCGCCCTGGTCGATGATCTCGAAGGCCCGCTCGATGCGGCTGGTGGCCTGGAAGTTGGCCGTGAAGTGGACGAGCTTCCCGTCGCAGATGCGCTCGGGAAAGATGAGCGAGCGTCCGGTCAGACCGCTCATGGCCGTGACCGCATCGGGTGAGATGGGGGTGCGGATATCGCGCGCCGAGCTGACGAAGATCAGCCCGGCCTCGATCATGGCCGTGGCCAGGTGGGGCGGAAACTCCCACCCGGGCGGATTCATGCCGCGCGCATACTTCAGGCCGGCCTCCTCGAAGACGGCGATCATCTCGCCCACGATGGCCCGGCACTCCTCCAGCGACAGGTCGTTTTGGAACTCCACCAGCACCTTGGGGCCTTTGTGGATGTGGTGCAGCCCGTGGAAAGCCAGCTCGGTGCGGGGGAGCGACTTGAGGTAGGCCACGAACTCGGGGTGCCGCCCCAGCCGCATGGTGCCGACCGGGTGCAGCTCGGTGAGGTAGAGCTTGTCGCGCAGATACGGGTTCTTAGCCAGCATCTTCAGAGTGGGAACGGGCGAGGTCTCTCGCCAGTCGGCGGTGGTGAACAGAGTCACCCACAGTTGCGGATGGCGCTTGAGCAGCCAGTGTACCTGCCCCAGCGCACCCGCGTCGAGGTCGCCGCCGGCTTCATAGAGATCGCTGCTCTTACCGGGATGGATGTCGTCGATGGTGAAGCACACCGCCGCCTTTTTGCCCTGAGGAAGCCAGTCGCGCAAGATGTCCAGGCTTTCGGCCGGGCAGGGGAATTTGCCTGCGCACGTTCGAACTTGAGCCCGCATGGCCCGGTCCAGAAAGATGAAGAAGAAGCGGGTTGCCCACTGGGTTCCGCCCGGAACGATCACCGCCGACCCCAACGCCCCCAAGCCGGTCATCGATTTGATGGCCTTCAGCGCGGGTCACCTGGTGGAGCAGAAGCTGGAAGACGTCAGCTGGATCGAGCAAAACAAAGACAAGTATCCCATCATCTGGGTCAACGTGGACGGGCTGGGCGACGCCCACGTGGTGGCTGAGCTCGGTCGCATCTACAACCTGCACCGGCTGGCGCTGGAGGACGTGGTCAACGTGCACCAGCGGGCCAAGGTGGACCTCTACGACGGCTACTACTTCGTGGTTCTGCGCATGCTCCACCAGATGGAGGGTCGCATCGAGACCGAGCAGATCAGCATCTTCCTCGGTGAGCACTTCGTGCTCACTTTCCAGGAGGGCATTCCTGGCGACTGCCTCGAGCCCGTGCGCGAGCGCATCCGCAAGGAGTCCACCCGGCTGCGCGGAGGCTCGTGCGACTTTCTGGCCTATCACCTGATCGACGCGGTGATCGACAGCTACTTTCCGGTGCTCGAGCGCATGGGTGAGCAGCTCGAAGATCTGGAGAACGAGGTGCTGCTCCGGCCCGACCGCAGCATTGTCCGGCGCATCCACGACATCAAGCGCGACCTTCTCATCGTGCGCCGGGCCGTGTGGCCCCTGCGCGAGGCCATCAATCCTCTGTTCCGCGAGGATGTCCCGCTCATCTCGGCCGAGACCCGGGTCTTCTTGCGCGACTGCTACGATCATTGCGTGCAGGTCATCGACCTGGTGGAGACCTACCGCGAGCTGGGCTCGAGCTTGATGGACGTCTACTTGAGCAGCATCTCCAACCGCATGAACGAGGTGATGAAGGTGCTGACCATCATCACCACCATCTTCGTTCCGCTCACCTTCGTGGCCGGCATCTACGGGATGAACTTCAATACCGAGAAGTCGCCGCTCAACATGCCCGAGTTGAACATGTACTACGGCTATCCCCTTTGCATCTTTACCATGCTCGTGATCGCCATCGTCGAGCTCTGGTTCTTCTACAAAAAGGGCTGGATCTTCGCCCCTCCTGACCTGGACGCCGAAGCCCTGGGAGTGGCTCACTCCGGACCCAACGAGCTGGCAGCGCCGCCCACCCCGCACCACCAGTGAGCAAGCCCTCTCTGAGCCTGGCGGTGCAGGTGGCCTGGGGGGCTGCCTCCTACGAGGCCGAGCAGTTGCGCCACGAGCTGCTCGAGCCCGAGCACCTGTGGGTGGGCATCTGCAGCCTGAGCAAGGTGGTCGAGCAACAGCCCGAGCTCTTCACGGCCGAAGAGCGCGCTGAGCTGCGCCAGGGTGCCGAGCTGGTGGCCAGCGAGCTGGCCGCCCTGGGGCTCACTCCGGACGGCCTGCGGCGGACCCTGCGCCGCCAGCTGCCTCCAGGTCAGGCCAACCATAGCGGCCATCGCAGCCCTCAAGCTCGCGAGGTTTTCGAGCAGGCAGAGTTCCTCGCCCGGGGCCAGCCGTTGCAGGTGCGCCACCTGCTCACCGCTTTGATCAACAAGCCCTGTCCGGGTTTTGATCGGGCCCGCGCCCCGGCCGACTCGCTCACGTCTACGGCCGTCGACCAGCCGCCAGCCCCGGAGCCCCCGAAGAAGGACTCCTTCGAGCCCTATCGCCCGCAGGAGAACGTCCCCACCCGCTCCATGCGCGTGCCTGGCAAGCAGACCATCGCCCGCGACCTGAAGCAGTTTTTCGAGGAGGAGGAGAAGCGCCGCCAGGCCCTCTACGAGGCGCCCGTCCCCCCGGTTGCGGCCGCCAGCGACAAGCAGGGCGGCAAGAGCATCCTGCAGCGTTTGGGCCGTGACCTGACCGCGCTGGCCCGTCAGGGCAAGCTGGGGCCGTTCGTGGGACGCGAGCGCGAGCTGAAGCTGGTGGTCGAGTGCCTCATGCGCCAGGGCAAGAACAACCCGGTGCTGGTGGGCGAGCCCGGGGTGGGCAAGACAGCCGTGGTGGAGGCGCTGGCTGTGGAGATCGCCAGCGCAGGCTCGGATCACCCTCTGAGCGGCAAACGCGTGGTGGAAATCTCCATGGGCCAGCTGGTGGCCGGCACCACCTATCGGGGCGAGTTCGAGGAGAACATCAGCCAGCTGATCCGCGAGGCCTCCAATCCCAGCGTCATCCTGTTCATCGACGAGCTGCACACCCTGATCGGCTCGGGCTCGTACAAGGGCAGCCCCCAGGATGGGGCCGACCTGCTCAAGCCGGCTCTGGCTCGAGGCACCTTGCGTCTGATCGGCGCCACCACGGTGCAAGAGTACGAGCAGTTCATCCAGACCGACCCCGCCCTGGAGCGCCGCCTGGACAAGGTGGCGGTGGAGGAGCCCCTGCCCGCCGAGGCGCTGGCCATGGTGCAGGGGTTGGTGGGCAAGCTGGCCTCCCACCACCAGCTGGAGTACCTGCCCGAGGCCATGGAGGCGGCCGTGGAGCTGTCGGTGCAGTTCATCAAGAATCGGCGCCTGCCCGACAAGGCCATCGATCTGCTCGATCGATCGGGGGCCCGGGCCCGGGCCGAGCGGCGCCCCGCCGTCGATCGTCGGGTGGTGGCCGAAACCCTGGCCAGCGTCCAGAATCTCCCCCTGGAGCTGATCCTGAGCGACAGCGCCGACTCGCGCATGCTCACCCTGGAGGTGGCCCTCAAAGAGCGCCTGGTGGGCCAGGACGAGGCCGTCGAGAAGATGTGCCAGCGCCTGGCCCTGGTCCAGGCCGGGCTGATCGAGCGCCGCGGCCCGCTGGGCGTCTTCCTCTTGATCGGCCCGCCCGGCGTGGGCAAGACCGAGATCGCCCGCACCACCGCCGAGCACCTCTTTGGCACCGCCGAGGCGCTGGTGCGGCTGGACATGTCCGAGTACCAGGAGCCTCACAGCGTGTCGCGGCTGGTGGGATCGCCCCCGGGCTACGTGGGCCACGACGAGACCTCGCCCTTCTTCACCCGGCTGGTGGCCCGACCCCACGCGGTGGTGCTGCTTGACGAGGTCGAGAAGGCCCACGCCCGCGTCTTCGACCTGTTCTTGCAGGTCTTCGATGAAGGCCGCCTCACCAACGCCCGGGGCCAGACGGTGGACCTGCGCCAGGCCATTTTTCTGCTCACCTCCAACCTGGTAGGGCGGGGGCAACGCTCGCTGGGCCTTCGTCAGAAGAAGGACGACCGCCCGGCTCCTCCGCCCGAGCTCAGCGAGCACTTCCGGCGCGAGCTGCTCGACCGGATCGACGAGGTGATCGCGCTGCGCCCGCTCGAGCAGGCCGACGCCGAGAGGCTGATCCGCCGGCTGCTCGTGGATCTGGAACGAGACCTCGACAGGCGCTTCGGGGTTCGACTGAAGGTGGATCCCGAGGTGGTGGCCCGGGTGGCCCGCGAGGGGCTCGACCCCGAGACCGGCGGGGTGCGCGGGCTGCGACGCGGCTACGAGATCTCGCTGCTGGTGCCGCTCAGCAAGAGGGCCCTGGCTGGCGATCTCAGGAAGGGCGACGTGCTGAAGGTCTCCGACAGCGAGAAGGGGCTCGAGTTCCGGGTGGTCTCTCGTCTCAAGGACGAGGAGCCGCCTGGCCCTCCAGCTTGAGCGTCTTGACGGCCTTGAGGAACGGGTCCACCAGGCTGGGGTCGAAATGGGTGCCGCGCCCCTCGGCGATGATCTTGCACACTTTTTCCAGGGGCATCCCGGCCCGGTAGGGTCGGTCGGCGAAGAGGGCGTCGAAGACGTCGGCCAGCGCGATGATGCGAGCCCCGATGGGGATCTCCTCGCCCTTGAGGCCGTCCGGGTAGCCCTTGCCGTCCCAGCGCTCGTGGTGTCCGCGCACGATGGGGCAAAGGGGCCGGAAGTAGAGGAACGGCCACAGGATCTCCTCGGAGTAGACCGGGTGCATCTTCATGACCGCGAACTCTTCCTGGGTCAGGGCTCCCGGCTTGTAGAGGATCTCGTGAGGCACTTTCAGCTTGCCGAGATCGTGCAGCAGGCCCGCTTTGTGCAGGTCCTGGCCGGTCAGGAAGTGGGTCACGCGCTGTCCGTAATTTTTGGGCGAGCGCTCGATCATCAGATCCACCTCACCGATGTCCTTGAGCAGCGCCGACAGACCGATCTGGCGCAGCGTCTCGCGGTCGGTCATGCCCAGCTCACGGCAGAGCGCGATCGAGAGCTTCATCACCCGCACCGAGTGCTGGTGGGTGAACTCGCCTCCCAGGGCCAGCAGCCCGAGCAGGTAGTTGAGGATCTCCTCCTCGGAGAGCTGGCGGCGCTTCTCTTTGGCCTTGCGCAGCAAGGTGGCGGCGTAGCTCGAGATGAAGCGGGTGGCCCGGGAGTAAAAGTGAGCCATCATCCTCGAGTCGAGCCAGGGCACCATCTGGGCGAAGAAGTGAGGAAGCGGGAAGCCGCTCTCGACGCTGGGAGCAACCTTGCGCAGATCGAGCTGCCAGGGGCTGCGCCGGAAGCGAGCCCAGGTGGCCACCCCCACCAGGGGAGCGTTGAGGGCGGGGGTGACGCTCCAGAAGAAGGTTCGACCGGGCGAGCAGGCCCATTCCAGGGGGTCCGGGCGCCTCGGGACGATGCCGCCCAGCCAGCCGCGCTCCACCTCCACCACCTCCAGCGGGGTCTCGGGAGGGGCTTCGAGCACGGGGGGAGCCTGCGCGGGCGGATTCTTGCGGGCGCGGGCTCGCTGCAGGCGGGTGGCCGGGTCGACGGACAGGTCGCGCAGGCCAACGCCGGTGGGGTCGTCCAGGCGCAGGTCGTGGCCCAGGGCGCCCGGATGAAAGCCCAGCGCGGCCAGCTCGTCGGGCGGCTCGAGGGGGCGCTCGTCGTGACGAGGAGCCAGTCCCAGACCCGAGCGGCGGCTCTCCTCAGCGGTGGGGAGCCCGGCGGTGACAGCCTTCCAGGCCTGCTCGGCGCTCAGGCCCGAGCGCAGGCAGAGCGCCACCGCCCGACGGGTCTGGTCCGGGGTCAGGCCGGACTGCTCGGGAGCCAATCCCAGTTGCACGGCCTGACGGGCTTCCAGGGCCGAGAAGCGGTGCTCGGTGATCAGCGCGGTGACGCGACGGGCCTGCAGCGGAGCCAGTCCGGCGGTGGCGGCCAGCAGGTAGTCAGCTTCTCCCGACCGGGCAGTCCTGACGGTCACGCCAGCAAGGCCATCGGTGAGAGTTCCCACCCCGGAGCTTGTCCCGAGGTCGGCCAGGTCGAGCCCGTCCCCGGCGGTCAGGCCGGGCGGGCCGAACCCCGGCGGCGGGGCCTCGCGTTCGAGCAGGGGCTCCGACCCGGGCTCGCCGAGCAGGGCCAGCTCTGGCTCTGACCCTTGCTCCTCGCCGTCTTCCTCTTCCTCCTCCTCGGCGTCGCTGGCCTCCTGCCCCTCCTGGCGCTCCTCTTCCTGGCGGCGTTGCTTCTCTTGCTCCTCGCCGTTCTGGCCGCCCTCGCGGCCGCCCTCGCGATCCTCCGTCTCCTCGACCTGACCGAGACGATGCTCGAAGCGGCGCAACTCGGCCTCGCGGTAAGCGGTCACCTGCAGCCCGAAGATGGGCTCCTCGGCTTCGCCGCTCTCGGGCTCGGAGCCGTAGGCGTGCATCTGGGGCGGACGCGGTGGGGTCGATTTGTAGAACGGGGCCGACTGCTGCTGCTGGCGAGCCTCCTGAGCCAGCTCGGTCAGGGTGGCTCGGCGGGGCTCGAACCCGATTGCCTGCACCGCCTCGACGGGGGCGGCGCCTGGGGAGTTGGGGCGGGGGCTCTCTCGTGGGAGAGCACCCTGAGCAGCGGACTCCTCCCAGCTCTTGTCGGACCGGTTCGGCGAGACTGACTCGCTCTGGCGCTCAGCCTCGCCGCGGCGCCTGGTGGGCTCCAGGCGCCGAACGCTCTCGACGGGCTCGAGCGGCCTGGGCTCAGGTTCGAGGGTGGTCGGGCGTTCGGGGGCGACCTGACGCAAGGTTTGAGCAGGAGCGGGCTCGACCCGGAGGGCCTCGCGCACCGGCTCGGGGCGGGCCTCGCGCACGGGACGAGCGTCCTGGAGGGCCTCGCGCACCGGCTCGGGGCGGA
>BTUM01000141.1:0-11276 GCA_045863235.1 Candidatus Xenobia bacterium | reverse complement strand
TGAGGCAGCAAAGGTGCGCCTCATGAGGCGCGTTCGAGGTGCCTCAGGCTGTGCTGGGGTCTTGAGGCAGCAAAGGTGCGCCTCATGAGGCGCGATCCCGGCGCCTCAGGCGCGAACGAGAGGCCAGCGCCCCTCCCAGCCCGAACCCGCCCATGGTGCGGCACCTGCTCGTTTTGGCGGCCCTCCTGAGCCTGGCGGCCGGCTATCCGGCGCGCTACGAGTTCACGGTCGAGCGAGGCTGGATGACCATGCCCGATGGCGTGCGCCTGAGCGTGACCTGGTTTCGCCCCCAGCCGCTCGAGCCGGGCGAGAGGTTCCCCGTGCTGCTCGAGATGCTGCCCTACCGCAAGGACGACATGTTCTACCAGCGCGACTACCCACTGCACGCCTACTTTGCCCGCCGGGGCTACGCCACCTTGAAGGTGGACATCCGGGGCACGGGCTCGTCGGAAGGCGTGCTGCCGCCTTGCGAATACTCCGAGCAAGAGATCAAGGACGCGCTGACCGTGATCGACCAGGCCTCCCGCCTGAGCTGGACCAACGGGCGGGTGGGCATGTTCGGCATCTCCTGGGGCGGGTTCAATGCCATCCAGGTGGCCATGCGCAACCCTCCCGCCCTGAAGGCCATCTTGCCCGTGCACGCCTCCGACGACCTCTACCAGGATGACGTGCACTACCTCGATGGCGTGCTGCACTATGACCAGTACCACATGGAGATCAACCGCGACAACGCCCTGCCCGACTCGCTCGAGTACCGGATCGACGAGGCCTACTTCCGTGACCGCTTCGACCGCGAGCCCTGGTTTTTCACCTACCTGCGCCACCAGCAGGACGGCCCGTTCTGGCGGCAGCGCTCGCAACGCTTCCGACCGGGCGCGCTCAAAGTCCCTGTCTACGCCATCGGCGGCTTGCAGGACTTCTACCGGGACACGCCTTTGCGGCTCTTGCAGTCGGCCCCGCTGGTCAAGGTGGAGGTGGGCAACTGGGGCCACGACTGGCCCGATACCGGCACGCCCGGGCCCAACTACGAGTGGCGCCAGCGCGCCCTGGAATGGTGGGACTTCTGGCTCAAGGACCGGGGTCCGGGCCTGCAGGCCGAGAAACCACTGCTGGTCTACCAGCGCGGGGCCGGCTGGCGCTTGGAGGAGTGGCCTGTTCGGGGCACTCGCCTGACGCGGCTTTATCCCCTGCGCAACCGCCTGGAAGCCCGGCCTGCCGATGGTCCTGAGTTGTCGTTGCAGTATGCTCCGGGGCGAGGCGTGCAGGCCGGCGTCTGGTGGGATGATGCCACCGAAGACGTCAGCGCCGATGCCGAAGGAGCCCTGGTCTTCGATTCAGCTCCTGTGACCGAGCCGGTGGGCATCGTCGGCCTTCCGCGGGTGCACCTGCGGGCGCGCTCCAGCGCTCCCCTGGCCCACTGGTCGGTGCGACTGGAGGACGTGGCTCCCGACGGCAAGGTGCAACTGGTCACGGGGGCGGTCCTCAACGGCAGCCAGCGGGCCTCCCGGACCTCTCCCTCCCCGCTCCCCCTCGACGAGCTGGTGGACCTGCCCCTCGAGCTTCACTTCACCACCTGGACCTTCCAGCCCGGACATCGCATTCGCCTCTCGGTCTCCAACGCCCAGTTCCAGATGGTCTGGCCCTCGCCGCACAAGATGACCACCCACCTGAAGCCTGGAGAGCGGACCTGGCTCGAGCTGCCGGTCGTGCCCGCGATTGGCCAGGCGCCCGAGCTGCCCGCCCCCGAGCCGCGCGAGACCCGTCCCGACGCCGAGTCGCTCGCCTCGCGGGGAATGCCTTTCCGTTACGAACGCAAACCCGGCCTGGTGATCTGGGAGGGGGAGGACGCCTTTCGCATCCAGGACCGCACGTTTCGGGTGCACGAGAAGCTGACTCACCGCGTCGACTCCGCTCAACCGGCCAACGCGAGCATGCACGCCGAGTCCAGCGTCACGATCGAGCTGCCCGGCCGCATCCTTGCGCTGCAGACCCTCATGCGGGTGCAGTCGGACGCCGACCACTTCCACGCCTTCTACCGGCGCGTGTTGAGCGAGAACGGTCGGAAAGTGCGCGAGCGGAACTTTGAGGAGAGCTTCGTCCGTCGTTTGCAGTAGGGTTCCGACCAGGAGCTGCGAAAGGGGCGCGATGCGAAAAATCCTCTCTTTACTTGTTCTTCTTGCTCTCATGGGTTGCGGTGGGGGCAGCCTGAACAGCCCGAACGCCACCATCAATCCGGTGGCGCCTCCTGATAACCTGACCGCGCTGGTGGACGACGCCACGGGGGCTCAGCTCCAGCTCGAGCAGCATCAGGTCAACATCCCTCCCGATTCGCTCGAGGCCGACGCCACCGTCCAGCTTTCCACCGTCGAGCCGACGGTGCAGCCGGCCGACCCCGATTTCCGGGCGGTAGGACCCCACCTTCAGGTCGATCTGGGCGGAATCAGCCACGATGGCCTCTCCGTCACCATGACGCCCCCTGCCACCGACAACGAGGTCTTCCCGGTGCTGGTCACGGGAGGCCTCCTGGTGCCGCTCGAGTTCGTCCCTCAGAGCGACGGCTCCGTGCAGGCGCTGGTTCCCCCCAGCGATGGCGGCGTCCAGGGCCGGGGCCTCGAGATCACCTCCTTTCAGGTCGGCTTCGTGGAGTCGATCTTCGACTACCCCCCGCACGTCGACTGGGGCACCTACAACGGCTACTCCTTCAATCCCACCACCAGCAAGTTCGAGCTGGTGATCAGCCTGGGCCAGCCGGTGGCCCCCATCCCCAACCTGGGGCCCCGGCCGCTCATGATCGTGCACGGCCTGGGCTCCAACATTCGCAGCCAGGAGTTCGCCCCCATGGCCACCTACCTGCTCGACCAGGGCGTGGCCACTGGCATCGTGGGGTTCGAGTATGACACTCTCGACTCCATCTCCGACAACGGCGGTTATCTGGCCCAGTTCTACACCGCGCTCTCAGCCGTCAATCCGAACAGCAACTGGCGTCACGTGGCCCACAGCGAGGGCGGCCTGGTGTCCCGCGAGGCCATCGAGAACAATCAGCTCCCCGTGGCCGCCAGCGACAATCGGGCCGCCTTCCTGTGCAGCCCCCACACCGGCAGCGGCGTGATCAACATCTTGCAGGGCAAGCTGAGCCTGTTCCAGCGGGTGGTGCGCTACCTGGTTCTCAACGACGTGATGGACTTCACCAACCGGGACGGCTCCAAGTGTGACCCCGATCTGAGCTCGGCGGGCCTCAACGACCTGCGCGACGGCAGCACGGCGCTGGCCGCGCTGAACCAGGGGGCCGCCCAGAATCACCCCCAGTGGCTCTACTTCACCTTCGGAGGCAACGATCCGGGATTCGAGCTCACCCTGGCCGACTGGATCATGGGGCAGGACTTCGATGATGGCCTGGTGGATCTGGTCAGCGCCAACTTCCCGGGCATCGGACAGCTCCAGGCCCTGGTGGTGGCGGTCAGCCATACCAGCGCGGTCACCGACGCCGCCGTCTCCTTCCCGGTCATCGAGGGCTTCTTGACCCCCTGATGGGACGGCACTCGCGTGAGAAGAAGGCTCGCAAGGCGCTCTCGGATTGGACCAAAGACGTGCTGACCCGGGCTCACGACGGGCAGCGCGCCTCGGCGGCCCAGATCTTTCAGCGCTCCCAGACGCTGGAAGCGACGGTGGAAGCGGGCATGAACGCGGGCGACTTCTACGAGCTGGCTCGCAAGACGCTCGACGAGGTGTTCAAGCCGAAGCTGGCTTGCAGGAAGGGGTGCTCGTACTGTTGCCACATTCCGGTGGCGGCCTCGCTGCCCGAGATCGTGAACGCGCTCATGTTCGCGCGGGCCACCTTCTCCCCCGAACGCTACCAGGCGCTCATCGAGCGGCTGGCCCGGGCGGATGAGGTGGTCCGGGCGCTCGGGCCAGAGCGGCCCCGGCGCAACCTGGCCTGTCCGTTTCTGGAGAACGACCAGTGCTCGGTCTACGAGGCTCGACCGGTGGCCTGCCGGGCCTGGCACAGCCTGGAGGTGGAGCCCTGCAAGGCCGGCTACGAGCACCCCGAGGCTCCCCCCGAGACGCCTACCGTTGCGCCGGTGCTCTATGCCGGCGACGCCGTGCGTGAGGGGCTGCGGTTAGGCCTGCAGGACGCTTATCTGGACGGGCAGCGGCTGGATCTGATTCGCGGCGCCCACTGGCTGGCCAATGACCTCGAGGCCATGGAGCGCTGGCTGGCCGGGGTCGAAGTGCCCGAGGAGGTGCGCTTCAAGACCCCCTGACCAGTCCTCCTACTTCGATTCCTGGCCCGCCTGGTTGAGCAGGTGCTCGGGCACGGGAGCCTTGGGATCGGCCGGCAGGCCCGAGATCTCCTTGGGATAGATCTTGCGCAGGTGCTTGTCATAGGTGTTGGCCTGGCGGAGCGCGATTTCGCCTTCGTCGGCTTGCTTGAGGTAGGTCTCGTACTCGGTGAGCTGGTACTGCAGAGCGGGCGCCAGCTCCTGGAACTGGATCCCCAGCAGGTAGGCGTTGCGCCCCACCTCGCGGCACCAGACCACCTTGGCCGGCACCAGCAGCATCGGGAACAGGGTGGTCTGCAGTTCGACGGTCAGGACCATCTGGGTGCCGACCTCGACCGGCTCGAGTACCTCGAGCTGCATGCCGTCTGCATTGAAGTCCTTGGAAAGAGCGTGGATTCCGTGCGAAACCACCCGCAGCCGGGCCGGCAGGCGCGCTTTGCGCCTGGCAGCCTCGCCCGACTGGTTGAGGCCTTCCTGGGTGGCGGCGTAGATGGAGGAGAGACTGCGCGTTTCCAGCACCTGGCTGACGCAGACGAAACGCTTGTCGGTGTGGGGACGACAGGATTGAACCATGACGGCAAGTTTGAACTCGCGCTTCTTGGTGCCGTCGGTCAACTCAAAGCGAATGCGCAGCACTTTCCCTTCGGGGTGGGACTTCTTGCTGCGGAAAGTGACGGTGGCGGCGGAGATCTCCACCAGCTCCACCGGTTCGGGGCGTTTTAGAAAGTCGAACACGACTCAAGTCTTCCAGGTTGCCCTGTAGGTTCCTTCGAAGGCGATCGCGAACCCAGCGCCATCCTTGGGAGGGAGTCCAGGTCCACTATGAGCGAGATGCAGCATCCAGGCTATCCCCCGCCCGCTGGCTATCCGGGCGGTTATCCCCCGGCCCCGGGTGGACCCAATCCGGCCGCCATGATGCAGCAGATGATGCAGATGATGATGGCCATGAGCGGCTCGGCTCCCGCTCCAGCCGTGGACGCGGCCGCCCAACCCTTCTCTTACGCTGTTCCCGAGGACAAGCCCGACCCGGGCCTGGAGGCCGAGCTGATCCGCCCGGCCACGAAAGGCTCGCTGCTGCGCGACCAGCAGCCCTTGCCGGTGCAGGAGGTGCTCGACCTGCTGTGTCTCACCCCCGACGGCCGGCACGCCCTGGGCGGCATCCCCAAGGGCTGCACCATCGCTTTTGCCGGCCCGCCCGGCAAAGGCAAGACGCGCTCGGCCATCGAGGCCATGGTGCGGGTCGCGCAAGGGGGCATGAAGTGCCTCTTCGTGATCGCAGAGGAGGGCTTTCTGGACGAGGCCGGCTCGGGCCGCGAGCCCCTCTCTTCGCGGCTGGTGCGCATCGGAATGGGCGTCACGGGCCTGTCGGAGCAAGACTTCACCGAGAAGGTGCTGGCCAACATCCTGGTGCTCAACGCCCAGTATCACAAGGGCCAGACCTGGGAGGAGTTCGTCAACCGCTACCGCTACATCATCGAGCGCGAGGAGGTGCGCTTCGTGGTGATCGACTCGCTCAACACGCTCGACCCCACCAAGTCGCGAACGGCCGACAACCTGAGCGCCCTCAAGACCTACAACCACGAGAAGGGCGTGACCTGTCTCACCATCGGGCAGATCCGCGACACCGGCATGCCGGTGGGCGGCGAGGCGCTGATGCACACCGCCGACGCCGTCTTCTTGATCGAGGAGATGAGCCTCGGCTCCAAGGAAGAGGCCGCCCTGTGGGGCGGCAAGTACCGCGACGTGATCGACGTGATCCGGGCGATCAAGTGCGTCACCACGCCCATCTTCCCGCACGTGCTGCGGCTGGCCCAGAAAGAGGGGCTGGGGACGCTCACCGTGCACCCGGCTCAACCTGAAGAGATGAAGCCCTTCCCGCCAGCATGAGGGCGGCTTCGCCCGAGGTCATCCGGGAGTGGTTCCTCGAGGGGGGAGCCATCCGGGCCGTGCGCCTGGCTCGCCCCGGCATCGGGGCCCGGCGCCAGAGCCTGGAAGAGCTGGAGAAGCTGCTCGAGCTTCCCGCCAGCCTGCTGTTCGCCGCCTACTCTCTGCTCGAGGCCGAGCCTGACGTCGCTGACGAGGCCCTGGACTCGATCCCCTTCTACAGCCTGTGCCGGGGCTTCTTTCTGCCCTTGATGGGCCTGGCCCCCGAGCGGGTGGGCAAGCTCTTCGGCCTGACAGCCACCCCGCCGCTCACGAGCGAGCAGCGCTCGCGCCTGGTGGGCGACTTCCTGGCCCGCAAGCTGGGCTTGAGCCTGCAGGAGAAGGTGGCGCTGGTGATGGGGGACCCGTTCATGGGCAAGCCCCCGGGAGTGCGTGAGGATACGCTGACCCGGCTGCTGGCCCGGCTGGCCTTCCGCACCGTCTCGCAGATTCGCCACAGCATCGTGGGAGCGGGCGACCTGGCTTCGCTCTTTGCCATGCGCACCACGCGCGACCGCTCCGACCTGACGGCCGCCGAGTTGCTGACCGTGCTGCGTTTTCTCAAAGGATCCGAGCCGTTTCACCGCATGCGGGCCCTGGAGGACCTGTTCCTGCGCTGCGGCCGGCTGGAGGCCTACGTGCTGTCGGCCCTCATCCTCAACAAGGTGCACCTGAGCCTGAGCGGTCGGAGCGAGCTGGTCTACGAGCACCTGGCGGCTCAGTTCCAGGTGTCCAAAGAGGTGCTGGCCACGGTGGCGGCGCTCACCGACCCCTTCGAGCTGGCCCGCATCCTCGAGCACGAGGGCGTTCCTGGCCTCAAGAAGGTCGCTTTGAAGCCGCTCTCGCCCATTCTGCCGGCCCTGGCCGGGGCCACCGTGCCGGCCGAGGTCAAGTTCCCGGCCTGGTTCGAGTGCAAGTACGACGGCATCCGCCTGATGCTGCACAAAGCGACCGACGAGCGCGGCCAACTGGAGGTAGCCGGCTACACCCGGCGCCGCCACGACTGGAGCGAGCTGATCCCGGGCCTGGCCCCCCTGGCTCGCGTCCTGCCCTGCCACAGCGCCATCCTGGATGGCGAGCTGCACGGCAGTACCCTGGACCGCAGCGGCATGCTGCGCCCCTGCACGGTCTACGAGGTGCACACCTTCCTGCGGGGCGAGCCGGGGGCGGCCCGGGTCAACCTGCGCTATACCGCCTTCGATCTGCTCTACCTCGACGGAGTGGACCTGACCGACCGCCCCTTCTCCGAGCGCCGCGCCCGCCTCGAGCGCCTGCTGGCCGTTGCCTCGCAGGTCCCGCTGCCCCTGCCCCTGGAGCTGAGCCGGGGTAAGCGGGTCGCCAGCCGCGAGGAGATGAACCGGCTCTACGAGCAGTTCCGGGCTCAGGGCTACGAGGGCGGCATGCTCAAGATCGAGAGCTCGGCCTATCCCCTGGCCACCCGCACCCCCAACTGGATGAAGCGAAAGCCTGAGGAGACGCTGGACCTGGTGCTGACGGGCGCCTTCTGGAGCGATCCCAGCACGGCCGGCAAGCGCATGTTCGACGCTTACCTCATCTCTTGCCGGGGACCGGAGGGGCTGCACCTGGTGGGCACGGTGGGGGGCGTGGACGAGTCCACCACCCTGAAGATCGCCGGGGCCATCTTGCAGCACAATTTGCTCACCGGGCGCCCCATCGAGCATCGCGGCCACCAGCGCACGGCCGCCGGGCTCGAGCTGGCCCCCTACCTGGTGGTCACGGTGGCCCTGGAGGGAGTGGTGCGCGACGTGGGCGGCGTGCTCTCGCTGCGCTCGCCGCGCATCAAGCAGGTTCGGGCGGGCGAAATGTCGGTGGGGGAGATCGCCACCCTGGAGGAGATTGAGCGGCGCCACATGCGCGAAGGGCTGGGCTGACATGTTCGGACAGCTGGGCATTCTCAAGCGCCGCCTGGGCTGCGCGCGTCCTGCCTACCAGGCCCACTTCTGCGCGAGCTGCCATCTGATGGCCGAGTTCGGCGGCAAGCCGGCCTCGCTGTGGATGAACTACGACCTGACCTTCCTGAGCGTCTTGCTCTCCAGCCTGGAGGGGCCGGGCGAGGCCCGTCCGGCGCCCTGCACCGCCTTGCCCTGGCGCAAGGTGCGGGTAGCCCCCCTGCCGGTCTGGGGCCGCCGCGCACTGGCCGCGCTCAACCTGGCCCTGCTCTCGGCCAAGCTCGAGGACGACCGTCAGGACGAGCGGGGACTGACCCGCCGCCTGGCCGGCGCCTGGGTGGCCGCTTACCAGAAGCGGGTGGACAACGTGCTGAGGGACACCGGTTTTCCGCTGGCCATCATCCGTGCCCTGCCCCACCGTCAGGCGCTGGTGGAGCAGGCCAGATCCTCCTTGGGCCAGCTCAGCCAGCCCACCGCCGAGACCATCGGAGCCATCCTCGAGCACGTGGGCGATCTGTCGGGCCGCCCGGA
The DNA here is from genome assembly GCA_045863235.1 of Candidatus Xenobia bacterium. GTDB lineage: Bacteria > Vulcanimicrobiota > Xenobia > Xenobiales > QWHO01 > QWHO01. Next base: position 2,632 of record BTUM01000141.1, on the reverse strand, counting down.
GCGTCGGGCCGACCTGGGTCGGTTGGGCCAGATACTGGGCCGGTTTCTCTACTACCTGGATGCGGCCCAGGACTTCGTTGAGGATGCCCGCCAGGGTCGTTTCAACGCCCTGGCGGCGTGCTGGGGACCCGTCTGGCAAGAGACCCGCGTCGCCACCCTGCTGCATGGCTCGCTGGAGGAGCTGAGCTCTGCCCTGCGGTGCTTCACCGACCTCGAGCCGCTCGGCAGCCTGATCGACCCCCTGCTCGACTCGCTGGCCGACCGTCTGCCGGTGCACGGGTCCTGGGTGCCCTCCTGGCGCCGCCTGCAGGCGGGCAGTTGCGACTGTGGCGGCGGGGACTGCAGCGGCTGCGACGGTTGCTGTGGCAGCGGCGACCACGGCGGTTGCTGCGGAGGCTGCTGTGACAGCGGCAGCTCTCACAGCGGGTGCTGTACCCCCAGCGATCCCACGGTCGACTGTTGTTGCTCGAGCTGCGAGTGCTGCGGCTCGGGCGGCGGGGATGCGGCCACTACGAGCTCCTCCTCAGTTGCGGCCGCCACCAGCGCTTTGCTCCTGTGCCCCGGCTGCCGGTCGCCCCTGAAGGCGCAGAAGGTGGGTAAGGTGGAGGTGGACCTGTGCCCCTCCTGTGCCGGGCTCTGGCTTGACCGCCATGAGTTGAAGGCGCTGGCCAGAATGCGCTCGCTGCCGGGCTGGCTGCTCGAGCCGGTCAGCGTCGTCTCGGATCGCCCGCTCGTCCCCGAGGGAGAGCGCCGCTGCCCCCGCTGCGAGGCGCTCCTGCAAATGGCCGACAACAAAGGAGTGCATCTCGACCTGTGCCGCAGCTGCGAGGGGGTCTACTTCGACCGGGGCGAGCTGAACCAGCTGCTCAGAAGTTGAGCCCGTAGCCTCCGCGGCGGTCGTTGTCATCGTCTCGGGAGGAGTGGCTGTCGGAGGAGCTCGAGCCTCCGCCCCAGCTGAAGCCGATGCCCGGGCTGGAGCTGCTCGGGCTCGAGTCGTCGCGTGAACCCGAAGCGGGCCCGAAGGAGAACCAGCTGCCGGACTTGCTGCGGGGCGCTTTGTCCAGCACGTCGTCGGTGCGGTCGCGCACCGTGTCGAGCTTGCGGCCCGGGGGGCCGGGGCCGAGCACGGGGCCGTCGTCGAAGAGGAAGTCGAACAGTTTGCTGACCATCCCCCGGCTCGGGCGCGGGGTGGGCTCGGGAGCGGGCCTCTCGGGCTCGTCATCGCGCTCGCGGCTGCTGCGACTGACAGTTACGCTGGTCTTTCCACGCCGCAGGCCCAGCGCGTCCACCAGGTGCTCGAGTGGCATGGTCTGCAGCCAGACGCGTCCCGGGCCGGTCAGGGTGGCCATGAAGAGGCCCTGGCCAAAGAGGGCGTTGCTGACCCCCTCCACCATGTTGACCTCGAAGCGCACACCAGGCTCATACATCCCCACATGCCCGGGGCGAAGGTGCAGTCGCTCGCCGTCGGCCAGAGTCTGCTCCACCAGCTCGCCCGAGAGATCGACGAAGACCAGTCCGGGTCCGGTAACCTTCTGCATCGCAAGCCCCTGAGAGCCGAACAGCCAGACATCGGGATTATGGAAAGCGAGCTCGAGCGAAACCGACTTCTGGGCGCAAAGAAAGCTCTCGCGCCGGCACAGGATGCTCTCGCCGGCTTTCAGCTCGAGGGGCACGATGGTGCCGGGATAGCGGGCCGCGAAGGCCACCCGGGCGGGCCGGTCCACTTCGAACTCGGTGATGAAGAGACTTGAGCCCGAGAAAGCACGCTTGACGCCCTCCCAGAGCCCTCCGCCGGTGTGGGTGGAGACTCTCACCCCGTCGCTCATCCAGGACATGCTGTGGGTCTGGCTGTAGAGCTGGTCGCCGGGGGTCAGCTCGAGGGTCAGGGTCTGGAGCAGGGTGCCGCTGATCGCGTACTTCACGTGAGAAAATTCCCCGGCAAAGTCCTTTCCTCCTGGCCGTCAGGGACGCATAATGGGGGTCAGAAAGGAAGACGAATCTGTGAAGGAGACATCCTTTGAGCGCGGCCTTCTCATGCAACCGGGCTCGCTAGCGATTGGATCACCTCCGGCGCCAAAAATAAGAGGTCGCGCCAGGAGCCTGCCCTTGTCAAGCGGCATGCGAGATCAGAGCTTGCATGGCCCTTCGCAAAGCGTAAGGTCGCACGCCGCGCCGCCCGAGACCTTCGCCACCAGCCTCGCGGTTCGGGGTGAGCGGATAGAGGACTTGCTGTTGGGAGCTACAGCTACGGGGCGTGGGGCGAGACGATGCTGGCGGACCACCAGGAGCGGCGCTTCAGAGGCGGTGGAGAAGCCGCGTTTGGCGAGGAAGGCCACCAGGTCGGCCACAGCCCGGGAGGCACCCTGGTTAAGGGGGATACTGCGCGGGCGCCCACCTTTGGCCAGTTTGCCGGGCAGGTAGAGCAGTTGGTCAGAAGCCGGAGCATGGCGTGGTCGCGCTCGCCGAAGGGAGACTTCAAGTTGACGGCCCCGAGCAGGGCCTCGAGCTCGGACTGACTGATGTTCTTCATCCTGGTTACCTCCTGGTTTTGCTTGAGTCGAGGGAGCCTGAGCCCCCTGGTGATCGGGGCCGGAGACCAGCCGCCACCCGCCCCCTGGTTTTGCCATCGCCT
>BTUM01000140.1:0-11500 GCA_045863235.1 Candidatus Xenobia bacterium | reverse complement strand
GTGAGCGTTGCGCCGGGCTGAAGGCCCGGAAGCGTTTGAAGCCAACTCAGCTCTCGGTCGACTCGGTGGGAGCCAGGCCGGCAGCGCTGCACCGGGAGAGCAATCCCCGCCTGGACTGCGGAGGCAAGCAGTGGCTCTGGGCTCGGCTGCGCAAGCCCTGATTCTGGCCCGCACCGAACCCGACGTGGCCCCGGGCGAGCTGGAGGCGATCCGCCGCTCATTGACGACAAGGCGCCCCTGTCGCGACCAGTTCGACCTCCGCTTTTGCGGTATCATCATGCTATCACGACAAGAGGAGCATGCTCGAATTGAAACCTTGGATGCTGACCCTCGCCGCCGGGCTGTGCCTGGCGGCGCCTACCCTGGCCGAGGAGATCCGCTTCCGCCCGGGTGCCGATTCCGCGACGGTGCAGGGAGCCGTCATTCGCGGGGAGAGAGATACCTATACCATCGGCGCCGGCGAAGGCCAGAAGATCTGGATCCGCCTGACCTCTCTCGAGAGCAACGCGGTCTTCGACCTCTACAGCCCGGGCGAAGAGCCTCTCGGCGAGTCCGAGGCCACGCAACTCGAGGGTCGGCTGCCCGAGTCGGGCACCTACCGCATCGTCGTATCCCCCAGCCGGGGCAACGCCGAGTACACTCTGAAGGTGACCATCCGATGAAAGAGCTGCTCTTCTGTCTGCTCCTCATGATGACGGCGGGGCCGGCTCTGATCGTCCCTCGAGCTCAATTCCAGGGCTTTCTCTCGGTGGGTGGCCCGGGCCAGAGCAATCCTCCCGGCGGGCTGCTCGTCATCCGCGACCAGAAGGCTTTCGACGCCTTTGTGGACCGCATTCCGTCCGAGCAGATCACTCCCACTCGCCCGGCGCCGCCCAGCGACGACCCCCTGCTGAAGCGCCCCCGAATCGACTTCTCCAGGTCGACCGTGGTCGTGGCTTACAGCGGCTCGATGCTGACCCGCGTGAGCATCGAGAAGCTGGCGCTGGGGGCCGATGGCAAGTCGGTGACGGCAACCGTGAAACGCGAGCCGGTCGACGAGGTCGCCTCGGTGCCGCTGGGCGTGGGCCGCTACCACTGCGTGGTCATCGACCGGCGCGATGGAGAGATCCGCGAGCAGCCCTGAGACCAGCCAGCTGTGCTCAATGGAGGGCCCCGTCGAAGCCAGTCGAATCCTTCCACCATGCCTTCCAGTCCTCTGACCCCGGCGCAAGACTGCGTGCTCCGAGGCCTTCTCGGCGGTCTCGAGGTTGGCCCGATCGTCTCATTCAACGGCTCCTGCGGCAAAGGCAAGACCACCATCCTGCGCGAGGTCCAGCGCCTGCGGGGTGGGCAACTGGTGAACATCCGCGACCTGGTCCAGGCCATGCAGGGTGAGCACCCCATGGCCCTCGAGGAGACCTTCGCCCGCATCATGTTTCACGCCCTCGAGAACAACGATCTGGTCTTGCTTGATGACCTCAACCTGCTCGAGTGCGTGGTCGGTGGCTGTAGCCACTTTTACCCACGCAGCGGCTACCTGGATTCTCCCCTGACCGTCATCGCTACCTACGCGGAAGAGTCGAGGAAAAAGCTCGTGGTCGCCAGCTCGCGACCCATCCCCGAGCCTATCGCGAATCGCCACTACCCCTGGTACATTGCCAAGTTCACCCCAGAGGACTACCAGGTCCTGGCGACCTCTCTTCTGGGCAAGAAGCTCTCTGCCAACCTTAGCTTCGAGAAGATTCACCGCTTTGCCCCCAAGCTCAACTGCTACCAGATGGTGTCCGCCTGCCGGTGGCTGAAGGCTTCCTGCGAAAGCCTCACGACCGACGAATTCATGGAGTATCTGCGCTCGCAACAGATGGCCAGCAACGTGCATCTAGGCGAGGTGCAGCAGGTCGACTTGAGCGACTTGATCGGCTTGGACGACCTCGTGGCCGAACTTGAAGCCCACGTTATCATGCCGCTCGAGAACGACCAGCTTGCCAGTCAGCTGAACCTCGTCGCCAAGCGCGGCGTGCTGATCGCGGGTCCGCCGGGCACAGGGAAGACGACCGTGGGGCGAGCGCTGGCTCACCGCCTCAAGAGCAAATTCTTCCTCATCGACGGTACCATCATTTCCGGCACGCGCGACTTCTACGGACAGATCCACCACATCTTCGAGGCCGCCAAGGAGAACTCGCCTTCCATCATCTTCATCGACGACAGCGACGTGATCTTCCAGAGCGGCGAGGAGCTGGGCCTCTACCGCTACTTGCTGACCATCCTCGACGGCCTGGAGAGCGAGAGCGCCAGCCGGGTTTGTCTGATGCTGACCGCAATGGACATCGGCAACCTTCCCCCTGCTCTCATCCGATCGGGCCGTGTCGAGCTTTATCTGCACACGCGCCTGCCCGACCAGAAGGCCAGAGCGACCATCCTTCGAGCCCGACTGAAGACAGCTCCCTACCTGGCGGGCGTCGACTTGAGCCGTCTGGCTGACGCCTGCGACGGTCTGACCGGAGCTGACCTCAAGCGGGTGGTGGAGGATGCCAAGTTGCTGTATGCCTACGATCAGAACAAGGGCCTGCCCGGGAAGGGGCTGGAAGGCTATTTCGATACTGCCATTCAGAAAGTGCTGGAGCAGAAACAGCACTATGCGGAGGCCGAGGCCAGAGCACGGATTCAGCGCCCCAACCGCTCGCCCGCCTTTGACCTCATGGCCATGATGGGGTCTGTGGACGCTTCCGAGTTCATAGACTGAGCCTGTCACCAGGCCGTCTGATTGACCGAAGACCCGGAGGGCTGCCGCGCTCCGAACAGCCGCCGCCCTGTCGGGCTGGGCATCGGCAAGATACAGCGGTGGAAATGGCCACTTTGACCCGCCCCAGGCCTGGCGCCACAACGAAAAAGGCCAGGGTCGCACGACCCTGGCCTTTCATCGAGAATCCGTCCGAGGTTACTCTTCCTTGTCTCCCTCGTCGGCCGGCTCATCAGCCGGGGCATCGGTTGGAGCGTCGCTGCCGGCGATGGGCTTGAGGCTGCTGGCGATGGCGTCGACCTCGGTGGCGTGCTTGGCCACGCCCTCCTGCTCGCCGAGTGCGAGGACGATCAGCGGCTTCTTGGCCTTGATGAAGTCCACCGAGAAGATCACGTCCTTGCCGTCCGACTTGCCCTTGCCGTTGAAGCTGAAGGCTTCCATCCCGTTGATGTTGGTCTCGGCGCCTTCGCCCTCGATCTCGGGCTCTTGCACGACCTCGGTGATGATCTTCTCGATCGCGTCACCGGCCGCGTCCACGCCCTCGTCGCCGGGGGTGATGAAGAACACCACCATCGTGCCGTCCTCGGGGTTGACCATCAGGTGCTGCTGGCCTTCCTCCTGCTTCCAGCCGGCTGGCAGGGTGAACTCGACGCCGCACTCCTGGTGCGTCATCGTGGTCCCCTCGCCCTTGGCCTGGTCAGACGGGCTCTCGGAGGCCGAGGCCGAGGGGCTGGCGGCCGGGGTCGGACTGCCGGTCGCGCTCGTGGCGGTGGGGGCCGGAGTGGAAGTGGAGGGAGTGCTGGCCGGTTGGCTGCAGCCCACCGAGATCAGCAGGCACAGTCCCAGAATGAGGTTCTTGTTCATGTTGCGTCCTTTACGTTAGTTCTCAACCGTTGTGGCGCGTGGTGCTTCGAAGGCCATTGCTGATCTCCTACAGGAACTGTCGTGACCCTCTCAAAGCCTCCTCGCATGAGGATCTGCCCCCGCTGCAACCAGTCCATGGAGTCCGGTTTCTCGGTCGAGCTCGGGCGCAATGACGTCTACCAGTCCGTCTGGCACCCCGGTCCTCCCGAGCCCAGGCAGGACAAAATTCTGGGCATCAACCTGGCCAGTGAGAAATCCGTCCAGGTCGACCTCGCCCGCACTCGTCCCATCACCGTATATCGATGCTCCGGCTGCGGTTTTCTCGATTCCTACGCTTTCTGACCCGCGTTTGACACATTCCAGGAGTAGACTCAACTCGGTGACTCCTGTTCGTTCATTGAAGGAAATTCCTCAATTGGCTTTGCGAACGCAGCAATGCCCCAAAGCATGCCGTTACGGGCTTCTCTCGATTCTGGAGAGATGGCCTGGGAGGACAATTCCTGAAGGCGCAGAACTCGGGGGTCTTCGTTTGAGAATGAGGAGGGAATTTAGCTTTTTTCATCGAAAACGTGAATATCTTTAGACACTGACGCGGCCAGTTTTGGTGCAGTCCGGGGATGGATTCTTGAAGCGAGTTCTCTTTGCCGGTGGGGGCACCGGCGGGCATCTCTATCCGGGTCTCACGCTGGCCGAGCGGTTGCGCTCCGAGGGTGTGGAGGTCCACTTCTTCGGCTCGCGGCGCGGGGTGGAGGTCGAAATCGTTCCGCGATTCGGCTTTCCGCTTCACCTGGTCAAAGCCGGTCGGCTCTCTCGCAAGCCCGTGCAGGCGCTGGTGGGAGTGCTGGAAACGGCGGTCGGGTTTGCTCAGTGTCTGGGTTTTCTGCTTCGCCATCGGCCCGATCTCATCGTGGGCACCGGCGGCTACGCCAGCGCACCTGTGGCGCTTGCGGGCGCGGTTCTCGGGGTCAAGTTGATGGTGCTCGAGCAGAACGCGGTACCCGGCAAAGTGACGCGCCTTCTGGCACGCTTTGCCCGCCACGTGTGCGTCAGTTTTCCCGAGTCGACCCGCTGGTTGCCCGGGAAACGGACCCTGGTGACCGGCAACCCGGTGCGCGCCGAGATTCTCGCCTGCACGCAGGCGGAAGGGCGGCAGCGGCTGGGCCTGGCACCAGACCGACCCTGTCTGCTGGTCACCGGGGCCAGTCAGGGCGCCGTCAGTCTCAACCGGGCCGTGTTGCGGTCGTTGCCGCGCTGGTCCGAGCGAGCCTGGAGCGTGCTCCACCTGACCGGCCCCAAGCACCTCGAGGAGGTCGAGCGCGAGCGCTCCGCCACCTCGAGTCTGGACTACCGGCCGCTGGGGTACCTCGACGACATGGCGGCGGCCTACGCCGCGGCTGATCTGGTGGTCTGCCGAGCGGGAGCCACCACGCTGGCCGAGGTCACGGCCCGGGGGTTGCCGGCCATCCTGGTGCCCTATCCCTTCGCGGCCGAAGATCACCAGCGCCTGAACGCGCGGGCGGCCGTGAAGAGCGGGGCGGCCGAGTTGTTGGAAGACGACCAGGTCGAGGCCGGTCTGGGGGGATTGGTGGAAGAGCTTCTGGGCGCAGGCGACCGGTTGGTCAGAATGGCGGCCGCGAGTCGGGCTCTAGGAAAGCCGGCAGCGACCGAGGAGATTCTCGGACTGGTGCACGCCCTGGTGGGAGATGGAAAGGAGACTCGGGATGACTGACTGTCGCCACGCTCACTTCGTGGGCATCGGCGGGATCGGCATGAGCGGAATCGCGCGCGTGCTCCTGCAACTTGGTTGGACGGTGTCCGGCTCGGACCTCAAGCCCAGCGGCATCACCCAGGGCCTGCAAGAGCTGGGGGCCCGCATCCATATCGGCCACCACGGCGACAACCTGGGCGAGGCCGACATCCTGGTCGTCTCCTCGGCCGTTCCCCCCACCAATCCCGAGCTGGTCGCCGCTCAGCAGCGCGGCCTCACCATCCGCACCCGGGGCCAGATGCTCGGCTACGTGATGCAAGACCGCTGCGGCATCGCCGTGGCCGGCACCCACGGCAAGACCACCACCACCTCCATGGTGGCTCGCGTCCTCGAGCATGGCAAGTTCGCTCCCACCGTCATCATCGGCGGCGAGGTCAACGACATCGGCTCCAATGCCAAGCTTGGCATCGGCACCCACCTGGTGGCCGAGGCCGACGAGTCGGACGCCTCCTTCCTCGATCTTTCCCCCAAGATCGCAGTGGTCACCAACATCGACTCGGACGTCAATCTTTCCGCCGCGCCCTTCTCCAACCTCAACTACGACTACGACAAGACCATGGAGAAGATCATGCAGGTGTTCGTGGAGTTCATGCACCGCGTGCCCGAGGACGGCCTGCTGGTGCTGTGCTCCGACAACGGCGTGCTCAAGAGCCTCCTGCCCAAAGTCGAGCGGCCCTACGTGACCTACGGTCTGAGCGAGGGAGCTGAGTTCCAGGCCCGCGACATCGAGCTGCGGAACTTCGCTTCCCGCTGCCAGGTCTACCGCCACGATCAGCACCTGGGCGAGCTCACCCTGAGCGTGCCCGGTCGCCACAACATCCAGAACGCCCTGGCTGCGGTGGCCATCGGCCTGCATAGCGGCCTCTCCTTCACCCAGGTAGCCGCTGCCCTGGAGCGCTTCGAGGGCGTTCAGCGCCGCTTCCAGTTGCGCGGCGAGTATGCCGGCGTGATGCTCGTGGACGACTACGCCCACAACCCGGCCAAGGTCCAGGCGGCCGTGCACGCCGCTCGTTCGGGCTGGGCCAAGCGCGTGGTGGCCGTTTTCCAGCCCCACCGTTACACCCGCACCAAGTTCCTGGCCGATGAGTTCGCCCGCTCCTTCGAGGAGGCCGACATCCTGCTGGTCACCGACATCTATTCGGCCGGCGAGGTGCCCATCGTGGGAGTCAAGGCTGAGAACCTGGTCGAGCAGATCCGCCGCCACGGCACCCCGGCCGAGGTCTACCACACTCCCGGCATCCACGATGTGGGCGAGATGCTGGCCGAGACCTGCCGCCCGGGCGACCTGGTCATCTTGCTCGGAGCCGGCGACGTCAGCTCCTGGGCCCCCGTGCTGGGGGACTACCTGGGAAAGCCCGCCCTTAAGAAGGCTGCCATCTGAGGCTCCTTCTGGCGCTCTTGCTGTGCCTGCCGGTGCTGGCCGAAGCGCCCGCTATCCTCACCATGAACGGCGTCTCCTTGATGTTCAGCCGCGTCGAGCTCGAAGCTGTGGTTGGCGCCCCGGTGCAGAGCCGTCCCCTGAAAGCCTCGCTCTTTGGCGAGTTCTACGAATACACCTATAAGTGCGGTCTGATCATCGGCATGCCCGACCGGAAGCCCACCAGCCGCCCGACCATGCTGCTGGGCACAAAGCTTGCCTCGCGCGGGCAGGCCATTCCCGTTGGCCTCACCCCCGATCAGCTCGAGACCGAGCTGGGTGAGCCCAGCGAGCAGGAAGATTGGCGCTGGGCCTACCACGACCCCGATCGCCAGACCCAGCTGCTGGCCTTCTTCGAAGAAGGCAGGGTGACCCGCTACGCCGTGACCCGTCTGAAGCCCTGAACGGTGCGCCAGCTCTTCCTGCAAAAGCCCCTCGACCTGGTGCTGCGTGAGGTCGAGCCCCCCCACCCGGGTCCCGGCGAGGTCACCGTCCAGGTCAAGGCCGCCCTTACCTGCGGCACCGACCTCAAGTTCTACCGCCGCGGTCATCCCCGCTGGCCACTCCCGAGCGGATTCGGACACGAGTTCTCGGGCCTGTTGCTGGAGGTGGGCGAAGGCGTCTTGCTCCCCCCCGGCACCCCCGTCATGCTGGCCCCCAGCGCCCCTTGCGGAGAGTGCCGTGAGTGCCAGAAGGGCCTCTCGAACCTCTGTCCCCAGTGCATGCAGGTCATGATCCTGGGAGCCTTCGCCGACGTGGTGCGCGTGCCCGCCCCGGTGGTGGCCACCAACCTCTATCCCAAGCCCCCTGAGCTGGATTGGTGGCAGGCCGCCCTGCTCGAGCCTCTCAGCTGCGTGGTCTACGGCCTGAGCCTGGTGAACGCCTCGGGCACCGTGGCCATCCTGGGCGCCGGCCCCATCGGCCTGCTCTACGCCGCCCTGGCTCGCAGCCAGGGGGCCGAGCGTGTGCTGCTGGCGGGCCGCCACGCCCTGCGCCGCCAGGTAGCCGAGCGCCTGGGCGCTGAGGTGCTGCCCGAGACTGAGCTCCCCGGCCAGGCCGTCCTGGCCGCCGGCGGGGCCGACCTGGTCATCGAGTGCACCGGCCAGCCGGCCGTCTGGGAAGACGCCGTCCACGCCGCCAGGAGGGGAGGCACCGTGCTCTTCTACGGAGGTTGTCCCGGCGGCACGACCTTCGCGGTGGATCCCGCCCACGTGCTCGAACGAGGCCTCTGCCTCAAGGGCGCCTTCCACTTCACCCCCGCCGCCGTAGCCCGATCCCGCGACCTGCTTATCGCCGGCGCCATCCCGGTCGGCGAGCTGATCACCGACGTCTACCCCCTGGAGCGCTACCAGGAGGCTTTCCAGCGCCTGGACCGGGGCGAGGCCGTCAAGCTGGGGCTGCAGCCCTGAGGTTCGTCTTTTTTGGCATGCCGGGACGCTTCTCCACCACCCCCCTGCGGGTCGTGGCTGAGCGCCACCAGGTGGTGGGCATCGTCAACGGAGTGCCCCGCAGGGCCGGCTGGCTCGAGCGCTGGGGACTGACCCCCCGCTCGGCCAACCTGTGGATCTGGGCCCAGACCTACCAGGTCCCCCTGCTGCGCCTGCGCTCCGGCAAAGACCCCGAGCTGGTGAGCTTCCTGGAAGACCTGCGGCCCCAGGCCCTGTGCGTGGCCAACTTCCCCCACCTCTTGCCGCCGGCCGTCTTCGAGCGCTGGCCCACTCTCAACCTTCACCCCTCCCTCTTGCCTCGCTGGCGCGGCCCCTACCCCTGGTTCTGGATGTATCACGAGCAAGAGCTGCAAGGCGGCTGGACGGTCCATCGCGTGGACGCCGGCGAGGACACCGGTCCTATCCTGCTCCAGAGCACTTACGAGGTGCCCTTCGGCAGCACCGTGAGCGAGCTCGCCGACGCCGTGCTCGAGCCGGGGGGCGCCCTTCTGGCCGATGCCCTGGACGGCCTGGGCCGTCTGGAGGAACGACCCCAGCCCCCCGGGGAGTATCCCCGCGCCCGCAAGCCCGGCCCCAGAGAGCGCTTCGTCGAGTGGCGCGAGTGGCCGGTGCGCCGCGTCTATCACTTCCTTCGCGGCGTCTGCCCCCTGTGGGTGCGCGAGCTGGAGGTGGGGCCATTTCTGGTGCCCGAGTTCACCGGCTGGGACGAAGTCTCGTCCCAGCTTGCCCCCGGTCGGCTTGGCCGGGCCGAAGGGCGGCGCTACGTGGCCTGCCGGGACGGGCGGGTGTTCTTCAAGACCCGGCTGGCCTGAGAAGTCAGGCTTCCTGGGCGGCCTCGGCAGCCAGCGGCCCGGTGCGCTCGTAGTAGTTGGCGGCATAGCCCGACCAGCTCTCCTGCAAAGGAGTCGGCGCGAGGTCTTCAGTCAGCTCCAGCATGGGCGCCCTTTCTTGTACGGAAGGCTCCCGACTCCTGCCGAATCCGGCAAGGGAACTCAGGCTCGCAAACAGGATGCTACCGTGAGCTTAAGCTTCCTCGAACCCGCACGAAACGCAGAGAAGCGTCAATCACGCGAAGGACCGCCACGTTCTCGCTGCTGCTGTGCGAGTTGGCGCTGAACTTATCGTCACCAAGAACTCGAAGGACTTCCCGCCCCGAGCAACCGAGCCCTACTCCATCACAGTCATCGATCCAGACAATTTCCTGTCCGACCTTTTCGAACTGGAACCCGACATCGTGCTCGAAACGCTCAGAGAGCAAGCGGCGGCCTGAGCCCGAAGCGGGCAAGGCTCCGAACGGCGCGTCAGGTGGAATTAGCACCCTTCGCGGAGAAGAGCGCGGTATGAGCCTGCAGGACATGTCTGAAGCTAGCGAGGAACAAAGAGAAGCCATCCTTTCACAGTTAGAAGCCAGAGAACTCGACCGACTACGCGAGGCTCTTCTGCCCGTGGTTTCGGACGCTGATGGTGTTGATAAAATCCTAGCCTCCTTAACGGCCATCGTGTATCGACGAGTCAGCAAGTCATTTCATGCAATCGTGGAAGACCTGGGAGGCACTGTAGCGACTAAGATAATCCAGCTTGTGCATGGGTCGTCTCAAGGCTTCTTTGTTCAAGAGGTCCGCTACGGAGATTGGGTTCGAACGCACTCGGGGGTGGTTTGGTTGCATCCGGATCTCCCCTACACACTGAAGTTTGCTTCAGGAACCTGTCTACAGTTCATGTTTGCACTGGATGGACCACAGAATGGTGCTAGCTTTGTTCCGATGGATGATGGGAATGGTCAGATAAGAATCGGCCTCCAAACGACGCCAAAGCTTATTCCTGTTAATCTTGTGCCGACCAGCGACAAGGGTGAGGCATTGATGGAGTTCTTGATGCAGTTGTACGTTACTCCTACTCCTTACGGTGATCAAGAGCTTCTAAGGCTTGATTATGCAACGTTTTGGAAAGCCCGTGGTGAGTTGAAGGGAGCCGAAGGGTCGTGACATTCAATTCGGCCACGCCTTATCGAACTGAAGTCTGGGCCGGCTTCCCAGCAAATCAAGTGGGCCCAGAGGACATCACCCTCAATGTTGAGTCAGAAAGCGACTTGGTTAGGGTGACCAGCCTGCTAAGTATGCGGCCGCTAGCCGACCTGGTGCAAGCCAGGTATAAAGAGGCGCTTGCCGCTTCCATTCAACGTACGAAGTTGAAATGGCGTGTGGCTGATAAGGCCGTGGTCCAAGCCTCGACCGCTCCGTCTCTCGGGCGCCTACGCGGGCTTGGTAAGGAGATTTGGGAGAATGTTGACCCGCTGGAGTATGTCGCATCACTGAGAGGCGAGTGGGAGTAAGGTGACTGCCGAGGAAGTAATCCGGGCTCATGACCGACTTTTCTTGGACACAAATTTCCTAATTTATTATATCGAGGACCATGCGGATTTCGGCCAAACTTGCCAGGATCTCATTGATGTCGCAGTGCGCAACAACGCCAAACTTGTTACCTCAGGAGTCAGTCTCGCCGAAATTGTTGCCCATCCATTCAAGAAAAACAAGCCGGACCTTGCTGAACAGTATCGCAATCTCTTGATGAGTCCGCCCCTGGCAATGGTGGACCTCACCTCTGAGATTTGCTACCTGGCCGGGAAGATCCGTGGCGAGAAGAACCTGAAATTACCCGATGCGCTACAAGTTGCTGCAGGCATATCGAGTAGCTGCAGCGCGTTTGTAACGAACGACAAGGACCTTAATCCCCCCGACGAAATTTCGCGTATACTTCTAAGCGAAATACAGGCCAGGCAATAGGTGACTGGCGAGCGCGACCTTCGACCTTCAGCACCGTTGATGAGAGTATCGCGACTCCCCCTCAGTCGGAAGTGGTAAACTCGCGATAGACCTCCCAGTCGGGGTCACTCTCGACGATGTGCTGGAGCTCGTGCCTCGTGCTCTAGAAATTGCTTTTGGACGCGGTTCACGATGCCGTCCACCGCTTTGGGGTCGGCCGTGTAGTAGATGAATTCGCGCGTTCCGCCCGTCTCTGTGCGTCTTTGGGGGGATGATAGTAGGTTCTCTCAAGCGTTGTACGCCAAGGCAGATTGAACTCCCATAGAGCCGGCGGTTTAGCCCAACACCGCCAATCCTGAGGCTTTTTGTGAGCTTTCGGCAAGCGCGCTTGGAACGGGTGGAGGCGGGATGCTACGGTCAGGGTGAGACCTCAACAGACCGGAGGACCCACCAGTGCAAGATCGCCTGGGTCTGTGTCTCACGAGGTGGTGTAACTTGGGGGACGAGGGGTAACGCTACCTC
>BTUM01000139.1:0-11832 GCA_045863235.1 Candidatus Xenobia bacterium | reverse complement strand
GGCTTTGCTGAGCATCGTGAACATTCGCACTGTTAGATTACACGAAACGGGGTCCAGCTGTCAAAAGCAGCGATGCCTTAGAATGGCGTGGTTATCAGGAAATTTTGCCTCATTGCAGTGGCCTTTCGGGCTATCTGGAGGCTCGGGAGGGAGAAATTGCCTGAGAGGGGCTTGCAAGAGCCAGAAGAGGCCTTCTGCGCCTCGAGCGAGGGCATCACGGAGCGGCAGACTGGGAGGGGGCAAACTGGGGTTTGGTTGGAAGTTTTCTCTTAGATGGGCCTGGACTTACGACAACAATTTCCGCACCATCGGGCGCACCGTGAACGGATGCAAGGGCATCACTTTCGGGTTACGACGCCGACGACCTGAGCACGGCCGTGGTTTCGCTCACCCTGGCGCGCGACGCCCAGAACAGCCGAAGGACTTACCTCTTCGGCGAGAATGGCTTCGTTCTTGCCCTAAAGCCTTATGTCTGAAGAATCTTTGATAAAGACCATCCTTCACTTTCCGCAGGGTTTGCCGCCAGGGAAACTAGTGCCACTGATAAATCGAGCCATCAGGAGGTTCCATCGCCGTGACCGATTCTGATGGCCCAGGCATTACAAATGACATTTTACAGGCGAAGGGTGCGAGCCTGAGTGCAGCGGTTCGCGCAACAATTGAGATTGGAAAGCTCTTCTCAGTAGACCCAGCGGCAGTAGTCAAGTGTCCTGTTTGTCATGAAGCGACGTTGGTTGTAGAGGATTTTTTTAGCAGATTGGATCCGAACGTACTGGAGCGCAAAATTAGTTGTCCCTCTTGTGGCAGAGCTAGCTTCATGAGATTGACCAACCCGGGCCCTAATATCGGTCAACCCTCTATGATTAGCGAGGCGCTGGATTTCGCCGCCAAAGCGGTTGAGCTGTTTGAGGATTCCGGAGAAACCACTGACCTCTGAGGTACATTCGAAGCCCAGCAAGCTCGATGAGGATGGCTCAAATCAAGTCCGAAGGAACGCTTCGGAGACAACGTCGACCCAGACATACAGACCGAAATGGTAGTTTGGACAATGTCCGGGGCTGCGGCCAACTCGTGCAAGCCCGCGCCGCCTGTTCCGGCCTCCGGCCTTCAGCCGTGAGGGCGCGCCGAAGCGGAAGAACCAGGCAGGCATAGTGATGGCTTATCGTCGCACGGGCCCGGGCCGACTCGAGGGGGTGGCCACTGCGCCGACTCGGGGCCGCCAGGCCAGTGTCCACCTGCAAAGAGAGCAGGGCCAGGGCACGCTCGGGGGGCTCCGAGGCCGGCTCTGACCGAGAAAGTGCCTGGGGCGCCTCCACCTGCGCCATTTCCGTCCTGGGCCCTGGGCCGAGGGGCTCGGCGAAGGCTCCCGGAAGGAACTGTCCACGCAGTCCGAGCTTGCAGCATGGCTCGGCCGCACCCCGGGAAGCTGGCCGAGGTGGCACATAGGTGAGGATGCAGCAAGGGCCGAGAGCCTTACAGGCGGCTTAAACTCCCAAGGCTCGACAGCAGCAGGCCACATGCCCAACCATTACGCTCTGTTGGCGGTCCTCAGCTGGTCTCGTCAAGGCCCAGCTCGCGCAGCCTGTCAGCCAGCCGGTCCGCCCGCTGGCGTTCGGCATCCGCCCGCTGGCGCTCGGCATCCGCCCGCTGGCGCTCGGACAGGGCTTGCTCTCTGGCGGTAACCAGCAGCTCCCCGTCGGGGGAGCGCAAGCGAAGCCAGCCATCCACCACTCCCAGGCTCAAGCCCAGAGAGTTGAGGAAGAACCAGCCGTCCGCGTCGGGCTTCCCGGCCACATAGTGGCCCCCTTCCAGAACGAAACTCTCCACGTACAGCGTGTCCGGGTCGACGAGGACGTAGTTCTCGGTCCGGAAGACGTCCCGATAGATGCAGAACTTCTCGCCCCGATCTCGCGTCTCGGTGCTGGGTGAGAGAAACTCGATGATGGTGGTGGGCAGCAGTCCGCCCTCCTCCCAGGCGACCCATTTGGTCTGGCCTCGCTGCAGTCCACCCCGCACCACGTAGAAGTCCGGCCCCAGGTTGGTGGCGGGGGGCTCGTAGTAGACGAACGAGTTGCCCCCGACGAAAGCCATGATGTTCTTGGCTCGGAAATACTCGCGTAAGGGCTCGATGAGATACAGGCGGGTCTGGTCCACCACCCATTCGGAATCCATGGGCTCTCCATCGGTATCTGGAAGATCGCTCCCACGCGGCAATTGGAGGGACATGACCTGCAATTTCGGGCGCCGAACTGGAATCTCCCCCTTCATTGCGGGCCCAGCACCGACAACAGACACCCTCTCGCTGACGAACGGCCGAGCTATCCCGGCTGGCCGTGACCTGCGAGCGCAGCGCCTTCGTGCCGCTAGAAGCCCCTGCCCGGGATGATGCCGAGTGGACCCGGGGAGTGCGCAAGGAGTTGCCGGCTGACCGCTAGCGAGCTCGTTCGTATCTCGGCTACTTGAACCTGGTACTGAGACTTACTACCAGAATCGAGCCACGCCGTATCGGTCAAAAATCTCGTCACAACTGAGGATTGGGAGCGACTCAGCGAGGCACTGAGCGATCAACAGCCGGTCGAAGGGATCCCGGTGATGGGCGGGCAGATGCTCGACCCGCAGCAGGTGGTCGACTTCGATGGACAAGAGGCGGAGCCCAGATCGCCTGGCGGGGTCAGGCAGCTGCCAAGACTTTCGGGCAGGGTTAGCTTTCCGAGCCCGAGTTTGATGGAGAGCTCCCAGATCGAGCCCAGGCTCAATATGCATTGGGGGGAAGAGCCGGACAGTCTTTTTCGAGCCTCAGAGCTCAGATTCTCGGAGTCTTTCAGGGCCCACAGAAAGGTGTGCGTGTCGAGGAGAAACGCCGTCATCGGTAGTCAGCAAAATCATCCAGCGGAGCATCAAAATCGTCAGCAATCCAGATCTCCTTCATAAGACCGAGCAAGGGGCGAGGCTCCGAATCAGCCACCGGAACCAGACGAACCAGCGGAACTCCATCTCGAGCGATGACCACCTCTTCACCCGCGAGTGCCTCTTGCAGAAGTCGGGAGAGATGGGTCTTTGCCTCGTAGACATTTACCTGTTTCACGCCGAAATTATAGCTTGACCAGGCATGCCTGGTCAACCAAACCCGCGCAGGCGTGGTTAGCGGGCCGTCAACCTCGTTGAAGCTGGCCGCCAAATGAGACCTTGCACCCCTGAGCGAGCCTGCCGGGAGACGACCGAGTTTGTCGGTTGTCATCGGGTAGGATGTCCTTATAGAAGATACTGCCCAAGCTGGTCTCGAGCTACGGCGGCACCTCTTTCTCCCCCGGTTTCGCAAGCCCACTCGAGCGCGTCGGCCGAGTCAACTCGACTACTTGAACCTGGTATTGAGGGGCTTTGGCCGGTCTCCCCACTCTTTGAGCACCTTCTCCCCTCGCTTGGCCCGGTATCCGGTCACGCGCCACACCCCGCCTTTATCCGGGGTGAGCCAGACCCACTCGGCCGTGGCCCCGGTCTGGTAAGTCATGACATAGAAGGTTTGCCTCCAGCCCATCAGTGGACCGACGAACTTGGGCCTCTCCGGGATGACCCGAACCCTGGCAGGGTTCTTCTCCAGCCAATTGGTGGCGGTCGTCTGCAGCAACTTGAAATCGACCCCTTCGGCCAGGCACAATTGCCCGAGGAGCAAGGCGAGAAGCAGGACGCGCATCCAAGCGGTGTTCCAGGGACTGTCGAGCCCTCCTTCGGACCGGGGGATATGAACTCTCTGTAAACATCGTTTCGACACATTCTAGCCCGGATGGCCTGGTTAAGCCGTTCTGTCCAAGATTGTAAACCTGATGTTACGCGAGTTTCTTTGCCAGAACGTTGATCGTGGGGCGGAGCGGCTTCACAATAGGGACACAGAACAAAGTGAGGAGGCGCCCCGATGAGCGAAACCACCACCAGAGAAGTCTCCCGGGTCGGAGCGGTCGGCCGTGAGAGTCGCACCGGGGAAGTCTCGACCACCGGCCTGGGGACCGCATCGCGCCGCGCCGCGGGCGAGCCGTCCGAGGTGGTGCCGGGAGCCCTGGGAGTGGGCGGTCCAGCTCCCTTCAGCCAGGACCACTATGCTGGCTCCGGTGGAGGCTCGTCGGGCCCCACCGAAGTTGGTGGGGTGCCGAACCTGGGCTGGCTCAATCCCGGCGCCGGCTCCGCCGCGAGCTACCCAGAGACGCCATCGGGCATCTGGGGAGTGGGCGCTCCCGCTCCCTCGCCCAGGCCCCCCGCCCGACCCGCCGAGGCCGCTCCCCCGAGGCCACCGGCACCGAGCACGGGCGGCGGCAGACGTCCCGGCAGTCCCCGCCCGCTCGACCGCGAGCGTTGAGCCGGAAACCTCTTTGCACACTCGAGGTCCTTCCTGGGCCGCACCAAGACCTGGAATCCCACTCCATCGTGAGCAACTGCTCCCCGGTGATGAGCGTATCCACGCGGATAGATTCGGCGTCTGCCTCACACGGCGCGATGACCCGCCGGGTAGAGCCCCGGCAGGGCCACCGGCAGGCGTCCCGTGGCCTGGCGCTTGCCCAACAGCACCTCGGCCACCGCCTCCAGGGTCAGTGGGGTGTAGTTGTAGCCCAGCACGCAAGCCTGTGCCTGAGGCAGGTCGAGCAGCAGGTAGGGGCTCGAGAGTGACACCAGCACCGTACGCGGATTGGCCGCCAACACCGCCTCGGCCAGCTCGCGCTGGGGGTCGCTGAGGCGGTTGCGAGCATACAGGGCCAGCACCACCGTGTCGGCCTCGGCGGCGCGAGCCACCACCTCGTGGTGAGCAGGTCCCGAGATGCCGGAGAAGTGGAACTTCTGGTCCACTACCTCGCCCTCGTGCGATCGCATGAAGGTGGCCAGCGATGTGCTGGTGGCCATCTCGCCCAGCGGCGTCACCGGCAAGAGGTCGGGGGTGAGCACCAGCACCTTCCCCGGCCGCAGAGGCAACAGGCCCTCATTGCGCACCACGGTCACGCCGGCAGCGGCGATCTCGCGCATCTCCCGGGCGTGGGCAGCCTGGTCGAAGCCGGGCTTGAGGTTGGGCCGGTTGTGGAAACGGCGCTTCAGAGCAAAGAGGCGCTCCAGGCTCTCGTCGAGGCGCCCCTCGCTGACGCGGCCCGAGCGGGCCGCCTCGAGCAGGGCCTGGAAGGCCGCTTTCTGGTCGGCGATGGGTCCCAGGGCCAGCACCAGATCCGCCCCGGCCTCCACCGAACGGACGGTGGCCTCCCCCATCCCGTAGTGGTCGGCGATGGCCTTCATGGAAAGCGAATCGGTGACGATCACCCCCTGGTAGCCCATGTCCCGACGCAGCAGATCGGTCAGGATGGTCTTGGAGAGGGTAGCGGGCAGGCTGTCGTAGGCCGGGAAGACGATGTGGGCGGTCATCATGGCTTCCACATTCTCGGCCACAGCTGCTCGAAAAGGGGCCAGCTCGACCTGCTCGAGGCGCTCGCGGGGGTGGGCCACGGTGGGCAGGGCCATGTGCGAGTCCATCGAGGTGTCGCCGTGACCGGGGAAGTGCTTGGCGCAGGCGGCCACGCCGCCCTGGCGCAGCCCTCGGATGGCGGCTCGGCCCAGCTCGCCCACCCGCTCGGGGTTCTCGCCCAGCGAGCGGGCTCCGATGATGGGGTTGTGGGGATTGACGTTCACGTCCAGACAGGGCGCAAAGTCGATGTGCACCCCCAGGTCAGCGAGCTCGCGGCCCATGATGCGGTGGGCTGCCTCCACCCGGACCGGGTCGTCGGTGGCGCCCAGCGCCATCAGGCCGGGCGAGAGGGACATCTCCGGAAAGCGCACCCGATCCACCAGCCCGCCCTCCTGGTCGATGGAGACAAAGGGCACGATGGCCAGGGCGTCGTGGATCTCGTCCACCAGCTTCACCACCTGCTCGCGGTCGCGCACGTTGTGGGCAAACAAGATGACGCCGTGGAAATCGTGCTCGTCGAGGTGGGCGAAGGTCTCCGGGTCAAGCGCGAGCCCGGGCACGTCGACGTGGATCAGCTGGGCCACTTTCTGCTCGAGGCTCATGGTGGCGATGTCGGGAAGAACGAAGGTGGAAGTGCTCATGGCGCGCCGGTTTCTCTTTGCGAGCGGCAAATCCTACGCCGGGGTAAGGGGTTGCAGGAACTTTGAGCGCGGCGGAGCCACCGGCCTGGAGCTCTGGCGGCGCTTAAGGCGGAGGTGAGAGCAGCAGCGTCCTCCCGGACCCGGCGGTCTAGTGTGAGCGTGGCGCGTCGTTTCCGGATCGAGAGCCGACCTGCTATTGCGCCGGCTCGAGGGCGGGGACGGGCTGTCCGAAGGCCCGAGCCACATCCTCGAGCAGGCGCACCTCAGAGGGGTCGATCTCGCCGTCTGAGGCGGCGATCGCCAGCATGAACCTCAGAACGACTTGTTTACCTTCCACGCTCAGCGCGCTGCCCAGCATCCCCGCCATGTGAGCAGCGCTTGGCAGAGTGCTGTGATTCTTCACACAGTGGATCAGATATTCGGGGGAGAAACCCTCCACGATCCGTTGACCCACGCCGACTGCCATCTGTACCTCGGACTGCTCGATCTTGCCATCGGCGGCGATCATCGACGCTGCCAGAGCGGCCGCCACTTTGGGGATGTCGACCTCGACAGGGCTGACTCCCAACTCTCGGAAGAGCTTCTCGACCGCAGCCGGATTCCGGCTAAGAAAGGGCGCCCGCAAACCGTTCCAGAGGATGCACATCGGATTGACGAGCACCGACGTGATACTGAACCACCCGATGAGCGCGCTCAGGCCGGCCTCGCCCAAAAGTTGCTTCTTCACGCACGAATTGCAGCCCACGAAGCGCTTGGTTCCATAGGTGTAAGCCAGAAGGAAGCCGCGAATGTAGGGCGCGGAGGTCACCGTGTCCAGATTGTTGGTCTTGCAATGAGGACACACCACCTGGCGTTCAAAACTCATGATTCCCCCCCAGAAAGCAGAAGTCATCCGAAATTTCTGGGATGAACGCTTTCAGACCTCCTCAAAGCTGGGGTGGCCGAAACACTCTTGGCCCCGCTCGCGCAAGGATTTGTCACCAGGAGCCTCAAGAAGACTCAGTTTCGCTTGCGAACGCGGACGTTGACGCCTCCCACCTGGACGTTGTCGTCCTGCACCCGCACCGACGTGGAGCCCGGCGACAGGTAGGCCTGCTGGGCGTCCATCATCTCGAAAGCCGTCTGGAGGCGGTGAGCCGGATCGGCGTCTTGATGGAGGTGGTTCAGCATCGACTCCAGTCGAGTCCAGGCCCCGGCCTGAGCCTCTTCCGGATACTGGCCGCGCACGCGCTCCAGAGCCTGGAGCGCCAGGCGCGGGGGCAGGCCGACCTCGGGAGCGCGGGCCGGCCACTGGCCCTGATAGTGGGTGCGCTGCACCTTCTCCCAGGCGAATAAGGCGCGCTCAATCATTGCGTCGGGCAACTCGTTCTGCTCGCACTGGCGCAGCAGGCGCGTGACCGCGGCCTCGGGAGTCGCGTTGCCCAACCGACCGGCCTCGAGATCAGCCAGGCCGAACCGGATGCGGAACGGGTCGAGAACCTCGTTCATTCCCGACAGGTAGATATTCTGAGTGTCCCGCAGCAGGTTGGCCACGCGATCGGCCAGCGCCTCATCAGTCCTGGCCGCGTGGGCCAGGAAACCCAGGCCGGTAATGACCCGATCATGAACCGAGACCTGGTTACGCGGGTTCTCCAGCCCGTGCTTGACCTCTGCAAAGACATTCTCCACATGCGTCTCGGGCTTGCAGAAGCTGTAGACGCTCTGCACTTTGGGATCGGTGGCCTCGAACAGACGCCTGGCCACGGCCTCGGGCTCAACGAAGTCGGGGTCGTCGAGCAGCCGGTTGAGCGCGTACGTGCCGACGTCTACCCACTGGCCCTGCTTGTCCGGCAACCGGACGCCCTCGCCCGCGCCCGTCTTGCTCAGGATGTCGAGGGCGACGGAGAACTCGTTGGCCCGCGCCCCGGCCCAGTGGAACAGCGAGTCATCCCGCCATTGGGGCTGATACACCCGACTCGCCAGCCAGGCCGTCTCGCGCTCGTTGGGCCGCCAGCCGTGCTCGTTGGCGGCCTCCTGGAGCAGCTTGAGAGCCGGCTCGTTCATCGCCACGGAGGGGTGCTGCTGCGTGAGAGCATCCAGGGTCGGCTGCACGAGCTCGGGGTGATCCTTCCACAGGCGGGCGAGGAGTGTGCCCGCGTTCTGCAGAGGCTGCACGATCGCCAGTACCATCGGACACAGGCGCGCGGGAAGCTGCTCGTCCACCGTTTGAGGGAATAGCTGGGAAAGATAGTCGTAGTGGGCCGTCTGCCACTCGCCAGAGCCCCAGCGACGATGGATCAGCCCGTGGGCTTCGGCACGGTCGGCGAAGTCGACCAGGCGGTCGAGGTGGGGCTCCAGGAGCTTCTTGAGCGGCTCGCTCTGCACCGCCCGCGCCATGAGCTGGACCAGCTTCTGGTGAGTGTCATGTTCCAGGTCGCGACTCATCATGTCGCCCACGATGGACTGTGCCAGCTTGGGGTTGTCGCGCGCGAGCTGCTCGAGGCGGTCGAGGCCCGGGGCGGGGTCGAAGGGCCGAGCATAGACCCAGTCTCGGGTCGGGATGCCGGCCAGCACCTCCTGGGTGGCCTCGGGCAGCGGCGTGAGGAGCAACTTGTTGCCGATCACGAGGCCCGGCTTGCTCAGGTCGGTGCCGCCCTCCACGACGAAGAGACCGGCCTTTTGCCAGCCCTCGAGCTGCCTCTGGCAACGCTCCTTGAGCTCCGGGAACTTCATCTCGCGCGCCATGCGCAGCACCGCGTCCAGGGCGGCCGGGGTCACGGGTCCGTCAGCCAGGGCGGCCAGGGCCGGCTCGAGCTCGATCTTCGTCGGATCGGTCTGCAGATTCATGTGGTCCGCGGTCTCGCACAACTGATGGATGGACAGGGGAATCAGCCCGCGCACCTCGGCGCGCCCCTCCCAGGT
Source organism: Candidatus Xenobia bacterium (assembly GCA_045863235.1). Taxonomy (GTDB): domain Bacteria; phylum Vulcanimicrobiota; class Xenobia; order Xenobiales; family QWHO01; genus QWHO01. The sequence goes on along the minus strand of BTUM01000139.1, from coordinate 2,856 downwards.
GAACTTGTTATGAGAGCCCGCCAGCAGCTCGAAGGCCACCCGCGAGCTGATCGGATCGCTGACGTCGGCCGCGCGCGTCTGGAGTTGCTCGGTTTGCAAGACCAGAGCTTTGGGGTCCGAAAGAAAGCTCTTGAGCGGGAGATCGACCGGAGGCGCCAGGCTGTCGACCGGCTCGCGACCGCGCAGGTTGACCAGCCGGCCCTGACCGCCTTCCATCGACTCGACTGAGGAGTCGGTGAATGCACCCCTGGAAATCTCCACCCGCTCCCCCGGCACGAGCTTGCCGCGGTAGGGCTCGGTACGCAGATCGGGTCCGCCTCCGCCAGGTAGAACCATGACCTGAGCCTACCGGCTCTGCCCCAAACAAGTCTGAAAGCCAGTGCGAGAGCTATGAGGCCTGGTAGTGCACCACCACCGGCTCGAAGTAAGTCGCCAGGGTCGTCCCCTGCACGTCGGAGCGGAAACGGTGGTTCCACCCGTCGTGCACCGTGCGGCAGACGTAGTGGGACTGACCGCCCCAGTACTCGTAATGGCACTCCTGCCGGGTTTCCTCGCTGACCGTGTGGTAATAGCCGGCCAGGGTCAGGTCCTCCACGGGTTTTTCCTGCCACTCGAGCCGGATGCGATCGCGGCTGGCCTGGTAGCCTCCCACCGCCCCGGCCGCGAAAGCGGCGGCCCCGGCTCCGGCCGCGGCGCAGATCCCCAGCGGAAAACCGGTGAACAGACCCACCAGCGTGCCGGCTCCGGCCCCGGCCAGGGCGCCCAGAGCTCCCCACTTCGCCGTCCCGAGCAGCACCGAGGCGGGCTGGGCGTCGATGTGCTTGGTCACAGTGGTGAACTGGGGCTGACCGCTGGCGTCCAGGCGAGGCAAAGCCCCCCAGATCTCGCGTCCCCCGCTCTGGCATTGACCCTGCTCGCAGCTGGTGTAGTGCTTGTCGACGTAGGAGGAGTAGGAGTGGTAGTTGTGGGGAACCTCGCCCAGCTTGCTCTGCACCAGCACCGGTGCCTGGTGGTCGATGTCGGCCACGACGCGGCCGCGCCCGTTGTTGGGCACGGTCGGGAGGGGAGGCAGGTTGGGGGGTGCGGCTACGTTCACGACGCAGGCTCGGGGCAGGCGTTTCAGCCGCCTTTCTCCTTGATGGTATAGTGCACGATGTGCGGGGTCTGGTAGGTTCCCACGATCTGGCGGGAGATAACGGGCTCGAAGCGGTGATAGTAACCGCTCTGGCCGTTGAATTGGCCGGGAGTGACGCTCTCGCGGTAGCCGGTCATCTGCTCGGTCACGATGGCGTGGGGGCGCCACTCGAGGGCAACCCGATCCTGGCTGGCCCGCTGGGCCATCAAGCCTCCCACCGGGATGCCCACCGCCGCCGCTCCGGCCGCCGCCCCCAGCACGGGCTGGCCGGCCAGGAGCCCTCCCAGCAAGCCGCCCACCACTGCGCCGGCCAGGCCGGCTGCGGCTCCGTAGCCGACAAAGCTCCAGAGCGGACTGGCCGGACGGCCCTCCAGGTGCTGGTTGACCGTGCGCATGAGGGGCTGGCCTTCGGGCGTGGTGCGGGGAAGAGTCTTCCACAGCTCCTGGGGCAGGTTGGCGCAGGCGCCGTTGTCACAGCTGGCCTCCCCCACGCCGGGGCGGGGGTCGTTGTCGAAGTAATCGCGCGGCGTGCCGCCCAGCTTGACCCGCTCGGTCACCGGCACGGGGTAGCTGAGATCCACGGAGATTGGCTGGCGCCCATCCTGGGCTCGCGAGGCGGACAACTGCATCAAGGGGAGAGTAATCGCTGAGGATCAAGACCGCGATTGACGACTTGTTACCTTCCGGCGAAGGAGTGCCGGTCTTTCCGGCCAAGGAGTCGGCCATTTCAGGGAGGGCTCTCATGCATCGAAGAACGTTTCTCATCGCTTCGGCCTGTTGGGCCGGCGTCAGCCTGGCTCCGGCCTGGCCTCAAGCCGACCGCAAGCCCGAGACAAGCGCTACTTTCTCGACGCGCTGATCGTGGAGAAGCTGGTCAGTTTCGATCTGACCGCGCCATGGTGGGACGTGACCTTGATCAACTCCAACCCCGACTACGAGGCCAACTGGTATCAGTTCTTGACGCTGGGCCAGGGTATGCGGGATTTCGCCAAGAAAATCGGTTGGGGAGACGTGCACCAGCTCGACCGCTCCACCGGTGGGGAAGGCAAGAACCCGCAGGTGACCGAGATGGTGGACTCGTGGAAGGGCAAAATGTCCGGCAAGGTCGTGCTCAAGTTCCCGGTCGATGATGAAGCACGCAAGTACGTCTTCAAGAACGTGGCGCACTGGTGGAGCCGATGCTCAGCCCTTCCTATCTCAATCCTCGAGGCGGCCAGTTCCACTACGTGGTGGAAGCCTCGCCCCAGGCTAAGAAGACGACCGGTCAGGTGAGCTCGGACGGCAACAACTACTCCATCACCGTGCCGGCCTATCTGCCCACGGGTCCCACCCAGATCGAGCCCATCTACCAGAAGGGCCACAAGTAGGATAGGGAACGGTCCGCCCCGGGCCGAAGGCTGGCCAGATGGCCCGAATCCTCCTGGTCGAAGACAACGAGAACAATCGTGACATGCTGAGCCGGCGCTTGCAGCGCAAGGGCTACGAGGTGATCCTGGCGGAAGACGGCCGCCAGGCGCTGGAGAAGGCCGAAGCCGAGAAGCCGGACCTGGTGCTGATGGACATGAGCCTGCCCGAGATCGACGGCTGGGAGGCCACCCGCCGGCTGAAAGCCAACCCGCTCACGGCCGCCATGCCCGTCATCGCGCTGACGGCCCACGCCATGTCGGGGGATCGCGAGAAAGCAATGGAGGCAGGCTGTGATGACTACGATACCAAGCCGG
>BTUM01000138.1:0-12111 GCA_045863235.1 Candidatus Xenobia bacterium | reverse complement strand
GTTGCGCCACCGAGTGGGGCGCGCATGCGCACCCGACTTGCCGGCGCAGGCCCGGGGACCTGACCCACAACCAGCGCGTCGGAGTGACCAAGACGGGTGCCCTCGTGAACAACCTCCCGAAAGAGTCTTCAATGGTCTCCACGCGCCTTTGCACCAGCTCGCGTCAGTTTGATCAAGCGTCTGCACCCAACAAGACCCCCACCGCAATCTATTGAGTATCTATTGTGTAGCCCCCGACGCGTTGTCAGGTCTGCCTGGGATGCCAGTCTGGGAGCCAGGACGCGTGCATACCCCGGGGTGTTGCCCAGTAGTCAGCAACACCCTGTCAGATTTCCTTCAGGAGCAAGAGGTATGCTGACCGCGATGACCATTCTCCCCGTGGCGGCCACCAGCGTCGGTGACGTGCTGTTCAAAGGCCAGGCCATCAGCCCCGAGTTGACCGAGGCCGAGGCCCGGCTGCAGCGCGTCGAGTCGCAGCACGACTCGTATCAGGCTCGACTCCAGGACACCGAGCGCCTGCTCGGCATGCCCTTCCTCAAGCGCACCTCCTTCACCAACATGGACCAGATGCGCTCCAGCCTTTGGAACGAAAAGCGCCAGATCCACGTTCGCCTGTCTCCCCTGACCTTCTGCGCCGGCGCACTCGGCGGCATTCTGGCCGCTCCCCACCTGGGCCTGAGCGGCGGAGGGGGAGCCTTACTGGGTATCGGCCTGTGGCTCGGCTATCTCAAGCTGATGCGCCACGTCGCTCTGCCGCTCCAGGTCGACCACGCCGCGGTCAAGGCTCTGCGCACCGAGCGCAACCAGCTCCAGGAGGCTCTCAGGCCTCTCAAGCAGGCAGTCGACACGGCCCGAGCCGACCTGGAGACGGTGCGCCGGGACGGACTGGCTCGCCTGAGTCAGGCTCCCTCGGTCCAGATCGCCGTGGAGGAAGCCTCGGTCACGCTGGGCGGCGTGCGGGTCAAGGTGCGCAAACCGGGGTAAATGCCTCGGCTGAGAAAGCGGCTTTCGACAGGAGCGTCCCGCGGCCACACCGCCGGTTCAAATTCCGAAAGCACTTCCGAGCCCAGGCCGGGTTGACGGCCACTTCTAGAGCCGGGCTCAGGGCGGATCGAACAAAGAGACGATACCGCCGGTTCAAATTCCGAAAGCACATTCGAGCCCAGGCCGGGTTGACGGCCACTTCCAAAGCCGGGTTCCAGGTCAGATCGAACAAAGAGACGATACCGCCGGTTCAGATTCGGAAAGCGCTTTCGAGCCCAGGCCGGGGTTGGTGACCTGACTCATATCTGGACGGCAGAGGGCTGGCTCTACTTGGCCGTCGTGCTCGACCTGTTCAGCCGCAAGGGCCACTTCCAGATCCAGGTCAAATCGAACCAAGAGACGATACCGCCGAAAGCACGAGCCCGGGCCACCACGGGACGAGGTTGAACTCCTCGGGCAGGCGTGCTCGAAACCGGATCCCGGTAGGAGGGATCACAACTTCGGGTTCGCAAGGCCAGCTCGCAGTCGGCAGGGCAGTGAATCCCCAACCTGGCGGCGAAGCCGCCCCCCATGCGCTGGTGTCTGCTCCTGGTCCTGCTCATGCATCCCGTCCGGGCCTGGGAGATCCGGGTGGAGGCCACCCCGGTGCACGGCACCCTCTACCTGCTCGAATCGCTGCGCGGTGAGGCCCACCACAGCAGGCAACTGGCCCGGGTCTTCCGCGAGCTGAGGCCTCCCACGAAAGAGGACCAGGCCCTGCTCGAAGACTTTGCGCGGCTGCTGCAAGACGAAGCCTGGAACACGCTTCGCCTTCCAGGCGATGGCGAGAAACAGCGCACTCTGTCGGACGTCCTGGAAGGGATCAGCCTGCAGGCCCGGGACGTGGAAGACTTCCTGAGCAGGACCCGCCCCCTGCTGAGCACCGAGCACCACGCCCGCCTCGCTGACGCCATGCGCCATTACGCCCCGCTCTATGAGAGGCTGATCTTTGAGCCCTGCTCGGCCGGTCTCGAGCAGCAGCTGAGCGAGCTGCGCCAGGTACTGGCCGAGCGGCGGGCTGCCGAGTGCCTGGCCACCATCGCCGTCCTCTACCAGAGCCAGTGGCCAGAGGAGGACGCCTTCGTGGTGGCGCTCACCCCCATTCCTCGCAAGGAGGGCGAGCGCATCGAGGCCTTTGGCCACTCGGACGGCTATCTGTCGGTGGTGGAGGCCCCCCAGGGCGCGCCGGTGCTCGGCTCGGCCGGCGTGATCGTGCACGAGCTCTGCCACGCGCTCTGGAGCAATCGCTCGGCCCAGACCGCAGTCTCCCTTCGCAATGCCTTTCCTGGCGACGTCTACGATCAGCTCAATGAGGGGCTGGCCACCGCCCTGGGCAACGGCTGGTTCGGCCAGGCGGGCCCCGAACAGTGGTACAACGACCCCGTCATCGACGGCTTTGCCAGGGCTCTCTTGCCGCTCTTGCTCCCCTATCTCGAGCAGCGCAAGCCCCTGGACGAGGCCTTCGCAGCCCGGGCCACGGCCGCGTTCACGGCCACCTTCCCCGAAGCAGGTCGCGACCCCATCGTGGTCTTGCGGCGGGTGCTGCTGATCGCCAACAGCGACGAGATCCAGCGAGGGGGCTTTCAGCAGCGCGTGGCCGCGCTCGGCCCCATGCGCGCCATCCATGCCGCCACCCCCCTCTCTTCTCCCGAGACCCTGGAGCGCTACCAGTCCTTCGAGGGAGCGGTCATCTTCCTCATCAAGCCCTCCGAGCGCGGCCTTCTGACCCCTTATGCGCTGCAGAAATCGGTGCAACAGACCGAGCGCGGCTGGCGCATCGTGCTGGAGGGCGAGACCCTGGCCGAGCAGGAGAAGGCGCTGGCCGAGCTCCTCGAGCAACCGCTGCGAGAGCGCTGACGCTCAAGTGCGCATTGGGACAGCTTCGGGACACGCGAAGGTGGGGCCCTTCGTGGTCCCGCTTGGCTCAAGGTCACGCGCTCGAGGTGAAGTACGGTGAGCGCCAGTACACCCCGAGCGGCAACCCGGGCCCGGTCGCGGTCTCGGTCGCTTCGAGGATCTCCACCAGCCTGAGGCTGTCGCGCAATTCGTGATTTTCGACCGAACGGGCCACCTCCAGGAGGTCGTCCGGCGACTCGGCCACCAGCTTGTAGGTCCGATAGAAGGGCCGCCCGTCGTAGAAGACCCCCTCAAACAGGGCCCGATAGGAGCTGGTCTTGTCGCTACGTCGATCTTCTGCCTCGCGGAGGATCCAGAAGGCATCCTCGTCCCAGAGGTTTAGCATTTTGTGCGCCAGCTCCAGAGCCTTCTCGCGCTGCCCCATGGACACCAGGGCACCGCCCAGACTCCGCTTGACCCGGCCCAGACCCTCCAGCATCCCCGAGGACTCCATCTCCGCCACGGTGCGCTCCGCCAGCGCCAGCGCCTCGGCCGGAGCAACCGCTTCGATCTGTCTGGTCCTGATGAGCACCCACAGGTCGGAGCAGGCCTCGCTGACCTCCTCGGCCTGGCGGAATTGCTCGATGGCCTCTTCCGCGCGTCCCATCCTCTGGAGGGTAAGACCGAGGTTGTATCTCACGCTCTCGGGGCGAGCGTTGTCAGCCTCGAGAGCGGCCCGATAGAATGGCAATGCTTCCTCCCAGCGCTCGCCGTCCGACAGGGCGGTCGCTTTCAACTCGAGGAGTCGCCAGTGGCCCGGAACCCTGAGCAGACCTTCATCCAGCACCCGAAGTGCCTCGTCGGTCTGCCCCTGGTCGCTGTGACACCGGGCCAGGATCTCGAATCCATAGCTGTGGCGGAGCTCGATCAACTCCCGTCCAGCTCGGGCTGCTACCGGGTAGTCCCTGCTCTCGAGCGCCTCCAGACCTTTGACAATCAACTTCTCGAGTTTGTTCATTGCTCACGTGGCCGTGCCCGGCTCAAGTTCCTCGAGCGCTACGGCGAGGGGCGGAACCTGCTCATCACCACCGGAAATCGCTCCAGCTCGGGCAGCCGGTGCCGCTCTCCGGAGCAGCACAGGACGAAGCCATGCTCGGTCATGACCGAGAGCTCTTGGTAGCCCGGACCTTCCAGGGGACAGACCGGCAACTTCTCCAGGGGATGAGGAACCAGTTGCTCGAGCTTGAGGGGATACCGTCCCTCATGTTTGGCGGCCTGCGCTCGAAGGGCGTCAGCCAGAGTCACCAGATTCTCCTGACAGATCCGGGCCTTCCCCTCCGCCCTGACCTCCAGGAACCGGGGCACCAGCGACTGTGAAACCAGAAGCAACCCCAGGACCGGAGCGTAGCAGCCCCATCCGTAACCGTGATGGAAAGCCTCGGGCCAGAATCCGATGAGCAACATCAGACCGATGACGCCCAGGTAGCCGCGCGCGTAACCAAAGTTGGCCGAGATGGCCAGGCCCGACGAGAACAGCACCACCCCCCAGATGAACATCCTCCGGCTCATCGAGAGAGGTTCGAGGCAGGCGGCACTGGCACCTTGCCAAAGGGGCCGTGCTCCGATTAGACAAGAGCCGCCCGGGCCCTTCGAAACTGCTCTTCCCCGCTCTCCACCACTGCTCTCAGCTCCTCCCACGAATGCATCCCGAGAGCCAGAGCGGCCTCCTCCATCAGGGACAGACCGGCCAGCACCAGGTCGGTCTCCCGGCCGGGCGCCCCCACCGCGCGCCAGGCCAGGAACTGCTCCCGCTGCTCGCTCAGGTAGACCAGAACCTCCGCGGCCAGTTCGCCGAGCGCATCCTGGCTCAGGCGGCCCTGATCCCACAGCACGGCGATGCGTTGAAGCTGCTCGGAAACGGCTGAGCGGCCCTGCTCGACCACCTCCACCTCCAGCTCCTCATTGGCGGCAAAGGTGCTGCGGTCCTCGAGGGCCCTTTGAGCCTGGCGCAGCCGGTCCAAGGCTAGGGGGTCAGCTCGGCCTGGGAGGAGAGGTTCTGCTGCAAGAAGGCGGCCACCTCATCGGTCGTCTTGATCTCGCCGGCGTTGATCATCTCGCCCAGGGCCACCCCGTAGGTCGTCAAGCGCAGGTCTTGCTGACTGTTCCCCCGGCGCCAGAACTGGTCCCAGCCGTTGGGAGTCCAATGCTCGCCGGGCAAGTCGGGCAGGATGGCCTGGCTCGTGGCCGCCACGGCGGCATACTTCTCAGCCGGAGTCCGCTCCGGATCGCGCACGGCGCCCACTCCCAACTGGAACAGCATCTGGTCTTTGGGATTCAGGCCGGCCAATCCCTGGAAGACCTCCGGATTGGCCCCCCGGTCATCTCCCCACTTCTCGTGGCCGATGGCCGCCGCCAGCTCCAGCGGTTTGGGGTAGGCGCCAGTGTGCTCCATCCCGATGTCCACCGCGGTCAGAAAGTGCCCGACCTGGTTTCCCGAGGCTGCCCCCCAGATGGGGCTATCCTGGAAACCCTCGTGGAATCCGGAGTCATTGAAGTCCTTGGCAAAGTGAACCGGCTTCTCGGGGTCGCTGGAGGTATAGTCGAGCACGAACTCCATCCGGGTTCGCGCATCCGTGCCCAGAGCACTCAGGTCGACATTCTCATTCCCCTCGCCGAACAAGAACTCGAGCGCAGCCTCGGAGTCGGTCGCGGCCAGCTTCTGGAACTCGGGGTCGCTGTCGAGCTTGGCAGCCAGCTCCTCGCGCAGCTTCTGTTGCTCCGGATCCAGCTCGGCCACGGGTGGGGGAGCCGTATCGATCTTCACGGTATCATTCAGTACTCCGGTCGCACCGATCTCGGGAGGCTCGCCATGAGAGGTCAGCGGCACCGGCTCGACCCTGGTCTCCGGGTCGGTGAAACGACGCGAGGCCGGCTCGTTCAGCTTCTTGACACCCTCGGTCAGCCGCTCGGTCGGGCTGGAAGAACCCGATGGAGTGGATGAGCCCGTCGACGGGGCCGGGGAGGACCTGGTCCTGGCAGCGGTCGACCGGGTGGGTGCGCTGGAGCTTCCTCCGCCTTCGATGGTCTGGGCCATGGTCTTGATTTACCGCGCAAACACCCTCCGGTCAACCCGAGAGGAGAATCCTCCCGGTAGCGAAGCCTGGGCCCGTGCTCACTTCCTCCGTTACCGACCGCCTGCGCGAGCTGGTGGGACCCCCCAACCTGATCACCGAGCGCGACGAATGCCTGGCCTACGCCTACGACGGCACCGCCCTGATGCGACACGAGCCCAAGGCCGTGGTGATGGCCCACAGCACCGAGCACGTGGCCGCAGTGCTGCGCCTGGCCAACGAGGTGGGCTTCAAGGTCGTGCCCCGCGGCTCGGGCACGGGCCTGTCAGGGGGAGCGGTGCCGGTGGACGATTGCGTCGTGCTGTGCACCCTGCCCATGAACCGCGTGCTCGAGATCGACCAGGAGAACCTTACCGCCACTGTCGAGCCGGGCGTGATCACCGCCAACCTGCACGCCGCCGTCGAAGCGGTGGATCTTTTCTACCCGCCCGACCCGGGCAGCATGAAGGTGTGCACGCTGGGCGGTAACGTGGCCGAGAACGCTGGCGGACTGCGGGGGCTCAAGTACGGGGTCACCCGCGACTACGTGATGGGCCTGGAGGTCGTGCTGCCCACCGGTGAGGTCATGTGGACCGGGGGCAAGAACGCCAAGGACGTAGCCGGCTACAACCTGCGCCAGCTGTTCGTGGGCTCGGAGGGCACGCTGGGGGTGTTCACCAAGATCCTGGTGCGCCTGCTGCCCAGGCCCAGAGCCAGGAAGACCATGCTGGCGGTCTATGACCGCATGGCCGGGGCGGCCGAGACCGTGGCCGCCATCATCGCCGCCCGCATCATCCCGGCCACGCTGGAGTTCCTCGACCAGGTCACCCTGCGCTGCGTCGAGCAGGCGGCCAGCATCGGGCTGCCCACCGACGCCGAGGCGGTGCTGCTGATGGAGTCCGATGGCCACCCGGCGGTGGTGGAGGAGGAAGGCGCGCAGATGGCCGAGCTGGCACGCAAGCACGGGGCCCGCTCGGTGCAGGTGGCGGCCACCCCGGCCGAGGCCCTGCAGCTGGCCTCGGCCCGCCGTCTGGCCTTCCCCTCGCTGGCGCGCCTGCGCCCCACCACGGTGCTCGAAGACGTCAGCGTGCCGCGCAGCCGGCTGGTGGAGATGGTGGAGTTCGTGCAGCGGGTGGCCCGCGAGGAAGACCTCATGATCGGCACGTTCGGGCACGCCGGCGACGGCAATCTGCACCCCACTATCCTGATGGACGAGCGCAACCAGGACGAGGTGGAGCGCATGCACCGCGCCTTCCGGCGCATCGTGGAGAAAGCCGTGGAGCTGGGGGGCTCGATCACGGGCGAGCACGGGGTGGGGCTGCTCAAGAAAGACTTCATGGAGGGCCTGGTGGGCCCGCACGGCCTGGAGACCATGCGCCGCTTTCGCGAGTCGATGGACCCGCGCCAGGTGCTCAACCCGGGCAAGATGTTCAGCTCGCGCCCTCGCTGCGAGGCGGTGCGATGAACCTGCGCCCGGAGGGCAACTGGCAGCCGCAAGATGCTCCCCCGCCCGACGAGCTGCTCAACTGCATGCGCTGCGGCATGTGCCTGCCCGCCTGCCCCACCTACCAGCTCACCGGCCGCGAGCGCTCCTCGCCGCGAGGTCGCATCGCTTTGATGCGGGCGGTCTCGGAAGGCGACATGGGGATCGATTCGAGCGTGCTCGCGCAAGAGCTCGACTTCTGCCTGGGCTGCCTGGCCTGCACCACGGCCTGCCCGGCCGGGGTGGATTATGGCTCGCTGCTCGAGGCCGGGCGCGATCAGCTGGCCCGCCGTCGCCTGGTCTGGTGGCAGAAGCTCCCCTTCCAGCTGTTCGAAGGACCGGGACGGCTGCGGGTGCTGGCCCGCTTGCTGTGGCTCTACCAGAAGAGCGGCCTGGCGTGGGCAGTTCGCTCCAGCGGCCTGTTGCGGGCCCTGCGCCTGGCGAAAGCCGAGGGCATGCTGCCGCCGATGCCCTTTCAGAGCTCGTATGACACTCTGGCGGGCGAGCATCCTGCTTACGGTCCGGAGCGAGTGAAGGTGGGCATGCTGCTCGGCTGCGTGATGGACGTGCTCTTCGTGGAGGAGAACCGGGCCACGGTCGAGGTCTTGCGGCGCAACGGCTGCACGGTGGTGGTGCCCCCCTCGCAGGGCTGCTGCGGAGCCCTGCACGCCCACGCCGGCCAGCTGCCCACGGCCCGCAAGCTGGCCGCTCGCCTGGGAAAGGCCTTCCGGGGCTGCGAGCTGGTGGCCGTCAACTCGGCCGGGTGCGGGGCCTCGATGAAGCACCATTGCGAGGGACTGAAGGTGCGCGACGTGCACGAGCTGCTCGTCGAGCTGGGATGGCAGCGGCCTGCGCGAGCCTTGCCGGGACGCTTCACCTATCACGACGCCTGCCACCTGGCCCACGGCCAGGGGGTGGTGACCCCTCCCCGCGAGATCATGCGCGGCCTGGCGGCCGAGTTCGTCGAGCTGCCCCGGGCCGACCGCTGCTGCGGCAGCGCCGGGGTCTACAATCTGACCCACCCGACCACGGCCGACGAGCTGCTGGGCGACAAGCTCGATGCCATCGAGTCCACCGGGGCCGAGGTGGTGGGGGTGGCCAACCCGGGCTGCCTGCTGCAGATCCGCCAGGGGCTGAAACTGCGCGGTTCACGCGTGGAGGCCGAGCATCCCATGGTGTTGTTGGCGCGGGCCTATGGGGCTTGACTGGGAGACTTTCCGAAAGCGGCTGGGCGAGACCATCGCCTGGTGCAGCGGGCGCCCCGCAGCTCAGTACTGGTGGCCCAGGTTGCGGCCCGGCCTGCTGTGCGGTGATCGCGCCGAGACCGTACGAAATGTCGCTTCCAACCGCCACATCGCTTTGCGACGAGATGTGCCGCCCGCCTCGGGGCTGGAGGGGGGAAGGTTGTTGCTCTACTTCCCGGATCAGAACCTGTTCGATGGTGCCGCCAGGGTCAGCACGGACGGGTTCTTCGATGACGACAACGTCCCGCCCTGGGATACCTGGGTGGATTTCCTGCCTAACCTGGGCCTCCAAGAGTGTCTGGTTGTCTGGATCGCCCCCGAGATGCTCGAGCTGGCCGAGGTGGGCCTTGCGGTCAACCCGGAGTGCTGCATCCAGTGGCTCGAGGACGAGCCGCCCGAGCTTGTGAGCCGGCTTCGGGCGGAGGGCTTTCTGAGCCCTCAATCCCAGGGATGACACTCGAGGAGTCGAAAGAATCCAGGGTGGAACGGCAAATCGCCCGCGTGGCCCGGGTCAGTCGCCTCTCCGAGCTCCAAGAGCCCCCCCAACTCTTGAGTCCGGCCGAGGCGTTCGCGGAAGTGGAGCAGCTGCGGCGGATGTTTCCCAGCTGGACCGGCGATCCCGATCAGCCGATGGTCAAGAAAGTCGTCAGAGTGGGCCGTCTTTCGGATGAAGCTGGGGCGTGACTTCGCCGACCTGCTCGACTGCCTGGACAGGCACGGGGTCGAGTTTCTGGTGGTCGGCGGTTACGCCACCTCGGTCTATGCGATGCCGCGCTATACTAAGGACCTCGACATCTGGGTTCGAGCCTCCCCCAGCAACGGTCAGCGAATCATCAGCGCCCTGCAGGAGTTTGGCTTTGGAAACCTGGGGCTGACGGTGCAAGATTTTGCGAGCCCTGATACCATCATCCAGCTGGGTTACGAGCCCAATCGAGTCGACCTTCTGACCGAGCTGAAGGGCCTGGAGTTTGACCCCTGCTATGGCCGCGCCAAACGCTTTCAAATCGAGCCGGGCTTGAGCATCCCATTGATCGCCCGTGAAGACCTCCTGCGCAACAAGCGGGCCGTCGGGCGACCCCAGGACCTGGCCGACATCGCCGCCATTGAAGCGCGCCCAGAGCCGTCCTTCGAAGACTGAGGCTCAGGCTTTCATAGCAGCCGCAACGCGCTCTGCCAGGCGGATGAGCTCGGAGACCTCGCCGGGGGGACAGAGCTTGAAGGGCCGATAGACGATCAAACTGTCTCCGCCCGCCTCGACAGTGAGGCCCGGGGTCTGCTCGAGCAAGGTCCGCGCCTCGGCCGACAGGGCCTCGCGCGCGCGTTCCTGATCCTCGGCGAAAACCCGATAGTGCCGACTGAAGTCGGGTGCGTCCTCCAGGGAGATTTCCTTTTGTGACCCGGCCGGCTCTCCCAGCCAGGCTCTCCCTGCCACCTTCAGGGACGGCCAGCGAGTGCCGCTCCAGCGTAGCGCCACCACAGTCTGGGCCAGGCGGTTATCGACGGGAGCCCCTGTCCGCGGGTTGGGACCGAGCTCGTTGCGCAGGACGTAGCTATAATCAAAACAACTCACGACAGGGTCCGAGGTGGCACTCAGGCTCAAGAGGTTCTCCAGCCGGGGAAGAATGCCCAGTCGGAAAAGCTGCAGCTCCTGAGCGTCGGGGGAGAGGGGAGACTCGCGCGGATCGGCCTGAAAGCTCGCTCCCAGCGAACCTGCCAGGCGCTCGAGGTCCCGGGTTCTGCTGACTGCCAGCGCGGCCTTCCCGGCCAGAAAGAGGGCCACGAGCACCAGCCCCACCAGGCAGAGCAGGGCCTGCGAGCCCGAGTGGGAGCCGGGATGCTGGTGATGATGGGCCTGGGTGAGGACGAAGAGCAGGATGACCGCGGAGAGAGCCACGGTCATCACCAGTTGGGGAAGCGTGAGTCCTCGTCTGGCCACAGCTCAGCTCGATTCGCTGGAGTCGCACCTGCCCCCTCGTGTTCATAAAAATTCAACACAGAATTCAGAAAATGGCTACTTTGCGGCAACCTGCAAGACAGAGGGGCGCTGCCCCTTCGAGCTAGTCTGGTCGTATCCCAACCAACGGAGGTACGAATGTCCACAGTCTACCCGATCCTGGTCACCCGCCAGCAACACCCCTACAATCCCATCGGGGATGTCTACCTGGGAAGCTACCGTCAGGGCGAGACCCCGGCCCACGACCGCTTCGACTCCTTGCAGCCTCTCTCGACCTACCAGACCGCCGACGAGCGCTCGCCCGGCTGGTCGGCCGCGGCCACACCGCTCTTTCGCATGGATTCGATGCTGATCGAGAAGCGACCCGGCCAGCTGGGCACGGTCTGGACCCGCGATGAGATGGACGACTTCCTGCTTGGCTCCTCGGGCGAGCTGTTCTATACCAGCGAGGGGGAGCTGTTTCGCCTGAAGAAGCCGGGCGGGCGGGCCCAGCGGGTGGAGGTCCCCGCCCCGCTGGCTGGTCCCCTGGAGAGCTCGCCCACGGGGCTGGTGCTGCTGACCGACCAGGGATTGCTGCGCTTTGACCCGGACACGGGCGAGGGGGTGGACCTGACCCGGGGCGCGTTCGAGGACTTCAGCCTCTCGCCCGATGGCCGCCAGGTCGTTTACTGCCGCCACGGAGGCATCTTTCTGCGCGACCTGGACACCCACCAGGATAGGACCCTGTTGCCTCCCGACGGACAGATGCGCTTCGGTCCGAGGCTCTCTCCCGACCAGAGCCGCGTCTTCTTCGGAAGCTGGTGGATCGAGACCGACCTGTCGGTTCGCTCGCGCCTGCAGGTGATGGAGAATCGGACCGGCGCTGTGCCGCGCACCCTGCTCGAGCAGGCGGTGGAGGCGGTACCGGAGGCCTGATCCCAGAGCGCACGGGGGCGCGCTTCGTCGCGTCCGCCGTGCGTCTCTAGCGAGTCAGCAGAATCAGGATGAAGGCGGGCACGCCGAAGTAGGCGGTATAGATGGGATCGTGCGTGAGCAGAGTGAGCACCAGCCCCATCAGGGCGCCGGCCTCGTAAACGGCCATCTGCACCAGGGCCAGGTTGCTCCGATTGCGCATCAGGCGCGGCAAGAAGAGGGCGGCGAACATGGCCTGGAAGACGAACACGGCCCCCAGCGCCAGGCTCAAGCTGTGACGGGTCTGCTCGGGCAGCCCGGAAGCCTCGGCGGCCTGGCTGGAGATGAGCCAGCCCACCACCCCGTAGAGCAGAATCGAGGAGAGAAACCCGGCCTTGATGATCACCGCGCCAGCTTCAACCGGCTGACGGACCGCTCCTCCCCCTGACGCCCACGGCTCTCGGGGGAACAGGCTTTCGTCGTGATCCTGCTCGGAAGCGGATCATGATCCGCCCTCGGATGGATCAGGGAACAGGCTTTCGTCGTGATCCTGCTCGGAAGCGGATCATG
>BTUM01000137.1:0-12218 GCA_045863235.1 Candidatus Xenobia bacterium | reverse complement strand
TCGAAGCCAAAGCCTCCCTCCTGAGCCGGCGGGGCGGTTTCGAAGCCAAAGCCGCTCTCTTCAGCGGGTGGGGCGGAGATCTCGAAGGCGCCCTCTTGATTCGAGGGGGCAACTTCGAAACCAAAGCCGCTCTCCTGAGCCGGTGGGGTCTCGAAACCAAAGCCCGTGTCGGTGGGAGGCAGGGCTTCGAAAGTGTTCTCAGGGGGTGGCTCGAATGCCAGTGCGTTATCAGGAGGAGCGGCGCTCGCTTCCACCTGACCCTCGAAGCCAAAGGCGCCAGCAGTCGTGGCACTCCCGTTGTCTGTCACCGCGCCGACGATCGCTGGAGCAGGTTGAGCTGACTGAGCTGGAACAGGCTGAGGCGCGCCAGTTGGGGCTGCGGCAGCCTCCGTGGGAGGACCCCAGGCCTCGGCGCTCGCGGGGGGGCCAAGCGAGCCGGGTTCGCCCGAGTCGGGAGGACCCAGTGTCACCGGGGATGCAGGTCTCGGCGGAGCGCCACTGGCGGCTGCAGCGGCCACCACGGCCAGCTCCTGGGCTTCGGGTGTGGCAGGGAACCTGGTGGTAAAGGCTCCCACCAGCGCCTTCAGCGCTTCCAGCTCCTTGCGCTGACCAAGCTCGCGCGCCCAAGTCTGGTAGGCCTTCAGAATACGGGCCGGGCTTTCCCCGCTCTGAAGCAGACGCTGAGCCATGGCCACGGCTCCTCGCAGGTTTCCCCGCGCAAGTGAGAGGTGACCGAGCTCTTCGAGCAGCGGGAACGAGTTGGGAAAGAGCTCGGTGACCCGGTCGAGATACTCTTGCGCCAGGTCGAACTCCGAGCGGGCGCGATGCAACTGGCTCAAGGCCAGCAGAGAGTCGGGATGCTTGGGCTGGATTCGAAGGGCGGTCTGAAAGCTGGCACCGGCCTCATCCAGCCGATTCTGCAGCAGCAGAACTTTGCCCAGGCCGAAATGCCCCTCAACCCGGTCCGAGCCGACCCGCAGCGCGGCTGTGAAAGCGCGCCCGGCATCCTCCAGGGAGCCGCGATGGAGGTACATGAACCCGAGTTGCGATTGCAGCTCGAAATGATGAGGGAAAAGCGGGCCGGCCTCGATCAGCACACGGGAGGCCTCCTCCAGCCGACCAGCACGCTGCATGCAAGAGGACAGGGCCAGGGGAAAGCGCGGGTCGGTTTTGGCCATGTCCCAGCCGTAGCGGAAAGAGGTAGCAGCCTGCTCGAACTGGTTCATCCGAAGCTGCAGCTGTCCAAGTTGAAAGAATCCCTCCGGATTGCGTGGATCGAGCTGAACGGCCCGAGAATAAGCCCGCAGGGCATTGCCCAGGTCGTTGATCTGCTGGTAGGCGCGGGCCAGTGCCAGAGTGACCTCGACATCGTCGCTGGCTCGAGAGAGAGCGATATTGAGTGTGTCAATGGCTTGTTTGGGGTCGCCGAGTTGCAAGAAGAGATTGGCCAGCTCAACCTGGGGCTGGATGTTGGAGCCCGAGGCCGCCACCGCCTTCTGGTAATAGTCCACGGCCAGATCGTAACGATAGAGCTCGCGGGTGCAGCGGGCTAGCCCGAGTAAAGCGTCGGCGTTGTCTGGTTTGAGTCGAAGGGCGCCCTCAAAGCGCTCGCTGGCCATGTCGAAGCGGCCCTGGCGCTGCAGAATGTCCCCCCAGCCCACCAGGTAGCGCGGCTCGCGAGGGGCCAGCTGACAGGCCCGCTCGATACTTCGCAGGGCCAGGGCCGTCGAGCCGGTGCGGTCCTGAGCCTGCGAGAGAAGGTAATAGAGCTCCGGGTCGTTGGGCCGGGCTTGAAGCAGCTGCTGTAAACTGCGCATCGCTTCCGGGAAGAGCCCGCCTTCGAGTCCCACTTTGACGGCCAGCTCGTGGGCGGGCTCGTGGTTTGGCCTGAGTCGGAGCGCATTGCCGATGGCCTGCATTGCCTCTGGGTAGCGACCAAAAAGGCCGTGGGCGCGAGCTAGATGGACGTGGCTATCGGGATCGTCTTGATCGACCGACGTCTCCCAGGCAAAAATGTGCAGCGCCGACTCGACCCGCCGGGCCACCTCGCCGTCGCGAAGGCGTCGCAGGTCCGGCTTGAGCTCCAGGGCACGGGAAAAGTCTTCCAGAGCTCTGGCATAGTTGTGCTCTCGCGTGAAGAGGCAACCGCGAAACAAGAAAGCCAGCCCGTTGTCGGGCTGGTGCTCTACAGCCTGATTATAGGCCTCCATGGCCTCTTCGACCTTGCCCTCCCCCTCCAGGCGGGTGGCCTGATTCAGCAGCTCCAGGGTCTCTGGCATACGGGTAAACCTTTCAAGAACGGCGGGGATTCATTCCTTCCAACCGGCAAGAAGTTCGCGAGAATTCCAGCGACAACAGGAGCGGTCGACAATTCATCGCAGGCTGGGAGTCTTCCAAAAGTCCCGCGCGTCGACCTGGAACGCGCGGCAACTGAGACAATCGAATGGACAGCGCCGCGTCAATTCCTGAAGCGCCTCAGGTTGAAGATTCTCCCCCTGTCAGGGACGGCCCAGCTCCTCCAGGCGCAACTGGAGGTGCTCGACCCGGCTATCGAGCGGGTTTCCACCAAGTGCGTCGAGAGACTGGCGGGCCTGATCCAGAGATTGCTGAAGCTCTTGCAACGATTGATTGCTGGCGGCCTGGGCGTGCAGGCTCTGGTCGAGCTGATCGACCCGGTCGAGCAGCTCGACAAGCTCGTAACGAGTGATCCCACGGGCTCCGTTCACCGAGCCATCGGGGTATCCTCGCATGATGCCTTGCTCCTTCAAGGTCTCCACGGCCTCCTGCGCCCAGGGAGGCGCCTCCTGGGCACGGGCCGGGAGGAGCAGGCTGATCAGAAGAGCGGCCGCAACGGTCCATCGGTTCATCCGGAGAATTTCCTCACGGAAGGCCGCAGGCCTTCATCGAGGTTCTCAGCTGCTCGGCTTTCGGGATTTCGCCGGCCCGATCGTAGAGGATCAGGAGCTCCTCGTAGAGACTGGCGTAGGCGGGGTTCAGCTTCCCCTGGCTGCGGGTCAGCTCGACCGCTTTCTCAGCCAGCCGGATGGCCCGCTCCACGTTGGCCTCGGCGGCAAAGTAGTCGGTCAACACGACCAGGGGATCCGGCCCGAGTTGTGAGGAGTCTTCCACGGCGGCCGCTTCCAGCTGATCCCATTCGGCCAGCTTCTGGGGGCTGATCCGAATCAGCGACGTCTCTCCGCCCAGGGCCCCGCCCTGGTGGAGAACTTTGAGCTGGTAGACCTCTCCAGGGGTCAGGGAGGACATATAAGGTCCCAGGTCAATCTGGCTGGCCGCGATGTCGGCCACTTCGATCAGGGGCCTGGGGGCGGGTCCGACCATGTCATCCTCGAGTGCCGTGACCTCGACTCGGAACGGTCCACCCCCGAGGGCGGTGCCGGTCTTGGGCTTCCAGGTCACAACCGGGCTGCCGTCGGCCCGAAGCCAGAGTCCGACCGACAGCTCCCCGGCGCGCTGGGCGATTCCAGCCATCGACTGGGTGTTGCCCATGGAGCGATCCAGCGCCAGTTTGCCCCGGCTGTTCGTGCGAGTGAGCTGGGAAGCGGGAACTCCCTGGCTTCCGCTGGCCTGAATGACGGGGCGGCAGGGGCCCGTGATGTCCTCCCGGTGATTGTCGGCGAAGAAGACGACCGAGGCGGTCGCTCCAGCCGGTATCTCCAGCTTGATGCCCGGCGCCACGCGCAAGACGCCACGGACCGGAGCCCCGTCCACCTTGACTCCTCCGCTGTGACGCAGGATGAGGGCCACCGGTTGCTCGGCCGCCAGCAAGTTTGCTCCGACCAGAAGCGCGAGCAGTAGGACCGTTCCCAACGTTTTCATGATTGCCTGCCTTCGGATGTTCTCATTCTCAGGTATGTCATCGCCCCTCGAGTTCCTGCGGGAAGGTCTGCCCGCGCGGGGAAGAAAAGGCACTCAGATGAGTGTCCTGCCCCAGAGCACCTCGCGCCTGAGTCTCCTGGCAAAGGTCGTGCTGCCTCTGGCGGTATTGCTGGCTTGTCTGAGCTGGTGGAGCCACTACCAGCACAATCCCCTGAGTGACCTCGAGCTTCGCTGTCTCGATTATCTGTTTGTGACCCGTCACGCCCTCCATGGACCCGAGCCGGTCGACCCCCGGGTGGTCATCGTTGCGATTGATGAAGCGACCTTTGAGGCTGTTGGCAAGCCGACCGTGCTCTGGGGGACCGACTACGCGCAACTTGTGGCCGCCTTGAAGCAAGCTGGAGCGGCTTCCGTGGGCCTGGACGTGATCGTGAGTTTCAGTGCCGGCCAGGTTCCTGAGCTTCAGCCGCTGGTGGAGCGGGCTGAGAACGATATGGCAGAGGTGATTTTCAATCACCAGCTCGTGATCATCCAGCTGGCTGGCGACAAACTCACGGATCTCTCGGCCCACTCCTCGCAGGCCATTGTGGCGGCAGCCAGCGCGGAGGCGCTCGAGGCGATTGCCAACGTGATTCGTGACAACGATGGCCTTTATCGTCGTTTCCCTCTGGTCTTCCAGGAGGGCCAGGTCATGGTTTTCTTTGCTCGCATGCTCGAGCTGGGCACCGGGAAGAGTTTCAAGCTCAACGGGGATCAGGTTTTCTTCGATGATCGCCGGGTCGTCACCGAGTTGCCGGGGCCGACCCTGCGCTTCAACGTGCCGGGCCCCCCGGGCACGATTCCCTCGGTCTCGATGGCCGGCCTCATCGAGCGAGTTCGCAAAGGCGAGCCGCTCAGCGAGTTCAAAGACAAGATGGTCTTCATCGGGCCGGCCGCTCCCAGTATGCAGGATTATCGTCCCACTGCCTTTCTGCTCAAGGACCAGCAGCATCTGGGCATCGAGTTGCACGCAGCCGCCGCCAACACCGTGCTGACGCAGCGCTATATCCGACCCCTGCCCGCAGCCATGGCAGCCGGACTGGCGTTTCTCGGCGTCCTGGTGGTCGGTCTGCTGGCTGCCAGCTTTTCAACTCGCATCGCGGTGCTCAGCTTCCTGGGCCTGGGGTTTTCATACTTGCTGACAGCAGAGGAGCTCTTTACTCGCTTGGGACTCTGGCTTCCCATCGCCGTGCCGGCCATCGGGGGCTTGCTGGGGCTGTCGGGTGGATATCTGGTCCGTTACCTGGCCGTCAATCAGTACAACCGGCTGGTCAAAGAGCTGTTCGGACGCATGGTCGACCCTCAGGTGATGGGCGAAGTTCTGCGTCACCCCGACTTCGCGGCTTTCGGGGGGGTCCGCCAGGAAGTGACCATCTTCTTTTCGGACATCAACAACTTCACGCCCATGTGCGAGGGGCACGCTCCGGTCGAAGTGATCCAGATGCTCAACGACTATTTCGGGGAAATGGTGCGGATCATCAGGGCCCAGAAGGGCACGCTCAAGCAGTTCGTCGGCGATGAGATCATGGTCATCTTCGGAGCCCCCGGCCAGATGCACGATCATGCCGCTCGAGCGGTGGAGACCGGCCTGTTGATGCGCGAGCGGCTGGCCGAGCTGAGCGCTCAGGCGGGCGGGAAAGATGGCTTCTACGACGTCAAGATCGGCATTCACACAGGGCAGGTCGTCATGGGCTACGTCGGTTCCGAGCTGCGCTCGGAGTATGCGGCGGTGGGGGACGTGGTCAATCTGGCCGCCCGCATCGAAGCCACCACCAAGAAGCTGGGGGCCGACATCCTGGTCAGCAAAGCCACCAAGGAAGCGGCCGAGAAGCTCCTGCCCGGCCTGGAGTGGACCTCCATGGGGCTGCAGGAGTTCAAGGGAAAGACCGAGCGGGTAGAGCTCTTTAGTGTGCGTCGTCGGGGATTGAACATTCCCCAACCTGCTGCGAGGGAGTGACCAGCGACCCGGCGAAGTGACTCCAGGTCGCGTGGGCCTGGGCCGTCGGGTCCACCGGGGGGAGAATCTGGTGGCCGCTTCCATGCGAGGGACTCTCGTCGAATTCAATGTCAGAGCTTGAACGCCTAACGGAGTTCTTGCGTGGCTCGAGCGAGCCATGGGAGCCTCCCTGGTTTCGTCCCGAAGATCTCCTGTGGCACAATTATGTCGAGCTGCAGGCGGTGCGAGTGCGAGCCGACCAATCGCTCTACGCCCCTCTGGCGGATGCCTTTGAGTTGCTGCATTCCAACCCCCGTTTGCGTCTGGCCGTCAGCCAGCTGTGGTTGACCCGACCCCAGACCCCGCTTGAGTGCACCTTCTGGCGACTCAAGCGGGATAAAGAAGATTTCCTGCTCGAGCCGGAGGGTCCGGCGCGGCTGCGGGCCGAAGTTCTCGAGCCTTCGCGCCTGGATGCGGCCAGGAAGGCCTTCCATGCCGGAGCAGCTCCCCTCGAGCTGGCCCAGCTCCTCGAGCAGACGATCGAGCGTCGCCCGGTCGCCATGCTTGTCCCCTCGAGTCCGGCCTGGCCCGAGCTGGTCGCGCCGCCGCCGATGTCCTGTGCTTTCGCCTGGCTGGCGGGACAGAGATATGAGCTGCCTGATGGTGGCTGGCAGGAGCCGGTCTGGGGAGTGGCCCCCTCTGTCGAGCAGAAGGCCGTGACCGAGCTCGTGCACAGGCATCCGGTGGTGGTGGTTCAGGGGGGGGCAGGAACGGGCAAGACCCATCTGGCCGTGGCCCTTGCCGGCCACGCCCTGGCCCGCGGGCAGCGGGTGCTGGTCGCCTTTCCCACCCTGACATCCCAGAAGGTCTTTCAGAATCGGCTGGCCAGCATGCTGGCCCAGCCGCTCACTCCGGCTGGCGACCTGGGCAGGTTGCAGGCCGAGCTCGAGGAGGCCGAGCTCGACCTGTTCAAGAGAGTGGCCCAGGAGCAGGGCAGCCACGCGGCCGAGACGGCCCGGGCGGTGGTGCAGCTCAAGAGTCAGCACGACTGGCTGGCCGGTCCGCTCCTGACGGTCGAGGTTCCGCTCTCCGACGCCGAGCTCGAGGAGCTGTACGGCCTTTGCTCGGCGAAATCCGAGCTGGACGCTCCCCGGGGGAAGATGCCCGAGCCCGGCGATCTGATGCCCCCGCAAGAGCTGGCAAGGTTGAACGATCTCGAGCAAGACCTGGGCCTGTCCAACGATACGTGTTGGGCGCGCGAGACCCCGCCCGAGTCGCTGGACCCTCTGCTGGAGTCAGGCCGCCAACTTTTCGAATCGCTGCAGGGTCAGGAAGACTGGTGGGTGCAGTGCGCCTGGTCAGCCTTCTGCTCGGATGATGCGCGCAAAAGGTGGGGACAGCTCTCGCTTGACATGGACAAGAGCCGCAAGGACCGGGCTCACCTCGAGCGACTGGTTCGAGAGTACGAGCCGAAGCTGTCTCCCGACCTGGGCGAGGATGAGCAGATCGAGATCTGTTACGAGATTCTGGAGCACCTGCTGCGAGGGGGCAGCTTGAAGGGAGTCTCGACCGCCTTCAAGGGGCGCTGGAAGAAGATCCTCAAAGGGGCTCGAGTCCAGGGTCATGCGCCCGCCACGCCGGAGGATTTTCGCGCTCTGGTCGCTTCGGTTCATCTGGGGCGACTGCAGATGGCCGAGCACATGCGCTTGCTGGAAGAGCTCGAGAAGGTCCGCTATCCCGCCCCCAGGGCCCAGGGAGATCCGATCGATGACATTCGGCGGGCTCTCCGCTGGCCTCTGGAGCGTTTTGCTCCCTTCGAGAAGCAGGCCCGACAGGCCGGGCTCATGTTGGATAAGGCTGCGCCTCCCCCCAACGAGACCGCCAGTCTGGCCGACCTGCGCCACCTCGAGCGCTTTCTGGAGAAAGAGCTCGAAGGACTGATCGGGCGCCGGCGCTTGTGGCTCGAGCGCGCCGCCCTGACTGAGAAGGCCCGAGCCACCCAGCTGGCCCTGGCCAGGTTCCCGGAGGTCGGCAAAGACCTGCTCAAAGCACTCAATGACCGTAACCATGCCGAGTATCGGGCCGGACTCGACAAGCTGGCCCAGTGGAAGCGGCGCATTCCCTTGATGGACCGGCGGGAGACTCTGCTTGCCCGCCTGGAGGCTGGAGCCCCTGGCTGGGCCAAGTGCTTACGTGAGCGGCGGGCTCCGCACCACACGGGACAGCTTCCCGGCGATCCGCACCAGGCCTGGGAGTATCGACTCCAGCGTGATCTGCTGGACGCCTGGGAGAAGCAAGATATCGACACGATGCACCAGGAGGTGGCGGCGCGCCGACGCCGTCTCGAGCAAGCCTACCGGGCCGGTCTTCCCCGTCAGGCAAAGACGCTCGAGGTGGGGCTGCTCGATCAGCTCTCCCCCTCGGGCGAGTTCGATCTGGTTCTGGTGGATGGCGCCCAGCGAGCTGACGTTCACCATCTGGGCCTGTTGATGCAGGGCCAGCGGGTCGTCTTGCTGGCCGATACCCAACCGGTCGATCTTCCCCCGCCGGCCGAAGGCGCGGCCCGTCGCGCCCGCCAGTTGCTCGGTTGCCTGGGCGTTGCCAGTGGACAGGAGAGTCTGCTCGAGGTGGTGAGCAGGGCGCCGGTGCATCGGCTGACCATGAACTTCCGGGCTCGAGCCGACCTGTGCTTGCACATGGAGAGCGAGGGGCCCGGGCGGCCCCCCCGGGTGGCCGTTTCTCCGGTCGTTCCCTTTGACCTGCGCGGCGACTGGCGTCACCCCGCGGCTCTCGCGACCGCTCTGCTGCGTACGCCGGAGTACCCTTTCTACCGCATCGCCCTGGTGGTGGAGGAAGCCCGACTGGGCTTGCGCATACGGCGCTTCTTGGACCGGGTTTTGAGCTCGTCGGAACGGGGGCGCCTGCGCTGCGGAACTCTGGCCGAGCTCGAAGGGGAAGAATTCGATCTGGTGCTGGCACCCGATCGGCGAGCCTTCGGTCTGGCCCGCGAGCAGGTATGGCTGCTGGGCTCGCCGATGACCTCTCCGGTCGAGCCGGGTTTGCATCCTGAATCCTCCCTCAGTCTCAAGGTGGTCGAGCGGCTGCTGGAGGGAGGTTACCGCCTGCACGCCAGCCCCTACGGCATTCGCGTGGAAGGCGAAGGGGGCGCGGTGCTGCTGCACGTCTACGGGGAGGGCGAGAGCCGTGAAGCGCTTTCCCTGGAAAGCTGGCTGGAACAGCATCTGGGCTGGAATCACCTGCGAGTGTGGCCCAGTCGGTTCTTCCAGAATGCCGACAAGAGCCTGGCCAGCCTGACCGATCGATTGAAGGGGCTCGGCCTGACGGCCTGGCGGCCCCTGGCGATTCACCCCGTGGAGGAGAAAGCCCAGTTCTTGCTGGACGGGTGGGGAGCGGTCAAACCTGAGACCGTGCCCGAACGCCCGGCCGCGCTCGAGTCGTTTGCGCCCTCCAGCGGTTGGCAGGATGTGCCACCGCCCCGACCTGAGCTGGTGGCCGCGGAGCCAGACCATCCGCCGGTGACCACATCCTGGCCCCAGGAGCCGGTCGGACAGGCCCGCGCCGTGGTGCCCTGGCCAGCGGAAGCGTCCGGCCCGGCTGCTGCCCCGGTGGGGGATGCCTGGCCAGCCGAGCCGGTGGGCTTGCCCCGAGCCCAGTTGCCACCCCCTTCGGTGGAGGCCTGGCCGTCCCAGTCCACCCCTGAGCTGACTTCCCTTTCGGCGGAAGCCAGGCCCGGAGCTGCGCCCGAGCCTCCTTCGGCGGAGGCCTGGCCGTCGCCTCAACCTGCGCCCGGGCTGCCTCCTCCTTCGGTGGAAGCCTGGCCGTCGCCTCAACCTGCGCCCGAGCTGCCTCCCCCTTCCGCCTCGGCCTGGCCGGCCGAGCCGGCCGGGCTCCCGCTTCCCGACGCCGGGGCCTGGCCCGCCCAACCGGCCGGCCTGCCTCGTTCGCCCTCCGAGGGGTTGCCCCACCCCTCAGCCGAAGCCTGGCCTGACCAGTCGTGGGGGACTCCATCGGAGTCGCGTCCTCGTCCGAAGCCTCCGAAGCCTCCGAAGCCTCCGAAGCCTCCGAGTTTTGCCCAGCCTCTCCAGGAGGCCGAGCCGGCCCCGGCAAATGTCAGCGGCATCAAACCCGAGGCCGCCGGCGAGCTCTCTGGCTCATTTTCGGAAGGCGTGGGGCTGGCGCAACCTTCCAAAGCCGCGGAGGCGTTGAAGCCAAGAACTCCTGAAGCCGTGGAGCTGGCCGAACCGTTGAGGCCCAAGCCCCCCAAAGCTTTGGAGTTGGCTGAGCCGGTCAAGCCCAAGCCTCCCAAATCCATAGAGCCGGTGAAGACCAGCTCTGCCAACGCTGTGGAACCGGCAGAGTCGGTGAAACCCAAGCCTCCTCGAGACGGAGAGGCCACTGAGCCCGGGAAGGTGAAGCCGCCCAAAGCCGTGGAGGCGGCCGAGCCCGGGAAGGTGAAGCCGCCCAAAGCCGTGGAGCCGACCGAGCCGGTGCAGGTGAAGCCGCCTAAAGCTGTGGAGCCGGCTGAGCCGGTCAGAGTCAAGCCACAGCCGGCCGAGCCCGTGAAGGTAAAGCCGCCCAAAGGCGTGGAGCTGGCCGAGCCGGTGAAAGTGAAGCCGCCCAAGGGCTTGGAGCCGGCCGAGCCGGTGAAGGTGAAGCCGCCCAGGGACGCCGAGCCAGCCGCGAAGGTGAAGCCACCCAGAGCCCAGGAGCCGGTCGAGACTTCAAACGCAAAGCCGACGAAGGCCCTGGAGCCAGCTGAGAAGGCGAAAGCCACTCCGGCCGAGACGGAAAGGGCCCGACCGTCCAAAGTCAGGCCAGCCGAGCCGGTTGTATCAAAGCCTGACAGGGCAA
The DNA here is from genome assembly GCA_045863235.1 of Candidatus Xenobia bacterium. Lineage (GTDB taxonomy): Bacteria > Vulcanimicrobiota > Xenobia > Xenobiales > QWHO01 > QWHO01. The sequence goes on along the minus strand of BTUM01000137.1, from coordinate 1,534 downwards.
CCAGCGCCCCGCGCCTGGGCCGGCCCGAATTCGGGCAGAGACTCGAGTTCTCGGCCGCCACCGGACGCCCTCCCGCGCCCAATCCTCGCCGTCCCGCTCCTCCCAAGGCGGCCCGGCCGGCGCCCCGCAAGAGCTTGACCCCGCCACCGGCTCCCGTGGCTGACTACGACGACGCGGCGAACGTGATGCTGCAGGCCTTCGAGCTGCTGCGCCAGGTGGATGCCGGAGCCCTGGCCGAGCTAGCCGAGGGCGTGACCGGCGTCGAGATGAAGCGCGCCGGCCGCGAGGCTCGTCGGGCCCCGCGGCTGGTCTGCCTGTACGAGGTCAACTGCCAGATCGGAACTCGTCGTTTTCCAGCCGTGGTCAGCGAGATCTCGCTCACGGGCGTCCGGCTCGACCTGCCCGAGTCGCTGGCCCGGGACACCATTGTGGTGCTGCGCCCCGAGCTGCAGCATAGCGATCTCGGCGGGGTCCGTTGCAGCGTGCGTTGGTGCCGCCGCACGCCGCGCGAGGGATTGACCGCCGGGCTGGCCTTCCAGGAGACCCCCGAGCATCTGAGTCGCTCCTGGGTGGCCCAGCTTTTGCACAGCCTCGGTTTTGGCGCCGGTCACCAGCGCCGGCGCAGCCTGCGGGTTCAGACCCGGGTACCGACCGAGATCATCAGCTCCGGTGGGGAGGGAGTGGGCAAGACGGTGGATCTTGGCATCGGCGGCTTGCAGCTCCAAACCAGCATGCGGCTCGAGGTAGGGGAGGAGATCGATCTGATGCTCGGCCCCACCGAAGGGCTCCAGCGGGTCGGCTTCCGGGGCGTGGTGGTCAACGCGCGGGGGACGAAGTCACTGACCTACGGAGTTCGCTTCGAGACTCCCCAGCCGGGTCAGATCCGGGCCCTGGGCGCCTATCTGTTGCACTGCCTCGGGCGCAACGCCGAAGAGTAGGGGACCGCTGTGCGTAGTCGGGGCCCTTCATTTTGGCTGCAACTTGCCGAGAAGAACTTGTTCTGGCCCCAGTTCTGCGCTTCGCTCGAGAAGTCCGGTGGAGGGAACCTCCACCACTCATCTGTTGTAGCTCAATAGGTTGAGCGTCGCGCAGCCGGAAAACATGTCAATGGGTTCTGGCTCGCCCCAGCGCGCTCGTCAGTGGTCAGATTGTGCTGAAACTACGACAACCTCCGCTCGGTGGGCTTCCAGGACTTCAGGAGAGTCTCCAGACTGCTCCGACCAATGAAGCGAAACGGTCGCGGGGCGTGATGCAACTTGGCAGCGCCACCATGCGAGGTCGGGTCACGTTCTCGGGTTGTCGCCAGGAGACAGCGGCCCTGAACCAGCAGATCATTGATTGAGCGTTGATACCCCTGATCTAAACTCGGCGCAGAGGGATATCGACCGCTTCATTCGTCGTCATGCCGACTGGCACGACAGATTCAGGTGCTCTGTCTGGAGGGTGCGTGGAATTCGAGAGTCATACCTTTGATTTTCGGTGAGCTTTCGGCAAGCCAACCTTGGAAAAAATTCTGAGTTCGGCAAGGTACTGA
>BTUM01000136.1:0-12610 GCA_045863235.1 Candidatus Xenobia bacterium | reverse complement strand
TCTCAACTCGCCTCCGATGCAGTGAATGGCGTAGGTCGAGAACCGATTCCCCCGCTCGGGGTCGAAGTTGTTGACCGCCTTGAGCAGGCCCAGATAACCAACCTGCATCAGGTCCTCATGATCGCCCGCCTGACGGAACTTGCGAACCACCGACGGCACCAGATGAACATAACGCATGACCAGGCCCTCGCGGAGCTCTGGAGTTGGACTCGCGCGCAGGGCGCGAAACTGTTCAAGCTCAACGGCCGGGTCAAGCTCATCTGTGCGGTTCTTGAGCAACGGACTCCCTCCTCGTAGATTCTACCCGAACAAACCAGGTCCGGCAAGAAAAATGGGGAGCATCCTGCTCCCCATCTTCAACCTCCGGGTGAAACCGACGACCTTAGCCGAGGTTGCCGATCAGCTGATAGAGTGGCAGGAACACCGAGATAACGATGAATCCTACGATACCACCCATACCAACAATCATGATAGGCTCCAGCATTGACGTCAAGGATGCCAGTAGATACTCGACTTCCGTGTCATAGAAGTCTGAGATCTTGGACAACATTGCGTCAAGGTTACCGGTTTCCTCACCGACAGCGACCATCTGGGTCACCATCGGCGGGAACATGCCGCTCGCACCGAGAGGCGAAGCGATGCTTTCGCCTTCGCGGATACTCTCGCGAACCTTCGAGACCGTCATGGCGATGATCTCGTTGCCCGAGGCCTTACCCACGATCTCCAGCGCCTGCATAATCGGAACACCGGAAGAGAGCAGGGTACCCAGGGTGCGACAGAACCGCGAGATAGCGACCTTCTTGTTCAGAAGCCCAAATACAGGAATATTCAGCTTCAGCAGGTCGTACTGTTTCTTCCCAACGGGCGTCTGAATGTAGCGATTGAGCAAGATGCTTCCGACCACCACCAACACGCCCACGACCGTCAACACGATGGGGTTTCTGGCCCCTTTCGTGATCGTGATCAGGATCCGGGTGGGAAGAGGCAACTGAAGGCTCATCCCTTCAAACAACTGCACGAAGGTTGGGAGGATGTACGTGACCAGGAAGAACACGATGCCGAGGGCCATCACCAGGATGACCACCGGGTATGTGAGCGCAGACTTGACCTTCTTCTTCAGGCCAAAGTCTTTCTCCATGAAGCCGGCCAAGCGCTCCAGCACCTCGTCGAGCACACCGCCCATCTCGCCGGCCTTCACCATGCTGATGTACAGCGTGGAAAACACCGTGGGATGCTTCCCGAGGGCGTTCGACAGAGTCGAGCCACCCTCGACATCGCGGCGTACCTGAACCAGGGTCTGCTGCAGCTTCTTGTCCTCGGTCTGCTCGGACAAGATGTCCAGACACCGCACCATTGCCAAGCCCGCGTTGATCATGGTGGCAAACTGGCGACTGAACACGGTCAACGCCTGCTCGTTGACCTTACGGATCTTTTGATACCAGCCCAGAAGGTCTGTCTGCGCGACGTTCGAGGTTTTCTCTTTGATGTGGATGACGGTCATGCGCTGCTCTTGCAGTCGCTGAGTCGCCAGCCGAACGTTCTGCGCCTCGATAGTATCCTTCTTCAGTTGGCCGGTTGCATCACGGGCCTCGTAGACGAATACAGGCATCCGACCCCAACCTCCAATTAACTCCGTGCTGATGCCCCGAAAGACACCGCCGGTTCTAGATCTTAGTCAGTTCTCCAACGACCATCGCCGCCAGCGGCACCAACCACCACAAAACACTCACGTGAATCTCACCTCCTGCCTTGATATCCTCATACTCATACAACCCCCAGAGGGGGGCAGTTTCACCCGGTTACTTTTTCCGTCCACCCTCGATCATCCTGCGCAGGTCCTCGGGATGCATCGTATGGTTCAGCGCTTCCTCTGGTGTAATCATCTTGGCACAGCAGAGTTCGTAAAGCGATTGCTCCATCGTGGCCATCCCGACCTTAGCGCCGGTCTGAATCGCGTTGTAGATCTGGTGGGTCTTGCCCTCGCGAATGAGGTTACGCATCGCCGAGTTGGCGATCATCACCTCGACTGCGGGAACCCGGCCCACACCGGAAGCATGAGGAATCAACTGCTGGGAGAAGACCGCTTCCAGGACGCTGGCCAGCTGGACGCGGATCTGCTGCTGGTGATGTGGCGGGAAAACGTCGACCACGCGGTCCACGGTCTGGGCCGCATCGGACGTGTGCAAAGTCGAAAACACCAGGTGGCCTGTCTCGGCCGCGGTCAGAGTACCCCCAATCGTCTCCTGATCGCGCATCTCACCCACCAGAATCACGTCAGGATCTTCGCGCAGGGCGCCTCGCAACGCGTGCGACCAGCTCAGCGTGTCCTGGCCGAGCTCGCGCTGATTGATCATGGACTTCTTGTGGGGATGAATGTACTCGATCGGGTCTTCCACGGTGAGGATGTGATAGGTCTGCTGGGTGTTGATGATGTCAAGCATGCACGCCAGGGTGGTGGACTTGCCGGCCCCCGTGGCGCCCGTAACCAGAATCAGCCCGTGGGGACGGTTGACCACCTCCTCCACGCACTGGGGAAGGTGCAACTCCTCGCGAGTGGCGATAGTTGAAGAAATCGCGCGCAGACAGGCACCGACCACGCCGCGCTGGCGGTAGACGTTGACGCGGAACCTTCCGAAGCCGCGAACCCCGTGAGAGCAGTCAAGCTCCCAGGTTTTCTCGAACTTCTCCTTCTGCTTGTCGTTCAAGATACTGTAGACCAGGCGCTTCGTCTCGTCTGGCGATAGGCGTGGAAACTCAGTGGGAACGAGCTTCCCATTGATTCGCAGCACCGGGGGCAAGCCCACGGTCAAATGCAGATCCGACGCTCCCCGCTCCACCGTCGTGCGGAGCAGGTCATCCATCGTAAAACGAAGTGCCTCAACAGCCATGCTCGATTATTCCCGGGTCGTCGATCCGAAGATCCTTGACACTATCCTTTCCTTCTAGAACTCGACCGCTTCAACGTAGACCACGCGCAGACACTCTTCCACGGTGGTGACACCGTCGAGCACCTTGCGTAAGCCATCGTCTTGCATCGTCTTCATACCGCCTTCGATGGCGGCCTGGCGAATCTCGGCCGTGGAGGCCCGCTGCAAGATCAGGCCTCGGACGCGGTCGGAGATCATCAGCACCTCGTGAATGCCGGTTCGGCCGCGATAGCCGGTCATCTTGCAGTGGTCGCAACCACGACCCCGGTAGAATGAAATGTCGTTGTCCGAGAACATGCCCAATCCGAACTTTCGGGTCGCCTCGGCCGGGGGCGTAAAGGTTTCCTTGCAGTTCGGGCAGATCATACGAGCCAGTCGCTGGGCCAGCACCCCGATAAGAGCCGAGGCCACCAGGAAGGGCTCAACCCCCATCTCTACGAGACGGGAGATTGCGCCGGGGGCGTCGTTGGTGTGCAGAGTGGAAAGCACCAAGTGGCCGGTCAGAGCGGCTTCGACGGCGATCTTGGCGGTTTCGCCGTCACGAATCTCACCGACCATGATGATGTCCGGGTCTTGACGCAAGAAGGCTCGCAGGGCGAAGGCGAAGGTCAAGCCGGCCTTCTCGTTGGCCTGGACCTGGTTGATGCCGGGAATCTGATATTCCACCGGGTCTTCGATGGTCATCAGGTTTTTCTCACCGCTGTTGAGCTTGTTCAGGCACGAATACAGCGTGGTGGATTTACCCGAGCCGGTAGGACCGGTAACGAGCAACATTCCATAGGGCTTCTCGACGATCTCTTCCCACAGCTTGAGGTTGTCCTCATAAAAGCCGAGCTTGTTCAAGCCCAGCATCACGGAGCCCTTGTCGAGAATACGCATAACCACCTTCTCGCCGTGCACCGTAGGCACGGTGGACACGCGCAAGTCGAACTCGCGACTGTCATGATGAAGGTGGATCTTTCCGTCTTGAGGCACGCGTCGCTCGGCGATGTCCATGTTGGCCATAATTTTGATACGGCTGACCATGGGAGCCTGGATGTGCTTGGGCGGACTCATCACGTCGTGCAGCACGCCGTCAACGCGATAGCGGACTCGCACCGACTTGGCTTCTGGCTCGATATGAATGTCGGAGGCTTTGTCGTTGATGGCCTGCGAGATGATCAGGTTCACCACCCGAACGATGGGCGCTTCATCCACCAACTCTTTGAGCTTGTCGAGCGCGATTTCTTCATCCATCGCATCCTCGACCTCGAGCGGACCGAAGTCCTGAGCCGACAGGTCTTTGACGGTCTCCTCCACCTCGACCAGGTCGGTGACGCCAAACTGGCGGCCGATGGCCTTCATGATGGAATCCTCGGTCGAGATGACGGGATCGATGTCAAAGCCCGTAATCAAGCGGATGTCGTCGATGGCAATCACGTTCAGAGGGTCAACCATCGCGAGGGTCAGACGGTTGTCGTTCTGGGCCACAGGAATGACCTTGTAACGTTGAGCCAAGTGCTCGGGTATCGACCGGGCCAACTGCTGGTCGAGGTCGAGCTGATCGAGATCGACGAACGGGACGCCCATCTGACGCCCCATGGTCTCCGTCAACTCCTTCTCGTTGACGTAACCCATCGCGACCAGAATCTTCTGGACGGGCTCGCCCGACTTCTCGGCCTGCTGGTAGGCTCGGTCTAGTTGCCGAGCGGTGATAATTCCTTCATCGATCAGGATCTTCCCAATGTCTTCTTTGGACCTGGCGATCATGCGGCCATCACTCCGTAAACCACTGATCTGCACAGTGCCGTGGCCTGGGACACGACAACTGGCCGGCTCGTTCGAGACCTGAAAGGGCTTGCTTCCAGGCCAAAAAAACGAGCCTCTCCTCCCCCGGGGCTCGCACCATGCGTTCCACACCCTTTGGAGAATCTCCTCCACGGGCTTCATGACTTGTTTTCTGAGCTGATCCCCGCATTAATCGATAGCCGAGCGAATCTTGACCATCAGAAGATCAATGGCGACTTCGTTGGACCCGCCCTCCGGAACGATGATATCCGCGTAGCGCTTGGTGCTCTCAACGAACTGAAGATGCATGGGGCGCACCTGGCCGAGATACTGCTCGATGACCGAGTCCACCGAGCGCCCACGCTCCACGATGTCACGACGCAACCGACGGATGAAGCGGACGTCGGCGTCGGTCTGCACGAACACCTTGATGTCCATCCGCTCGCGCAAGCGAGGCTCCTCCAGGACCAGGATCCCCTCCACCAGGAGGATGGCAGCTGGCTGCACGGGGATCACCTCGCTCATCCTGGTGTGGGTGATGAAGGAGTAGACGGGCTGGTCGACGGGCTTACCTGCGATCAAAGCGTCAAGATGCTCGATGAGCAGATCGTTGTCAAAAGCCAGCGGGTGATCGTAGTTGGTCGAACGACGCTTGTCCAACTCCAGATGCGCCTGATCGCGGTAGTAGGCGTCCTGCGGAATGAGCTGGAGCTGCTCGGGGAACGTGTCCTGCAACTTGCGGGCCACAGTGGTCTTGCCCGAGCCAGTGCCCCCCGCCAGGCCTATCACCAGGGGTTTAACGTTGGTATTTCCGGATGGCATCGTTATGCTCCTCATAGGTTCGCGAGAAGACGTGACTGCCGTCCCCCTTGACGTCGTTGCGCACATAGAAGAGATACGGCGAGCGCTCCGGGCTCATAGCCGCTTCCAACGAAGCCTTGCCAGGATTGGCGATGGGACCGGGGGGCAAGCCGGCGTGAAGATAGGTGTTGTAGGGAGACTCAAGCTTGAGGTCATCGTAGGTAAGGACCTTCTTGGGGGCCCCCAGCGCGAACTGCACGGTGGCGTCGCACTGCAAGAGCATCCCCTTCTTCAGACGGTTGATGTAGACCCCGGCGATCAAGGGGCGCTCGGAAGAAACCTGGGCCTCACGCTCGACCAGGGAAGCAAGAATAACCGTCTCACGCAAGGACAGCGGGGCTTTCTTCTTGTGCTTGGCCCACATGGGGTCGACTACCTCGCGAAAACGACCGGTCATCTGGCGGACGACCTCCTCCTCAGTAGCGTCCCAGCCGAATTCATAGGTGTCGGGAAAGAGATAGCCCTCCAGGTTGGCGGGCAAGCTCTTGTCGATGGTCTGGCCCTTCTCGCGCACGAAGGCAAGCAGCCTCTTGGGGTCGCTCACGACCTTCTCCTTACCCAGCACGTCGCACACCTCGGGCAGAGTGAGGCCCTCGGGGAGGGTGGCCTTGCGCGATAACGGCTGAGCGTGGGAGAGATCCTTCAGGATCAAGAGCGGGGACTTGCTGGGATCCACCTCATAGTGACCGGCCTGCACCTGCATGTCAGTGGTGACACGCATAAGGAGTCTCAGGGCGAAGGCTGAGCGGATCACGCCCCTCTTCTCCAGCAGCTCGGCCACTTCACCCCCGGTGGCACCAGGGGGAACCTCGATGACCACCTGCTCGGAGGTCGTCTTGGCGGGCGAAAAGACCTGACTCATCCAGTACATGAAGGCGGAGGCCAGGATAAGGAATGCCAGGCAGCCAAATCGGACGACTTTGAGAAGCCCCTTCACGAGGGCGGGGCTTCTCGGCGCGACGTGCGCTTCCTCTCGTCGAGGTAGGCCTGAAGGATGAGCGCGGCGGCCACGCTGTCCAGGTTCTGGCGAGCCAGTCGGCTGGCTTCCTGACTGGTCAAGCGCTCATCCTGGAAGTGGACGGGCAGATCCAACTGCTCCTGGAGAATGCGGGCAAACTTCCGCACTGCCTGAGCCTGGGTGCCCTCGGTCCCATCCTGGAGCTGCAGGGGAAGACCCAGCACCAGAGCCTCGACCTGATGGTCGAGGACGAGTCTCTTGAGGTTGGCCAGCAAAGGCTTGAGACGGCGAGCATCCAGAGTCTGGAGAGGGGTGGCCAGCAGACCCGAGGGATCGGAGAGCGCCACGCCCAGACGGGCGCGACCATGATCGATTCCGAGCAACCTCATCCAGCCAGGCTCTCGAGCACCTTCAGGGAACGTAAGGAGTGAGGCCAGTGGTGAGACAGGTGAGCGCGAAGCAGTCCTTGCAGCTCAGCGGCCAGCTCAGATGTGGGGGCGCGGCCCTGTAGCTCGCCAAGGGCCATTCGGCGCAGGTGGCGGAAGGCGGAAACGGCCCTGGGACTGACGGGCAGGGCTCCAGGAGCGGAAGGACCGCAGTCGCGGCAGGCGATCTGACCGGCGGCGGGAGAAAACCATCCCTGTCTGACGGAGTGCCCACAGCTGAGGCACTCGGAGAAGTCGGGACCGTAGCCGAGCTCGTCGAGCAGATGGAGCTCGAGCCAACGGCAGAGGAGGGTCGGGCTCCAACCACGGTCCAGGGCATCCAGGCCCTGGACCAGCAACGAAAAAGCACGGGGAGCCGGCTCGCGGAAGGGCAGGCAGCTCGACCACAGCTCGAGCAGATAGCTGCCATAGGCCAGGCGCTCGAGATCGGCGCGCAGGGCGGGAAAGGTCTTGACGGGACGGGCCTGGGTTATGGGGTCAAGGGTCTTTCCTCGAGCAAGCTGGGCATGCAGGTAGGTGAAGGGCTCAAGCAAGCCCACCAGGCGGCTCTGAGAGCGTCGGGAGCCTTTGGCGACAGCATCCAGCTTGCCTTGCTCGGGGGAAAGGCAGGTCACGATCTCGTCAGCTTCGCCCAGGGGACGGCGACGCAAGATGAGCAGGTCGGCCCGGTAGAGGCGACTCAGTAGGTCCCGGTGCCCTTCTCGCCCCGGACAATCTTGACCGAGGCTGAAGCACCGATGCGGGTGGCACCGGCCTTGACCATCTCCTGAGCAGTCTCGAGATCGCGAATGCCGCCCGAAGCCTTGACGCCCATGGTCGGGCCGACCGTCTTGCGCATGAGGGCGACGTGATGAGAGGTGGCCCCACCCGGGCCAAAGCCGGTGGAAGTCTTGACGAAGTCGGCTCCGGCACGCTTGGAAAGATGGCAGCCGCGCACGACTTCCTCGTCGGACAACAGGGCGGTCTCCAGAATGACCTTGACGATGCGGCCGGAAGCAGCACCCACGACTTCGCGGATGTCCTGCTCGACAAAGCCGTCCTGGCCGTCTTTGAGGGCGGCGACGTTGACGACCATGTCGATCTCGTCAGCACCGTTGGCGACGGCGTCGCGGGTCTCCATGACCTTGGTGACGGTGGTGGTGGCTCCCAGGGGAAAACCGACGACGGTGCACACCTTGACGCCAGAGCCGCGAAGCTGCTCGGCACACAGGGCGACCCAGGACGGGTTGATGCACACCGAGGCAAACAGGTTCTCGCGGGCTTCCTGGCACAAGAGCATGACCTGATCGCGCGTCGCATCGGGCTTGAGGAGGGTGTGATCGATGAGGCGGGCAAGATCCGAGTGGACCACGCGCCCGCCAAGCAGGTTGCCGACCCGCTCGGCACCGGAGTGGACGATTGCACGCACGTCCTGGGGGATGAGCTCGGCGCAGCAGCCAACTCCCGCACACTCGCCGGTGGCCCGTTTGTAGCAGGTCTTGTCGGAACGGCCGACAGGCTGGGGATGGCGGGCAGGAGGGGGGACGCGGGGATCGTCCGAGCGGCTGTCGAGCTGCTGCATGACCTCCTGGGTGATGCGCGCGACCAGAGCTTCGATGTCCATCAGGTTTCCTCCATCATGTCGATGCGGTCTACAATGCCTACGATGACAGCCTCGCAAGGGGTGGCGGGATTCCCCAGCACCATACGGCTGGAGGAGCCCTCGTAGACGACGATAACCAGGTCGTCGACCCGGCTGGCCACGCTGTCAGCGGCCAGGATGCTGGCTCCCTCAGGCTTGCCACTGCGAGCATCGACGGGCTGCACGAGTTTGAGGGCCAGGCCGTCGAAGCCAGGGTCCTGAGTGGAGGACCAGAGGGAGCCTTCGACACGAGCAAGGATCATGAGAGGCTCAATCCGTCCACCAGGCCCACGATGGTGGCGTCGATGGGGGCCAGATCGGCTTTCCAGGGGATGGTGGCCTCGCGGCCCTTGACCAGGTAGACAAGGTCACCCTCCCGGCTGGACACGGTGTCGACGGCCACGAGCCAACTGCCAGCCTGCTTTCCGTCATGGTGGACGGGCTGGACGACTCGCAGCGTGGCGCACTGCAACGACGGGGTCTTGCGGGTAGCGACCACAGTACCCTTCACGACGCCTAAGAACATGGGTCCTTCAGAAAGCAGCGCTCGACTTGCAGGACTTTCTCGAAGCGACCCTGGTGGCGCCCGCCGCCGAAACTGGAGGAAAGCCAGGTCCGGACAATTTCTTTAGCAAGCTCGGAGCCGGTGACGCGAGAGCCGAGGGTGAGAAGGTTAGCGTTGTTGTGCTCGCGGGAGTTACGGGCGGTGAAGGGGTCATAGCAGGCGGCCGCACGCACGCCGGGCACCTTGTTGGCGGTAATGGCCGATCCGGTGCCGGCGCCGTCGATCATAATGCCTACGGTGTCATGAGGGCTCTTCTGGACGGCGCAGGCCACCAGGAGAGCGAAGTCGGGATAGTCGACAGGATCGGGAGAATGGGTGCCATAGTCGATGAGCTCGTGGCCGAGCTCTCGGATGAGACCTAGCAATGCCTGCTTGAGCTCGAACCCGCCGTGATCGCTGGCGATGACTACACGCATAGGCCTCCTAAATGATCCGGAAGGAGTCGATGAGGGCGCAACGCCGCTGGCGCGTAAAGGTGCGCGCGGTGGTTACGCCCTCACCGGTCGAGCCGGCAATGGTCATTGTCGTGGTGCCCTCACCGCCAAAGCCGAGGCCGGCGTAGTTGGGACCGTTCTTGACGAAGATGTTGGCGTTGGAGACTTTGGCCATCCAGGAGAGGTGCTCGATGTCGCGCGAGTGCATGACGGCAGTATGGGAACGGCCGCCCTCAGCCTGGACGGCGAGGTCGATGGCCTCCTGGACGTTCTTGCACGCGACCAGGGGCAGGACGGGCATCATCTGCTCGTTCATGACAAGGGGATGATCAGGATAGGTCTCGGCGATCAGCAGGCGGGTCTCTCGGGGCAGATCCAGACCGATTGTCTTGGCGATGTCGCTGGCATGAAGCCCGACGAGATCGGTGTTGAGGACGGGGCGGGATTTGCCTACGGGGGGAGGACTGAAGATCACTGCGGTCAACTGATCGAGCTGGCGGGAGGTAAGCTGGTAACAGCCGTAGCCGAGCATGCGCTCTTTGAGTTCTTTGAAGACGGAATCGACGACAAAAACTTCTTTCTCGCACGTGCACATGATGTTGTTGTCGAAAGAAGAGCCATCCACGATGGCTCGGGCGGCCCGGGGCAGGTCGGCGGTGGCGTCGACCACGACGGGAGGGTTGCCAGGACCGGCTGCGATGCACTTTTTACCGCTGGTCATGGCAAGCTTGACGATGTACGGACCACCGGTGACGACCAGGCAACGAATGCCGGCATGTTTCATGAGCTGTTGGCTGACTTCCTGGCTGGGGTTGGAAGGAGCGGTCAGCAGGGTGGTCGGACCGCCGGCTGCGGCGATGGCGCCGTTGAGGAGCTGAATCATCTTGGTGCAGCAGCCTCTGGCGCGGGGGTGAGGACTGAAGACGACAGCGTTGCCGGCGGATACCATGGAGATGGCATTGTTGATGATGGTGGCTACAGGGTTCGTGGTAGGGGTCACAGAGCAGATGACGCCAAAGGGAGCCAGCTCGGTCAGCGTCATGCCATGATCGCCGGTGGCGATGCGGGGCTCCACATCCTCAGGACCAGGAGTCTTGTTGGCCTGGAGGATGTTCTTGGCCAGCTTGTTCTCGGGACGACCAAGGCCCGTCTCGACGTGGGCCAACTGAGCCATCTCGCGAGCATTCTCAAGAGAAACGCGCCGCATCGCCTGAACGCACTCAGAACGCTTCTCGAGGGTGAGGCCGAGCCATGCCCTCTGGGCGCGATGGGCAGCCTCGACGGCATCATCGACCTGCTCGAAGATGCCACCCGCGGTCGAGGGCAGAGGGGAAGGCGGCTCGGCGGTCTGCACGCGCCGAACGACTTCTTCGACGATTTTCCGAATATGCTCGCGATCCATTGCGTTCAGTCCTTCTTGCTGTAGATGCGCTTGCCCTCGAGGTCAAGGCTGTCGACGATGGCCATAATGACCGCGTCCGTGGGGGTGTTCTGGGTCTGGTCGGTCTGACGAGCAGAGCTTCCCGCCACAACCAGCACGACCTCGCCCTCGCCGGCGCCAACTGTGTCCACAGCAACCACGGGTTTCCCATCAGGCTTGAGGTCTTGCAGGCTGAGGGGAAGCACAAGCTGAAGGGTGACACCCTCGAGCCGCTCGTCCTTCTGAGTGCAGACAACAGTTCCGACCACACGACCGAGCATCATCGAAAGCGCACCTCGATCCCACGTTGTCGGGCGGTCTCGAGAGCCAGGGGAGTCACGATGGCGCCTGGGGCCACCTCAAAGATCTGCTGGCCCGCCTGAACTGCAGCCAGGAGGTCTTCCTGGGTGACGACATCGCGGCCACGGGAGGCCGAGCCGCCAGAAAGAGAGCCAGACAACTCTTGGGCCAGGGCTCGAGCAGGCAGTAGGCGTATTCCCAGGGCTTCGATGGAGCGCAAGTGCTGCTGAACCACGGCCAGGAGACCTGCCGGAAGGCGGCTGGCATGGCGCCTAAATCGGTCGACTTCCTCGGGAGCAGCCAGGACGGGCACTCCTTGCACCAAGGCGGCCACTGCCAGTTGCACCGGCAGAAGATCCCCCAGAAGTAGGGCCAACCTGGGCAGGAGGTCGAGGGTCAGCACAGGCAGCACCACGGCTTCGAACTCGCGCACCAAGTCATCGGCAGCACCTATCGCGGGGCGCCAGGGTTTCTGACCCAGACTGGCATCCACTGCGGTGGCAGGAAAGCCAGGCCAAACAGCCACTGACCAGGCGACATCTAGCCCACGCAGAGCTTCCCAGACGGGGGCGGATGACTCCCCCCCAGGGACTGGACAAAGCAGCAGCTTTCGCTTGCTCTCGGCAGGCGGTACAGCAGCCGGAAGCGGATGCTCGCGAGACAGCTCGGCCAGCACCAACTCGGTGATGGATTCGATCAGCGCGTCCACTGGCGAGGTGGGAACTCAGCCCCCTACTTACCGGACGGGGTCTTCTGATCACGCGGAGGAGCGATGGGAAGAACATCGTCCAGGTCCTTGTGAGGGCGGGGAATAACGTGGACCGAAATGAGCTCGCCGACTTTGCGGGCCGCAGCGGCGCCGGCGTCGGTCGCGGCGCGAACCGCGGCAACGTCGCCTCGAACGAGGGCGGTCACGTAGCCCGCTCCGATTTTCTCATAGCCGATGAGCTTGACGTTGGCTGCTTTGACCATTGCGTCGGCCGCTTCGACCATCGCGACCAGCCCCCGGGTTTCGATCATTCCCAGAGCTTCATAGGTTGTGATCAAGTGAGGATCCGCCTTTCATAGAACACTAGAGCTAGAACACTGCGGGCCACAAGGGGCCAACTTGCAGGTAACCGGCGTTCGCCGTTGCGGCGAGGGGATCCTGGCAAAGAAAAAAGCCAGAGACCGAACGGTCGCTGACAACTGGATAACGGCATTCTGTGTTGCACACCTGATCGACTTGGGAGTCTGGAGTTGCTGCGAGGCCAAATGGCGCTCGAGAACTCTATCGTCCTTAGAAAGGAGGTGATCCAGCCGCACCTTCCG
>BTUM01000135.1:0-13034 GCA_045863235.1 Candidatus Xenobia bacterium | reverse complement strand
CGCTCCGCGAGGGAGGCGCCCCCGTCGAGCCGGCAGGGGGCTTGACGGAGGAGCCGCTCCGGGCGGGAGGCGCCACCGTCTTGCCGGCGGGTGGCCTGACAGAGGAGCCGCTGCGGGAGGGTGGAGCCACCGTCTTGCTGGCAGGCTCCTCGACGGGCGCTGCTGTCTTGCTGGCAGGCGGTTGAACGGAGCCGCTCCTGGCGGGAGGTGCCACCGTCTTGCCGGCGGGCGGCTTGACGGAGGAGCCGCTCCGGGCGGGAGGCGCCACCGTCTTCCCGGCGGGCGGCTTGACGGAGGAGCCGCTCCGGGAGGGAGGCGCCACCGTCTTCCCGGCAGGTGGCTTGATGGAGGAGCCGCTCCTGGCGGGAGGTGCCACCGTCTTGCCCGCGGGTGGCTTGACGGAGGAGCCGCTCCTGGCGGGAGGTGCCACCGCCTTGTCGGCAGGCTGCAAAGGGGCCGTGCCCCCGGCCTGGCGACCCGTCTCGGCGCCGACCTCGCTCCGGGTAGCCTCCGCGGCGGTCACCTCCTGGCTTTCCACCTCATCGCTGGCGACGATCTCTACCTTGACCGGCTCCGGGTTGGTCGCGCTCTCCTCGTCTGGCTCCACTCCGGGCGCGATCAATCCAGGGCGAGGAACGAGCTCGAGCCCTCGTAAGAACTCCTGGGCCTGGGTCAGCGCCCGCTCGGGAGAGGTGAGCTCCAGCTGCTGACCACGCGAGCTGATCAGCAGCGTCTCGCCGGGCTCGATGGCCAGACCCGGCAGGCTGAGCAACTGCTCGGCCTGCTCGCGCCAGGCGGGAGAAAAGGCGCTCACATCCCATTCGACACCGTCAGCGGGATCGCTCAGGCGGGGCCAGCGGCCTCGAATGGCTTCGGCGGCGCGCTCGACCTGTTGCTCCAGACCGGCGTCCGGTCCCGGGGCCAGCAGACGGCCCCGCAGCTCGCTCAGAAAGCCCCGGGGATCCTCCCAGTAGGCCTGACCCGACAGCCGCTCGAGTTGCCAGCCCAGACGCTCCAAAGTGTTCTCCCAGGCCAGGTCTTCGCTCTCCGGGCGCTTCTCGCCGTAGCAGAGCAACATCTGGCGACCGACCGCCAGACCCCAGGGACCCACCGGACGGGGCCGCAGCCCGAAGTCAGTCAGGCCCTGCCCGATCAAGCCACGCAGGCTGGCGGACCACTGGATCGACCCACCCGGTTCTCGCACCGCCTGAATCAGCGCGCGGCGCAGATCGTCGCTTGCCAGGGCGTTAGGGCGGGCGTGCTCGTGCACCAGCCAGACCTGCTCACAGGCCCGGGAGAGGGCGACCTCCAGGCGGCGCCGGGCCTGGGGATTGCTGCGCAACCCGCTGCAGAGCACGACTGCAAGCTCGGACTGGCCACCCTGCAGCTCTTCGGCCGAACCGACCTGCAGGCGAAGCTTCTCGGACTCCTCCAGATCCTCGGCCAACAAGGCCTTCAATCGAAGTGCCTGGCGCGACCCCGCCAGGCCGATCAGGCTCACGGCGCGATGTGAATGCTCTGGTTGTCGGAGCAAAGCCAGAGTCAGCGAGGCTGCATGGCACTCAAGCTGATCAGCGGCAGCGACCGATTCGACCAGGGCCGGGCCGGGCAGATCGCTGAGGTGATATCCCACCGAAACAGTCGAGCCGAGAGCCGACAAGACCTCCACCACGCGAGGCCGCAACCGCAGACTCTCGGTCAGCCGGGCCGCGGGTGGGACCAGAGCCAGCAGGGGGTGGAGCCCGTCCCAGTAGGCAGGGAGTGAATACGAGCGGGCCCTGGCCTCCAGCTCACTCAGACGTCGGGCAGGTTCGGCCTGACACTGGGACAGATCCCCCAGAACGACCGCCCGTTCGGCCAGGCTGAGCATGAGAGCGTGCGGTAGCGGAGAGCGTCCGGCCTGCAGGATGATCAGCAGGTCAAATTGCTCGCGCACCTCGAGGGCCACCTCGGGGCTGGCGATCAGCAAGCCGTCCACCTCGGTCAGGGCTCCCGTCGACAGCTCGTCGCGCAGGCGCCGGACGAAATCCGAGATATAGCTGTCGGCCGCCTGCGGGCGCGACGTTCCCAGCCTCTGCTGCCCCAGACGGTAGGCCCAGGCGGCCTCCACTTCACCGGGGACTCGGCCGGAGTCGTGCCCGGGGCCGGCCTCCTGGATCGCCTCAGCCCAGGCAGGAGCCACCTGGGCCAGCCGGCCCAGCAACTCCTTGCGCCGCTCGTAAAGAGGCTTCAGCTCGACAAGCTCCCGCAGCCGGGCCAGCAGCTCCCGATAACTGTCCACGTCGCGCCCCACCACGGCGGCACGCAGCCCGGCCCGCAGGTCGCGGGCATCCCGGGCCTTGCCCACCGTCCTGGTGGCCGGCACCCAGCCCAGTGTCCGCTCCTCGCGCCGGCGCAACTCCACCAGCTCCAGGTAGACGATGCGTCGAGCGATCATGGCCAGCAGACCGCTCTGGATGGCGGTGCGCAGCAGCTTCAGCTCGCCGCCCGGCCCCAGCTTCACGCGGGTGGTGTGGCTGAGAGCCTTCTCCCAACGCAACCCGGCCACGCTGGCGCATTTCTCGAACTCGGCGAAGTAGTCGCGGTGAAAGCGCACGGCGCTTTTGACAAGCTGGGTGCGATCAAGCCCCGGCGGATGGGGGGGATAACCGCATAGCCGCTCGATCTCCTCATCGGCGGCATGCACAGCCGCGTCCAGCAACTGGCGCCGCTCGAGAAAGAGGGCCAGCTTGCGAAAGTCGTCGGCGGTGCTTGGGCGCTCTCCGTTGACCCGGGTGGTCTCGAGGAATTTCTTCCAGCGCGGCTTGAAGGCGGTGGTGGCCCAGCCCAGCGAGCCTCGGGACGCGACTGCGTTGAGCAGGTCTTGAGCCATCGCCTGCTGCTCGGCCAGCGGGATGGTGGGAGAGAGGTCGGCGGTGAAGTCGCCGAGTTGGGCGCTCAGCTCATCGCGGCTTCTTTGCAGGCGCATCAGCTCGCGGGACAGGTCTTCGAAGCAGAGTCCGTTCTCGGAGTTGCGGCGCACCTCCCAGGCCGCCTCGAGCCACCAGTCCTCGGCCTCCTCCATGGCTTCCGAGGCCCGTCGACAGGCCACGTGCAGGGCCTGCAGAGCCTCCTCGGAGTGGAGGTCGTTCTGCCAGAAGATCTCGTCGGAGTAATCGCGGAAGGGAGCCTCGAGCTCTTTGAGGCGCGCCAGGTCGGCCTCGGTCATCAGCCGGGCAGGGTCGGGCAGAGAGCCGTGCAGGGTTGACTCCAGCTCGGCTCCGACGTTCCAGTTGTAGAGCTCGTCCACCTCGGACGGGGTCAGCGGCAGCTCGCCCGAGCCCTGAATGGGCCCCGGGATCCAGTCGTGCTTGCCGGCGCTGGCCCGGGCCAGTCGGGAGGCCTCGGACAACTCCCAGATCTGGCGGACATGCTCGAGCTGCTGCTCCTCCAGCCGGGCCAGCCGGCGCATGAGCTCGGCCGCCGCCGCCGGGGGAGCGGGCAATTCGGCCTGGCGCAGCCTCTCCAGAGCCCGGGGACAGTCGGAGGTGACCAGAACCCGCTTCTGCTTGGACAGCCAGTAGCCGGCGAGCATGGCGGCCAGGTGATTCTTGCCCGAGCCGACCGCCCCGACGATGACCGATAGAGCCCGACTCTCCGTGGCCCGAGCGGCCTCCCATTGGGCCGGGGTCAGGCGCAGCGAGAGCCAGCTGTCGAGGGGCTCGAGGCCGGGCGGGGGCGAGTCGGAAACCAGGCCGGCCAGGGCGGGAGTCTCTTGCAGGGAAGCAATAGCCTGACTCCAGGGTCCCGGGCCCCACTGGCCCGCCACCTGAGCCAGAAAGTCCAAAAGGCTGCGCAGCGCCCCAGCTTCGGTTCTCTTCATCGGGAAGAATCCTCGTGCCCGCGGGCCAGAAGCCCGGCCGCAAATCCCTCGTGGGGTCCTCCACGAGAGATTGTGCAGGCGGCCGGATCTCCAGGAGCGCAGCGGTCCGGCCGCAGTATCCTGGCGGAGGTCTCCTCCGCCACCACCAAGGGGTTTGCGGCCGGATCTCCCGCACAACTTGTCGACCCGCACGGCCTTTCCCGCCGCGCCTTCGGTCCTTCTGCCCGGCCACCCTGCCTGAGCAAGCTCAGCGGGCGGCTTCCGGGAAGATGTAGAAGGGCAGGACGTCCAGGGCGCGGTAACGCTCCAGCGTCTCGGGCGGCAGGCTGAGCGCCGAGATGAGCCCCCGGCAGCGGCCCGTCCGGCAACCACAGCGCATGACCCAGTCATCCTCCGGACCCAGGCAGGTGGCGTAGTCGAAGGTCACCTCCCGACCACTCGCGATGGCCTCGATGGCCACCAGGACCAGCCGCTCTCCCGCCAGGCGGATCCCGCAGTTGGGCCAACAGGAGTGATTGATGTAGTCATCCATTCGCCCCGAGGGGCCCAGAAAGAGGTTGCGTCCGATCTGGATGGAGTGCTCCAGGTCCTTCATGTCGGCCATCGTTCCGCGCGGACCGCCGAAACAGAGGATCTCCTCACCCGGGCTGAGGGCTTCCAGGGTGAACACCCCCTGACCGAAGTCAGTGGACCGAAGCTCGAGCTGCTTATAGAAGTTTGGCTCGCAAAATACACCAAGCATACGCCCCGTCGATTCGACGTCGAGCGCCCTGCTCTTTCCTCGAGCAGGGCGCAGTCGAAGCTCACCCGAATCATGCCAGATGGTTCCCCTGGATCCGGCCGCCTCGGTTCGCGCCAGCTCGCCGCTGAGCCGCCCGAGCCGTGCCAGCGCGGAGAGCCCGCTCACCGATCAGTACCGGGGGCCTGCTCAGCCAGCCTCCTCCGCCACCCCGATGCCGAGCGCCAAACCGTGGCACCGCAGAGCCCTGGACAAGCTGGCTGCAATCGGTCGCACCACCATCGCCGTCGTGCCCACCCTGGCCTCGCTGGCGGCGGCCTGGTCGGCCTGCCGGGTGGAAGGCATGCTGCCGGGCGGCCGCAAGCTGAGCGCGGTCGACTGGCTGCGCACCCGCACGCCCTCGCTCTTTGCGCGCGGGGTCAACTCGCTGGCCGAGCTGGCCGGTCCGGCGGCCGAGCGTTCGGTGGGCCTGTCGGTCAAGGACCTGGTCAGCATCGACGAGCACCTCTACAAGATGCTCTCCCCCCAGATCGACGCCCAGGGCGTCAAGCAGGTTCCCCGCTTCCTGCGCCAGCTCTCGGAGGCGACCTTCAGCCAGCCCGGCTCGCCCGACGCGGCCTACGTCTACCTGGGCGAAGGGCGCGAGAAGGACTCCCAGGCGGTCATGGACCTGTGGAACTCGCCCCAGCGTCCGGCTCAGAACCCCTATCCCCCCGAGGACGACCGCAGCTGGGTCTGGACCTGCCTTGAGAACAAGATCGCCAAGGGCGCCTTCCCGGTCTTCATCGACCTGGACGGCGATCCGATCGGCTACAGCTCGGCCGAATACCTGGCCAAGGAGACCGTCAGCTCGCTGGTGGAGCGGGGCAACTCGCTGGGGTCGGGCGGCTTCAGCCACGCCGGACTCTACTATAGCTGGCTGACCACCCGGCTCGACAGCTTCTACCGCAAACTCGAGCCCTGGATGGAGCAGAGCAATCCCGCCCTGCACCAGCGCGTGGGCGCCATCAAGCAAGACCTGACCCCGCCCTGGC
Organism: Candidatus Xenobia bacterium; assembly: GCA_045863235.1. Lineage (GTDB taxonomy): Bacteria > Vulcanimicrobiota > Xenobia > Xenobiales > QWHO01 > QWHO01. The sequence goes on along the minus strand of BTUM01000135.1, from coordinate 7,399 downwards.
TGGGGGGCCAGGAGGGCCTGGGGCCCTGGCCCTCGCCCCCGGGGATCGACCGCGCCTTCGACAGCCTCAAGGGCCTGGCCTCGGGTCGGGTGGAGGAGTTTGCCGACGCGGCCGTGGCCCTGGACCGCGATCTTTTGTCCGGGGTGCAGAGCCACTGGATCAAGCTGATGCGCGAGGCCGGCTCGGAGCGCCGCGAGCAGCTCTTCCGCCCGCTGGCGCGGGCCTGGGTGGAGCTCAACCTCAACGGGGTCACTCCCCCCGACGCCCCGGTGCTGGCCGCCCTGCAGGGCGACCCTCCGGCCACCGTGCTGCGCCCCTACGACCGGGCCATCGCCCTGGGCGAGGTCGTGGATCACACCCTCAACGGCCTGGGCATCGCCGAGCGCCGCCAGCTGATGAGCTGCCTCGAGCAAGAGCTGAGCGCTGCCAGGCCGGCTCTACGCCGGCGCGAGGAAGGTCTGCGCCAGCTGCTCGGCCAGGACTACCCGGGCCTGGATCTGGACAACCTGTCCGAATCGGGGCCGGCCCTGGCCCAGCTGCGCGAGCTGGCCATGGCGAGCCCTCTGGAGAAAGGCGTGCTGGAGCAGGTCGACCGCCACCGCGACCTGGTGGGGTGGATGGCCACCAGCCAGCGCCGCTACGGGGACGTCGACCTGGGGCTGCTCGAGGGGGCGGCCTGCTTCAAGAAGAACGCCCTGGCCATCAGCGAGTACTTTGACCCGGGCAAGACCCCGGAAATGGTCACCATCCTGGGCGCGGGCCCCGACCGGGTGGACCTGCTCGGCCAGGGCACGGGCGACCCCAAGAAGGTCTCCATGGTGCTCGAGGGCGGGGGCGGCAAAGGCTTTTGCTACGTGCAGTGCCTCAAGGAGCTGCGCTCGGCCCTGGACGCCTCCCCGGGACGCTTTGCGGTGGACGAGTTCATCGGCACCTCGGCCGGCGCCATCACTGCCGGCGTGATGGCGGCTGGCTTCTCGGTGGAGGAGCTGAGCGCCATCCTGACCGAGCTCGACTTCAAGAAATTCAACTCCGATGCCGTCTGGCTGATGGGCGGGGTGGATCCCAAGGTGCGCGGGATCAACCGCACGGGGCTCTTCTCCCAGCAGAAGATGTACCAGACTCTCTACGAGCTGTTCTCCAAGAAGCTCGGCATCGAGGGACGGCCCATCTTGTTCCGCGACCTGCCTTACAAGCTGAAGGTCATGGGGGTGGCCCTGAACACCGACCTGCCACCGTCGGATCCCCTCTTCAAAGCCATCGACGGCGATGGGCGCCTGGTCATGTCGGCCGAGACCACGCCCAACTTCGACGTGATCGGAGCCATCATCGCCTCGGCCGCCGTACCGGGGTTCTTCTCGGCCCCCCAGATGGAGGTGGCCCGCAAGGACCAGCGCTACCGCCTGCAGCTATGCGATGGTGGAGTGGTGGACAACCTGCCCGTCTCGACCGCCACGCCGGGCAGCAAGGACGCGCTGGTCGTGCTGCCGGCCCACTACGAGGCGCCCGACCCGGCCACCGGAGAGAAATTCAGCCTGAGCGTGCTGAACTTCGACCCGGGCAACCTGGGGCTGCTCGATGCCCACAACCGGGCCAACTACCAGCGTTTTGCCCCCCAGCTGGCCGAGTTCTTGAGCCGGCAAGATCACGATCGGGTGGTGCTGGCCCTGAACCTGGCCACCGCCGAGGAGCAGTCCGCCCCCGCCCTGCTCGGGCGCTCCCGCGAAGCGACGCGCGAGCTGAACGAGCAGGCCGACTTCCCCCATCTGTCGGAGGCCGAGGCCCGCAAGCTGACGGCCAAAGACGTCACTCTCGGGCGCCGCCTGGCCGGGGCCGTGTTCAACGGTCTGGTCGACGGGCGCGAGGGCGCCGAGAACCGGCTCGACTGGGGCTGGCGCTCGAGCCGGGTGCAGCTGGTGGGGGGCGAGGAAGAAGACCTGGGCGACGTCATCCGCGGCGCCGGCGCGGCCGCGCTGGCCACCGAGCACGGCCGGAGGACCTTCGAGAGCGCATGAACGGATTTCACCTGGCCGCCCTGACCAACATCGCCGGCATCCTGCTGTTCTCGCGCGGCCTGGTCGGCTCGACGCTGGGCCAGCACTTCCCGGGCCTGTTCGGCTTCTGGGGACTGGTGTGCATCATCTTGTGGGGCCTGGCCTACCTGTCGGTGGCCCGCAGCTACGCGAAGGTGCCCGCCCTGGTGGCGGTGTTCGGGCTGGAAAAACTGGTCTACGTGGCTTCGTGGGTGTGGTGGCTGATGGGCTCAGGCGGCCAGCTGGGGGCCATCTTCGCCCAGGATGCCCTGGCCGGGGTGTTCTTCGCCGCTTACGGAGCCATCGACCTGGCTTTCGCGGTCTACTTCCTGGGGGTCTACCGCAAGCTGTCGAGATAGGCCAGGATGGCCGTGGCATAACGGCCGAAATCGGGGAGCGAGCTCTGCAGCGTGGAGTAGACGCGCCGGTAGTCCACCTCCCAGTAGCGATGCACCAGCAAGTTGCGAAATCGGCTCATGAGAACGAGCCGCTCGGTCAGTTCCTCGCCCAGGGGCACTCCGAATGTCCCGAGGGCTCGAAAGCCGTCGGCCAATCCGCGGGGAGCCGGCTGACCGGATGTGGTCAAAAGATGCGCGGCCACGTTTGCCGTCCCCTCGATGGCGGTCAGCAAAGCATAGGACGCGCTGTAAAAATTGCGCGGGTCGGCCAGGAACTCCGCCTCGGAGAGGCCCGACAGCGTCCTGAGAAAGGCGACCGTACGCTCGATCTCGGCCAGAGAGGCCTCCACGTAGACGCGGTCAGGAGGCAAAGCGGCCTTCTCGAATGCGCTGGCGCATCGCCTCTCGGAAGGGGGCCAGGTAGATCTCGTTATCCCAATGCTCGCACATGCTCGTGGCCTGAAAACGCGCCAGCGCGGTGGGATCGGAGAGGTAGACAAGGACGCCCTCGGTGAGCACCCGGACGCGAAACAGGGGCGGGGCCTGGCCCAGGTTTTGCACATCGACGTCGTCGGGGGACATCGAGGCCACCGGCGCCACGGCCTCGGCCAGCATCGGAGCCACTGACTCGAAATCGCGCCCGTGGGGCAACAGCACGGCGAGATCGAGATCGCTGTCGGCACGGCCCATTCCGCAGGCTCGCGAGCCGTGGAGGTAGACGGCCACCGCTCCAGAGGCCTGGGCCGGCCCTCGCACGGCCTGCTCGAGGACGGCACGATTCATGGGGTGCACCTTGGGCGCAGCCGGACGCGATCCCTTCAGTGCACCGTGGCGCCCCTCAGGCCACCGCCATCAGCTCGTCGAGCGCCTCGTCGAGACTGGCGTAGTCGGACGACTCGCGATACCACTCGTGGGGCCCGCACTGCCCGCAGCTCGAGGCGAGGTAGTAGCCCTGCTCGCTCTCGCGCACGTCGAGGGTGAGTCGGGTTCCGCACTTGCAGTTTTGCATTGCATTCAACCTCCTGCTCAGATTCCTGAAAGAAATTCCAGCTCGGGGCGGATCTCTCCTTTCGAACAGGAGGTCGGTGCCCGGCTCAGAACCCTGGGCGATGGCCAGGTTCGATACCCAGCTCAATGAGCGTCTGCGCGAGTTCCTCTTGCGCCAGCACATCTTCTTCACCGCCTCCGCCCCGGGCGACGGGCGCATCAACCTCTCCCCCAAGGGGCTCGACAGCTTTCGCATCCTGGATGACCAGACCGTGGGCTATCTCGACCTGACCGGCAGCGAGAACGAGACGGCCGCTCACATCGCCGAGAACGGCCGGGTCACCATGATGTTCTGCAGCTTTCAGGACAAGCCACTGATCGTGCGTCTCTACGGGCGCGGCGAGGTGGTGCGCCCGCGCGATGCGAGCTTCGAGGAGCTGCGCCACCGCTTCCCCACTTACCCGGGCCAGCGCCAGATCATCTTGCTGCACATCGAGTCCATCATGAGCACCTGCGGCTTCGCGGTTCCCTACTTCGAATACAAGGGCGAGCGCGACAACCTGATCGAGTTCGCCTGCAGCATGGGCGAGGAGAAGATGGATCAGTACCGCCGCGAGAAGAACCAGCGCAGCATCGACGGCCAGCCTACCCACCTTTTCGAGGATTGACGAGTCTTTGCGAGGGAGTAGAGAATGCACTACTTGCTGTTCTACGAGAAGGTGGAGGACTACCAGACCCGCCAGCAACCCTTCAGCCAGGCCCATCGCGAGCACATCGCGGGCTACGTCCGGGCGGGCACCCTGCTGCTGGGGGGCAACCTGGGGCCGGCCGGGGCGCTGATCTTGTTTCACTGCGACGGCCCCGAGCTGGTGGAGCGATTTGCGGCCACCGATCCTTACGTCCTCGAGGGCGTGGTAGCCCGCTGGCGGGTAGAGCCCTGGGATACGGTGGTGGGGACGGCCTTGTAGGCCGCGTCTTCTGGCTGCAACGATTCCCTCTCGTCAAGGTCGAGGTCGACAGCTCTCCTCCAGGTAGCGGCGCAGGATCGGCGCCCACAGGGCGTAGCCTTCCGGCCGCATGTGCAGGCGATCCTCCAGGAACAACTCTTCGCGAGGCTGGCCGCTGGCGTCCTGAACGCAATGGCTGACGTCGATGTAGGCGTAACCGGCCTCGCGAATCAGGCGGTTGGCCTCCTGATAGACGGTGGTATACTGCACCCGGCTGGGCGGGATGCTCATGCTCACGAAGGCCACCGGCACCCCCGCGGTCTGGACGAAGGCGCGGTAGTCCTGGAGGATCTGAGCGGCGCTGTGACCCTCGGCCACATCGTTGGTGCCGGCATAGAAGATCAGGCGGCTCGGCTCCAGAGGCTTGATCAGGCGCGGGTAGTAGTGGGTGATCTCGGCGATGGTGGCCCCGCCGAAGCCGCGGTTCACGGCGCGAAAGCTGGCGAATTCGCGTTCCAGGGCCGGGCCCCAGAGGCGGATGGTCGAGCTGCCCACGAACACCGTCCCGCCCGGCGCCGGCCTGGGGAGCGCTTCGTAGGCCCGGATCTCGGCTTCAAAGCGGTCCAAAGGGACGGCCAGCGCCACCCCCATCACCAGGGCGATCAGGACCAGGCGGCTAGCCATCATCTTCATGGGGCGCGTAGGATGCTCCGGCCAGAGTGGGGTACTCGGGATCGTTTGAGACCCCGACCACCCCGCGTTCCCTGCGCTCGTGCCAGTCCAACTGCCCGGTCACGGGGTCCACCACCGCTGCGAAGCCCCGCTGTCGGCCGGACTTGAACTCCACCCTGCCGGTGGATGGATCGAACGCCCCCGCCACCCCTTCGTTGCGATTGCCCGGCCGCTCCACGACGGTTCGCGTGACCGGGTCGAAGACGACCGCCACGGTGCGCAGCCGGGAGGTCGCGGCCGAGAAATGGACCTCTCCCCTGACAGGGTCATAGCAGCCACCCACCCCGCGGTAGAGTCCGCCTTCCTGGAACACGACCTCGCCCTGGCGCGGGTTGAAAACAGCCGCCATTCCACGATTGAGGCGATCACGGCTCTCGATCTGGCCCGTAAGCGGATTGTAGGCCGCCCCCACGCCCCGGTGGCGCTTCTCGAGCCAGGTGACCTCGACGCGACGGCCAGGCACGGGCGGCGGGTCAAGCGACAGGTCCACTTCGGCGCCCGCGTGGGCCACATTGTCCACCGCCACAGGCGAACCGGGGGACGACTCGATGCCGCGCTTGGTCACGCGCACGCCACCCACAATCACCGCCCGGTCGGTCTCCGCGACGCCCGCCGGGTCAGGGGGAGCCACCGCCGAGGCCAGCAGCCGATCGGCCGACAGCAAGGTCAACCGGTCGGGATCGGCCAGCAACATCCGGGCCAGCGGGCCCAGGGCCGCATCCCCGGTGAGATGCTCGAACAGCGCCTGGCGCCAGGGAGGGGCGGCCCAGGTTTCGCAGGCCTCGCGCAAGAGGTCCAGGGTCAACTGGGGCCCGGGCGCGGCGCCCTTCTCGAGGTGACGCAGGGCAGCCAGGGAAAGGGCCGCCTGGCTCCACTCCTGATTGGGCCCCTCGACCCTGGTCAGGGCGACCAGGTCGTGGGCCCCCATGGCCAGCAGGGCGGCCCGAGCCAGGAACAGCTTCTGGTTGATGTCCGGCGTGGAACGCGCCATGGCCAGACCTGCCCGGGCCAGGTCGCCGGGATTCTCCTCCAGCACCTTCCACCCGGCCGCCACCGCACGCGCCTGAGCGGCAGGGTCGGTCCAGGTCTGGGCGGCCAGGGCCTTGAGCAAGGGCTGGGGGGAGTCCACCAGCGCCAGCGCCTCGGCCGGCTCGAGTGCGGACGAGACAGCGAGCAGCAGCGCCGGACGCGAGCGCTCACCCCGAGCAACCGCCTCCAGAGCCGTGCGCGCCGCCCGGTCCTGGGGAATGCGGGTCAGCCAGGCCAGGGTGGCGTCTTCCGGAGCTCGTCGACTCAGAGCGCCGGCCAGTTCGCGCGGGGGCACCTTGCCGGCCAGCTCTCCAGCGGCCGCCTCCAACCAGTCGCTCTGGTCCAGGTGGCGCGCCAGCGTGCGATAGGCCTCCGGGTGATCGAGCTCGCGAGCCAGACGGGCCAGAGGCCGGGGCGAGGCGCTGTTGGCCAGCCAGGCGCCCAGTTTGAGCACGTCGGCATCGGGACGCTCTCCCAACAGGAAGCGGGCGGCTCGGTGAGGTCCGCTCAGGCTCTGGTCGAAGCTCGCCAGCGACTCCCGCTCGAGCTCAGCGTGAGAATCCAGGCCCAGGCCTGCGGTCTGGCGCAAGAAGGCCTGGATGTCCGGAGGCGCCAACCGCTGCAGCGCCAGGCTCACCGAGGACGGCGGCGCGCCGGCGAGCGTCCTGGACCAGTCCTGGGCACTTTGAGGGTAGGGACGCGCCGCCTGCTCGAGCAGCCAGCCGGGCGCCGGAGCCACCTCGCCCAGCACCCCCGGGGAAGGCAGACGGGCGGCCAGAGCGGACTCGACTTCGGATGCCAGAGTCGGGTCGGAGGGACCTCGCAAGGCCAGGGCCACTCCTGCCAGAGGACACAGGTCGCTGGAAACTTGCTCGGTGAGAGTCTGCATGGCCACCCGCAGCACCGCCAGACGACTGGCTGGACTGGCTTCGGGAGGCGCGGCGGCGCGGGCCATCTGCAGCACGGCGTGCTGACCGGGGTCGCTCTCGAGCCGCTCCAGCCGGTCCAGGCACTGCTCGGCCTGGGCCAGATTCTGTTCGGTTCTCTGCCAGAACTTCCAGCGCCAGCGGCCAGAGAGCTCCAGTCCACGGGCTGCCTCTTGTGGGATCGACATCAGCTCAATCAGCGTAATCGAGCCGGCTGAAAAAAAGCTCGCTGGTGGGGTTTGGCGGGGAGCTTTCGGGGTTAAGGGGTTTATAATAAGGGGTCCTATTAATTAAGGGGTCTGTGTCTCACGAGGTGGTGTAACTTGGGGGACGAGGGGTAACGCTACCTC
>BTUM01000134.1:0-13086 GCA_045863235.1 Candidatus Xenobia bacterium | reverse complement strand
GGGGGGGCGTGCTCGAACCAGAGCAGGCCATAGATCTGGTAAGGCCCGATCTCGCGCTGGACGCGCAGGGCTCCGATGCCCGGGGAGATGGTGCCACTCTCCTCCAGGTCGCCGAAGCGACCCCGGATGTGGCTCACACCGTCCATCGTCATCTCCACCTGGCGCTGAAAGGGGGTGCCGGCCACGTTGCCCTGGTGCTGCCATTTGGGCATCCAGCTGTCAAAGACCATCCGGCTGGACTCAGCCACCTGCATGCCTTCGATCTGGCCCTGCACCTGGGTGTCGGCGTTCCAGCCGATGCCAACCTGCAGCTGCTCCTGGGGATTAGGGTGCTCAGACGGGATGACTTGTCCCACGGTCTGGCTGCCCACATAGGGATTGTAGAACGTCTGCTCCAGAACCGTGATCTCGGGAGCGCCGTGGGTGCCGAACTTCGTCTCGCAGGCCATGGAGAAGCCGTCCATGTTCATCTGCCCCTGGCCCTCGAAGACCTGGTGGAAGTCGGGCTGCTCCTTGTGGCGGATCTCCATGTGGTAGAAGGCCTTGGTGCCAGGCTTGATGTTGGGGCCGGCGGCCTCCATCAGCACCAGGTCCACGTTGGGGTGCAAGGCCACCTCCAGCGGATCGTTGAATCCGTCCGAGAAGTCCACGCGCGCGCTGGAAACCGGCAGGGTCAGGGGTCGTTGAATGGTATTCATGCTCTTGCTCCCCGTAGTCCCTCCCAAACTCCCCGATCGCCCTTAAAAAAACCTGAAAACCGAAGGGACATGCGCACCAAGCAAGAAATCTGCGCTCAACCGTGACCTTGGACGAGCCTCCCCGACCAGCTTTCCGTGAACGCCTGCGCCGCTCGGCCGCAATTGCGCGAGGATTTTTCCCTCTGACGCTGACCGGGTTGTTGCTGGCGGGGCTGGCGGCCCACGCCATCAAGTATCAGGGCGTGGACAAGCTGGACCTGCTGCTCTTGATGGCCGGGCTGGTGGGGGCGGTCATCCTGATCGCCATGCTGACACTGGTGCTGGTAGCCGCTCTACTGCTGCACCTTCGCATCCGCCGCATGGAGACGCCCCCGGTGCGACTCTGCCTGAACGCCGGAACCTGGCAGCCGACCGGTTTTGAGCTGAGCTTCCCATGGTTTTTTCCCTGCATCGAAGTGCTGTGGGCCTGGGAGAGCGAGCCAGGGCACCAGATCGCGCTGGAGGTCAAGCTCGAGCGAGTGGGCAGCCGGGCGCTCGAGCTGGTGCGCCCCCAGAAGCGGGGCATCTACACCCACCTGCGCCGGCGCATCACGGTGCGGGACGTGCTGCATCTCTCCAGCCTGTCCTGGGGCTTCACCACACCGGTCGAGGTGCAGATCATGCCGGGGGCCGGGCACATCGACGGGCTCTCGCTCCTGGCCCGGTTCGTTTCGGGCGAGGATCTGTCCGACCCGCGCGGCGATCCCACCGGCGACCGGGTGGACATGCGCCAGTACGCCCGGGGCGATTCGCCGCGCACCATTCTGTGGAAAGTTTTCGCCCGCACCCGCAAGCTGATGGTGCGGGTCAGCGAGCGGGCGCTGACGGCCCGCCCGCGAGCCTGCGCCTACATGGCCAGCGGCCCGGCCGACGAGGCCGGTGCCGGCCTGGCTCGGGTCATCCTCGAGCGCGGCCTGCTCGGCGACGGCTGGCGCTTCGGAGCCGATGGCAGCGCCACCCACACGGCCAACCCGCAGGGAGCGCTGGAAATCCTGGCCCGCTCTGGCAATCCCGAGTCGCAAGGCCAGAGCCACCTGGAGCGCTACCTGCAAGAGGCGGCCACGGCCGGCTTTGGCTCGTGTTTCATCGTGGTCCCCCCGGGAGGGGGAGAGCAGGCCGAGCGGATCCTGCAGGCTGCCCGCAACACACCCATGCGGGTGATCCTGTGCATCGGGCTGGACCACATTCCCCTCGACCAGCCGGAAGCTCCGGCCTGGAAGCGCTGGCTGCTCGCTCCCGAGAATGCTGAGGCCCCTCCCTCGCTCGAGTCCATCGCCCGTCGCTGGGGCTCGGGGCGAGAGGAGGTGCTGCTGGTGGATCGCTCCAGCGGCAACGTTTACAGCGACCTGAACGCCATCGTGACGGCCCGGGCCCGTCTGAAAGCGAAGGCCAGTGCTTAGCAAGCTCAAGCACGTCCTCTGGGTCTTCAGCGGCGCCCTGATTTGGAGCGCCTCGCTGGGCGTGCTGTGCAGCCAGCGCTCGCCCATGGCGCTCTCGATCCTGGCCGCTATCACCGGTGGTCTGGCCGGAGCGGCCAGCGGATACCGCCTGGCCAACAGCCGGGTGCGCCTGGCAGGGCTGTGGCTGGGCGGAGCCGCGCTGATCGCCCTGGTCTCCGCGCTCATCTCTTTTGCCCGCAACACCACGCTGTTCTCGGCCGTGCTGGGCCCTTCGCTGCTCTTCAGCCTGAGCGAGGCCTGCGGCTGGCTCCTGGTTCCCTGGACCCTGGTGGCCGTGCTGCGCGCCTCCACCCAGCGCCAGAGCGCCTTCGTGGTGCTGGAGGTGGGAGCGGTGGGGCTGGTGCTGTCCAGCATCTTCGCCGGTCACCGCGACGGATTCATCAACCGGCCCTTCTTCCTGGTGGATCCTCTCTTCGGGGCGGGCTGGGATCCCACCCCGGTTTTCCTGGGCCTGGGCGCCCTGATCGGAGTGGTGCTGATCGGCCTGATGGCCAGCCTGAATGCTCAGCGCCGCTCGTTCCTGGATCTCTTCTTGCTGATGATCCTGATCTTCGGGTGCTTCCTTTTCATGCCGGTGGCGAAACTGAAGGACTTCCAGGGCAAGCAGCTGCACGGAGGCACGGGCGACCTGAAGCTTCCCGGCGATACCACCGGGGGCTCACAGGGGGGAGGGCAGGGCGACCAGGGCGGCTCGCAGGGCGGCGGCCAGGGCCAGCAGGGCGGCTCACAGGGGGGCGGTCAGGGTCAGCAGGGTGGCGGCCAGGGCGGCACCCAGGGAGGCCAGGGTCAGCAGGGCGGCGGCCAGGGCGGGCAAGCCCAGCAGGGCCAGGGCCAGCAGACCGACGAGCTCAAGTTCTCCGACCGCCAGGAGCAAGAGAAAGACTCCCCGGTGGCCGTGGTGATCTTCCGCGACGACTACGAGCCCCCCAGCGGAGTCTACTACTTCCGCCAGGACGCTTTCTCGGTTTACAATGGCACCAAGCTCGTGCGCGACGCCAGCGGCAAGTTCGACCGCGACGCGCTCAACAACTTCCCCACCCGGGCCACCCCGGTGGACGTGCCCGAGCTGCGCGACTTCCGCTTCTTCACCGAGACCGACAAGCCCCGGGTGGGGAGCCTGGATCCCACCGCCTTCAAGCAGCTCGAGACCACGGTGGCCCTCATCGAAGAGCACAGTCGTCCCTTCGGACTGAACAATCCGGTCTCGTTCGCCCCCCGCTCCAACCCCGACCCCAGCAAGTTCCAGCGGGCCTACTCGGTGACCTCGATGGTGGTCACCAAGCCTTACAAGGAGATCCTGCAGTATCAGCCGGGCAACCCCAACTGGGATCAGGAGACCTGGGACCACTACCTGGCCGCCCCCACGGACCCGCGCTACGCAAAGCTGGCCGAGGAGATCTTGCAGACTCTGCCGGAGGAGTATCGCGACATCCCCATGGCCCGGGTGATCGCCATCAAGCTGTGGATGGAGAAAAACTGCATCTATAGCCTCACCACCAAGCACAACGCCAGCGACACGCCGGTGGAGTCATTCTTGTTCGGCGACCGCACCGGCTATTGCGTCTTCCTGGGTCACTCGGCCGCCTACCTCTACCGCACGCTCGGTATTCCCGCACGCGTCTGTCACGGCTACGCCGTGGAGGCGGCCCAGCGAGGGGGCGGCTCTTCGCTCTTGATCCGCTCCAAGAACGCCCACGAGTGGGCCGAGGTCTACCTCGACGGGCTGGGCTGGACGGACATGGACATCTCCCCCGAGCGCACCCTGGAGAAACCTCAAGAGCAGGTGGATCAGAGCCTGCAGCAGATGATGGGCGAGCTGGCCCGCAAGGATCCTGAGGACCCGCCGCCGGACGACAAGCCTCGCCAGGACTTGCAGGAGATCCTGCGCAAGCTCTTCATGGCCGCACTGAGCATCTTGCCCTGGTTTGCTCTCACGGCGCTGGCGGTGCTCTACGGCATCAAGATCTATCGCCGCACCCGGCCCTACTTCGCGCCCGACGCGCGACTGCCGGTGGTGGTCTATCGAGCCACCCTGGACAAGCTGGCCGACAGGGGGCTCTTGCGGACCAAGGGCGAGACCCGGGGCGAGTTCGCCCGCCGGCTCTCCAGCCTCTGCCCCTCCTTTGCCGAACTGACCGAGCGCCACCTCGAGCACGCTTTAGGGCCGGGCGCCCGCCCCTCGAACCGCCAGCGCTACCTGCAGCTGATGCAGGAGACCACTCGTCAGGCCGAGCGGAACGCTTCCTTTGGAAGAAAGTTGCTCTTCATCCTCAACCCGATCTCGTGGTGGTGGGTGAAATGACCCGAAAGGAGACCTCCCCATGGAGACCATGGAGTCGATAGAAAAACCTGTGGCCGCCGCGCGCCACCCGCTGGACATCCCGGCCGGGGTGATCCGGCGTTTGCAGGCGCGTCTGAAACGCTCGGTCAAAGGGCGAGACGAGGTGATCGACCTGATCCTGATCGCCCTGATGGCCGACGGCCACGTGCTGCTCGAGGATTACCCGGGCTCGGGCAAGACCACCCTGGCCAAGACCCTGGGCGAGAGCATCATCGACGACGTCGAGGAGGACGAGATCCCCAGCTTCCGGCGCATCCAGTTCACCCCGGACCTCTTGCCCTCGGACATCACCGGCGTGTCGGTGTTTGACGTGGACTCGGCCAGCTTCCACTTCAGGCGGGGGCCCATCTTCGCCTACGTGGTGCTCGGCGATGAGATCAACCGCACCTCGCCCAAGGTGCAGTCGGCCATGCTTGAGGCCATGGCCGAGAAACAGGTCACCGTGGACAACGTGAGCTACCCCCTCAACGACCTGTTCTTCGTGATCGCCACCCAGAACCCGCTCGATCTTGCGGGCACCTTCCCCCTGCCGGTGGCCCAGCTCGACCGCTTCCTGTTCAAGGTGCGCATGGATTACATCGCCCGCGAAGCCGAGATCGACGTGGTCAACAACCGCATCGCCGGTAACCCGGTGCGCGAGGAGGATCTGCCCAAGGTGCGCCGGGGCGAGATCGTGGATGCTCGCCGGGCTATGGAAGAGCATGTCAAAGTCAACGCAAACGTCTCCACCTGCCTGGTGGACATCGCTCGCTCGATTCGAGCCAACCCCAAGGTGATGCAGGGCATCTCCACCCGGAGCCTGGTGCTGATGGTGCCGGCTTTGAAAGCGGCCGCCCTGATGCGGGGGCGCGACTACGTCACCGATGACGACGTGAAGTGGCTCGCTCCCTACGTCTTCAGCCACCGCCTTTCGCTTGCGCCGGGCGTGGTCGAGCCCCACGCGGTGGTCAAGGAATGCAGCAAGGAAGCGGTGGAAGCCCTCAGCCGCGCCACCCTCAAGTGAAGTTGCGCCTCTGCCTTCTCGTGCTCGTGCTGCTCGCGCAGGTGGCGCTGGCGCGCGAGAATTACGAGCAGATGCCGGAGGTGCAGCAGGCCGTCAAGGCCATGGAGGCGGGCAAGTACATCCAGGCCCGCGAGCTGGCCGAGAAGCTGCTCAAGCAAGACGGTCGCAACTGGGCCGCCTGCGCCATCCTGGGCCGGCTCTACCTCTACGTGGAGCCGGGCGGGCTGCCGCGCGCCTACTATTACCTCAAGCGGGCCCGGGGCCTGATGCGGCGCGATTGGGGCGAGCCGGTGGACTCCAGCGGACCCTGGCGCACCCAGTGGGAGATCCTGCAGGGCCTGATCTCCACCTGCTCGCACATGGAGCGTTACGAGGAGCAACTGCGCATCTTGCGCGACTACAACAGGTGGTACCGCCCCGAGATGCCAGAGGAGGAAGGCTGGCCGCTCATGAAGCTTGGTCGGCTGGCCGAGGCGCGTGGCAAGATGGAGGCGGTGCTGGCCACCTCGAAGGAGGAGAGGGCCCGGGTCACGGCCTACAACACTCTGGGAGCCATCGAGCTGGAGGCCCACAACGTCCAGGCCAGCCGCGACTGGTATGCCAAACTGTGGCAGGAGATCAAGGAGCGCGGCTGGGACCTCGAATGCACCTTCCCCCGCAACCTGGCCGAGGCCGAGGAGATGCTGGGCAACTACAGCCAGGCCGAAGAGCTGCTCTTAGAGTCCTCCAAGCATCCCAATCCTTGGGCCTACACCAACCCCTGGGGCGACCTGGCCAGCCTCTACATCGACCAGGGCCGCTTTCCGGAGGCCCTGTCGGCCATCAAGCGCATGGAGGCCTGGGGAGCCACCAGCGTGCCCATCGTGGTCAGCCAGACCTGGGCCGAGCGCCAGACCACCACCGCCTACGCCCTCTATGCCATGGGCTACGACGACGCGGCTGAGCGTCTGATGCGGCGTATCATCTACCGGCCCGACCGCAACATGGGAACCTCCTCCAAGGCCTACCTGGTGGAGGTGATCAACCTGGGGATCTACCGGGGCGTGCTGCTCGCGCGCTGCGAGCGAGTGCGCGAGGAGATGAGCTGGAGCACCTGGACGCGCTGGTTCGAGCTGGGCGCCCAGCTCGTCAACCTGACCCAGGAGCTGGATCAGATCACCGACCGCACCGCCGCCCTGGTGGTGGGCGAGGGCGGGCTGCCGGCCGGGGTACAGTGCCACCAGACGGGTTCCTTCTACGCCAGCTGGATACTGCCGGACGTGAACAACCTGTTTGGCACCGGGGTGGTGGCCGCCCAGGTCGACCGCATCTTCCAGGACGACAAGCACACCACCCTGGAGGTGGAGAGGCCATACCTGCAGGCTGTGCTGGCCGAGGGAGAGTGGCTGGGAGGCAGCCGCGAGCGGGCCCGCCAGGCTCTGGAGAAGGCGCTGACCGATCTGGCTCCCAGCCAGATGCTGCTGCGGGCCCGCATGGAAGCCGAGCTGGGTGACACGCTCTGGCGCCAGGGCAAACGCCAGGACGCGTTGGGTCACTTCGACAAGACCTTCCAGCTCGACGGCGCCATGTTCCGGCGGCTGGGAATCCGCCTACCGGTCGCGGTGACCTCCAGCGGCGGCTCGCAGGCCTCGCGGGCAGCCGGCTACCTGCGCAATTCTCCCCGCTTTTTCTCGGACTCCAACGGCTTCAAGGTGCACGTGACCGAGGGTGCAGCCGGGCTGTCGGCCACGGTATCCGACTTCCGGGGCACTCGCATCGCCGAGGTTACCAGCCCCGCCAAGAACACCTCCGACGAGACCGTGCGCGCCTTTTGCGCCCGCTTCCACGAATACGTCTTCTCGGCCAGGATGGACCTGAGCCAGAGCGACATCAACTCGCTCAACGGCTCCACCGCGGCCACCTCGGCCGCCCGCGAAGACCTGCTCAAGACGCTCCGAATCGAGCCCCAGAGTCCACCGTGAGAGCGGTCATGTTCGACATCGGGGGGGTGGTCATCGGGGCCGGCCTGGAGCGCTACCTCGAGCGCGCCCAGAAACTGTTCGGTTCCGACGAGCCCATGAAGCGCGAGCTGGTGGCGCGCGTACGCGACCTGGAGATGGGCAGGATGACCAGCTTCGAATTCTGGGACGGCATCGGGCAGACGCTGCTGCGAGCAGGCGAGGGGCGGCGGCCGCGCCCGCGCCACTTCCAGAACCTGTGGCGCAATCTGATGCTGGACTCGCTGGCGCCCAACCGTCCCCTGCTCTGGCTCTGCCAGGCCATCGCCCGCAACGGGCTCATCGTGGGGGCGGTCTCCAACACCATTCAAGACCACGCCGAGATCCTGATTGAAAAGGGCATCTACGTGCCCTTCGACCCCTGCGTGCTCTCTTGCGTCGTGGGCATGCGCAAGCCTGACCCGGAGATGTTCAAGCTGGCCGCTCGTCAGGCTCGCGTGAGCCCCTACCAGTGCATCATGGTGGACGACAACGCCGACAACCTGCCGGCCGCCGCCAGTATCGGCATGGTGACCCACCACTACCGCGACGTCAATCGGCTGGCCCAGGCCCTCAAGGGTCACAAGCTCATCACGCCTCTTCAAATGAGGCGCTTTCAGGAGGTGTCCGCTGCCGAAGGACTCCTTTGACTGCCCCTGGCTGACTCGCCGCGAGGACTATCCACGCCACGGGACGCTGCGCGATCAGTGGCAGCACTTCCTGCGCTATGCCGTGCTGGCTCCTTCCAGTCACAACAGCCAGCCCTGGAGCTTCGTGCTCAAGGGCGAGACCCTGGAGCTGTGGCCCGATCCCAGCCGCCACCTGGCCGTGGCCGACCCCGATCGGCGCGAGCTGACGCTGGCCTGTGGGGCGGCCCTGTTCTGCCTGCGCCTGGCCGCCTGGTCGGTAGGGGCGGGCCTGGAGGTGGACGTTTCGGCGAGCTCGGAGCGGCCGCTGGCCTCGATCACCCGCGCTCCTTTAGAGTGCGAGTTCGACTGGGAGCCCGAATTCGCCGCTCTCCCCTACCTGCGCATGGACTTTCGTCCTTTCCGGGTGGATACGCCTACTCCGGCCCTGTTGCGTGCCGTCACCCGGCCCATCCTGGGCGGTTTTCCGCGGGGCTTCAAGTCCTACTGCGGCCCGGTCCAGGTGGGCCTGGTGCGCGATGACACGGGCCGTCAGGCCATCAGCCGCCGGGTCGAGGAAGCGGCCCGCGAGCAGTGGAGCAACCCGGGCTTCCGCAAGGAGCTGGCCGGCTGGGAGGGAGCCGAGGAGCTGCTGGCCTATCGGCTGGGACTGCCGCCCTTCCTGGCCTGGCTGGCTCCCCGCTTGCTGCCTGTGTGGAGCCCGGCCGAGCGCATCGCCGAGAGCCAGGCGCAGCAGGCGCGCGAGGCTCCCGTGCTGGTGGTGCTGGGGGCGGCCCGGGAAGGGGTGCTGGAATGGCTCTCTTGCGGCGAGTGCCTGGCTGCCCTGGCCCTGAGCGGAAGGGCCCGGGGGCTGAGCTGGTCGCCTTTCCTGGCGGTCACCCGGCGGGCCTCGAGGCGAGCGCACGTGGGGGAGCAGAGCGGGGTGGATCATCCCCAGGTGCTGCTGCGGCTGGGCTACGGGGGGCACGTGCCAGCCCCGCCCCGACGAGGGGTGGACGAGGTCTGCACGGTGAGCTAGCGGAGGGCGCGCAGGTGTCAGAACGAGGCGTGTGGTTTGCCAGACTTACCGGATAATGCCCAGGAACCGGGGCGTGTTTCAGGCCTTCTCGCCTGAGCGGAGCGGCACCCTCGGGACGTGGCTGTCGACGTCGCCTCAGCCCACTCGCAGCACCGGCTCGAGCGGGCCGCCCGGCTCGGTTCCGTAAAGCACACGCTCCAGGAACAGGCCCGATGGCGGGGCGGTCAGCTCGGCTGGCCGGCGGGAGGGATGGTCCAGGAAGCTCTGCACCTCGGACGACTGCATGCGACCTCGGCCCACCTCGGCCAGCACGCCCACGATCTGGCGCACCATCTTCCACAGAAAGTGGCTGGCCTCGATGCGCACCAGGATGAGCTGGCCGGCCTCGGCCAGCTCCAGTGAGCGAATCTCGACCCGGGTGTTGGGAGCCTCGGGATCGGCGCAGAACGCGCGCATGTCGCGCATTCCGGGAAAGAGTCGAGCGGCCTGCTGCATCGTGCTCAAGTCGAGGGGGTCTTTCACCCACCAGACCAGCTTCTTGCCGAAGGCGCTGGGACGGCGGGCGATCTGGTAGAGATAGCGCCGGGCGATGGCATCGTGGCGGGCGTGGAAGTTACGTGCCGCGGGGGCAGCCGAAGTGACCACGATGTCAGCCGGCAGAGCGTCGTTCAGCCGGTAGCGCAGCGCGTCGGAGGTCAGGCGCACGTCCAGATCGAGGTGGGCCACCTGGGCCAGGGCATGGACGCCGGCGTCGGTCCGCCCGGCCCCCTGCAGGTCGCCGGGAGGCTTGCCGGCCACCCGACCGGCGGCTGACTGCAACTCGGCCTGAACGGTGCGCTGGCCGGGCTGGCTCTGCCAGCCGCGGTAGCGGGTGCCGTCGTATTCCAACTCAAGGCGATAGCGCATGATAGCCGGGCCGGTTCGCCGCCGGGCACCGGGCAGTCCTGGTCACAGGTCCCCGACCTTGGAGGGAGAAGCGAACCTGGAGGAGCGGTCCAACACATAGGTCAGCCAACCTGAGACAGGAGCCACCCAATGCCCCCCACCTTCGGAGTCTGGTACGACTTCCGCCAGCCCACCCTCGACAACTACGACCGATTCTACGCCGAGTGCCTGGACGAGATCGTTGCGGCCGAGGAGCTCGGCTACACCCATTGCTGGCTCAGCGAGCACCATTTCGTGGAGGACGGCTACCTGCCCTCACAGCACGTCATGGCCGCCATGATCGCCGGCCGCACGCACAAGATGATGGTCGGGACCAACGTCCTCCTGCTGCCCCTCTACCACCCCCTGCGCGTGGCCGAGGACTCCGCCGTCCTGCAGCTGGCCTCGAACAGTCGCTTCATTCTGGGCGTGGGAGGCGGCTATGTGGACTTCGAGTTCGAGGCCATGGGCGTTAACCGCAAGTTCCGACCCAGCCTGCTCGAGGAAGGCGTGAAGATCATCCGTCAGTGTTGGGAGGAAGGCCGCATCGGGTTCAGTGGGAAGCGCTGGAGCTTTCCGGACAGGCCATTTTCCCCTCGGCCCACCAGCAGGATCCCCATCTTCTTCGGGGCCAACTCCAAGCCAGGAATCGAGCGTGCCGTCGCGCTCGGGGATGGCTACCTGACGGCGGCCGGTGGGAGCATCCAGGGGGTGGTCGAGCAATACAACACGGTGCGCGCCCTGGCCGGGGACAAGCCCTTCCCGTTTTACGTCGGAGCCTGGTGCTACGTGAACGAAGACGCCGAGCAGGCCTGGAAAGACGTGGAGAGCTGTCTCAACTACCAGATGTCGCGCTACATCGACTGGGGCACCGACCGCGATCAACCTCGCCCGGCGCCGTTTGAGGCCAAACGCGAGAATTACCCCCTGATAGGCACTCCCGAGCAGGTCGCCGGAGCCGTCCGAGAGCTCTATGCCAGGGTCCCGTTCGACCACTTCTGCCTCTGGGGTCGCCTGCCCGGCATCACCCACGCGCAGGCGCTGCGCTCGGCCGAGCTGTTCTCCCAGCACGTCGCCAGGGGGTTTGAAGGTCCGTCTCCCTGAAGAGTGCTCTTGGTGCCTGCAGACTCTGAGCTCTGGAGAAGTGCGAGCATCCGTTTTCCTGAAGGGCACATTCAGGCTGGCCGGCGGTGCCTGGCCCTCGTGCTCGGGACTTCATCCCCCTCCCCGCGTTGTTCTGAGGAAGGAGCGTCTGGGAGGAATTCGAACCTTCCTTCATGCAGCTCGGCGAGATCAAGCTCTGGTCGCAGGCTCGACAGCATCCAGCTGCTCCTCCTCCAGGGCAAGTTTCCGACCCGAGCGACCACTTCTCCCAGACGGGGTCTGAGCCTTCCATCCTGCCGGCGGTGGGTTTGCCGGTTGCGGGGCCGGTGGGCTCTGAAGCGGGCGAGGAAGCGATCCGAGCAGGTCCGACCCCCGCCCCGGTCCTCCAGCCCCTGGAGCCCCCGCCGCCGCTGGATGTGCTGCGCCAGGCCGCTTAGCGTCAGCCCGATCCGGTCCTGGCCCGGGTGGCTCGCTTGACCCTGGAAGGCACTCGTCCCGTCCCCCTGGTGCTCTCGATGCAGGACCGCGCCGGTCCGGTGACCGGCTGCCTGGAGGCGCTCGGGTCGACGAGCACGCGCAAGGAGGCCCTGTCTCGCCTGCCCCAGGCCAGGGGAGCGAGCCTCCGCGGAGCACGGGCTGCACTCGGTCGCCAGGGCGAGTTGACCGGGTGCGAGATGCTGGACGTCGGGGTGGCCACCCTGCTTTGCCAGGGCCATCCCTCGCGTTTCCTGGAGATCCTGACGGGGGTTCAACCAGCCTACATGGCCTCCGTCTCGGCGACGCCAATCGGCTCAGGATCGGCCCAGGACTTTGCTCTCAGCTCGATCACGCGCGATTTCCGAAATCAGCTCATGGAGACGCCCCAGCTCGTGTCCAATTGCCGCAGTCTGTCCGAGGCGGCAGCCCTGCTCGGGCATACTGCCACCATGCACCCGTCTGGCCTGGACACCACCCGCCAGGGCCTGGTGAAGCGGTACTTCGAGGAGGGTCCCCCCGAGGCTGCGGCCCTGGTGGCCGAGCTCGACCGACAGGGGGTGTTGAGTGAAGGGCTTCCCGCCTTCGCCGCCTGCACTCAGGAGTTGGACCGGCACGCAAACCTGGCTCTGGGCCTGCTTCAGAGAGCCGAGCAGCGAGCCGGGCGAGCGCATCAAGGAGGCCAGCGTTGCTTTCCGAGAGGTCCTGTTGTTGGTGGGAGAGGGGCACAGCGAGGAATCGGCGATGCAAACCGTCCTGGCCCGCAATCTGGGGGTGAGCACCTCCACGGGCGGCTCGATGATCGACCTGGCGGCCCCCGCCCTTCCATCGGGGGCATCATGCTGCCCAGGCGCCGCACGTCTTGAGTGGCTGAGTCTGCAGCCTTTCGGGAATACCTGGAAGCCTGGGCCACGTCTGATCAAGAGCTCGCGAGATCTTTCCACGAAGCTCTGAACGCCTACCACGCCGGCGAGCAGTCCGGTTCGGAGCCTCCGCATCTATTGGCACGAAAGCCGAAGCAGAGCGGTGAGCTGGCAAGCCTGTTGGCTTCAGGCCTCGATGCGATGGTAGCGGACTGTCTGAGCGGGCGACTCGGTCCCAGATAGACCTTGCTAACGAGAGGAGCATCCGTTTGTACCTGACGGGTACGAACGGATGCTCAGCACGCGGGATGGGCCCAAATTGCCGGGCTGAGCCCTGAAGGACTCTAGCGGCGGCTCATCCGGCGATTGCCGCCTACGCCGGAGCGGTTCCCCGGATTGCTGCCCTGGCCGACGCGAGGGCCAGATCCGCCGCCCCGGTCGAACCGAGGGCGACCCTGGTTGCCTTCGTTGCCGCAACGACCCGGGCGGTCGGGGCTCATTCCGGGGCCGCCGGCCTGTCCGGGCGGGTTCTCCCAGTT
>BTUM01000133.1:0-13140 GCA_045863235.1 Candidatus Xenobia bacterium | reverse complement strand
CAGCTCATGAGCAGACGCGCGAGCTGTCAACTTTGCCCCGACCGAGTTGACAGGCCCGGTGTCAGCTCATGAGCAGACGCGCGAGCTGTCAACTTTGCCCCGACCGAGTTGACAGGCGGTGTCAGCACATGAGCAGACGCACGGGCTGTCAACTTTGCACGGATTTGCTTCTAAGGCAGGAGTTGCCCGCCCGGCTTCGATCCTATCCCGCATGCAAGCCTACCACGACTCCAGCGACCTTTTCTGCACACGCCGCCCGGACGGGCTCGAGCTGAGGCTCGAGGCCGAGGGGGTGGAGCAGGCCTTCGTCCGCACCGCCCCCGACGGAGAGGAGGTGATGCTGCCGATGAATTCCGACCTCACGGCCGTCCTGCCCCTCTCGGCGCCCCGCCTGGGGTATCGCTTCTACCTCAAGACCGCCGAAGGCGCTTTCTGGCTCAGCGCCGCCGGGCTGACCCGCCACACGCCCACAGACGCCACCGACTTTCGCCACCTGACCCGCTTCGAGTCGCCCGCCTGGCTCGAGGATGCCGTCTTCTACCAGGTCTTCCCCGACCGGTTCTACGATGGCGAGAGCGAGAGCAACGTGCAGAATGGCGAGTATCTTTGCTCGGGGAAGCCGGTGATCGCCCGGGCCTGGCATGAGCTCCCACAGGCAAAGACCGGGTGGCACGAGTTCTTCGGAGGCGACCTGCCCGGCCTGGAGCAGAAGCTCGACTACCTGCAAGAGCTCGGCTGCAACGCCATCTATCTCAATCCCATCTTCACCGCGCCCTCCTCCCACAAGTACGACGTGGCCGACTACCGGGAGGTGGATCCCCACCTCGGCGGCGACCGGGCTTTCGCCTCGCTCATGGACGCGGTGCACCGCCAGGGGATGCGCCTGATCCTGGACGTGGTGCCCAATCACTGCGGCGAGACCCATCCCTGGTTCGTGCAGGCTTTGCAGGACAAGAACGCCCCCACCGCCGAGTTCTTCAGCTTCCTGCGTCATCCCGACGAATACGAGTGCTGGCTGGGGGTGAGGTCGCTGCCCAAGCTCAACTATCGCAGCGCCTTGCTGCGCGAGGAGATGATCTCGATCCTGCGCCACTGGCTCCGTCCGCCTTACCGGCTGGATGGCTGGCGCCTGGACGTGGCCAACATGCTGGCCCGCCAGGGCGAGAGCCAGCTGGGCCACAAGATCGGTCGCGCCCTGCGCCGGGCGGTCAAGGCCGAGAATCCCGAGGCTTACCTGTTGGGCGAGCACTTCTTCGACGGCACCCCCCACCTGCAGGGCGAAGAGCTGGACGCTAGCATGAACTACCGCGGCTTCACCGTGCCGGTGATCCACTGGCTCTCGGGAGGCGACCTGGCCTTCCACCAGAAGGCCCCCCACGGCGAGGGCCGCCCTCTGCCCACCAACGCCCTGGTGGCTCAGTGGCTGGCCTTCCTGAGCGCCATCCCCTGGCAGGTCGCCCGCCTGCAGTTCAACCAGCTGGGCAGCCACGACATGCCCCGCATCCGCTTCTTGCTGGGCGAGGACCTGGACCGGATCCAGGCCGCCATGGTGCTGCTCTTCGCCTTCCCGGGCGTGCCCTGCGTGTACTACGGCGACGAGGTCGGGATGAGCGGAGGGCGCGATCCGCACAACCGGGCCCCCATGGTGTGGCAAGAGGAGCGCTGGTGCCAGGCTACCCGCGAGCTGGTAAAGCGGCTCTGCGGGTTGCGCCGCAGCTCGTCGGCTCTGAGGCGGGGGGGCTTCCGGGTGCTGCACGTGGGCGCCGACCGCGTGGTGCTCGAGCGCCGCTCGCGCGACGAGCGGCTGGTGGTGGACGTGCGCAGGGGGCCGGCCGAAGCGGTGGAGCTGCCCGGTTTTTCGCTGGTCGGATTGCTCGGCGGAGAGCGGCTGAGCGGGCGGCTCCCGGCGGTCAGCCGGGCGGGCGGGGAGATCTACCGAGCTTGATGGCGCTTGTTGGCTCTGGGAAAATTCCCTTGCCCGTCCCTGCTAAGCTCAAGTCATGGCAAAGAAACTCAATCTCAAGCCTATTGATCCCGACCTCCTCGACAGGCTGTTTGCCGTGCCGGCCTTTCAGCCCCAGCCAGACTCTCTCAGGAGCGTGGAGCTTCCTGGCCGGGAGCGTCTGAGCGTGATGGTCCTCCCCCCCGATCAGCTCCCCTTTTCCACCGAGCTGGCTTATTGGATTCACCTGCGGGCCTTTCAAGACGCCCTGGTCCTCATGCTGAATTACTTCGAGCTACGGCTCGGGCCGGGCGGCTGGGCCATCCCTTATGCTTACGAGCCTCAGAACGAGTTTGAGGCCTTGCAGCAGCAACTGGGGTTTGACGAGGGCTGGGAGAACTCGTTTCCGGCCTGCATGGTTGTGATTACGCCCGGCGATGGCTGGAGGGCAGCCCTGGAGAGCGCAGCCAGAACCGGTGCGCTCGGAGTCACCGTGACGGGCGCGGAGTCAGTCTACCCTGTGCGCCTGCAAGAGTGGCAGATGGAGGAGCTGGCCTTGTTCCTGGCAGCGAGGCACTAGCTCCGGGGACTCGGGTCGTGTGGCGGTTGCCTCGTGCCGGACCGATATACTCAAGCCGAAGCCCGGCTCCGAGCGACGCCCGCTGACGCCACCACCCGGGCCAGGGCGTCCAGCCCGCGCTCGAGTACGGCCATCTCTGGACCGAAGCTGATGCGCGCGTAGTGCTCGTAGCGCATGTTGGAGCGGCGCTTGCCAGGGTTGACGTCGAAGAACACGCCGGGCACGGTGATCACCTTCTCCTTCAGGCCGGCCTCGAAGAAGGCCATGCCCCGGTTGAGCGGCTCGGGCAGCCTCGAGAGGTTGGCCCACACGTAGAAGGCGCCCTCCGGGTCGGCGTCGGGCTCGATCCCCATCTCCTTGAGGCGCTGCAGCATATAGGCCCGCTTCTCCCAAAAGCAGGTCTGCAGGGCCACCGTCTCGGCCAGGGCCAGCTCCGGGTCGAGCAGGGCCACGGCCTGCTGCTGGAAAGGGTGGTTGGCACCGCCGTCGAGGAACGAGCCGGCGCTGGCGATGGCCTCGATGATGGAGCGCGGCCCCACCGTCCAGCTGATGCGCCAGCCGGGATAGCGCCAGTTCTTGGTCAGGCCGTCCACGATCAGCACCGGATCCTCCTCCACGTCCTCGACGTAGGCGGCGGCGCTGACCATCTTGCCCTCGGCCGGGGAAGAGCCGGTGTAGATGAAGTGGGAGTAGAACTCGTCCAGAATGAAGGTGCAGCGGCACTCGCGCGCCAGCCGCACCCAGGCTTTCAGCTCGTTGCCCTCGGCCAGCTGGCCGGTGGGGTTGGTGGGGTTGGAGACCAGCACGGCCGAGAGGCCGCGCCCCAGAACCTCCTTGCGCAGGTCGCCCTGGCTGATCTTGTAGCCCGAGGAGGGGTCGAGCAGGATGGGGATGGGCACGAAGTTCTTGAAGCCCGAGAGCAGCTCCTCATAGGCCGTGTAGTCGGGGATGAAGTAGCCCATGTTGATGGCGTCCAGGGCCGCCGCCACCCGGGTCAGGGCCAACCGCCCGCCCCCGGCGATGGAGACGTTCTCGGCCGTATACAAAGAGCGCTGGCCTTTGCGGTAGACGGTGTTGTAGAAGACGGCCACCTTCTCGCGCAGCTCGAGCAGGCCTTCCACAGGGCTGTAAGCCTGCAGCGACGGCTTGACCTGGAGGGCTTCGATGCGGGGCGGAGAGCCCGGCAGCGGACCGGTTTCCGGCGAGCCCTGGCCCAGGTTGGCCCACTCGGGATGTCCGTAGGAGAAGCCCAGCTCGGCGGCGCGGCTCATGACGTAGATGACCCCGGTGCGGGGCACGGTACGAAAACCCGGGATCGGCTCGCTCACGCGGGCTGCTTCAAGAGGCCCTGCAGGTCGGCCTGCCACTTCTCGGGGGCCCGGGCGAGCACCGGCTTCACACCGGCATTATAGCACGCCCGAAGCTGTCGTGGTACCAGCGCCCGCTGGCCTTCACCGTGCGCTTCTGGCTCGCATAGTCGACGTGCACCAGGCCGAAGCGCTGGCGATAGCCCCAGGCCCACTCGAAGTTGTCGAGCAGGCTCCAACAGAAGTATCCGCGCAGGTCGGCGCCGGCGTCGCGGGCCTTGAGGGCCTCGCGGATGTGGCCGTCGAGGTATTCGATGCGGCGCTGGTCCGCGGTCGGCTCGTCCAGGGCGCAGCCGTTCTCGGTCACGTAGAGGGGGAGCCGGTACTCCTCCGAGAGCCAGGTGAGCATGCGCGAGAGGGCCTCGGGCCAGACCTCCCAGCCGATGTCGGTCTTCCAACCGGGCCCTTCCACCAGCTTCACGCCCAGGAACTCGTCGCTCGGGTCGTCTTGCACGATTTGGCGGAAGTAGAGGTTGACTCCGATGAAGTCGAGCGGCGCCGCCACCGGCTCGGGCATCTCCCACAGGCCCTCGGGATACGATCCCCGCAACAGTGGACGCAGGAACCAGTCGTTGTTGAAGGCGTGCTGGCGCGCCGCGGCCTCCTCGTCCTGGGGGCCGAGAGAATAGGAGGGCGCGAAGCTGAAGGCCGAGCCCACCTCCAGGTTGGGGTACTGGCCCTTGAGGGCGTTCAGGGCCCGGGCGTGGGCCAGATTGACCTGGTGGCTCACGGGCACGAACAGGCCCTGCTTGCCAGGGGCGTGGATCCCCTCGTGATAGCCGTACCAGGTGAATACCCACGGCTCATTGAGCACCATGAAGTGGCCCACCCGGTCTCCCAGGCGCTCGGCCACCACCAGCGCGTACTCGGTCAGCCAGTCGCCCATGGACGGGTTCTGCCAGCCGCCCTCATCCTCCAGGGCCTGGGGCAGATCCCAGTGATACAGGGTCACGAAGGGCTTGATGCCGGCCTCGAGCAACCCGTCCACCAGCCGGCTGTAAAAGTCGAGCCCGCGTGCATTGACCTGACCGGTTCCCTGCGGCAGGATGCGCGGCCAGGAAAGGCTGAAGCGGTAGGCACCCAGCCCCAACTCCTTCATCAGGGCGATGTCCTCGCGCCAGCGGTGGTAGTGGTCGCAGGCCACGTCCCCGGTGTCTGCGTTGTGGATCTTGCCAGGGGTGTGCGAAAAGCGATCCCAGATCGACTCGCCCTTGCCGTCTTCGTTCCAGGCGCCCTCGATCTGGTAGCTGGCGGTGGCCGCTCCCCAGAGAAATCTCATGCTCGGTCGTACTGCTCCAGCACCTGCCTGAGGTCCTCCATCCGGATGGGCTTGTCCAGATAGCCGTCCATCCCCTGGCTCAGGCAGTGCTCGCGGTAGCCCGTCGTGGCGTGGGCGGTGAGGGCGACGATGGGCACTGTGCCTCCGCTCTCGCGCACGCGGCGGGTGACCTCGAGGCCATCGATGCCGGGCATCTGGATGTCCATCAGCACCAGGTCGAAGCTCTCTCTTTCCAGCAGCGCCAGGGCCTGGTGACCGTCCGAGGCCAGCACCGGACGATGTCCGAAGCGTTCGAGCATGCGGGCGCAGACGCGCTGGTTGACCGGGTTGTCTTCGGCCACCAGCACCTTGAGCGCACGGCCAGGATGCTCGGTGGCGGGGGCCAGAGAGGGGGCCGCCCTGTCGGCCAGCACCTCCAGCGGAACCTCCAGCACGAACTCAGAGCCCTGGCCTGGCTGGCTCGAGGCCGTCAGGTTGCCTCCCATCAACTGGGCCAGCTCGCGGCAGATGGCCAGTCCCAACCCGGTGCCTCCCTGCTCGCGGGTCATCGAGTCGTCCCCCTGCACGAAAGGCTCGAAGACCTTGTCGAGCTTCTCGGGCTCGATCCCCCGGCCGGTATCCCGCACCGAGCCGCGGAATAGGCCGTCCTTCCAGTGAGCGCTCAAGGTCACCGTTCCCTGGAGGGTAAACTTGAAGGCGTTGTCGAGCAGGTTGAGCAGGATCTGCCGCAGCCGGTCACGGTCTCCTCGCACTCGCTCAGGCAGGTTCGAGCCCATCACCAGGTCGAGCTCGACTCCCTGGCTGTGGGCCCGGGCCACGAAGAAACTGTGCACCTCGTGCAGGAACTGTCTGAGCTCGAAGGGCCCGGGCTGGATGGTGAAACGGCCCGACTCGAGCTTGCTCACGTCCAGGATGTCGTTGAGGACCCGCAAGAGCGAGCTGGCCGAATCGCGGGCGTCGCGCAGGTAGGAGCGCTGCTGGTCGCTGAGCTGCGTATCCAGGGTCAGGTCGAGCATGCCCAGCACCCCGTTCATCGGGGTGCGCAGCTCGTGGGAAGTGTTGGCCAGGAAGCGCGTCTTGGCCTGGTTGGCCTCCTCCAGCTCGCGGGTGCGCTGCTCGAGCTCGACGATCAGGTGGCGCGAGGTACGCAGGGCATTGGCGGCCCGCTGGCGCAGCCGCTCGGCCGTCAGGGCGCTGAGGCAAAGGTAAAGCCCGCTCAGGTAGATGATGAGTGCCTTCTGCACCGCCGCCGGGCCCTGCACGTGATGTCCGGCCATGCTGGCAAAGCCCAGCATCAGCACGTAGCAGGCCAGGTTGAAGTGGGCGAAGGCCAGAGTGCGGCGGGGGCCGGCCGGGATCTGATCGGCCACGCGGATGATCAGGAGGAAGATGTACCAGCTCTCCTCCACCCCGGTCAGGTAGATGGTGAGACAGTAGATCAGAACGTCAAGATACAGAAAGACCAGTCCCAGGCGATCCCAGCGGTACAAGATGAGCCAGCTGACGGCGGCGTAGCCCAGCGAGAGGGTGGGGAAGAGCCAGACCCAGGTGGGCCAGGGATCGGTGGGATGCAGACGCACCAGCAAGACCATGAAGAGCATCCCGATCATCCGGTAAAGGGGGATCTCCACCACATGCAGCCGGCGGGCGGCCCGCCGTTTGCGCTGGGCTGCCTTTTCGGGGTCGAGCTCGAGGCGCTCTTGCTCGGTCACTCCAGGTCGGCGCTGAACACCTGGGTCACGTAGACGTTGGGACCGGAGACGTAAACTCCCACTCCAAGCGACGTAAAGTTGGTGCTGAGGATGTTCTCGCGATGGGAGGGGCTGCTCATGAGCCTCTTGATCGTTAGTTGTGGCACGTCTTCGAGCTTCTGGCCCGAGCACATAAAGATGTTCTCCCCCATCGTGTGTGAGGTCACTCCGAAGGCATTGACTCGATCACGGGTGGTTGCCCGGCCGGGGGTCGGAGATACGTGGGAAAAGTATCCGAGCTCGAACATCTCCTGTGAGTGTTGGCGCGCGCAATCAGCCAGCACGGAGGCGTTCTTCAGGGGCGTCAGACCCAGTTTCAAGCGCTCCTGGTTTGTTTTTATAAAGATTTGCTGCTCCAAGTCGGGCGGCTCGGCGATCAAGGGCAGGGCCAAAAGCAGGGCCAGAAGCATGCGCGTCATGGCTGGGGTTTCGAGGCTGACGAAGCGGCAACCTCTGCGTAACATTCGCCCCTTTACCCCCTGGACCGGGGGCGTGAGTTGGAGGACATGCAGGTCCACGTCCTCGGCCGGGACGCCGTGATGAGGACGGTCTACGAACGGGCCGACCGCCTCAAGAGCTCCGAGCTTTCCGACCCGGGCAGCGCTGCCGCCCGGGCCGTCGTGCTGCGCGAGGCCCATCGCCTGGAGCAGATTCCCGGGGCCGACACGGCCGCAATGCACAGCGAGCTTGCCAGGCTGCGGGCTGATTCGCGCTCGGGCGGTCGTAAGGGTCTTGTGGTGGGCGCTGGATTGCTGGCTGCCGGGGCGGCAACCGGTCTGGCGTTGGCCGGAAGCTTTCCCACGGGCGCAATGATCGCCCCCATCGTAGGCACAGGGGCAGCCGCTCTGGCCTTCATCGCAGGCTACGGCGGATTTAGCAATGACCGATTCTATCAAGAGACCGGCGAGATGCTCGAGCGCTGGACGCGGGTGGCCACAGTCCCCCCGCTGGCGCCTGGCGAGTGGCTCAAGGCCCTGCCGTCGGTCCGGCCGGACACTCCCGCCACCCGGGAGGAAGTGCTCGATCTCATGCAAGCCTCACGGGGTTATCTGGCGGCAAACCTGGACCAGCCCGGCCACGCCGCCGCCCTCAGCGAGGTGGAGCACGATTTTGCGGGCCTCTCGGCCCGGCCCGAGGCGACGCTGAGCGAGGTGCGTGCCAACCTGGCCGAAGAGCAGCAGGCCCTGCGCAAGCAGATGCTCAAGGTGGGCTATGGGGCGGTCGGCGGCATGATCCTGGGCCTGGTCGGACTGCCCTTTCTGGGAGCCACTGGCATCGCGCTGGGCTTCGGCGGCTCGGCCGCCCTGACAACGGTGGGTCACGTCATGCTGCGGCGCGAGAAGAAGATTCTGACACTGGAGCGCCACCTGGCCGGGTGGGAGCAGCAGCTCGCTCGGCTCAAAGAGATGTCCGCGGAGGTACACCAGCTGGCCAATCCCGGCCAGACCTCCGGCGTGAAGCGCCAGGCCGGCTACCTGGTGGTGGGCGGCGTGCGCGTTCCGGTGGCCGCCGCTTCTTGACCGGGGCGCTCTCATTGCCTATAATCAATCCGTTCTGCTCGGGGGAGTAGCTCAGCTGGGAGAGCGTTGCGTTCGCAATGCAAAGGTCGAGGGTTCGAATCCCTTCTCCTCCACCAAAACGAGAAGCCCGCTACGGCGGGCTTCTGTGCTTGATCACCGGTTGCGCACGTCGACCTCGTCCCAGTCCTCGAGGCTGAGCGCCCAGTCCAGTGCCTTGAGGCGCTCCATCACCGCATCGTAGTTGACGTGCTCGACGTAGGCGAAGTTCTGCATCCGGTCTCGCGTCCACCAGCCGAGCCGGTAGTAAAGGTCGAGCTGGGCTACGATCTCCTCTCGGGGACGCAGGTGCGCTCTCTGGCGCAGTGCCGCGCAGCTTTCTCCTTCGAGGATGCTGGGGAACCCCTCGGGGATCGCCTCGCCTGCTCGCCAGGTAAAGGGCAGCTCGTTCACCAGGCTCAGCATCCACGCAAAGGCCCAGATCGATTCGATCGACCACTCCAAGACATGGGTTTCCTGCGAGGTGACATCGGAAGCGAGCAGTCGCCGCTCTTCCGGGGAAACGAAGATCATCAGGTCGTTGGCCTCGAGCCACTTGATGATGGGCTCGCTGACCACGTAGATCAGTCCCACCATCGCATAGAGAGCCAGCATTCGGCCCAGGATGGCTTCTTGCGAGCGGAGCTCGCGGTGAGGGCTGAGCTCTGGCAGGTCCGGGTTCACGATGCCACCCGCGCGCAGCACGATCTCCTCGGACTTCTTCTTGAGGTCTATCAAGGGAGGTCAGGCGCGAGCCGGCTTGAAGTCATTGCTGGTGCAACTGATGAGCTGGCTGATGATCCTGGCCGGGGTTTCGAGTTTGCTGGGGGCTCTCAGTCCCAGCCCCTGGCTCTGGCGACACCGCAGAACCCGACCGGTCGTTTCCCTGCTCGGGCACACCGGCGCCAGGCTCTTTTTCGTGGCGCTCTCTCTGGTCCTCATCGCGGCCGGGGTGCTAACCCTTCACTGAGAGACCCCCGCCGTGACCGGGGCCCAGAGGGCAAAGACAGCCCCGGTCGGATCGGCCAGCACCGCCATGCGCCCCATGTCGGGGACGTCGCTGGGGGGCGCCATGACCCGGGCTCCCAGCTCGAGCGCTTTCTCACAGGTCTGGTCGGTGTTCTGCACCAGAAAGTAGTGCAGCCAGAAGGGGGGGGTGCCGCTCTGGGCCGCCATCATGCCGGCCACGTCCTTACCCCCCTGCTCGAACATCGTGTACTGGAAGCCCGGCAAGGGGAGTGTCTTCTGCTTCCACCCCAGCAGCTGCGAGTAGAATGCGGTCGAGCCCTCCAGGTCGGGGCTGTGGAGCTCGCTCCAGCATACGGTTCCGGGCGCCACTTCCCCTGCGGGCATCTCGTCCTGGCTCTGGAACAGGTAGAAGACCGCTCCCTGAGGGTCTCTCAGCATCGAGAAGCGTCCCACCTTGGGGATCTCCTGGTTGGCCATGTGGACCTCGGCTCCCAGCTCCCGGGCCCGCTCGGTATCGCGGGCGAGATCCTCGACCAGGATGTAGCCCAGCCAGCATGAGGGAATGGCGGGGTCGGGCGTGGCCATCAGGCCGCCGAAGGGGCTCTCTGCGGCATAGAGCTCGGTGTACGCGTCGGGAGCGTGCTGCGATCCCTTCCCCTTGACGCCCAGCAAGGCCTCGAGAAAGGTCAGGGATTTCGCCGGGTCGGTGGTCAGCAACTCGTGCCAGCAGAAGCGGCCAGAACTCATCTTTGTCATAGGTCCGTCCGTTCTGTGTCCTGAGGTTTGGACCTTCTGGATGTCTGGCTGAAGAGACCCAAGAATGCTCGCTCGCCGCATTTCGAGCACATTGCCCGATGCGAAGCTCAGGCGGCCAGCTTCCAGACCGAGACCAGGTCGTCGGAGATGGCCTGGAACAGGCCCGCGGACCAGGTGACCCGGTCGACCGGACCCTCGCCGGCTTCGGGCAGCGAGCGCGAGCTGATGACGGCCTGGCGCTGGGAGCGGTCGTGGCGCTTCTGGCTGAAACCGCCGAACACCGAGCTGAGCACCTGGTAGAAGTTCTCCGTCTGGTTGGTCATCTGGTTCGCACCTCCGATGACCTGATTATGCTCGAGTGCCCTGAAAAAATGCCGAAGGCCCGTCGACCGTTCCCGGCCACGGGTAGAGAAAGCGGCGCTTCGGGCCCTGGCCCGTGCGTCTTTGCCAGATTAGCCGTGGAGCCTGAAAGAAGGCTGAAATCGCTGACATTGTTAACACAAGCAGTCTGTGATTTTGGATCGGCTCGAACTGTTCGAGCTATCTTGTCGGCATGAGCAACGCAATCTCGTTCCTGCGGACTCTCAACTTCGCCCAGCGCCAGGCCAGAGGGAGAGTTCGGTCCGTCAACAAGGCCCCCGAGGAATCCTTTGAGTGCCGGGGCTGGGGAAACTCCGCTCCCAGAGCCAGGCCTCCCTCCCCGTGGCGCTTGCTCCGAGCGGCGGTGGTGGGTTCCACCCTCTCGGCCATTCCTCTGGTCGGAGCGGTGCCGTTGGGGCTGCTGATGGAAGGCCCGAGATCGGCCCCGACCGGGGTCTCCCCCGCGATGCTGGCGGGGGCGGCTCTGAACGTCTCCTGCTCGGTGGCGGCAGTCTTCGTCGGGCCGGCGGCCCTGGCGGTGCCTGCCCTGGTGGGAGGCTATTTCGGGGTCCGCTACCGCCAGCAAATGTCTATGCGCTCGCTTTGAATGAATTTCAAGACCGGCGTCGAAGAGCCTCCTGTCATTTGATGGGAGGCGTTTGTCGATGCAGCTCAGTCGTTCTATCCTCAAGAAGATCCTCAAGCTCCCACTCCTGAAGGGCAGCGTTTTCGCCGGAGGTCGACGCGAGATCTCTTACTCGGTGGAAGGCGAGATGAGCCTGACTCTGTGGGCCGACCAGGAAGGACAGTTGCGCAGCTTGAGCGCCAGTCCCAGCGCTCTCTCCGAAGCTGAGGCGCTGTTCGAGTCCCTGATTCAGGCGATGCTGGCTCCGGCGCCGCCTTCGCTGGCCGGTCGTCCTCAGCGTGTACTGGTGGCCAACCCGGCCGTGGCTCGCCACCTGAAAACAGCCCTGGCACCTCTGCACACGCAGGTGGCGGTGATGTCCGACCCCTCCTCGATCCAGGGCATCCTGGCCGAGATGGAGGGAGCGCTGGCCAGCCTCGCCGATGGCTACCTCGACCAGGAAGGGGTGGGCCCTGACCTGGTGTTGGAGATGTTCGAGCTGGCCGGGGAGTTCTGGGAGTTGTCGGCCTGGGAGTGGATCTCGACGAGAACGCTGCTGGTGCTCGAAGGTTTGACCCCGGAGCCTCTCTACTGCTCGGTGCTGGGCTCAGAGGGAGTGGAGCGAGGATTGGGGATCTATCGCGACCTTCGCGGCGTGCGCCAGGTCGCGCGCGGGGGCTCCCTGTCCGGGTTGCCGTGTCTGGCATTGACTTACGCAACGGCGGAAGACTATGGGCTGGCCGTGGCCCGTGAGATCGACACGCTCAATCTGCCCCTTTGCGAGGATGACGACGGCACGTTGCTGGCTCCGATGCTTTGCAGCACCTCCCGGCTCGAGGAGAGCGCGCTACCCGACGCGGGGGAGATCGAGCTCTTCAAGGAGGTCATGGCTGTTCTGCTCGATTACTTGCAGACAGTCCGCAGCCCGGTCCAGCTGGGTGAACGCAGCGTGACGGTGCGGCAAGAAGAGTTGCAGGCGGTGGCCAGGAAGCGGCGCTCACGCAGGAGGGTGGCGTAGAAGGTGGCGCTCCAGGCCCGAAGTCGCTGATGTTCGGGCGAGGGTCGGGCCCGCGAGGCCGGTCGATCAGGCGGCCAGCTTCCAGACCGAGACCAGGTCATCGGAGATGGCCTGAAACAGACCGGCGGACCAGGTGACCCGATCAACGGGCACATCGCCGGCCTCGGGAAGCGAGCGCGAGCTGACGACGGCCTGGCGCTGGGAGCGGTCGTGGCGCTTCTGGCTGAAGCCTCCGAACACTGAGCTGAGCACCTGGTAGAAGTTTTCCGTCTGGTTGGTCATCTGGTTCGCACCTCCGATGACCTGATTATGCTGGCTTGCCCTGAAAAAACGCCGAACACCCGTCGACCGTTCCCGGCCACGGGTAGAGAAAGCAACGCATCGGGCCCTGGCCCGATGTCTGGGTCAGATTACCCCTGGAGGCTGAAAAAAGGTTGAAATCGCGTGAGGGTGTTCGGCAGGACTTTCGTCCCCACGGGGGACGAGCGTACGTTCGAGGGCGAGGCCCAATTTGGCTCTGAGGCAGGCATTGTGACCTGCTGGCGTGAGGGTGTTCGGCAGGAGTTTCGTCCCCGCGGGGGACGAGCGTACGTTCGAGCCCGGGATCCAAGCTCGCTCCCAGGCGCGCTGGCTCTGAGGCGTGCTTGGTGACCTGCTGGCGTGAGGGTGTTCGGCAGGATTTTCGTCCCCGCGGGGGACGAGCATACGTTCGAGGGCGAGTCCCAACACGTTCGAGGGCGAGTCCCCAACTGGCTCTGAGGCAGGCATTGTGACCTGCTGGCGCGAGGGTGTTCGGCAGGAGTTTCGTCCCCGCGGGGGACGAGCGTACGTTCGATTTACTCAGTAGGGTCGGCGATCCCAGACGACCCTCAGGGCAACCAACCGCCCTTCCGGGCAACCAAGCCGCCCTTCCGGGCAACCAAGCCGCCCTTCCGGG
>BTUM01000132.1:0-13318 GCA_045863235.1 Candidatus Xenobia bacterium | reverse complement strand
CGGCCGGGGGAGCCCAGGTCCGAGCCGATCGAGCCGTCCTGGTCTCGGCCGGGGGAGCCCAGGTCCGCGCCGACCGCCAACTGCGGCTCGACGAAGCCAGAGCTCGCCCGGGACGAGGCTCCGGTGTTGCCCGATTCGGTTGCCGCCAAGTGGCGTCGGTAGGCGGCCGGGCTCATACTGACCCGACGCTGGACGGCATCGCTGTCGTTGACGAGGGCAAAGGCCAACCAGCTGGTCTCGGTCTCGGGCGTTGCCACCCGGGTGATCTCGCGAATTTTGCCCCAACCGACCTCCCCGGAGGCAAAGGCCGCAGCCAGAATCGGCAGCTTGAGCAGGGCCCTGGTGGCCCGCAACAGCTCGTAGGCCTTCTTTCCCGAAAGCTGCAGGTTACGAACCGCGAACTGGACGATGCTGCTGCAACCCCTGTCGCGATGGAATCCCGAATGCTCCAGAGCGAGCAGTTGCAGGCCAAGCCTGGCCATGCAGCCTTCCATCTGGCGACGGGTCTCGCGGGCGGCTGCATAAAGCTCCGGCGGAGAAACCTGGAGATAGTCCGACAGCTGATACGACATCGAGTTCGACCCCCAACTCAATAAACTTCACTCTATTTTTAGGAGTTCGCAATAACTTGTGATATCCTCCCAAAAACCCGTTCTATTTTACGCTGGGAACGTATGTTCGTCCCCGCGGGGGACAAACACGTGTTCGACAAGTCGATTTGGGCTGCCCGGCTTCTCGCTAGCTAGAAGCGCAGCCGGAACCCCCGACAGGGGGTTTGCGGCCGGACTTCTCGAGAGCAACAGCTCTCATCTGCCGAGGCGGGGGATTGAACCAGGGAGGAGGCGGTGGAGATCTCCACCTACAGCGCGCAGTTTGTGGATCGCTGGGTGCGGCATTACGAGGCTACGGGGTCGGTATCCTTCGACCGCAGGGCCAGGGCGAAGGGGGGGATGGCCCCGGCGCTGAGTCGTGCGCCTCATCCCTGGATGCCGCCGCACCTTGGACATCACCCGATGTTCGCTGCACCTGTTCTCCACCTCTGGAGCTACAGCCCGTGATTCAGCGAACCAGGAGCAACAAGAGCACTCCCGCTACCAACCGATAGACAGCGAAGACCGTGAACTGGTGTGTCTGAATGTACTTGAGCAACCACTTCACCGCGATGAACGCGGTGATGGTGGAAACCACGAAGGCCACACCCAGGTCGCCCCAGTTCTCGGGGGCGGCGCCGTCCTTCATCTGCTTGGCCAGTTCGTAACCGCTGGCGGCGAACATGGTGGGGATTCCCACCAGGAACGCGAACTCGGTGGCGGCGGCGCGGTCTGATGTGCCGGTGAGCATAGCCGCGAAGATGGTGGCCGCCGAGCGGGAGGTGCCCGGGAAGATGCCCGCTACCACCTGGGCCAGACCCACCACCACGGCCACCTTCCAGGTGATCTCGGTCTGCACGGGCTTGCGCGCGGCCAGCCACTCGGCCACCAGCATCCAGATCCCTCCGATGATGAGCGCCCAGGCGATGGGACCAACCGTGTCCGGCAGCTCGAATCCCAGCTTCTTGGCCAAAAGTCCCAGCACGCCCGTGATGAAAAAGGCCGTCAGAAGCTTGAGCGCATAGTCCCGGTTCTCCGGCCTGGAGAAACCGACGCACAAATTCCACAGCCGGGTCCGATAGATCAGCACCACGGCCAGGATGGCGCCGGCCTGGATAACGATATTGAACATCTCCGAGCGCATCCCAAGCCCCAGCTTCTCGGCCACGAGAAGGTGACCCGTGCTGGAGATGGGCAGGAACTCGGTGATTCCCTCGATGACGCCGAGAAGAAAGACTTGCAGCAGGTTGGTCACGGCTCCTGGCTTCGTTGAAAAACATTCTAGCTCCTCCACAGCGTGCCGAGAGCGCTCGTTCGGGGGTGGCTTTGCGAAACCACCCGAAGCCAGGCCATCCGAGCCGGCGCTCACGAGGAACTGGATGGACCCGGGCCCGACCAGGCGCTCGAACCAGGCTGGAGTCACCCGAAGCCAAACCGCCGGCGCTCCACCCGGAGCCAGCCACCCGGGCCCAACCAGGCGCAGCTCTGGCTCAACCAGCTGGCGCTCACCAGGAACTGGATGGACCCGGGCCCGACCAGGCGCTCGAACCAGGCTGGAGTCACCCGAAGCCAAACCGCCGGCGCTCCACCCGGGCCCGAGCAGGGCACAGGTCTGGCTCGAACCGAGCTGGAGCTCACCCGAAGCCAACCACACGAAGCCAGCCACCGCCGGCAGCCGAGCTAGCAGCGAGTTCGGTCAGCGAAGCCCGGTGGTCACCACCAGCCCCCGGCGGGTGTAGGTGACGTGCGGGTAGCGACTGCGGTCGTCGGGATCGGTGTCCCAGTGGCGGGTGCTCAGCACCTGGCCGTTGCGTCCGGCGACGAAGGTAACCCTTCCGTTGGAGGGGACCCGGACGCTCACATTGCGCCGCTCGCCCGGGGTCAACCGGTTGTGGGGGCCGAAGTTGTCGGCGCCCTGCACGAAGATGTGGATGTTGTCGTTGTCCCGATTCTCCAGCAGGGCCGTGATCTGGGTTCCACCCGGAGGCTGCGTCGGCGTCGTCGGCGTCGTGGGCGGAGTAGGCGGAGTAGGCGGAGTGGGCGTTGTGGGCGGAGTGGGCGTTGTGGGCGGAGTGGGCGTCGTGGGCGGAGTGGGCGGCGGCGTGGTGACGACCGGACCGACCACGGCAAAGCTCCAGCTGCGCTCCACCTGCCGACCGTCGGTCGTCAGCCCGACCAGGCTGGCCTGGTGCGTCCCCGGTGCCAGGTCGGACCCGGGCTGATAGCGCACCTGATCGCCCGTAACCCGGCTCTGGCCGGTCACTTCCCGACCGTCCAGCGCGAGTCGAATGGTGGCGGGCTGCATGGGCTGCAGGAAGGTGGCTCCTACTTCCGGCCGTCGCGAGGTGGCGGTCGAGCCGGAGGGAGGGGCGACGTTGCAGCCAGCCGCGGCGGGTGGCGGAGCGGCCGGCCCGGCCACCGTGAAGCTCCAGCTGCGTTCGAGAGACTGCCCATCGGCGGCTACCCCCACCAGCTGAGCATAGTGGGCACCGTCGCGCAGATCCGAGGGCGGCTGGTAACGCACCTGCTCGTTGGTCACCCGGCTCTGGCCGGTCACATCCTGACCGTCGACCAGCAGGCGGATGGTCTGGGGTCGCATCGGCTGCAGGAAGGTAGCCCCCACTTCGGGGCGCCGGCTGCGAGCCGTTGCGCCCGAGGCAGGGGCAACGTTGCAGCTCGCGGCCGTGGGAGGCGGCGCGGCCGGCCCGGAGACCACGAAGCTCCAGCTGCGCTCGACACGCTGCCCGTTGTCGGCGACCGCCGTCAGGTGGGCGTTGTGGGCACCGTCGCTCAGGTCGGTGGAAGGCTGGTAGCGAATCTGCTCGTTGGTCACCCGGCTCTGGCCGGTCACGTCCGCGCCGTCGAGCACGAGCCGAATCGTCTGAGGCTGCATCGGCTGCAGGAAGGTGGCTCCCACCTCGGGGCGCCGGCTGCTGGCCGTGGCTCCCACGGGGGGCGCCACATTACAGCCCGCAGCCCCGGGAGGGGGCGCGGCCGGTCCGGCCACCGAGAAGCTCCAGCTCCGGTCCAGGGTCTGTCCGTTGTCGGCCACCGCTGTCAGCCGGGCCTGGTGGGTCCCGTCGGACAGATCGGCGGAAGGCTGGTAGCGTACCTGCTCGTTGCTCACCCGGCTCTGGACCGTCACGTCCTGGCCGTCGAGCACCAGGCGAATGGACTGCGTTTGCATCGGCTGCAGGAAGGTAGCTCCCACCTCGGGACGTCGCCCTCCGGCGGTCGACCCGGCCGGAGGCGCCACATTGCACGTGGGAGCCACGGTGGCGGGGCCGGTAACCGAGAAGGTCCAGCTCTGCTGCATGGATCGACCCTCGGTGCTGACCGCCGCTACACTCGCCTGGTGGGCTCCTTCGGACAGATCGGTGGCGGGCTGATAGCGCACCTGTTCCCCGGTCACTTTGCTCTCCCGGGTCACGTCCCGGCCATCCAGGGTCAGGCTCACCGTCTCAGGCCGTACCGGCACGGTGAAGGTCACCCCGACCTCGGGCCGCCGGGTCTTCATCACGCTGCCGCTGGGCGGGGCCGGGTTCAGGGGGGCCACAGGCTGACGGTTTTGTTGCAGGGCAGCCAGCAGCGCCTGCATCTCGGGGATGCGCTGATCGCCCACCGGCATCAAATCAGGGCGGATCTTGCCGGCGTGCTGGTAGGGCTGGGCCAGTTGGCCAGCCTCCCAGGCAGCCTTGACCTGAAGGTAGGTGCTCCAGGCGGCCTGCTGCTCGGCCAGCCGCTCGCGGGCCAGGGCCAGGCTGCTCCTGAACTCGCGGTCGGTGGACAGGGTCAACTCCCACGAGCCCAGCGCCTCCTCCAGCACGCGCACGGCCTCGGCCCAGTTGCGCTCGAGAAAGCAGCGGCTCCAGGCGGTCTGGTGCTCGGTAACGAAGCTGTTCATGGCCTTGAGGGCCAGGTCGTATTCCTGGTTGGCGTCCAGGAAGACGCCGGGGCTGCCGCGCAAGCCCTGCTGGCTGTCCGACATCGCTTTCAAGGTCTCGTAGGCGGTAATGACCTTGAGCGCTTTAAGCTGAGCGCGCAGGGTCTCGCGCAGGCTGAGCAGACGACGGTAGCTCTCCCGGGCCTGGCGGGCCTGGGCCAGCTTGGCGGCCGCGTCCTGGTCGGTCGGAGCCAGGCGCACGCAGGGCTCGAGCAACTTGATGGCGCGGTCGATCTCGGGCTCGGGCGAGCGGCCCAGAACCTCCCACGCCAGCTTCTTGCACTCGCCCACCAGCCAGGTGGTCAGGCTGGCCGGGCGCGAGGGGGCTGCCTCCACCAGGGCAAGGGCCTCCTCGTGCTTGCCCTGCTCCACCAGGGCGCGCACCCTGCCCTCCAGCGGGTCGGCCACCTTGGCGGTGCCGCTGATGGCCATGGCCAGGCTGCCTCGAGCCACCACCTGGCCCTCCACCAGGGCCTCCACCCGGGCGGTGCAGGTTCCGCCCGGGCTCTGCACGGTCACCTGGGCTTGCTCGCTCGAACCCACGAGCTGGCCCCCCTCGACCGTCCAGCGGTAGCTGGCCGGCTGCGCGAAAGTGGCCCTCAACCGGATGTCCTGGCCCGCCTTGAGTGGATCGAGCGATTCTACCCGAATCGAGTCCAAAGTCACCTTCAGGGTGGTCTCGGCCTGAGCCAGGACCTCTCCAGCTACCGTCGTGACGGCCAGCACCTTGACCGCGAAACGACCTTCCTGCAGCGGCATCAGCGTGATGGAGGCCGTCTGGCCCCCCTCGGTCTGACGCAGCTCATTGGGCAGGTTCCACAGGAATCGCGCATCCTTGGGCACTGCGTTGCCCGCCACCCTGGCCTGGAGGGGCTGGCCCACCCTGGCCTTCAAAGGCTCGAAGGCGATGCGCAAAGGCACGTCCTGCACCTCGAGGTCGATCGGGCTGGACTCGCCCAGCACCATTCCGGTCTTGGAGTCGAGCAACACGGCCTTGATGAGGAAGCGTCCCGGAGCGGTCAGCCCCACCTTACTCCTCGCCCCCTCGGGAATCGTGAGCTCGGGAGTGCTCTGCCAGCGCAGGACCGAGCCGGGGGTGGCGGGGGTGACCTTCGCTTCCAGGTCGAGCTCGGCGCCCACCATCATGGTGGGTGGAACCGAGCTCACCAGCTCCACCTTCACCCCCTCGACCTCCAGCTCGAGCGAGGCGGTGCCCACCAGACCGGAGGCATCGCGCACCTCCACCGAAACGCTGACCTTGCCGGCACTCGTGGGACGGGCCACCACCCGGGCTCCCTTCCCTTCCACCGGGCCCGACCAGGCGTAGGTCAGGCCCGAGCCGGCGTTCTCGACCTTGACCTCCAGGTTGGCGGTCTCGCCCAGCCCCAGCCGGACGCGATCGGCGCTCAGCTTGACGGTGGCTTTGGGCGGTTGCACCACCTCGTCGGGATGGCCGGGCGCCTTGCGCTCCTCAGGGACGGCGGTGATGATCAGGCTGGCCAGCATCGCGTCCAGGTCCTTCTGGGTGGCTTTGCGACGCGCTTCTATCTGTGGCCGGTACTTGACGCTCAGCTGCTCGGCCAGTCTGCTGCCGGCCGGTCCGCCGGTGTTGGTCCAGAAATAAGCTTCTGCTTTGGAGTCCACGATGAAGCCGTACTTGCCCTTGATGAAGCGCACGCCGTTGCCGCGGAAGCCGGCCACCATCTGGCTGCCCTCCACTCCGTCGCGCAGCTCGCCCGAGTCCATCCAGCGCACGCTGAAGTAGGCATTGCCGGCCGAGCCGGTGGCGTGCGCAAAGCCCTCCCCCTCGGAGAGCTTCTCGTCC
Organism: Candidatus Xenobia bacterium; assembly: GCA_045863235.1. Lineage (GTDB taxonomy): Bacteria > Vulcanimicrobiota > Xenobia > Xenobiales > QWHO01 > QWHO01. Next base: position 6,960 of record BTUM01000132.1, on the reverse strand, counting down.
ACCCGCATGCTCTCGGGCCGTCGGTAGGACAGGCCCGTCATCTCCTTGTTCTCGCCACCCGTCCAGCCGGCCCCGTAGAGCGTGACCCCGAAGCGAGGCGCCAGCACCTTGACCACGGTGGTCTCGGAGGTGTCCAGATACTTGCCGGCCGCGTCGTAAAGCTTGACCTGGAAGGCGCGCAGCTCGTTCCAGCCAAGCTGGTGCTTGAGCTTGGGCTCGCTGGTGGTGGCCACGGTGTACTCCACACTGTGCCCCCCCTCGTAGCCCCTCTGGATCCACTCGTAGCGAGCCACGCTCAGGCCGGCGGGCAGCTTGACCTCGAGTTCGAACTCGTCGGTCTGCAACACCTCGGGGGGTGCCACCACGGTGGGCTTGAGCACCGGGGCTTCGGGAGTTGGAGTCGTGGTCGGCGAAGGCGTAGGAGTCTCCACCTGGGGCACCACCTCGATGCTATGGGGCACGCTGGCCAGCAGACGCGCCCCAAGGTCGTTGTCCAGACGCACCTCCAGGGTGAAGCTGCGCTTTCCGGTCTTGCTCATCTCCACCGTCAGGCGCCGCTCCTTGGACACACGCGCGCGCTTGTTGGGACCGAGCTCTTCGAACCACCAGCAGCGGATGTGGGGCTCCAGGCCCGGGCGAGCGTACTCTTTGGGAAGCACCGCCTCCAGCGTGACCCGGGTGAGCGGCTTGACCTGCGTGGGACCCTGAATCGAGCAGGGCAGCTTCTCGGTCTCGCGCCAGATGAACCGGGGGAGGGTAGTTTGGGGGAATTTGTGATAGTCGACCTTACTGGGCGACTTGAAGTTGACCTCCACGAAGGGCAGCCAGGACAGACAGTAGAGCACTTTGTTGACGGCCGAGACGTCCGAGGTCACGTAGTCGTCGCTCCCGTAGACGGTGCCGCCCGAGAAGGCGAGGAAGAGATTGGCCGATTCCTGGAGGAACTTTGGATCCTGCCCGGCGTGGCAGTTGTAGTAGATCACCTCGGCGTCGGGAGCGAAGGCATCGAGCAGTGAAGCATCCCCCCGATTGTAGGCCCGCGTGCGATAGGTCAGAAGGGTGGCGGCGTTGACGTCCTGCCCGAAGTCGATGATTCCACCTTTGCCATCGGTCTGGTAGCCGTGCCCGAGAAAGACCGCCCGACGGATGCGTCCGCCCTCGCCCACCTTGGCCAGCTCTTGCAGGGTCTGGTCCCAGGTCTGGGGCTCGAGGATGAAGTCAAAGTTGGCCGCGATGGAGTCGCGGTCCTTACCCAGGGCCCAGTCTTTCTGGTAGCCGGGGGCCATCACCAGCACCTGAACCTCGCGGTCGGCGGCCTCGATCGCGGGCGCAACGAACAGCGCCAGGATCACGAGCAACCAGAGATACCGGCGAGCGGGCATGTGAGGCCACCTCCCGCCTCACTTTAGAAGCCGGGCGGGGAGGGCGAAATGACCGGGATCAGTCCGGCCCGGTTGAGGGACACGGCAGATGACCGGGATCAGCCCGGCCCGGCAGGACGAGCCTCAGCCCCCGCCGCGCGCCAGCATGCCCAGCAATCCGAACAGGAAACAGAGGACCGAGAGCCCTCCCAGCACGCGAGCCGCTCCCCCGGCCACCGGGGAGCGCATCCCCACCTCCACCGAGCCAAACAACATGGCACCGGTAAAGAGTATCATCGCGAAGTTCATCATGGGATCGTTCTTCCTCTCAAGCCAGCAATCGGGCTCCGGCAAGGCCGGACGGAAGAACAGCAGCACGAGACGTTTGGCCAGACGGCCGTTAGCTTCAGAAGGGGCCAGGGCTGCCGTTAGAAATATCCCACTGAATCTAGAGGAGAATATTCGCCAGTCAGGGAGGAACTCCCCCCGGCCTGGTTATGCCCTGGAAAGTTCTCCGAGGATAGCCACCGGCATGTAAATCTTTCAGGAAGGACCAGAGGAAGTGAAACCCAGAGGAATCCAGGTCGACGCCGGCTTGATCTTCGGGATGGCCGGAGTGCTGCTGCTGGCGCTGGCCATGCTGTTCTTGTACCTGGCCTATCGGGTGAGCCAATGGCCCCGGGTCCAGGCCACGGTGGTTCAGAGCCACGTCGTCTCGCCCTCGGAGGGCAAGTATCGGGCCCAGATTCAGGTCCGTTATCGCCTGGGCGAGCAGGATCGCGAGCGCGAGCTGGACTGCGACATGTCCAGCAGCATCCACAGTCTTATCCAGGGAATCGTGGACCACTACCCCGAGGGTGGCCAGGTCGACCTGCCGGTCAACCCGTCCGATCCCTCGGATGTTCGCATGGCCGTCACCTGGGGCTGGACCGACCTCTTCATCCCGGTGGTCCTGGGCGTTCTGGGTCTGATCTTCCTGGCCATCCCCTGGGCGATGACTCGCTTTCTGCGCGAGGACAGCTCGCCGCGCAGTGCCGGTCTTGTTCTCGTGGCGGCCGGGCTGCTGTTCCTGGCCGTGGGCGGATTGCTGGCCTGGACCAAGCTTCAGATCCTGTCCTGGCCCACGGCCCAGGCCAGGGTCCTGGAGAGCGAAGTCCAGCGCCGGGGACGGGCTAAATTCAGCCTGCGCCTGGTGCTCGAGTACGAGGCCCTTGGCCGGACCTACCGCAGCCTCACCGGATCTCGATTCTCAACGAGCGATCGCGCCGGGTTGGAGCGTTGGAAAGAGCAACTTGCACCCGAGAGCCAGCTCACCGTCCGCTTCATGCCGGGCGACCCGGGCGTGGTCAACTTCGAAGCCGCTCCCACCCCGGGTTACTTCCTGGAGTGCTGGCTGGTGGCCCTGGTGGGGCTGGCCACCGTTCTGCTCGGGTGGACAGTGGGACGATTCCTGAAAGGCCAGTAGGAGCCCCCGATCAGAAACGTGTTTCGAACTGTCCGTACAACTTGGGGCTCTCGCCGGTGGAGTTGAACGAGGGCGAGAGCGGGAAACCGAGGTCGAAGCGCAGGTGGGTCTTCTCAGCCACCTCCCAGCGAAAGCCCAGTCCCGCGCCGGTGAGAGAGCGCTGCGGAAACTCGCCGGGCAGGGGCTCGTACAGCCACTCGGTGCCGTGGTCCACGAAACAGGCCAGCTGGAAGTGGCTGTCCGGATCCGGGAGGGGCACGCGGAGCTCGACGCTGGTCGCGTAGCCCGCGTCACCCAGGAACTCGGACTGGTTGTAGCCGCGCACCGAATCGGGGCCTCCCAGGCTGAACTGCTCCCCTACCACCAGCGGGTTGCTGGCCACCTGGCCACCGGCTCGCAACACCAGGAACGGGTGGCCCAGCGACTGCACGTGAGCATAGTCGAGGTTGAGCCGGGTGAAAGAGTTGCCCGCTCCGGGGCGGCTCGCGGTGGGCGAGCCATTGGGAGTTCCGCCCAGCAGTTGACCCAGCCCCTGGGTGAGGGCCACGAAGGCCAGGTCGCGCGTTTCCTCACCGGTCCACTCGCCCCGATAACCGAAGCTGAGGGAGCGAATCTCGTCGTGGCTCGAAGGCGCTCCCAGAATGGTGTTGTCGTAAGTTTTGCTGTTGAGGGCCAGCAACAGGTCTCCCTTCTCGTGCTCGGCCCGCACCAGGGCGTGGGTGGCGAAAAGGGAGTAAAGGTCCGCTCGGCCCCGGATGTCCAGCACCCCCAGATCGCCCCCCACGGTGAAAGCGCCATTGGCGTAGGAGGCGCCCACCTTCGTGCCGTCCCGGTTGACGGGCACCTGCAGGGCAGCCAGCAAATAGGGCTGGAATTCGACCGAGGGGAAGGGGACCACGGTGGCGACGTAGAGCGACTCGCCGTGGCCGAAGAGGTTGCCGGCGTGGGGCGCCACCGTGAAGCGGTGCTCACCGGTGAACCGATTGCCAAAGTTGTCGTAGGAGAGGCCCACCTCGAAGGGGAGGCTGTCTTTCGCCTTGATGATCAGGTCGGCGGTGCCCGGCTCGGTGCCTGGCTCGACGAATGACTCGACCTGGAGATTCATCAGGTCCTTGAGCAGGAGGAGGCCGCGGTGAAGCGTGTCCAGGCGAGCCACCTTCTCCTCGAGCAAAGGCTGGAGATAGCTGCGGATCAGCTCTTCGGAGTAGTGCTCGTTGCCTTCCACGCGCAGCTTGCCCACCCGCCCCTCGACGACCTTGAGGCGCACCACGCCATCGGCCAGGGTCTGGGTGGGAACCTGGACTCGTACCAGGAAGTAGCCCTCTTTCTCGTAGACCGCGCGCAGAGCCCCGGCGACCCGCTGCAGGTCAGCCAGTGTGACCGGCTTCCCTTCGAGCTCGGCCACCGCCTGGCGTACCGTTGGCTCAGGCAGGACCGTGTTTCCATCGACCTCGACCCGCTGGATCGAAAAGGTCTGAGCTCCCGCCCTTCCCCCCAGCACGAGCAGCAACAAGATGACAGCAATGGAACGAATGCTCATGCACAGCCGAGGTTCTGAACTCCACCCGTCGCCCCCTGCACTGGCCCGAGGGATCCACTTCCGCCGCCGAGCTGCTTACAAAACGATCAGCGGTAGGTCCGTTCGCGCGCCTCGCGAGCGGTTTTCTCCAGCGCCGGCCAGCCCAGGATGGTGATCGGGTCGCTGTTGGGGGTCTCGCGCCAGAAGACGGGCTTGCCCTTCTCGATCTGCTCGAATGCGTGCTCGGGGGTCGAGGGCTTGGGAAAGTCCACCTGGCCGGTACCCAGATAGCCGAGCTGGTCGAGCAGCTCCAACTCGTCGCGCATCGCGAGCGCCTTCTCCTCGGACAGGGCCCCACCGGGGGCGGGAGTCGACTCGAGCAAGCTGGCCACCTTCCCTTCGGCCGGCAGGGCCCCGAAGCCGCTCGTCAGGCTCTGCCCCGCCAGCACTGTCGGGTCGGGAGCAAGAATGCGGGATGGCCCGGGAGCAACGACCTGCGCACCGGAGGTCTGGACCTCGTCTCCTGTCGGAACCGGGCAGGCCGACGACTCGCCAGCGCTCACAGGCCGCTGAGCTGAAACCTGACCGCCGGTAAAAATGCTGCCGCCGCTCGTGAAGGTGATAAAGTTCACACCACACCCGCCAGACTCACGAAGTCACCCTGGTTGTAACCATACGGCTTCATGAATTCGTTCATACTGGCCACTGCTTCCTCCATGGTGCCCCCTACGCGGTGGTGGGCCTGGGCGATGCCCTTGAGACGCTGGTCGAATCCTCTGAAGAAGGCCGCCCGCTCGTCGGCGCTGAGATGGGTAATGCGCATGCCAGGATAGGCGTCCTCAAACTGCGAGGCGACAGACGCGCTGGTCAGGTCGTCTCCATCAGGGAACAGGAAGCGATGATGGGCGATCTTCTCGGCAGTTTCGGTCCAGGCCACCTCTTCGGGGGTGAGACGCTTCTGGTAGGCCTCCAGGCGGGAATAGAACTCATCTCTGCGGATGCGCGAGCGCCCTTCTCCGAGGGCCTCGCGTCGAACCTGCATGGGGTTGTAGAGGTTCTGATCGTGCATGTCCCACTGGTTGCGGATGTAGACGAACTGATCGTCCACGTTCTCCACCGAGACGGCGTGGCGCGAGTGTGTTCCCGTTGAGAACTGCATCCCCACGTGCACCGGCTCGCCCCTGGCCCTCATGGCCCGAATGTGGTCCTCGAACTCTCCGATGATCTTCTGACCCGCGGGAGACTCCCGGCCTGCCCGGCGCAGAGCATCGCCCACATCGTTGACGGCGTAGCTCCCCTCCAGAAAGTCGTTGAGCAGATCGTTTCCCTGCCTGGAGCTCAGGCCGTCGTAAGAGAAAGAGCCGCTGCGAGTGAGGTGTCCGCCGCGTCCATCAGGCTGGATCACATTGTTGTCGTAGCGCCCGGAGGCGTGATTCATCGCCGAAGTCTGGTAGACGCGGTCGGCGGCCCGTCGACCGCTATCATCGGCAGGCAGGGCGCTGTCAGGCCGCACCAGCTTCTTGCCGGTCTGCAGGGTGACCTCGCCCGATTCGCCCGTCAGGCCACGCATAACCCGGACATAGTCGGCTGGATCGCTGGTGGCGTGGATGTACTGCACGGTCGTGGCCGAACAGGTGCCGCGGTTGCCCTGTCGGATGCAGGCAGCCGGGTTGGCCACGGTGGCGGCCACTTCTTCCGAAATGGCTCGCTGGTTGAGCCCGCGCGCCATGACCTGGCGGTCGAGCGCATCCAGGTTGTCGAGCAGCGTGTTGCCATTCACGTCCTTCAGGTTCAGCTTCCCATCCCGCATCAATCGGTGCAGGTGACCTTCCATGGCCGACGGACCGTCGTTGCTGCCCCCGAACAGGCGCTGCAACAAGCCGGTCGGCTGCTCGGGCTTGTGGCGGGCGGCCAGCTCCAGAACGGTCATCTGTTGCTGTGGATCGAGCTGCCCGAAGTGGCCCTGGTTCTGGAACCGATTGAGCAGAACGTGGTCGGGGAAGTTCTCGACCCTCTTGCGCGCCAGGTCGTCAAGCTCAGCTCTTGTGGGAATGCGGGGCGGCTCAGGGCCGTCCACCTGAGCTTTGGGGAGAGCGGGAGGATCCTGGCCTTTGGGGAGGGCCGGAGGCTCCTGGCCCTTGGGGAGAACCGGAGGCTCCTGGCCCCTCGGGAGAACCGGAGGCGGCGGATCGGTCTTACCCAGGATGTCGTCGGTGTGGATGCCCACATTCTCGAGCAACACGCGGCTCTTCTCGTTGAGCTTTCCAATGACGCCGCCCAGGTCCTCGCCGAGCTTGCCCAACCCCATCCCGGGATTGTCCTTGAGCCACTTTCCGATGACTCCCCCTTCCATGCCGAACTCGAACCAGCGTCGCAGCATGCCCGGCCCTGGCCGGGGGGAATCAGGCTTGACCGGAGTCGGGTTGACCGGTGGGGTGACCGGCTGGTCCGGTTTGGGAGCCACTGGCTCGGGCTCGGGTTTGGGAGCCACCGGCTGCTCGGGCTCGGCCTTAGGAGCCGCGGGCTCTTCGCCCTTGGGAGCCACTGGCTCGGGCTCGGGTTTGGGAGCCACCGGCTGCTCGGGCTCGGCCCTAGGAGCCGCGGGTTCTTCGCCC
>BTUM01000131.1:0-13486 GCA_045863235.1 Candidatus Xenobia bacterium | reverse complement strand
GGAGACGGATCATGATCCGCTTCCGAGCCCGATCACGACGAACGCGCGTTCCGGGTTCACGACCGGGGAAGCGGGGGGCAAGCGGTGGACCGGGACCGTGCGCTCCGGCCTCGTGACAGGGGAGCCGTTCCCCACTTTGCCAGGGATGAGGTGGCGTTCAGGAATGTTTCAGCCCCACTTCCTAAACTGCCCACGAAGAAGATTACGATTCGAGGGGACAGATCACCATGAATGTTTACACCCAGCCCAACTCAGCCATCACCGGGGGCAGCTGCCTGCAGGGCGGAAACCGCCGCCGCCGCGTCGAGAAGGAAGACACCTCCGGCCCGTCCGACAGCGTGGACATCGGCAAGCAGATCGAAGCCGTCACCAAGCAGGCCGCCGAGATGGCCAACGCCACCGGGGCCCAGGTGACCCTGGAAGTGGGCGGGATCAAGGTCACCGTGAGCCCCTCCAAGGCGGCCGGAGCCGACCCCCACAAGCCGATCGCCCAGCTCGACGAGCCGGCCGCCGAGCCCCAGGTGCGCTCGGAAGTCAAGCAGTTCCTCGACGAGCTCAAGGACGGCACGCTGACCGGCATCAAGCACACCACCCGCAGCATCCCGCAGACCAAGATCTATCGCCCCGAGGCTCCGCAGCCCTTCGGCGCGGGACGCTTCCAGGTCGATTTCGACACCGCCTCGGGCGAGAAGCGCGCTTTCATCGTGCAGACCGAGAGCAAGGTCGGGCACCTGGCCCCGGTCACGCCGGGCGTCACCAACATCGACGGCCACATCTCACTCTTGAGCAATCCCGAGAATACCCACAGCGAGACGGCGCGCCTCACCAAGGACGAGCAGGACGCCCTGCTCAGCACGCTCTATGCAAAGTTCGACAAGCCCATGACCGAGGCCCAGGCCAAGACCGGCAATGCCACGATCAGCACGGTGGCCGCGGTGCGCTTCGATGGCGAGGGAGCCGCGGCCGTGGCCGAGCGCCATCGCTCACTCACCTGATCCAGACAGGCTTCACCGCCAGACGTTTGTCTTCACCCGGGTCTTCTCGCAGGACCCGGGCTTTTTCTTTACTCGAGCAGGGGAACCGTAACCGTCTGCCCGGCCAGCTCGACCCGGTCGCCGGTGTGCAGCTTGCGGCCGCGCCGGGTCTCCACCTCGCCGTTGACGAGCACCTCGCCGCCCTGAATGAGCTGCTTGGCATGCCCGCCGGTCTCCACCAGCCCCTGCCACTTGAGGAACTGGTCCAGCTTGATATGCTGCTGCTCAGCCAAGCAGTCGCCGATAATCGCGCACGATGTCCATGCTGGTGACGATGCCCACCGGACGGCCCTCGTCGTCGGAGACCACCACCCGGTGGATGCCTCCGGCCAGCATCGTATCCACCAGTCCCACCACTTCGTCCTCGGCCCGAACCTGGAAGGCGAACGGGGTCATGATCTCGGCCACCGACTGTTCGCGCAGGTCTTCGCCGTCCTCGCTGCGCGACCAGTGAATGGCCACGTCCGAGCGTGAAACCACCCCGATGACTTTCCCCTCGCCGTCCACCACCGGAACACCGGTGATCATCTTCTGGTCGAGCAGCTCAACCAGCTCTTGCAGGGAGGTATCCTGTCCAACCGACAGGACGGGGCTCTTCATCAGGTCGCGCACTTTCATGCCGGCAGCGTTCAACGTCGGCCGCGCGCCTCCCTGGGAGGCAGGGGCACGGTCGGATCTTCCGGCCAGGGATGGCGCGGGTAGCGCCGTGACAGCTCGCGGCGCACGCTCGGGTAGGTGCGCTCCCAGAAGCCCGCGAGATCGGTGGTGAGCTGCACCGGGCGCTGGTTGGGGGCGAGCAGGTGCAAGACCACGGGCACCCGCCCCCTGGCCACCGTAAATCCCTGCTTCAAGCCGCAGAAATCCTGCAGTCGCGAGGCCAGCCAGGGGGCCCGGTCGGTCTCGTAGTGGATCTTGACCCGCCCCCGCCCGGGCAGAGAGACCCAATTGGGCGCCAGCTGGTCGAGGCGATTCTGGGGCAGCCCCAGCTCGCCCACCAGGGCGAAGAGGGGCACGTCCTCCAACCGCGTTCTCCCCTCGCACAGACGGCGCAAGGCTCGATCGATGGCTTCCTGCGAGGGCAGCTCGAGCCCCTCTTCGGGCAGGGCCCGGGCCACCGTGGCCAGGCGGGCCAGCTGGTTGTGCACCTCCTCGGGTAGCTCGCGGCGGCGCAGGGCCCGGTAGAGCACCTCGCTGGCCGCGCCCGATGGCGGGGCAGCCCGCCGGCTCTCCTCCAGCACCAGCTGGCCGTAGCGCACCATCCGGCGCTCCTCCACCCGGCCGTCCACCAGCGAGTGCTCGCTGACCTCTTGCAGCTCGTCGAAGAAGTGCTCGTACAGCCAGTCGCTCTGGATGGCCGAGAGCGAGCGGGCCACCAGCTTCTTGCCGCCCGGCTCGAAGCGCTCGTCGAGCTCCACCACGACCACCAGGTCCACCCCGCCCACCACGCTCGACTCGGCCACCCGGGCCGACTGGCCGAAGGCCAGCACCACCTCGCCCCCGCGCAGGCGCCCCACCCGGTCGGGGAAGGCCAGCAAGAGAGCGCGCAACTGTTCGTTCTCGGAGGGAGGCTTGCGCGGGCCGCCGATCTGCTCGAGCTGGCGGGCCACCTTCTGCACGTTGGCCCGGGGCAGCATGTGCAGCGGGTCGGAGGGACCGCGCACGCGGGCTGGCTCGTCCAATCGGTCCTGGCGCTCGCTCAGCATGGCCGCCAGGCGGTAGTCGCCGCAGGCCTCGATCAGCCGCCCCAGGCGGGGATGCACGGGATAAGCGGCGATGCGTTTGCCCAGCTCGGTGATGCGCCCCTGGTGGAGGGCTCCCAGGCGGGTCAAGAGCTCGCGAGCCGTCCTGAGCGACTCGGCGGGAGGCGGCTCGAGCCAGGGCAGCTCTTCCGGCACGACCCCCATGCGCTCGAGCTCGAGCACCACCTGCGACAGCTCGAGTCTGCGGATCTCGGGCTCGAGCTGGGCCGGGCGCCCGGCGTAGTCTCGCTCGGAGTAGAGCCGATAGCAGCGACCAGGGCCGGTGCGACCGGCCCGCCCGGCCCGCTGGTCGGCCGAGGAGCGGGCGATGCGCTCGAGCCGCAGCGACCGCCCCACCGCCACCCGCGCCAGACCGCTGTCGATGACGGCGCTGACGCCCTCGATGGTGACCGAGGTCTCGGCCACGTTGGTGGAGAGGATGATCTTGCGCTGCTCGCCCGGCTGCACCGCCTCATCCTGCTCCTCGGGGGAAAGCTCACCGTGCAGCGGCAGCACCCGGAAGGCGGGGAAGCGCTGCCCGGCCAGCTCGCGGCAACGGCGGATCTCGGCCGCTCCGGGCAAGAAGACCAGCACATGCCCCTCGCGGTTCTCGCGGATGGCTCGCTCGAGGGCGCGGGTGACCTGCTCCTCCAGCGGGCCGGCCTGGTCGAGGTAGGTGGTTTCGACCGGATAAAGACGCCCCTCGCACTTGAGCACCGGGGCCCCGCCCAGACGGGTGGCCAGATCTTCCGCATCCAGGGTGGCCGACATCAAGACCAGCTTGAGATCGACGCGACGGCGCAGCAGCGCCAGCGCCACGTCGGCGTGCAGGTGACGCTCGTGGAACTCGTCGAGCACCACGGCCTGAACTCCGCTCAAGCCCGGATCGTCGAGCAGGCGGCGGGTCAGGATGCCCTCGGTGGCATAGGTGATGCGCCGGCCGGCCTGGTTGTCGAAGCGCACCTGGTAGCCCACCTCCTCCCCCACTGCCTGGCCCAGCTGCCCGGCCACGAAGCGAGCCGCCCAGCGGGCTGCCAGACGGCGCGGCTCGAGCACGATCACGGGGCCCTGAAGCCAGAGCGGGATGCGGGTTGTCTTGCCGCTGCCGGGCGGAGCCTGCACCACCACAAGGGGATTTGAGTGCAGGGCGGTGAGCAGATCGCTCTTGAGAAGGTCTACGGGGAGCACGCGTCGACTCGTTCCAGGCGATCTCGCAACATCCTGGACAAAAACCGAGCGTGAGTTTTTAACCTTAATCGGTCACACTGAAAATATGCTGAAAACGTTACCCCCGCCCATCAGCTTTGCGCCGGAGGACTTCCGGCTGCTGTGCGCATGGTGCAAGACCGAGCTGCGACCCGGACGCAAGGGCCTGGAGCCGCCCCCCGAGTCGCACGGCATCTGCGTGCCCTGCGCGGTGCGGCTGGGGATGCCGGCGGATTACTACGCCAGAGCAAACGTGGCCTAGGCTAGGTGCGCAGCCGGAAACCCCCTTGACACGCGTTTCCGGCTGCGCGACGCCCAACAGATTGTGCTAGAAGTCCGGCCGCCTACAGTATCCTGTGGTGGCGGAGGTCCCCTCCGACACCACAGGGGGTTTTCGGCCGGACTTCTAATCGGCCAGCGTCGAGCGGTTGCGACCGCCCCGCTTGGAAGCATACAGAGCCTCGTCAGCTCGCGACAGGAGCTGCTGCAGGTCCTCCTCGGGCTTCAGCCCGGCCACGCCCAGGCTGATGGTCACCTGCAGGCCGCGCACCCGCACCGCCTCCACCGCCCTGCGCAGGCGCTCGGCGGTGACCTCCAGGGCCTCCGGGCCGGCCGTGCGGGGCAAGAGCATGACGAACTCCTCGCCCCCGTAGCGGGCGAGCAGGTCCTCGCGGCGGGTTGAGTCGGCCAGGGCTTTCGCCACGGCCTGCAGCACCTCGTCGCCCGCCTCGTGACCATGCTCGTCGTTGAAGCGCTTGAAGTGATCCACGTCCAGCATGATGGCCGAGAGGGCCTCACCGTGGCGCCGGGCCAGGCTCAGCTCGCGCTCGGCCTGGACAAAGAAGTGGCGCCGGTTGGCGATGCCGGTCAGGCCGTCGGTGGTGGCCAGACGGGTCACCTCGGCGAAGAGGCGAGCGCGCTCCAGGGCCAGCGCCGCCTGGCCGGCAAAGGTGCGCACCAGATCCATCTCCGTCGAGTCCAGGGGCGGCTCGCGCCAGACCGCCAGCCGCTCCTCCCCCACCGGCACCCCCTCGATCCCTCTCTCCGACGAGGCCCCCAGGCGCTCGCGCAAGAAGTCCTGCAGCACCTGCCACACCTGAGACTCCTGGAGCGTGGTGGCCAGAGCCGTGCCCAGGTCGCGCACCATCTCGGCCAGCTCGCGGCGCCGCGATTCGGTCTGGTAGAGCAGCTCCACCTCGGCGCTGCGAGCCGTCTCGAGCGAGATCGCGATGTGGCCGCCCAGGGCCGAGAGCAGGGCGGCGTCCTCGGCGGTGAAGAGACCGCGGGTCAGGCGCGTGTCCAGGTAAAGCACGCCCACCGGCTCCTCGCGCAACAAAAGAGGCGCCGCCAGCATGCTCTTGAGGCCGTGCAGCTCGATGCTGGCCGAGCTGTCCACCGGGCCCTCCTGGCCGGCATTGACCACGGCCGGACGGCCCGAGCGGGCCACCTCCTCCACCAGGCTCCGCGAATAGCCCGTGAGTTGCGCGAGCACCCTGCCGTCGTGGCTGCGGCCGGCCACCTCCTCGAGCTGACCGTCCTTGAGGTAGAACAGGCAGGCTCGCTCGGCCCCCAGCAGGCTGAGCAGGTGCTCGAGCACGTTCTGAATCAAGAGGCTCACGTCCAGCACCCGCGAGGAGGCCAGGCTCAGCTCCAGCAGCGCGGCCAGCTGGCGCTCCAGGCGCAGTCGCTCGACGTCCGGGCCCGATGAGGTGGAGCCGGTGGACTCGAGCAGCGAGAACTCGCGCGCCACCGTCCTGGCGCGGGGCTGCCAGGAATGCGTGCGCGCCAGCTCCAGGGCGGCGTGGGCAAAGCGGCGGGCGGCCACCGGCAGGCCGCGCTGGCGGGCCACCCGGGCCCGTTCGAGCCAGACTTCGAACTGGGCCAGGTCGTTCTCGATCTGCACCGACAGGCGCTCAGCCTGGTCCAGGCAGCGCTCGGCGCGGTCGAGTCGGCCGCGCAGGCGGGCGGCGGTGGCCAGCATGTGGTAGCGGTGCGACTCCATCACCGGATGGCGGGTGATGCGGCGCAGATCGTCCACCGAGCGCTCGAAGGCCCGCAGCTCCGGCTCGGAGGGCTTCTCGCTGGCCAGGAGCAGGGTGCGGCGGCCCCAGGCCAGGCCCAGGTAGGCGGCCCGCATGTGCCAGCCCTGCGCACGGGGCAGGGCATCCTGAGCGGCCAGCAGCTGCCTGATGGTGGCCAGGTCGCCCATCTGACCCAGAGCCAGAAGGTGCGAGCCCAACACCAGGGCCTGCAGATTGGGAGTGGCCTCACCCTGGCGGCGCAAGAGCTCCTCCAGAGCCTCGGCCGGACGGCCCAGCGAGCTCTCGGCCAGCACGCGAACGCACAAGAGCGGGAGCGAGCGGGGTAGATCGGGATCCACCAGCCGGCGGCGCTGCTCGAAGCGGTCGATCCAGCCGGTCGCCTCCAGGTAGCGACCCCGGGTCATGAGCGCCACCAGCAAGACCATGATGGCGATGCCGTGGTCGGCGGGGGTGAGCCAGCACTCCTGCTCGATCAACAGGCGCGTCAGGACGCGCTCGCCTTCCTGCACCCGGCCTCCGAAGAAGTGGGCCAGCCCGCTGAAGGCTCCGGCCCGGGCCACGGCCACCGGATCGCCCGACTCGCGGGCCGCCTTCTCGGCTTTGGCGGCGTAGCGCAGAGCCAGTAGGTGCTGGGAGAGGAAGGCCGTGATGGCCACAAAGAGGCAGTAGACCGAGACGCACTCGCGGCTCGGACCCAGGCGCAGGGCGTGCTGGGCCCCCGTAAAGCAGCTGTCGAGCACCACCGGCACGTCGCGAGTAAAGAAGCTGGCCCGCGCCGTGCACTCGTAAAGGCGGGCCAGCAGGCGGTGGCGCTCGCGCTCGGCACCGGTCGCCGGGGGCAGAGGGATCCGCTCGCTCATCGCCCAGCCGGCCAGCCCCACCAGAGCCCGGGCCAGCCCCAGCGGACCGCCCGGGACGCGAGCTCCGGCCTCTTGCAGAGCCCGGGTGGCCTCGGGAAGCATGGCGCTCCAGTCGTGGGTCGTCATGGCTACCTCGCAGCGCGAGAGGCGCAGGTGGGCGCGGCGCAGGGGATCACCCACCCGCTCCAGCGCCCGGGCGTAGACTTCCAGGGCCCGGGTGCGCCGACGGGTGAGGTGGGCCGCCTCTCCCAGGGCCTCCAGGAGCTCCACGTCGGGCTGGCTCACCCGCTCGAGCATCTGGTAAGCGGCCTCGTAGGCGTGGCTGCGCAGGGCCAGCAGGCCGGCCTGGCGATGGCTGCGGTCGATGAAGGGCTGGGGAGCGTTGCTCTCGGCGTAGAGGCGAGCCACGCGGTACCAGTCCTCCAGGCTGGTGGCGGTGGGCTCGAGGACCTGGGCCAGGGAGAGGCTGGCCCAGCTCCGGTCGGTCACCAGCGAGCTGGCTGCCTCGCGGATGCGGTCGTGCACGAAGCAGTGCTCCTCCACCAGCTGGAGCATCCGAGCCGCTGCCAGAGCCTCGCGCGCGGTCTCATGAAAGAGCTCTTCCAGAGGCCGGGGATCGAAGCTCAGGCCGAGCAGAGCGGCATGGCCCAGCACCTTCTGGTGCTCCGGGTCGAGCTGTCCCAGGCGCACCAGCATCAGCTCGACGAGGTTGGAAGGCAGCTCGAGGCGGGCCAGGGCCTCGCGGTCGCACTCCCAGCGCCCCCAGCGGGGCACCAGGGCGCCCTGGTCGAGGGCCGCCCGCAGGAACTCGCGCGCCCCCAGCGGGGTACGATCGGTGCGCTGCTCGAGCTGATCGAGCAGCGCCGCATCCAGCTCGCCCGCGCCCAGCACCCCGGCGGCCAGCTCGGCCAGCTCGGCGCGTTGAAGCTCCTCGAGCCTCACGGTGTCCCAGTCGCCGCCGGGTAGCTCGGCCCCCAGCCGCTCGACCGCAGGATTCATCGGCAGGCGGCTGGTGGCCAGCAAGAAGAGAGGGGCGCGGTGCAGCTCCTGAGCCAATCGCAGCAGCACGTCCAGGGTAGCCGGATCGACCCAGTGCAGATCCTCCAGCACCAGGAGCACCGGCTCTTGCTCGGCCAGTCGGATCCACCAGCCGGCCAGGGCGTGGCTCAGCTCCGGAGAGCTCTCGGTTGGAGGCACGTGCAGGCAAGAGTCCAGCACGGGGGTGAAGCCGGCCAGCGTGGCCGCGCCGGTGCCGGCCGCGCGCCGGGCTCTTCTGGCATCGAGCGGTCCCTGCTCGAGAGCCTGGCGCAGCGGTTGGAACGGGGACTGCTCGTGAGGGCAGGTGCCCAGAAAGCCCGGCACCGCGCTCAAGAGCTCGCGCACCAGCCGGCTCTTGCCCGAGCCGCTGGGGCCCAGCAGGAGCAGAGCGCCGCCCGCACCCTGACGCACTCTCTGCCACCGCTCGCAGAGCGTCTGCAGGGCTGGCTGGCGTCCCACCAGCGGGTCGAGAGGAAGAGGGACGGGCCGGGCCAGCTCGATCGGCTGCCCGTTGGCCAGCTCCGCTTCGAGCTGAGGGAGCCGCTCGAGGTCTTGCAGCAAGGAGCTGGCCGAGGGGTAGCGCTCGTCGGGGTCCTTGCGCAGCAGGCGGGCTACGATGGCGGCCAGGGCCGGGGGAGCCTTGAGCTCGGGCGGCACCAGCACCAGGTGCTGGCGAATCAGCTCGCCGGGATCTGCCGAGGTGAACGGAGGCCGCCCGGACAGGCATTCGAAGAGCACGACGCCGAGCGAGTACAGATCAGAGCGCGGATCGACCGGGCGCTTGAGCGCGCCGGACTGCTCGGGCGCGGCGTAGAGCAGCGTGCCAGCGGCAGCTTCGGAGCTCTCGACCCGGGTGACCAGGCCGAAGTCGATCAGCCGGGCCGTGCTGCCGCTGAGCAGGATGTTGGCCGGCTTGAGATCGCGGTGCACCAGCCCGCGCCGATGCATGGCCTCGAGCGCGCCCACCAGCGAGGGCAGCCAGGGCAGCTCTCGCATGGGGCCCCGGCTGATCTCTTCGGCCAGGGTGGTTCCCTCGAGCAGCTCGGTGACCAGGTAGGGACGACCGTCCTCCGACTGGCCCAGCTCGAGCACGCGGGGGATGGCCGGGTGATTCACGCTGGCCAGCAGCGCCCCCTCGCGCCGAAAGCGCCGCCAGGCCTCGGGGCTGTCGTCCAGGGGGCGCTTCACGGCCACGGCCAGGCCGTGGGCGTGGGCTCGGTAGACGACCCCGCGGGCGCCCCGGCCCAGCTCGTCCAGCAGGCGAAGCTCAGTCATGCTCGGGCAGCCTTTGCGCTTGGCCGCGGAAGGGCCTGCCCGGGGTCAGCCGAAGCGCCATGCCAGCATGCGTTACGACATCCTGGAGCAGATCCGCCGCCTCGACCCCGAGCATGACCACCAGCGCATCATGCACCTGAGCACCTGCTGGGACTTCCCCTGGGATACCACCCGGGCCCTGGAGCTGGCGCTCTTTCGCACCTTCGGGGTGCCCGGTATCGCCAGCTTGCTCGACCAGACCGGGGAGTTCTGCCAGCGCACGCGCAAGCGCTACGATGACACCGACCTGATCGTGAGCGAGATGGTCGAGCACGGCTACGACTCCGAGCGCGGGCGCCGGGCACTCAAGCGGATGAACCAGATCCACGGGCGCTTCCGGATCTCCAACCCCGACTACCTGTACGTGCTGTCCACCTTCATCCTCGAGCCGATCCGCTGGAACGCGCGATTCGGGTGGCGCCCCCTCTGCGAGCAGGAGAAACAGGCCTACTACGTGTTCTGGCGTGAGGTGGGCACTCGCATGGGGATCCGCGACATTCCCTCGAGCCTGGAGGCTTATGATCGGTTCAATCGCGATTACGAGGCCCAGCATTTCCGCTACACACCGGCCAACCAACGGGTGGGCTCGGCCACGCGCGAGCTGTTCGTCTCCTGGTTCCCCTACCTGCCCCGCGAGCTGACGCGCCTGGGCATCTACGCCCTGATGGACGAGCCGCTGCTACGTGCTTTCGGCTTTCCCTCCGCCCCCCGCTTATTGCGCTTCATGGCTGTGGCAGCCCTCAAGCTGCGGGCTCTGGCCCTGCGCTTTTTTCCTCCACGTCGTACGGCGCGCTTGCGCACGGGGATGGTCCGACCGACCTACCCGCAAGGGTATCAGATCGAGCAGCTGGGGCCCTGTCAGGGGACCACTTCCAGCCCCTGACCCGTGCTCCCGACCTCGTTGAGGCCGTCCAGGTCGAGCTGAGGAAGAGCTGAGCCAGCCAGCGGCTCGATCAGGATGGTTCCCTGGTAGCTGACCGGTTCCGCGCCGTTTCGCCCGCGCAACGTCACCTGGTAGACTCCCGCCACGAACTGAGCCACCTCGTCGCGCCGAAAGTACAGGTAACCAGAGCGCACCAGCAAGTCCTGAAAGCTCTGGCGCACCGTCACGCCGCCGGGGGAGGTGAGCTCCAGGCTGTCGAGCTGCAGGGGAGCGCCGAAGCTCGGAAAGAGGACCAGGTGCGTGGTATCCTCGTCCTCGGAGACCTGGAAGGCCCTGGAGATCTGCCCGGCCGGGGCCGCCGACGAGCTGGCCGTCAGCACCGAGCCCGTCGATTGGACCGGTTCGGAGCTGACCGGGCTCATGACGAAGCACTCGCCACCGTAGGCATTGACCCCGTTGTACCAGGTGTCGTAGGCAATCCAGGCCTGGCCCTGATTGCCCCAGCCGGTGCCCCAGCTGTTCTGGATCAAGAACGCCCCGGTGCCCTGTTTACCGGTGACCGGATAGGTGAAGGTCATCGTGTCGTCATAGCCGATGATGACCATGCCGTGACCGGTGTTGGGCAGGATGCGGTTGGGCCCGTTGCTCCCCGAGAAGACGCCCGAGCCGGCGAAATCATAGAATCCGTCCACCAGCAAGGTGGTGAAGGCTACGCTCGCCCCGCTGGCCAGCTGGGCCTTGATCTGGGCTCGCAGCTGCTGGTCGGAGGTGCCTTTGAGCTGCTGGTACCCCCCGATGAAAACCACCGGGGTGACCGGTGTGCTCAGATTGATGGCCTCGAGGGCTCTGCACACGACGCTCTCGGCCTGGCTCGGGTCGGGGTAGGGCACGGCCGCGAGCGCCGGGGCCCCCTGCCCCATGAGGGTCGAGAAGTAGCTGGTCGCATAGGTGCCCGTGCAGCCCGAGTCCTTCTCAATCGTGAGAGCGCTCTTGTAGAGCCAGGCCGGGCTGGCCTGGTCGGAGCTGGAGGCCGGGTTGACGGGGTTGAGGCTGGACCGAGCGGCAGCCTGGGTTCCGGCGGCATAGCCGAAGGAGAAGGCCATGCAGGACGGGACCTGACCCTGGTCCTGTACCGGAGGCACCAGGCTGACCTGGGCCGCGGGGGGAAGGGCCAGCACCCGGCCCTGTCGTCCCTGCAGCAGGTCGGGATCGAGGGCGGCCGGCAGAAGGGCCTCCTGTTCCGGGGTCAACGCGTCCGCTCCCGTCACTCGGGGAGCGACAACCGGGGGTGGATTGACCACGATCGGTGCGGCGTCGTCGCCGCAGCCAGCCAGCAAAGAGACCAGGACAACAAGGAGCAGTTTGCGCACTGTGGATGCCTCCGTCGGTTTGGGCCAGGTTAGAGCAGGAAGCTGAAAGGCAGCTCAAAGACGGTTGCTCTGCTCCACGTTGTGAAAGCGAGCACGGGCGCGGTCTAAGCGCGCCCGGGCATCGCTAGAGGTGCCCTTCTCCAGATCGATGAGCAGCCATGCCAGGTCCTCGTAAACCCGGAGCAAGTCCATCGCCCACTGCCTTTGCAACGTGGTCGGAGGGTAACGGTCCAGAACCTCGCGGCGCAGCCTGCGAACCTCCGCCAGCAGGGCGGCCCTCGAGTCCGTCGGAGCAGCGCTCATGAGACGTTCCGAATCCTCGAGCACTCGGCGCGTCTGAGGCAGAATCGTGTAGACAAGCCATTTGCGGTAGCTCATCGAGTTGTGAAGATTTCTTGATTGCGGCCAGGGCGCCCGGGCTGGAGCGCGATAGCTCCACTTGCGGACCCCTTCCGATTTCAAAGTCAGGGTCACCAACACGAGCAAAGCCAGACTCCACCAGAACGAGGCGCGGACTCGCATCATGCTCCATTTTCCGCAAGCCCCTTTCAGCCCCCTTTCAGCCATCGCAAGCTATGCTGACCGTATATGCGGGTCACCCAGCGGCCGTTCCCCTACTCCTATCGCCCGGAGAAAACACCGGACTATACCCTGTTCCGAGCCGAGGGCCGCTCGCTCTCCGAATCGCTGCCCCACGCCGGGAGCTACCTGCGCAAGTACGCCTTCAAGAAGGACACCGCCCCGGTCGAGTCAGTGGAGCACTTTGCCCGCCAGCAGAAGCTCTTCACCTTCCTGGCCACGCCCCTGGAGGGGCCGCTGAAGGCTTCTCTGGCCATGGTGGGCGACCTGATGTGGGTGCGCGACAGCTGGTCGAGCTTCGTGCAAGCCGACGTGCGCGACCACCTGGGTCGGCACGACCTGGTGCTGGGCAACCTGGAGACCCCCATCTCGCGCGCCCACCGGGTTCCGTGGTTTCTGCCTGACGTCGCCCACTTCAACGCTCCACCCGAGCTGCTCACCACCTTCCGCCGCGAGGACGGCAAGAGCCTGTTTACAGCCCTGTCGACCGCCAACAACCACTCGCTCGATCAGGGAGTGGAGGGAGCCCGGGCCACGCTGGACTTCCTGGCCGAGGAGGGCATCCTGCAGTCAGGCATGGGCGAGCCCTCCGACCGGCCCTACGTGACCTTCGAGCGAAACGGCATCAAGTTCGGCTTCTACGCGGCCACCTTCGGGCTGAACGACCCCTCCGCCGAGCGACCCGAGGGCTTTCGGCTCAACCTCCTCAAAGGGCTGGCTCCCGTGCCCGAGCAGCCTCAACTGGGCGAGCTGAAGGCCGCCCTCGAGGCCATGCGAGAGGACCGGGTCGACTTCAAGATCGTGAGCCTGCACTGGGGCCACGAGTTCGAGGGCTATCCCACCCCCGAGCAGATGCAGGTGGCCCGCGAGATCGTGGCGCTGGGGGCGGACGTTCTGCTGGGGAGCCACTCCCACGTGCCCCAGCCCTCCGAGGTGCTGTTCGTCAACGGAGCCGAGCAAGAGCTGCCCCCCGAGGCCCGTCCCCTGGCCGAGAACGCCACCGTGCAAGATGACAGCGGTCAGCCCCGCAAGGCGCTGGTGGTGTACTCGCTGGGCAACTTCACCACCACCATGTTCACCGCCGCCTGCCAGCTGGGAGGCGTGCAGAGCCTTGAGGTGCGCAAGGATCCCTCCAGCGGCAAGACCGACTGGAACGCTCCCGGCCTGGACTTCGTGTTCAACGACCGGGGCGGTCTGTTCGGAGAGCGCCGCCTGAGCATGGCGCGCAATGCCCCCCCTGCAGGCCAGACGGAGGCCGCCCGTGTCGCCGCGCGGCTTCCCGGGGCTGTCCCTCAGAACACGCGTTCGTCGTGATCGGGCTCGGAAGCGGATCATGATCCGCCCGCGAGACGGCGCCCGGAACACGCGTTCGTCGTGATCGGGCTCGGAAGCGGATCATGATCCGCCCGCGAGACGGAGCC
>BTUM01000130.1:0-14409 GCA_045863235.1 Candidatus Xenobia bacterium | reverse complement strand
GCGAGGTCTTGCTGGGGGAGATGCGGGTGGTGAGCGTTGCGCCGGGCTGAAGGCCAACTCAGCTCTCACCTGAGTTAACGCAGCACGATCACCCGGATGGCCTCCAGCGTCGGCCGGCTCTCCTCGAGCGCCTCCAGGATCTGCTCGCGCCGCTGGCGCTGTCCCTCGAGCTCGGCCGGGCGCACGGTGGGGTTGACCCGGGCCAGCTCTTCCAGCCGGTCGAGCTCGCTGTCAAGGATCTCCCGGGCCGACTCCAGGGCGGCCGCCTTCAGGGGAGCGGCGCGCTCGGCTGCCAGTTGCTCGGCCCGGGCAAGCCAGTTAGCCAGGTGCGGCTCGAGCACGGCCACCAGGCTGGCCGCTCCCTCCGCGCCCACCCCCACCATCGAGTGGTCAGGGGGCACCAGGTCGGCACGATCCCGTCCGCGCGCGTCCAGGTGAATGGAGAGCGGTTCCAGGGGAAGGTAGCGGGCCAGCTCCAGCTCGGCCGGACCGATCCCCTGCATCAGGTAGAGCAGCTGTACCAGCACCCCTTTCTCGGGGGCCCCGTTCCAGAGCGCGGCGGAGGCACGCCCCTCATCCTGGTCCAGGGCCATGGCCAGCGAGCCTTCCACCAGCGGATGGTCAGCCGACAAGAACTCCACGTCCTCGCGCATCAGGGCCAGCTCGCGGTCCCAGGTGGCCAGGAAGGCCCGGTCATGGCCCAGGCCGGGGAAGCTGTCCACCGTCATCAGATCGCCCGCTTTGATGCGTAGCAAACCCTTCTCGGCCAGCTCTTCCTCCTGCACCCCGAAGCTCTCCAGGGCACGGCTCAAGAAGTCACGCAGCTCGAGATTGGCCTCCTGCTCGCTCACCCTGCTGACCAGCTGCTCGCCCAGCACCGGGTCGAACGAGTTCAGGTCGACCAGCACGTCCACCGAGTCTTGCAGAGCCTTCTGATGGGCCTCCAGGGCCCGGCGGGTGCGCTCGATCAGCCTCTCCAGACCCTGGTGCGTGGTCAGCACGTCCTCGAGCTCGTCCTGCACTTCCTCGCGTACCAGCTCGCTGCCGTTGACCGGGTGCTCGAAGCCGTCGAGTCCCTCGTGGTGCCAGCGAAACAGGATCTCCTCGGGGCTATCGGGGGCAAAGGGGACGTAGACCTGAATTTCGCGGTCCTGGCCGATGCGGTCCAGGCGGCCGATGCGCTGCTCGAGGAGGTCGGGCGACAGGGGCAGGTCCCACAACACCAGGTGGTGGGCGAACTGGAAGTTGCGGCCCTCGCCTCCGATCTCGCTGGAGAGGAGGATCTGAGCTCCATCGTTCTGGGCGAAGTAGGCCACCTGGCGGTCGCGCTCGAGGATGCTCAGCCCCTCGTGGAAGGTGGCGGTCAGGATTCCCGTCTCCTCGCGGAAGGCGCGCTGCAGCTCGAGCACGGTGTGGGCATCGCGGGCGATCAGCACAGTCTTGTCGTGGGCCCGCACGAAGTCGAACAGCCAGTTAAGCCGGTCCTCGACCGGAACCGGGTGCACGCGCCGGCCGGGAAAGCCCTGCAAGCGCTCGCGCCGGTTGCGCACGAGCACGCGGCCGGTGCCGTGACGGTCGATCAGGCTCTGCAGGATCTCCTCGCGGGGCGCCTTCTCGTCGAGCAACTCGGCCAGCGAGCGGTCCTCGGGGAACAGCTCCTTCAAGCGCTTCGGGTCCAGGTCGCGGGCGGCGCGGGCTACCTCCTGCAGGTGCAGGTGCTCTTCCTCGAAGGCCTCGGGCGATCCGAAGCGCTCGGGGTCGACCAGGTGTAGCAGAGCATACTCGGTCTGCCAGCCCTGGCGCATGGGGGTGGCCGTCAGCAAGAGCAGGCCTCGGGTTCGCAGACTGAGCTGGCGCAGAGCGTCGGTGTAGCCCTCCAGCAGGTGGTGGGCCTCGTCCACGATGACCAGGTCCCAACTGGCCGAGACGGCTTCCTCCAGCGCCTCCTCGTCGGAGAGCAGGGTGATGGGGGCGATGATGCGGGTCAATCGCTCGAACGGGGTCAGCCCGTCCTCCACCTCCAGCAGCTCCTCGTAGCGCTCGAAATCGAGCACTGAGAAGAGCTCGTTGAAGCGGCGTACCAGCTCGGTGAGCCACTGGTAAAGAAGCGAGGGTGGGGTCAGGATCAGCACCCGGTCGGCCCGCCCCAGGGCTCGCAGGGCCGAGAAGATCAGTCCCGCCTCGATGGTCTTGCCCAGCCCCACTTCGTCCGCCAGCAGCACTCTGGGCAGCAGCCGGCGGCTCACCGTGTAGGCGATGTGAAGCTGGTGGGGGAGCAGGCGCACGCGCGCCCCGGCCAGTCCTCGGGCCTGGGAGGCCAGCAGATCGCGGCGCACCCGCCAGCCTCGCTCGCGCAGGTCGTACAGCTGGTAGTGTGAGAGTCGCCCGTGGCGCAGGTCGTCAGCCGCCGAGGTGGAGGTGTTCTGGTCGGCGAGCTCGGCTTCGGCCAGGCTGCGCCCCTGGCCCCGGTAGATGAGCAGGCCGTCCTGCTCCTCCACCCGCTCCACGCGAAAGCGCCGGCCGTCGCGGCCCACGGCCTGCTGGCCGGGCTGCAGCACCAGCCGGCGCAGGGGTGCCGTCTTGACGTTGTAGAGACGGGTTTCGCCCACGGCCGGGAAGGCCACCTCGATGGAGCGAGGGGGCACGAGCCGCTCCACCCGCCCCAGGCCCAGGGTGGGCTCGGCCTCGTTGACCACGCGTTGCCCGGGCTTCATCGGGCCAGGGCCGCCTTCACCGTCTGGACGTGGATGGCCACCGTGTCGGCCACGTCGTGGGCGTATCCCCCGGCCATGCTGATGGCCACCGGCAGTCCCTGGCATCGCCGCAGCACCAGCTCGTCGCGGCGGCGCAGACCCGGGAGGGTCAGCCTGAGGCGGCCGAGGCGGTCGCCTTCGAACGGATCGGCCCCTGACACGAACAACACCAGGTCGGGGCGGGAGCGCTGCAAGGCCTCCTCCAGGCCGCGCTCCAGTGCGGTCAGGTAATCCTCGTCGCCGGTCTGATCGGGAAGGCCCAGGTCGAGATCGCTTTCTTCCTTGCGCAGGGGATAGTTGTGCTGGCCGTGGATGGAGAAGGTGAAGAGAGTCTCATCTCCGGCCGCGATGGCAGCGGTGCCGTTACCCTGGTGCACGTCGGTGTCCACGACCAGCACCCGCTCCACCAACCCCTCGGCCTGCAGGGCCCGGGCGGCGATGACCGAGTCGTTGAAGAGGCAGAAGCCGGCTCCACGATCGGCGAAGGCGTGGTGGGTGCCCCCGGCCAGGTTGACGGCCACGCCCTCTTGCAGGGCGGCCCGGGCGGCCTGCACGGTCGCCCCGGCCGAGCGTCGGCTGCGCTCCACCAGCTGGGGCGACCAGGGGAAGCCCAGCTCGCGGACCTCCTGGGCGCTCAGCTGGCCGCGCGAGGCGCGCTGGATGTAATCCACCGTGTGGGCGCGGGCCAGGGTCTCATCGTCCACCGGGTCGGGCAAGGACAGGGTCAAGCCTGGCGCGTCCAGCAGGGCTTCACGCAAGAGCCTGTACTTCTGCATGGGGAAACGATGCCCGTCCGGCAGGGGCAGCACGAAGGTATCGCAGTAGAAGGCTTTCACGGGCGAGGCTCATTCTGAGACGGATCATCATTTGCCTGCCGGACGATCCGAAAGCCCTCGGTCTGCAGCACCGAGCAAGGAGAGAGTGATCACCATGCAGACCAGCACTTCAGCCTTCCAGCTTGCGTCGGCGCAACCGCGCTCCGCGCACGGTCACCCAGTCCTCCTGCACGGCCACCTGAGGCCCTTCCCGCTGGCTGTCTCGACGGGCGATGGCCGCTCGCAGACGGGCTTTCTGCTCTTGAGGGGTGCGGGGCAGCTCCACCTCGGTCACTCCTCGTGAGCCGCTCAGCAAGATCACCCGATCGCGCTCCGGGCTCAGGGCAAACGAGTCCACGTACTCGCCCATTCCATCGAACAGCTCGGCGGTGGTGAGCCGCATCAAGCGATATCCCTCGGGCGAGAAGACCAGGGTTTCGTCCGGATTGGCCAGCACCACGGCATTGCCCATGCGGTCCAGCTCGAGCTGGGGTGAGTAGCCCATGGAGACGTAGTAGGTGGTGCCCGAGGGCGTGCTGCGCTCCAGCTTCCCCTCGGAGCTGATCTTCACTACCTGGCTGGGGCTGGTGTATAGGTGCAGGTTTCCCATCTTGTCCAGGGCCGGCGGGGTCAGGGCATGGCCCTCTATCTTGCAGCGCCAGCGCTCGCTTCCATTCTCAGCATTCAGGGCCACCACCGCGCCCTCCACCGAGGCCAGGTAAACGGTCTTCTGGTCCGGCGAGAAGACGGGGGGCACGCGGGGCCAGGTCATCTTCTCGCTCACGCTCCAGAGCAGCCTGCCGTCATGGCCGAAACCGACCGCCCGGCCGTCGCGGGTCAGCCCCACCAGCGCTTGCTCTCCGGCGGCCAGGGCCAGCACCCGGTCGCACTCGGGGGTTTGCTCGGCGGCCGGAGGTATTAGGCAGGTGGGACCTCCCACCACCTGGATCTGGTTGGGAGCCACTCCCACCACGGGCTTGCCGTCCGGGGTGAAGGCGATGCGCGAGCTGATTCGGCCGCCGGCGGCGTGGAAGACCTGGCCATCGGCCGTGCGCAGGGTGGTGGCATGCACCTCTACGTAAATCAGGCGTCCGTCTGGCAAGATGGCGGCGCCCTCATTGGACAGTCGGGGCTGTTCGTCGCGCCCGGTGACGTTCAGGCTGTCGGCATCGAGTTGGATGAGCTCTTGCAGCCCGGTGAGCCAGAGCGTCGAGCCCGAGCGCAGGGGCGGCGAGACGGGCAGAAATGGTCCCTGCGCCTGCCGGCGCCGCTCCAGGTCGAATTTAGACTCGCTGGCCAGAACCGCGGTCGCGTTCTCGAGGCGCGAGCTGGCGGGCCAGGGAGCATGCCAGGGCAGGCGATGGCTGATCATCCAACAGAGCGTAGCCCTGGTGGCTGAAAGGGGTCTTAAACTCTCGTGGCCCTGTCAAAGACGGATCAACGCTCTCAAGGTCGACGCCGCCTCGGGGGGAGGCGGGTCAGAGTCCTTGCCCTCCAGCGGTCGCTCGAAGTGAACCCCGCTCAGCACCACCTCGCCCTTCCCCAGCGGACGGCACACCACCGCCGCGCTCTGATCGTGGTAACGGGCCAGAACCGTGACCTGACTACCGCCCACGAAACGAGGCCCGCTGCCATACAGGGCGGATTTCCCGTCGATGGGCCCCAGGCCTCGCTCGCGTCCCTCCTCGGTCAAGCTCAACCGGGCCGGTCCGGCCTTCGGATAGACGGCCAGCCCGGCCACCGGTCCCTCTGCCACCCCGTCGAACAGGCCTACCGGATAGGGATAGCTCTTGCCCTCATAGCGCACCTCCCGCGAGACCAGGTAAGCCCCGGCGCAGATGGCCAGCACTCGCCCTCCGGAGCGCACGAACTGCTCCACCGCCTCCAGGCCCTGCTTGCCGGCTGCCTGATACTGCAGGGGCGCCAGCCCGCCCGGGAGGATCAGCACCTTCAGCCCGGACAGCTTGTCGCGAGTCAGCCCGGAGCGGTCGAAGACCCGACAGGGGAGCTGACTCTCTTCCAGGGCCTGCACCAGCGAGCGAGCCCCCAGATTCCAGACCCCGTAGTCGGCAAAGACACCGACGCTGGCCTCGGGTTGGGAGGAGCGGGAGGCGATCCAGCGGCGGTTTTGCTCCAGATTCCAGTTCTCGTAGAACGTGCCTTCCTGGGCCGCCAACCGGGCGAGCAGCAGCCAGCCGAGCAGAAAGGCTCTCAATGCTTGGGAAAGTGCTTGTTCATGACCGCGTCGTGCTTGTGCAAGCTATCCAGAAGCTCTTTCATCTTCTGGCGCTGCTCGGGCTCGACGGAGATGGTGCGAGCGATGGATTCGAAAAGCCCCCGGGTCTCGGCGAAGTCGTCCGGCGCGCAGCTGAATGCGAAGATGTAGCCGTAGCTCTCGCGAGTCAGGAAGTAAGCCATGACCTGGACGGGCTGGCCCCCGTAGCTGTGCCGGTAGAGGGCCCAGCGGGAGGCATCCGGTGAGGGCAGGCTTTCAAAGCCTTCCAGTTTGGAGGCTTCTTTCAGGCTGCGTTGCACGAAAGCCTGACCGGTCTCGCCCGCTTCGAGTGGAACCGAGACGACCGTGAGATTCTCCCGAAAGTCATGGCCCTTGCGCACCGGGCTGATGGCCACCAGGACGACTTCCTTCAAACCTTCGCGCAGCTCCCAGCTACCGGGAACCTTCAGACTGATGACTTCCTCAGGACGGCCTGCAGGGCCAAGGAAGATGCCATGGGCAACGAGCGGGTGCTTGATCTCGCCTCCGCAACCCATCAAGAAAAGAAAAACCAGCCAGAAAACCCGGCGCATGGGCGCGAGTTCGTTGCTGCGGTTCTGTCCCCTTCTGCGCGCAGCGATCGTCAGGTTAAGGACCGCGCCGCGCGTTGAGCACTTCAGGAACTGGCGCGGCGCCGTTCAACAGATTGTCTACACTCCCGCGCGTTCCAATTTTGAACAGGTCAACGCGCGGGAGTGTAGATTGGGCGCCTTCGAGCCAGGGTCATCCCGACCGGTCATAGAATGCACCAACTCCTATGCAGGACCCGAAGAGGCTGTTCGAATCGGCCCAGAATCAGATCGCCTCGGGCGATCTGATGGCGGCCGAGCAGCTGTTGCGTCAGGCGGTCGAGCTGTCTGACGAGCCTGCTCTGTACACTGCCATCCTGGCCAGTCTGCTCGGGCTGCAGGGTCGCCACGACGAATCGCTCGAGATCCTCAAGGAGGCCCTCCTGGAGGACCCCTCCAACGCCCACCTGCTGGTGGCCACGGGGATGACGATGAAGGAGAAGCGCGAGTACGCGCGCGCCGAGCAGTGCTTCCGGATGGCGCTGGAGAACGCGCCCGACCACGCCGCCGGGCTGCAGCAACTGGCTTTGATCCTGGCCGACCGGGGCGACCTGGATGAGGCTGCCGACCTGGCCGTCCAGGCCTTCGGTCAGCTGCCCCACAACCCCGACCTGGCCATCACCGCATCCGACGTGTTGCGGCTGCTCGGACGCGACCAGGAGGCCTTCGAGATCATCGAGCAGACGGCCACCTACCGGCCCGATGATCTGATCACCGTGGAGGCGGCCGTGGAGGCCGCCCTCGATCTCGAGCACCCCGACCGCGCCTGGCAGCTCATCGGCAAGGTGCAGTCGACCCATCCCCGCGTTCTGACCTACAAGGCCCTGGTGCTCGATCAGCTCGGCCGCCGCGAGGAGTCGGAGAAGTTCCTGGAGGCATTGCAGCCTCACGACCGGCTCCCAGCCGATCTGATGCTCCAGGTGGCCGGCATTTGCCTCCGACGAGAGGAATACGACCACTGCCTGCACCTGATCGAGACCCTCCTGGCCGTTGATGACATGGACCCCGGGCCCTGGCGCCTGCGCGGTCAGTTGGAGATGGCCATGGGCAATCTGGCCGAGGCAGTGGAGCATTTTCGCTGCTCCTATGCCCTGCGACCCACCCCCGATCTGGCCTCTCAACTGGCCACTGCCCTCTACAGCTCGGAACGCTACGCCGAGGGGGTCGAGCTGTGCGAGCCGGTGGTCAAGGAGCATCCCGACGCCGAGCAGGTCTGGCTCAACCTGGTGCTGCTCTACGCTGCCCAGAATCGCCCTGACGAGGCCCTGGCGGCGCTGGCCAACACCGATCCGCGGGCCGTGCTGGAGGTGCTCGAGGGGGCCACTCTGGAGACCCCCGCCGAGATGGCTCTGGTGCCCGCCCTGCAAGAGTTCCTCGTCAACTGGGAAGAGGAGGAGGACGAGGGGCCGGCGGAGGGGGAGGGTCCGCGCAAGCCGGCCGTGGCTCGCCCCTCGGCCAAAGCTCGAAAGAACAAGAAGAAAAAGAAGAAGAAATAGCCGATGGGGAGGCGACACGCCCTCAGGAAACCCCTGCGCCTGCTGGGCAGCCTGGTAGGAGCACTCGGCGCTCTCTGGGTGGCTGCCTGGTTGCTGCGCTTCCCGGCTCTGCTCCAGACACGCCCAGAGGCTCCAGCCATCGCTCCCAGCACGGCTCTCTGCTTCCTCCTGGCCGGAGCGGGTCTGTTCAGCAACCGTCGCCGGGTTTCCCTCTGGTTGGCTCTGGGAGTGTTGGCGGTGGCCGGTCTGACGCTGGCCGAGTACCTCTTCGGAGTCTCCCTGGGCGTCGATTGGTACCTGCCCGGTGTGGTGGAGTGGAGCAATCCCTACCTCGGTCGCATGGCTCCCAACACCGCCGTCGCCTTCGTTCTCGTGGGTCTGGGCCTGGCCTGCGCCGGTCGCGTCGCTCCCGGCATGGTTGGATTCTGCGGCGTGCTGGTCTTCTGTCTGGCCAACACGGCTCTGGTGGGCTACCTGAGCGACCTGCGCGGCGCCTACATCTGGGGTGAGTTCTCGGGGATGGCGCTGCAGAGCGCTCTGGGGTTTCTATTGCTGGGTCCGGGCCTGGTCATGCTGGCCTGGGACCTGCAGGAAGGCTTTCCCCTGGTGCCGGCCTGGATTCCCGGTCTGGCCGGCCTGGGGCTGCTGGTGGCCAACCTGACCCTCTGGCACGTGCTCGGTCTGCAACTCGAGAGCGAGCATCGCGATCGTCTGGAGAACCTGGTCGGCCGGGTTGCCGAGATGAGCCGGTTGAGGCTGGAGCAGGACCGTCGGACTTTGCGCCAGATTCTCGCTCGTTACCAGACCGGGCTGGCCACCCGACAGGCCTGGACCGAGGACGCCCGGGCCCACCTCAAGGACACGCCGAGCTATCGGTCCTTCGAACTGGTGGATCCCGCCCGAGGGGTGGCCTGGAAGGTATCTACCCCGGGAGAGGCAGACTTCTCTCTCGAGCTCGAGTTTGGCCAGCAGGGCCGATTGGTGGCAACGCTCGACCTGCAGGACCACCTCTGGCGCCTGGTGGCCGGGTCGCTCCCCGAAGGTGCCTCGGTTAGCGTCTATCGCGGGCCCGACCTGGTGTTCTCTCGGACCGGTCCGCCGGGGCTTGCTGTCTCGCGTCCAGTCCCGGTGGACGGTGAGGTCTGGAGGGTGGAGGTGGGACTCCCCCCGGGTCGGTCCTCCCTGCCAATTCTCTTTCTGGGCTACGGACTGGCTCTGGCCGGTTTGCTGGTGCTGGCCCTGCGCCTGGTGCGATTGGCCCAGCTCGATGCCCGGCTGCGTCGCAAGCTCGAGCGGGAAGCTCAGGCCGCGGCCCTGGCCAAGAGCGCCTTCCTGGCCACCATGAGCCACGAGATTCGTACCCCGATGAACGGGGTGATCGGGATGAGCCACCTGCTCGAGCGCACCGAGCTGACGGCCGAGCAACGCGACTATGTGGAGACCATTCAGCTGTCGGGCAACCTGTTGCTGGCCCTCATCAACGACATCCTGGACCTGTCCAAGGTGGAGGCCGGTCATCTCGAGCTCGAGAAGGTGGAGTACGACCTGGTGGAGGAGCTCGACACGGTGCTCAGCACGGTGGCTCCCGTAGGCCAGCGCAAGGGGCTGGAGGTCAGGCTTCGGCTCGATCCCCGGGTAGCCGACCGCGTGGTTGGCGATCCCGTGCGCCTCAAGCAGATCCTGATCAACCTGCTGGGCAACGCCATCAAATTCACCGAGCAAGGCCTGGTGCAACTATCGGTCGAGCCGGTGGACCCGGAGCATCTGAGGTTCTCCATTCAGGATACCGGCCCGGGCATTCCCGAGGATCGCCACCAGTTTCTCTTCAGCGCCTTCACCCAGTTGGACGCCTCGGTCACCCGCAAGCACGGGGGCACGGGACTGGGGTTGGCCATCAGCCAGCGCCTGGTGGAGGCCATGGGAGGCAGGATCGAGGTCGAGAGCAAGGTTGGGGAGGGCTCGATTTTTCGTTTCACGGTCCAGCTCACTCAGGTGGCCAGCTCGAAGGCAGACCCGGCCGGCCCGGCGGTTCTGCTGGTGGTCGTCGACCCCGATCGGCGCAACTGCCTGATGGAGCAGGTTCGCCGAGCCGGATTGCCGGCCCGGGGCGAGACCGGCTGGCCAGCCGAGGTGAACGACCTGAGGGCCATCCTGGTCGAGTCCGAGAGTCTGCTTCCCGAGAAGCTGCCCGCGACGGTGCCCGTGTTTTTGCTCACCTCCTACCCGGACGGCTCTCGAGTGCAGGCGCTGGCTGCGCGGGCGAGCCTGAGGGGTTGCTTGAACCTTCCGCTCAATCGCCGCCAGCTGTTGCGGGCTCTGGAAGCCAGCCCGGAGCCGGTGGCGGAAGTTCCGCTCAGCCGGCCTGAGCGACGCATCCTGCTGGTGGAGGACAATCCGGTCAACTCCCGCCTGGCCATGAAGATGCTCCAGATCGCCGGTTATCCCAACGTCAAGCTGGTGGGCACCGGTCGGGAGGCCGTGGAAGCGGCCTGCCAGGAGCGCTTTGACCTGATTTTGATGGACTACCACATGCCCGAGATGGACGGCCTGACCGCCACTCGCCTGATTCGCGAGCAGGAGGCCAGGAACCATACGGTCCCGGCCAGGATCGTGGCGGCCACCGCCAGCGTGCGCCTGGAAGACCGTCAGGCCAGCCGAGAGGCCGGGATGGACGATTTTCTCTCCAAGCCCCTCGTGTTCGAGGAGTTCCGCGACACGCTCAACCGCCTCCTGGCAGGAGCTGGGAGTGACGAAAGCAGTCCACCAGGTGGTCGTTGACCATCCCGGTGGCCTGCATGTGGGCGTAAACGATGGTCGGTC
Source organism: Candidatus Xenobia bacterium (assembly GCA_045863235.1). Taxonomy (GTDB): domain Bacteria; phylum Vulcanimicrobiota; class Xenobia; order Xenobiales; family QWHO01; genus QWHO01. The sequence goes on along the minus strand of BTUM01000130.1, from coordinate 3,681 downwards.
CCACGAAACCAAAGCCGCGTCGCTTCAAATCGCGGCTGATGGTCTCGGCCAGCTCGGTCTTGGCGGGGATCTCGCTCAGGGTGTGAAATCGGTTGAGGATGGGCCGACCCTCCACGAAGCCCCAGATGTAGCGGTCGAAGGAGCCAAACTCGGCCTGGACCTGGAGGAAGGCTCTGGCGTTGGTCACGGTCGACTCGACCTTCTTACGATTGCGGATGATCGAGCTATCTTGCAGCAGTCGCTCCACGTCGCTCTGGTCGAAACGGGCCACCCGCTCGGGGTCGAAGTCGGCGAAGGCGCGCCGGTAGCCCTCACGACGGCGCAGGATGGTGAGCCAGCTGAGCCCGGCCTGGGCTCCCTCGAGCACCACGAACTCGAACAGCTTGCGGTCGTCATGAACCGGAACCCCCCACTCGGTGTCGTGGTAGGCCACGTAGAGGGGATCCTCCCCGCACCAACCGCATCGCGTCACCACGGCTTCTTGACGCGCACCATTCGTCCGCCGATCACCAGGAAGTCTCCTCGCCGCTCCACCTGAGCGCTGACGGGCTGCTCGGTCGAGGGCTCCGCCAGCACCTCGTCCAGGCTGCGCTCCTTGAGCAGGTGAACCTGGTCGTAGTGGGCCACCGCCAGGCTGCCGTCCGGACCAAAGCTCGGCGAGCTGCGATGGTAGCCGTCCAGTCGCCAGGAAACGTGGCCTTCCTTGCTGAGCACGTCCAGGCGATTGCCTTCCTGGCCCACATAGATGGCCCCGTTGGGAGCGACCTGGGGCGTGTTCATCCCGATGGTGCGCCAGCCGCTCTTGCGGGGCAGGTGCATGATCGACTCCGGCTGCAGGTCGGAGTCGAGCTTCCACACCTGGGATTCGGCCGTGCACAGGAGGATGGTGCCGTCGCCGAGTACGGCCGGGGCCGAGGGGAGGGCAGTCAGCATGTCCCGTCGACAACGCTCCTTGCCCTGGCTGTCCAGGCTGACTACGTGCCCGTTGTCGGTCACCACCACCACGTTGCCGCGGGCGTCGGCAAGCAGCGCGTAGGGCTTGCCTGGCAGCGGGTCGGCCGCACGGATCGTACCCTCGGGCCTGGCCACCAGCACCCCTTCGTCGGTGGCCAGGAACATCGTGTTGTCGGGCGTAAAGGCGGGGCAGCGCGTGAGGACGCAGGGATGGCTCCAGAGCTCTTTCCCCTGGTCGTCGAGCAGGGTCACCCCCTGGGCGGTGGCCAGCACCATCCGATCATCCGGAGTGGCGAGCAGGGCGGCGTTCTCCTCGGGAGCCGGCTGGCGCCACAGCTCCTGGCCCTGCGGGTCGAGAGCCACGATCTGGCCTCTGGTCAGGGCGTAAGCATTTCCCTTCGAATCGAGCTGAATATCCTGGATCAGCGGACCGGGAAGCTCGGCCTGGAAGACCTCGCTGCCGTCCTGGCGCAGGCAGAGAACCTGGCTGGATTCCTGGTTGGAGAACAAAAGTCGCCCATCCGGCGTGCTCACGGGCGTGTTGTAGCCGCTGGGGGGGAGCTCTCGCCGCCACCGCTCCTGCCGGGTCACCGGATCGAAGGCCAGGACGGTGCCCTTGTTGGTGCCCACCACCAGCGTCCCGTCGGGCGTGAAGACGGGAGTGGGGGGATAGTAGTAAGTGTTGTCCCGCTGGCGGACGTCGTCGATGGGGAAGGAGTGCACGATGTGCCTGGCCCGCTCGGTATCGGTGTGAAAGAGCTTGCGGGCCGCCTCCATGGTGTTGGTGGCAGGGGCGTGGCCGCTGATTGTGACCTGATCGGGGGAGTCTCCCGAGGCCCGGGCGGGCAGGGCGGGAAGGCTGGCTGGCAGCGTTTGGGCATGGATCCGCACGGGCTCAGAATATCGCTCGCTACTCAAAGGGAGCTGAAACGCTGGCCGCCAGGAGAAAGGCGGGCCCCGCACGCTTTGGTGCGGGGCCCGTAAAGGCGGCGGACTTGGGTGTTGAAGCCTCAGGTCAGGGCTGGGCCATCACCAGGTCGGCATTGAGGGTAACCTCGACGCCCGCCACGTCGCCAGCGGCCAGCGTGTTGGCGCCGGTCTCGGTGGAGCTGGTCAAGATCACCTGGTTGAGGTCGGAGCCGGCCAGGTAGCCGCTGGTGCCGATGGCCGAGCCGCCCTCGCTCTCGCCCAGGAGGCTCAACTCCTGGTGATAGGATCGGCCGCCGATGGCGCCGTCCACCACCAGGCGGCTGCGGCTCTCGTCGCCGCTCTGGCTCTCGACCAGGAACAGCTTCTGGCTGACGGCCAGGTCGCCCACGCGGCCGTTGATGAACATGGCGTTCTGCTCTTCACACTCGCTGAAGGTCAGCTCCTGGGTGCTCTCGCCGATGGTGCCCGTGACCGTGATGGCACCGGTCTCGGTGTTGACTGCCCAGTTCTCGGTGTAGGCGGCCTCGCCCAGCGTTCCCGTGGCGGTCACCAGGGCGTTGGGGTCGTTGGGGTTGAAGCTGTAGCTCAGGCTGCCGGCGGTGTCGTTGAAGGTCAGGGCCAGGGCGGCGCTGGCCGGGGCACCGGTCATGGAGGAGGCGATCAGGCCGGTGACCACGGTGGCTACGGCGGCCGGGTTCAGGGTGGGCAGCAGCAGGGCCTTGTTGGGGCAGTCGATGCGCGAGAAGTCGATGCCGGGCTCGGGAGTGGGGGGCTCGGGAGCGGGCGGCTCGGGGGCCGGGGGCTCGGGAGCCGGGGGCTCCTCGCGGCCCTTCAAAGGTGCGGTGAAAAGCGGAAGCTGAATAGCGCTCAAGGTCATAGACATGGGAAAACCCTCCGGTTCATCATCATTGGTCAGGCGGAATGGGAGGGTCGGGCTGTGCGCTCTGTCCCCCCGCCGCGTGCTCTGGCGACAAGCTATCTTGTTTGGAGGGGGCAGAGATGAACCTCATGTTAACTTCGGAGCTGTGCTCCAATCGAGGCATGGAGCGTGTTGGTCCGAAACGCAGCGGCCCGCTTTCTCGCGCCTTCGTTGCATGGTCGGAGGATGGAAGGACCCTGCTGCAGCCACCCGAGGGGGCTCAACTTCTCAAGGAACTGAGCGCTCAGCGCACCCCGGCCAGCTCGACCCCTTCCAGGGCCAGCAGGCGCGCCTTGGCGGCCGTCTCGCCATAGGCCGAGAAGCCCCCCGGGCGGCCCCCGAAAGCCACCACCCGGTGACAGGGAACTACGATAGGGAAGGGATTGCGGGCCATGGCCTGGCCCACCGCACGGGCTCCACCCGGCTTGCCCAGGTCGCGAGCCAGCTCGCCGTAAGAGATGGTCATGCCCGGCCGCACCTGGCGGGCGCGCTCGTAGACGGCGCGGTGAAAGGGCGGCACTTTGCTCCAATCGAGGGTCAACTCCTGAAAGGTTTGAGGTTGGCCGGAGAGATGGCGCACCAGGGCGGCGATGGCCTGGCTCACGGTCTCGGTCGGGCGTGCCCCTTTGCCTCGCTGGCGAAGGCGCTCGGCGGTCGCTTCGCTGTCTTTCTCGGGCAGCGCGATACCAGAGATCCCCTTCTCGGTCCAGAGGATGCCCATCACACCGATAGGGGAGTCAAACAGCGAATAGTTTTCCATAAGGCAGCCCGATACGACACGACGGCCTCCACTCCCCCGTACGCACTTTCGAGGATCGAGAAATTTGTGAGCTTTCGGCAAGCGCGCTTGGAACGGGTGGAGGCGGGATGCTACGGTC
>BTUM01000129.1:0-15430 GCA_045863235.1 Candidatus Xenobia bacterium | reverse complement strand
GCGAGCCGAGCGGGAGCATCCTGTGGCAGGTCGGGATTCGGAACGGTCAGCCTTACCGGGTGTTCCGCGACGACGTGAGGCTCGGGCGCCGTCGGTCAGGTTGCACAGGGGCACGCTGAAGGCCCGGCGCGAGCAAAGCGGGAGCATCCCGTGGCGAGGGATTCTCCTTACCGGGTGTTCCGCGACGTGAGGCTCGGCCGCCGTCGGCAGGCTGAAGGCCCGGCGCGAGCAGACCGGGAGCATCCTGTGGCAGGTCGCAATTCCCAGAAGCCCGCCCACCCAGGCGGGGTCAACCTCGAGCAGGATAAAGGGGGCGACCCGAGCTGCGCCAAGAGTCTTGCCCAACTCCAGGAGAGGCGCCGCCCAGGTGCGCCCGCAAGGTTGCTCTCAGGGCCGGAACGGGCCAGGCGCGGACTCAGGGCTGAAAGACGAGCCGGGCGTCGTCCAGGGCCACCTTGCCCCGGTACTCGCCCCTGCCCACCTGGACCTGGTCAACCAGGCCCAGGTCCTGGCTGGCGTTGACGTAGTACGACTGCTCGTCGCGTGAGATGACATAGACCTCCTGGCCCTGGAAAAGCGCGCTGCGCTCCACCCGCTCGCGAGGCGCGGCGGACTCGGCCCGCTGGTTGTTGGCCAGCACCCAGCCTCCGCCCAGGAAGGTGGCCTGGAGGGTGCGGTTGCCCTGGTCGTCGATCAAGAAGAGCTGGGAGCCGTCTTGCAGGTTGACGCCGGTGTTGGGCAGGATCCACTCGGGGATGGCGTTGGCCCGGACGGTGGCGGTGAAGCCGTTGCCGGTGAAGGGGTAGGGGTCGGTGCGGTCGCCGCCGTTGGCGGCCCGGTAGGGCGGGATCATGCGGAAGGTGTCGTCCTGGAAGAAGACCACGGCGGCCACCACGGTCAAGCCCTGAAAGCCCCCCGGGTAGTCCAGGCGCAGGCCCTCGATCAGCTCGGCGGCGGTGACCAGGTTGTCGACGTCCGAGTAGACGGCCTGGAAGCCGAATACCTTGGGGTCGAAGGTGCCGTTGAGGTAGTTCTGCATGTCGCCGGTCTTGATGACCTTCTGGATCAGCTGGCCGTTGGCGGGATAGGTCAGCTGGTCGCGGATCTGCTTGAGCACGGCGCGTTGCTCATCGGGCAAGGTGCCGGGCAAGAGCTGGCGCAGGGCGTGGAATTTGGGCATGGTGGCAAGGTCAGGGGTGAGCAGGCTGATGACTTCGGGGTTGCGGTTGGTGAACGACTGGGGGGCGTGCTCGGCGGTGAGGCTGTCACGGCAGCGGTCGCGGCCCATCGGAACGTTGGGATCGAGGTTGCGGGCAAAGGAGACCACGGTGCTCTGTCCGCTGTCTCCGAGCGGCAGCATGAGGCGGTAGACGGCGCCGGGACCGAATTCGCTGGCGGCGATCACTCCCACGCCCTGACAGCCTTCGGCCACGGTCCCGGTCAGGGGGACGCGGCTGTCGTCCCAGAGGGCGATGTTCTGGTAGATGAAGTCGGCTTGCTCGACGGTCAGGCTGTCGATGGCCTGCACCGCCCCCGCTCCGGCGTTCTGCAGCAGGCGCTGGCGCCCGATCGAGATGAGGTCGGGGATTCCGGTTCCAGCCGGGGCTACGGCGTCGGTGCCTCCGCAGCCGATCAACCAGAGGGTCAGGAGGAGAAGCAAAGCCAGTCGACGAGTCACAGGGATTCCTTTCTGTGTGGAGGGGTGATGCAAGGGAGCCCGGCCCTTCAACTTGAGCCAGGCTCCTCGCGGCAAGTGGCAATTGACGGGCCGACTTCTGCGCTCGGGTCTAGAGGCCTTCCAGCCGGCCAAGCTCCTGGGTCAGCTCGGTGACCGACTCGTAGGTGGCGTCGGCCAGTTTCGGGGTGGCCACGGTGCGCATCTGCTGGCCGACGAGCAGGCCCTGCTCGGGCGCAAAGAACAGGCTGCCCTCGCTCTTGACCGAGATGGAGGCCTCGATCCCGGGAGCCTCCACGGGCAGAGGGGCCTCCGCCTGCTCGGCATTCACGGCGATCTTGACGCAGCTCAGGCCGGCGAACTCCTGGGTGCCCACGAGCCGGTAGCGGGTCACGGCCTCGAGGGGGGCGGGCAGTCCGGGCAGGCTCAGGCGCGAGAGGCCGGTCCACTCGTCCCCGACCTGGACGGGGTCGACGGGAAGGCTCAGGGCTGCTCCGGCATCGGGACCGGAGGTCTCCTTGATGGCCCCGTCGGGAGAAAGGTGGGTGTAGACCACGCTGCGCTGGATGGGGACTCCGGAGATTCTCCAGGTCTCCGGGTCGCCGACCGGCTCGCTGATGGTGACCACGTGGCCGCTCGCGTCGGGGTCCTCGGCCAGCACGCGCTGGGTCATCTTGGACTTCCAATGATACGATTGCTGACCGATCACCTCATCCTGCTTGCGTGTCTCCTGGGTGATCCGGGTGCTGACCTTGTATTCGACCAGGGTGCCTGGTTTGAACCGCAGTTTCAAGAGGATTCCGGAGCTGGTGTCGATTGCCATGGCGAACTCCTTTCGGCGCCTGCCAAGCTTCGGATGGCCCGAAGGTGGCTCCTTCAGGTCACTCGGCGGGAAGGGGAGCGAGCTGCTCGCCGGCGGCAACCTTGGCCAGGAGCATGCCGTGCAGGGTCTGGGTCAGGTAGGCGACGCCCTCGGAGCCCTGGCTGATCGAGATCTGCAGGGCGTCGAGTTGCTCCAGGGTGTCGGCGGGTATCTCGTGGCCGCCCTCCAGGGTTCGTACGGTTTCCCAAAACGACTCCATGGCCTCTCGCATGGGGGCCAGGAATCCGCCCAGCACGCCGGCCTGGGTCTCATCCAGGCCCAGCGAGGCCAGGGCCGCCCCGGTCTGGTCGACGTGCAAGAGCATGGCGGCCAGGGCCTGGTCGAGTCGCTGCAGGCTCTCTTGCACCGCGTCGGGCGACATGCGGCCTTCTTGCTGAGCTTGCTTCAGGGCATGAAGCTGCGGCATGAAGCCACGAGACTCAGCCAAAAAGCCGATGGAGAACCCGCACTGAGCGCAGGTCGGGCCGGGGCCCTGGTTGTCGTGACCACAGCTAAGGCAAAGCATGCTCGCTCCTTCGGGCCGAGAGGCCCTCTTCCCCCGTTGCAACAGAGAGGGCCCGCGGGCCCCCAACCCCCGCCGTCTCGAGATGCAGAAGAACGAGGCCAGGCGATCGGGTGGGACGTCGAAACGAGCGTTTCGACGCCCCCATTCCCAGGTCAGCGCACGCGCGACCGGAAACTCCCGACCCCGAGCGTTCCCGCGGACAGGCAGAGCCTCTCCGTCAGGCACGCCAGCTTCTAGGTCCAGACGCCACCCTGCTGCGGGAAGCCTCCCCCGAAGCCGCCGCCCATGAACTGGGAGGCAGGGCCGATCGACTTGAACTTGCCGCCCTGGTCCTGCATCACGGAGGTCTGCGCGGGATCGTAGCCCTGGAAGTTGACCGGGGCGCCCGGCAGCATGATGCGCACCTTCTTCACCACGGCCTGAGGATTGTCGGCTCCCATCAGAACGCGGGTGCCGTCTTGCAGGGTGAAGAGGGCGTTCTTGCGGTCGAAGTCGCTGTTGGAGCCATCGGGATGCTTGATGTGAGGGTCGCCCCACACCTTCCAATCACGAGGCTTGGAGGCGTTCTGCTGGCCGTGGTGGCAGGCGCAGGCTCCGGCGCCGGCACCGCCGGCTCCCGCGCTGACCGAGCCGGCCATCGCGAAGGCACCGGCGTAGCCCTGACCCGAGAAGGCGCCGGCCATGGCGAAGGAGTTCTGGGCCCCGAAGCTGCGGGCCCCGGCCCCGGCCTGGGCGCCGCCCACGTTGGCCTGCTGCTGGCCGCCCCCGGTCTCCTTGACCGTGACGGTATCGCCCTGCCAGCTGATGGTGGAGCCGCTGGGGGTGGTGAAGGTCTGGCCCTGAGCCAGGTCGACCACCTGGCCCTGCCCCTGGCCGGGTCCGCCGACCCCGCCGGGCCCGCCCATGCCGGGCCGCTGCATCCCGTTCATCAGGCCCATGGCCGCACCGGCGGCGAAGGCTGCGGGGTTGAAGGGCTGCTGGCCGAACGGAGGCTGGCCGAACTGGTTCCCGAAGGGACTGCCGAAGGGGCTCATGCCCATTCCGGGCCGCTGGCCCGCCTGGCTGCCCAGAGCCATCCCGAGACCGGCCCCCAGACCAAAGGCAAACGCCGGGTTCACGCCCTGGCCCTGACCGCCGAGCTGGCTGGCCAGGCCGGCGCCCAGGCCGGCCATGAAGGGGTTCATCCCGCCGCCGAAAGGCTGGCCGAACTGACCGGGGAACTGGCCGAACTGGCCAGGGAGCCCTCCGAACTGACCGGGGAACTGCCCCTGGCCGGGGAACTGACCCATCTGGCCGGGGAACTGGCCCATCTGGCCGGGGAACTGGCCTCCGCCGAAGGGGCCACCCATCCCCTGCTGCTGCTGAGCGGCCAGCATGGCCATGAGCAGGAACAGCATCTGGCGGATGTCATTGCCGCCCGCCTGGCCCAGGTTTCCCAGCCCCAGCATCGGGTTGCCGAAGCCCTGACCGAGACCGCCCAGGGCGGCCTGGCTCGGGTCAAAGAGGCCCGCCGAACCGCGGAACCCGTCACCCAGGTTGAAACCGATCATCAGGCTGGGGGCCCCGGCCAGGGGGCTTCCCCCGAAGGGGCTCACGCCTCCAACGGGGCTGGCGCCGGGGAAGCCGAGAAGGGAATTGGTCAGCATGTGCAAGTCCTCCCAAAGTGAGTTTCTTACCCTGACTCTCCCTCACTTCGGGCCCGCGTACGGGGTGTAAACCTGATCGATTTGTAAACTTCGTTAACCCGGTGTTAACAAAAGTTAAAAGAAGATGAAGACTTGATGAAGATCAATCTTGGAGGCGCCTGACTAGCGCAGAGCGCGGTCCCAGAGGATCACATCCCCGTCTTGAGTCACCGTGAGCAGATCCTCCGGATTCAGGCCCTGCTTCAAGAACCGATCCACCAGGGCGTAACCTTCCGGCTCCAGGCCCAGGCGGGGGGCCCACACGGTCATGTCCAGGCCTTCCTCGGCCAGCGGACCATCGAGCTTGATGGTCAGGTCGGGCCGGTAGCCCGGCCGCTCGATGCTGAACCCGTCCTCGGTGCGCCGCAGGATGACGTCCTTGCCGGCCGCCTCGCGCTGGATCTTCAGCTCCCCCTCGGAGAGCTCATAGGTCACGTCCTGAAAGGCCGCCTGCCGGTCCACCTCGATGCGGCCCGGCGCATAGCGGATGGCCACATCTCCGGCCGCCACGGTGGGGCGCTCGATCACGACCCCCTGACCCTCGCGACGGATCTCGGCCCGGTGGCCATTCCCCTTCTCGATCGAGATGCTGTCCTGGCCGAGGGTGATCTTGTAATCCTCGACCACCCCGGGGCGATCGATGGTCAGCTCGTTGCCTCGCTTCTCCACCAGGGTTTCTCGCCCCCCGTAGGCGGTGCTGTGAATCTGAAGGGAATAGTCGGGCCCCGACAGGGGCAGGCCACGCGGAATGCTCATGCTCAACTCCTTACGGGGCGGATAGTATCCCCAGGAAGTCGCCCCCCTGTTTCCAAACCGTTACGATTTGGACAGGCCAGCCTGCTCGGTGTCATAGGTGCGCTCGAACCAGTCGAACAGACCGATCTTGTCGAGCAGGGCGGTCAGCAGGCGAGGGGCCGCGGCGTAAGCGGTCTGCATGGGTTTGAAAGGCCGCCCGCTGACCACCACCTCCTCGCGGTTCTCGAGCAGCGCCTTGAGCACGCCCGCCACCACCTGGGGCGGGGTGACGGCCTTGAGGTAGCCGGGCGGCGTGGCGCCGTGGCTGGCGAACATGCCCGTCTCCAGCACGTAGCCGGGCGTGACCAGCGAGCAGCGCACGCCGGTGCGGCGAAGCTCGATGCGAAGAGAATTGCTCCAGGCCAGCACGGCCGCCTTGCTGCCGCTGTAAACGGCGGCATAAGGCAGAGCGATCTTGCCGGCCAGGGAGGCGATGGTCACGATGTGGCCCTGGTTTCGCTCGAGCATGGCGGGCAAGATCAGGCGGGTCAAGATCATCGGCGCGGCCACGTTGGTGGCCAGCAACTGCTCGATCTCCTCGGGAGGACGGGAAGTAAAGCGCCCGGTGTATTCCAGCCCGGCGTTGTTGATGAGAATGTCGACGGGTCCGAGCTCGCGCTCGACCTCCTCGACCAGCCCGGGCAGCTGCCCGGAATCGGAGAGATCGGTCGGCCGGGTGACGCAGCGCGCCCCCATCGTGCGCAGCCGGCCGGCCACCTCCTCGAGCGGCTCGCGCGAGCGGGCCACCAGGGCCAGGTTGGCCCCTCGCTCGGCCAGCGCGGTCGCGATCAGAGGACCCAGGCCGCGCGAGCCCCCGGTCAGGAGAATGTTCTTTCCTTCCAGCATGAAGCGGAGCTTCGCAGGCCAGCCTGTCTCCCCTCTGAGAACAGGGGAAAGGCGTCAACAAAGAGAACCTCCGGGCTCGAGTGAAATTTTTCTCAATTTTCATCCGCCACCCCATCCTGGCCATCATGCTGAATTTGATGCTGGTTGCCGGTGGTTTGTTCGCGTTCACGCGCTTGAACGTGGATCAAATGCCCGACGTGGAGATCGCCTACGTCACCATCGACATCACCCTGGAAGGGGCGTCGCCGGAGCTGGTGGAGGCTCAGATCACGCGTCCGGTGGAGGATGCGGTGGCGGTGCTCGACGGGGTGGACGAGCTGAAGTCCACCTCCTCGGTCGGCAAGTCGCACACCCAGATCAAGTTCCAGGTGGGCATCGACGGGGACCGAGCCCTGGAGCAGGCGCGCTCGAAGGTGGACGCGCTGGTGAACGAGTTCCCGCTCAACACGAAGACTCCCATCTACGGCAAGTACTCCAGCTCCGAGCAGCCGGTGGTCACCCTGGCGGTGACCGGCAAGCGCAGTCTGCGCGACCTGACCGAAATCGCCCGCCGCCAGGTAGGCGACAGGCTGCAGACGGTCCAGGGCGTGGGGGACGTGAAGGTCAATGGAGGGCGAGAGCGGGCCATCTTGATTCAGCTCGACGGCGCGGGGCTGGAAGAGCACCAGGTCTCGCCCAACCAGGTGGTGGCGGCTCTCAAGAGCCACAGCGCTCAGGTTCCCGGGGGCTATCTCAAGAACGACGCCATCCAGTACCTGGTCAACCTGCAGAACAAGCTGGTGACGGCGCAAGATTTCGCCAACATCATCGTCACCGAGCCCTCCGCCACTGAGGTCACCGGGCCCTTGAGCTCGGCCCGCGGGGTCTACCAGAGCCCGGTGCTGGTGGGCGACGTGGCCCGGGTGGTGGACGGCGAGAAGGACGCCACCACGCTCTCGCGCCTCAACGGGCACGAAACCCTGACCCTGGACGTGACCAAGACGGCCGAGGCCAACCTGGTCAACGTGGTGCAGGGGGTCAAGGACGAGCTGGAGTACCTCAAGTCGCTGCTGCCGGCCGACATCAAGGTGGAGCTGGTGCGGGACAACTCGGTGGTGATCCACGAAGCGATCAGCGATCTGCAGGAGGACATCCTGCTCGGCACCAGCCTGGCCTGCCTGGTGGTGCTCATCTTCCTGGCCAACTTCCGGCTGACGCTGGTGGCCGGCATCGCCATCCCCATCTCGCTCATCGCGAGCTTCATGTTCATGTACGCCTTTGGCTTCACGCTCAACTACATGACCTTGCTGGCCCTCTCGCTGGCGGTGGGCATCGTGGTGGACGACGCGGTGGTGGTGCTGGAGAACATCACCAAGACCCTGGAGGAGACCGATCTCGAGCCGCTCGAGGCAGCCGAGCGCGGGCTGGAGGAGATCTCTTTTGCCGTGCTGGCCACCACCGCCTCGCTGGTGGTGCTCTTTCTGCCGCTCGCCTTCATGCCGGGCGAGGTGGGGATGTACTTCCGCTCCTGGGGCGTGGTGATGGCGGTCACCATCACGCTGAGCATGATCGTCTCCTACACGCTGACCCCCACCCTGTCGGCCCGATTTCTCAAGAAGCGCAGCGGCCCGGCGCGCGGGCCGGGCCCCTTGATGGGCGGACTTCAGAGCGCCTACGGGGCGGTTCTCTGGCTGGCCCTCAAGCTGCGCTGGCTGGTGATCTTGCTGGCCCTGGGCAGCTTCATCTGGGGTCTCCACCTGCTCCGGAGCATCGGAACCGAGTTCCTGGCCAAGGAAGACGTGGGCAGCTACACCGTCAACCTGCGCATTCCGGCCGGCTGGCCCCTGGAGCGGGCGGCCAGCGAGCTCGTTCCGGTGGAGCAAGCTCTGATGAAGCTTCCCCACGTGCAGAACGTGCTGCTCACCGGCGACGGGGAGACCCCCAGCTTCTACGTCTCGTTGGTCCCCTATGAGAAGCGCCAGCCCTATACCATGTTCGAGTCCATCGACGATGCCCGGGCGGCTCTGGGGCGCTACTCGTTGCTGCAGCCTTCGGTGGACACCTCCGACGACAAGGACTTCGAGTACGTCATCGCCGGCGACGACCTCAACGAGCTCGAGAGCCTGGGCCGCAAGATGCTCGAAGGCATGAGCAAGATTCCTGGCTTCGTCGACCTGGCCTCCACCATGGCCGAGCCCGGGCCCGAGGTGCTGGTCAAATTCGACGAGCAGAATGCGGCCGACTTGATGGTGGACGTCGAGCAGGCGGCCCAGGCGGTGCAGATCTACCTCAGCGGTCTGCGGGTCACCAACTTCCAGCGCGGCATCGAGACCTACGACGTGATGGTGCAGTCCTTGCCCGACCAGCGAGCCCAGCCCGAGGACGTCAAGCACATTCCGGTACTGAGCCAGCAGCAGCAGGGGGGCCCGGTGCTGGTGACCCTGGACCAGGTCGCCACCATCACCGTGGGCCTGGGCCCCGGGCCCATCGAGCACCTGGAACGCCAGCGCCGGGTCACGGTGTCAGCCAACCTCACCTCCGAGCTGCCCCTGGGCGAGGCCGACAGCAAGGCCAAAGACCTCTTCGCCTCGCTCCATCCGCCGCCGGGATACGGTCCTTTGCCCACGGGCAACTCCAAGTTCCTCCAGCAGACGGCCATCGCCGCCCTGCAGTCGTTCGTGCTCTCGGTGCTCTTCATGTACATGGTGATGGCCAGCCAGTTCGAGAACCTGCTCGATCCGCTGATCATCCTGCTGACCCTCCCGCTGGCCATCCCCTTTGCCATCTTCTCGCTGATGGCCGCCCACATGACCTTGAACCTGTTCTCGGTGCTGGGGCTGTTCTTGCTCTTTGGCGTGGTCAAGAAGAACGCCATCTTGCAGATCGATCGCACCAACCAGCTCCTGCGCCAGGGGATGGAGCTGCGGGAGGCCATCCTGACGGCCAACAAGGACCGCCTGCGCCCCATCTTGATGACCACCCTGACCCTGGTGGTGGCCATGATCCCGGTGGCCTTCGCCGGTCCCACCGGGGCCATGCGGGCTCCCATGGCCATGGTGGTGGTGGGCGGTCAGTCCCTGTGTTTGCTCCTGACCCTGGTGGTGGTGCCGGTGGGGACCTCCATCGTGGAGGACCTGCAACGTCTGTTCCGGAGGAAGTCGAAGTGAGACGCCTGATGCTGGGGATCCTGGCCCTGATGCTGTTGACCGGTTGCCCCACCGGCAAACCCAAGACTCCCCGACCGAGCCCGAGCGCCCCGGCCAGTCCCTCGGCGGCCCGGGTGGACGTGGCCCGGGCCGTCACCCGGAGCATCGCTCGCGATCTCTCCATGCCGGGCACCATCGCGGCCGAGAACGCCGTCACCATGGCGGCCGAGGGCTCGGGCCAGGTGATCGAGCTGTATGTGGACATGGGCGACTTCGTGCGCGAGGGGCAGGTGCTGGCCCGCATCGACTCTGACGATCTCCAGATGCAGATCAAGACGGCTCGCGCCCAGCTCGAGGAGACCCGGGCCGAGTCGTTCCTCTACTGGCCGGACGGCTCGCCGCGCGATCCGGTGGACGTGCCGGCGGTGCGCAAGGCCAAGGCGGTGGTCGACAACGCCCACCAGAAGTATGAGGAATACCGCCAGCTGCGGGCCGAGGAGCTGATCTCGGATCAGAACCTGGCCGACATCCGCGAGCAGTACCTGCAGGCCAAGGCCGACTACGAGACGGCCCTGGAGAAGCTCGAGCAGGCCCGGGCCGCCATCCGGGTCAGCCAGGCCCAGTACGAGGAGGTGGCCCGGCGCACCCGCTACTACGTGCTCAAGGCTCCCATGGACGCCATCGTGCAGCAGTGCGACCTGAACGTGGGCGACGTGGTCAGCGCCGGAAACCCCACCGGCCTGACGCTGGTCAGCCCGTCCCCCCTGCTGGTGACGCTGGACGTGCCCCAGCGTTACGCCGCCGAGCTCGGCTCGGGCGAGAGCCTCCGCTTCACCTGCGACGCGGCCCCGAACCAGACCCTGCGGGCCACCGTTCGCCACCTGGCCCCGGTGGCCAGAGTGGAGACGCGAGCCATTCCGGTGGAGGCTGAGGTGGCCTCGCCTCCCCGCTGGCTCCGGCCCGGCATGGCCGTCAAGGTCTGGCTGCGCACCGAGGCGCCCGAGCTGCACGTCATGGTGCCGGACGGGGCCGTGCTGACCCGGGACGGGGCCAGCAGCGTGTTCGTGCTGGAGGCCAGCGGCTCGGAGTACGTGGTCCGCCAGCGCTCGGTGAAAACCGGCCAGAGCAAGCAGAACTGGGTCGAGGTGGAGGGGGTCAAGGCCGACGAGCTGGTGGCCGCCTCCGACCTGGTGGGCCTGCACGATGGGGATCGGGTGGTGGCCGATCAGACCCTCAAAGCGCCCCGGATGGAGTCGGAGTGAGAGTCCTTCTGGCCCTGCTGCTCGTCCTGGCGCTGGCCGCGCTGCCGGTGGGGGCCGATCCGCCCGCCCTGCAGCCGCTCCTGGACCAGCAGCGCGACCTGTTGCCGCCGGTGGGCGACCCGGGAGGGGAAGTGCTGACCCTGGAGCGCTGCCTCCAGCTTGCCTACGACAACCACCCCATCCTCAAGAGCAACCGGGCCAAGGTGACCCAGGCCCGGGCCCAGCTGGGCCAGGCCTGGGCCCTCTACGAGCCCCAGATGGGCTTCACCATCGAGCGCGACTGGCAGCTCATCAACGGCGAGCTGCAGACGGTGTTCGACCTGGTCAAGGAGACCACCATGACGCTGGGAACGACCTGGACCGTGCTCGACTCGGGCGTGCGCCACACCCAGGTCGAAGCGGCCCGCTACGGGGTCTCGACTGCCCTCTACAACCTGCAGAGCGCCTGGCTCACCCAGTATCAGGATATCCAGGAAGCCTACGTGACGGTGCTCCAGGCCCAGCTGAACCTGGCCATCCAGACCGGCAACCTGGAGCGCGCCCAGCTCAACCAGACCGTCTCGGATCAGTTCTACACCGCCGGCCAGAAGGGCATGGCCGACGTGACCTCGGCCCTGTCCCAGGTGGCCACCGCCCGCGCCGCCATCGCCCAGGCCAAGAACGACGAGCGCAATGCCCGCCTGGCCCTGGCCCAGGCGGTCGGGGTGGACCGCTCGGTGGTCGAGAAGGCTCGGCTCGAGGACATCCTGAGCCAGGAGCCGACGCAGCAGGATCGATCCGCCGCCCTGAAGCTGGTGGACCTCAACCCGGCCCTGCTCTCCCTGGACGCCCAGGCGCGCAACTTCGAGCTGCAGGCCCACATCCAGACGCTGGGCAACAAGCCCACCGTGAGCACCTCGGTCGGCGTGGGGGCCCAGGGGCTCGACCTGCCCAACGTTCCCTTCTTCGAGGTGCAGCTCTTCTTGACTATCCCCTTCTTCACGCCGGGGCTGGACTCGGCCGAGGAGCTGGCCCTGGCCACCGCCGAGCAGCTGCGCCACGACCGCGAGAACGTTCGCCTGCAGCTGGTGCAGATCATGGATTCCGCCTTCGCCGACCTGGAGGCGGCCCAGGAGCGGACCTCGGCTTCCAAAGACGCGGTTCGCGCCGCTCTGGCCAACTTCCAGCTGGCCTCCAAGCGCTACACGGCGGGCCTGACCGACCTGGCCGAGCTGATCAACGCGCGCTCGTTCGTGCTCGACGCTCAAGGCGATCTGATCGAGGCTCTCACCGACCGAAAGATCGCCGAGGGCGAGCTCAAGGCCGTCACGTCGGAGGTGTTTCAGGGCGAGCTGAGCCTGCCACCGGACGCCCTGGCGCCCCAGGAGCCGGCTTCCCCGCAGCCGAAGGAGACCCCGTGAGAACGCTCCTCCTGGTGCTGCTGCTGGCCCTGCCGGCGGTCTGCCAGGGCGACCGCGATCGCCGCTCGCTGGACCTGTTCGACCTGGGGAACGGCCTGGTCGACGCCATGCGCCATCTGGACCGCTACCGCCAGCTCGAGTCGCTGAACCTGAGCTTCAACGAGCTCACGGAGCTGCCGCGCATCCCCTACCTCAACGGCGTGCGCGAGCTCGACCTGTCGGGCAACAAGCTGACGGCCGTCCCCCCCGAGCTGAGCCAGGCCCGTTCGCTGCACGAGCTGGACCTGCGCGGCAACCAGCTGGTCCATCTCGGGCGCCCTCCCTGGAAAGGCATGCCGCTTCTGGACACGCTCGACCTGGGCGAAAACCAGCTCACCGACCTGGGCGACTTGAAGGGGCTGGAACGGCTGATCTCGCTGGACCTGTCCGACAACCAGCTCACTCATCTGCCGGCCGAGATCGGTCGCCTGCGCGCGCTGCGCCACCTTGATCTGTCCCGCAACCCGCTGACGACGCTGCCCCCCGAGATCGGCCAGCTGACCCGGCTCGAAGAGCTGACCCTGGACGGCACCCCCCTGGTCAGCCTGCCGCCCCAGATCGGCCAGCTCAAGGCCCTGCGCCGGCTGGACATGGAGGATACCCCCCTCAAGAGCTTTCCGCCCCAGCTCGGTCAGCTGAGGCGGCTGGTGACCCTGAGCGCCACCGGCTGCCAGGCTCGCATCCCGGACAGCTTCCGAGGCCTGAAGGGGCTCAAGTGGATCTTCGTGGGCAACCTCGACCCGGCCGAGCTCGAGCGAGTTCAGACCCTGCTGCCCTGGGCCGAGGTGATCCCTATTCCCTGACCCACTTGTGGGTCAGCCCGCCCAGGATCCCAAAGCGGATGCCGGTGGTCTTGGCGACGTAGCGGGTGAGCAGGATGCGCAGCAGCAAGCCGGCCAGCAGGCTCGAGCTGGAGGCCCCCACCATGCCGAAGTGGGGCGTCAGCACGAGCAGCAAGAGGAGCTGGACAGTCAGGCTGAACGCAAAACCACGGGCCACGTTGACCGAGTGGCCCGAGACGATCAGCACGTAAGCGGGCGGACCGGCCGAGGCGATGAGCACCTGGTTCCAGCACAAGATGACCAGGGCCCAGTAGCCACCCTCGAAGTGGGGACCGAACAGGCTCAGCACGTCGGTGCCGATGGAGCAGAGCAGGATGGTCAGGATCAAGGTGGGATAGGTGGCCAGCTGGGCCGAGCGCACCAGCACCTTCTGCAGGAGCTGGGTGTTCTTGGCCGCCAGCAGCGGGCCGATCTGGGGCGTGACCACGGTGTTGGAGGCCTTGGAGAAGGTGTTGAGCAGCTCGGAGGTGGCCAGCACGGCGGCATAGATGCCGGCGTCGGAATGGCCGTCGAGCAGGCCCACGGCAAAGAGGTCGGCTCGGGCCGAGAGGATGCCGAACATGGTCATCACCAGCACCGGCTTGCCGGTGGCGTCCCACTGGTCCTTGTCGGCGAAGCTGATGGAGCAGTGCCGCCCCTCGGGGGGGAGGCTCCTTTGCAGCAGGATCCTCTGAATGACGGTGGACAGGATGGTGACCAGCAGCAGCACGAGCAGCACCTGGTAGACGGCCAGGTGGCCGGGGAAGAAGGCGTCGGCCAGGGCCACCCCGCCCACGAAGAGCAGGGGCGTCACCAGCATGCTGGGCACGAAGGAGTCCAGCCAGCGCTGCTGGGCGGTCAGACCGGCCTCATAGACCTCCTGGGTTCCCTGCACCGGGATGAGGACCAGGGTCAGCAGGGCAGCGAAGGTTTCGGGCGCGGTCCAGGGGTCGGCGGTCTTATGGAGCTCGTGCAGGATGGCCAGGCCCGCCCCCACCAGCACACCCAGAGCCGCCGAGGCGGCCGTCATGCGGCGTACGGCGTACTTGACGAAGCCCATGAAAGACGGCCAGTCGCCATGGGCGCGATAGTTGGGCAGAAAGCGCTGCATGGCGGTGGGATAACCCAGCCCCACCACGTAGGCCAGCACGAAAGCGGCCGTGGCGAGCAGCGAGTAGTAGCCGTAATCGTGACTGCCCAGCCAGCGACTGAGGAAGATCTGGGCCACGTAGCCCAGTCCGATGCCGACCGCCCTCAGGCTCAGGTAGCTGAGGAAGCCCTTGTAGAGGATCCTGGCGACCTCTTTCTCGTCGCTGATCGGTGGCGTCGTCTCAGCGTCCATGGGAGCTCTGCAGGCTGCTCAACTGAAAGATGTCGCGCGAGACGAAGCCGACGTTCTGGAAGATCTGGCAACGGTAGTCGAGCTGTATCCGGGGATGAAAGCGCGGCAGGAGCTGGCGCAAGAGGCCCTGCTCGGAGTCGGCCGCCTCGGGCACGGGGTCGATCTCGCAGGCGGCCGTGAACAGCTCGAGCACCGTCTCGCGGCGGCCGATCCAGGTGCCACCGTTGAGGTAGCGGAACTCGCTCTGGCGGGCCCCCGGCAAACCCTGCTCGAAGCGCCGGAAGGCGGGCAGGGCGGGCCAGCTCATCATGTCGGCCCCCATCACCAGCTCGCAGTCGAAGGCCAGAAACCGCTCGAGAGCGCGGGCCGGGTCATCGATCAGCACGGCGTCGCGCGAGTCGGCGTAAAGAAGGTAAGGGGTCCGAGCCTCGCTGGCGGCCCGGGCCAGAAGCTGCGGCTTGTGGCGGCTGTTGACCCAGGGATCGATGCCGTGGCCGAGCACCTGGCACTGAAGACCGGCCCGCCGCAGGCTCTCTTCCCACAGGCCCATGGCCGGGTGGCCATTGTTGCAGGTCAACAGCGTCAGCTCGGGGGGAGCGGTCCAGGTCGGCGCGGGCGCGTCGAACAGAGCCTGCCGGATGGGCGGCCACTGGGGCTTGTGGGCGTGGGATCCGTGAGCGTGCACCACGACGGGCCAGGTATCGAACAATAGATTGCGCAGGAACGGCACCGGGTGCTGTTCTGAGCCACGACCGGGAAACCCTGTAGCCCTGACAGCGGTGGTCTCCCCGGTACCGGGCTGATTCCGGGGTATACGCTCGCGGTACCGGGCGGGACCTGCGTATTCTGGACCAGACCGAACTCCGCACCTGGGCCGGTACCGGGAAGTTCCCCGGTACCGGGCTGATTCCGGGGTATACGCTGGAATGGAGGCGGTACCGGGCAGGACCTGCGTATTCTCGAGCAACCCTGCGCACCTGGGCCGGTACCGGGAAGTTCCCCGGTACCGGGCTGATTCCGGGGTATACGCTGGAATGGAGGCGGTACCGGGC
>BTUM01000128.1:0-15592 GCA_045863235.1 Candidatus Xenobia bacterium | reverse complement strand
GTGGGGATCCCCACTCTCCGTGGTGGGGGCGCGGGCCATGCGGGAGCCCCACCGCCCGCGGTGGGGATCCCCACTCTCCGTGGTGGGGGCGCGGGCCATGCGGGAGCCCCACCGCGCCCAGCCTGCGTACCTTTGCTAGAATACCATCCTGGACAACGCAACCATTGCCCTCGGATTCGTTTGCCTCGCTTTCGGGTGCTTCACCGCTTACCTCCGCCAGCGCGACCCGGAGAAGCTGGGCAAGCTGCGAGCCATGCAGGCGTCCTGGGGTCCGCGCGCGGGCTGGGTGGTCCACTTCGTCGGCTACAGCCTGATGCCCGCGCTTTGTGGCGCGGGCCTGATCTACGCTGGCAGCCGCGGCCACAGCCTGCTCGAGATCCTCCTCTAAGACCACAGCAAGACTTCCCGGCCCGGTCGCGAAGGCCACGCCCCCATGCGCCGCCTGCTCCTCATCCTGCTGCTGCTGCTGTGCCCGGCCCTGGCCGAGGGCGGGCGCGAGCATCCCGTGCACGCCTTCCTCCACGCAACTGTTTACGTGCGGCCCGGGGTCAGGCTCGAGGATGCCACGCTGCTCATCAAGGACGGCAAGATCGTGGCGGCGGGCCAGGTGGCCGTGCCCCCCGAAGCCAGGGTCTGGGACCTGAAGGGCAAGACCGTGGTGGCCGGCTTCATCGACCCCTACGTCACCGTCAGCCGGTTGGAGGGCAAGCCCCTGCGCGGCACGCCCAGGCCCAAGGACGAGGATCCGCCCCCTGCCCTCAAACCAGACCCCGACTCGAGCGCCCTGCCGCGCCTCCACCCCGACTGGATGGCCAGCGGGCACCTGACCATCAAGCCGGAGACGCTGAGGAAGCTGCGCGCTCAGGGCTTCGTGGCCGTGCTGGCGGTGCCCGACCAGGGGGTGCTGCGGGGCACGGCCGCCTGCTACTCGCTGCGAGACGGCACCGACCTCGAGCGCCTCTGGGACGCCGAGCGGGCGGTGGTGGCCGCGGCCGAGCAAGTGGACTGGCAGGAGTACAAGAAGAATCCCTATGGCTCGCCGGACAAGTTCTTCCCGGCCAGCCTGATGGGGGCTTGCAGCGCCCTGCGCCAGGCGGTGCTGGACGCCCGCTGGTACGGCCAGGCCCGCCAGATCGAGCAATCAGCCTACCAGGGGACCCTGCGACCGGCCGCGGCCCGAGCCCACCAGGCCATGCTGCCCGTGGCCGAGGGCCAGCGGTTGCTGCTGCTGGAGGCCTTCAGCCCGGTGGAGACGCTGGCCCTGCGGCGCAGCCTGGACGAGGTGGGGGTGAGCAGGCGCGCCACGGTGCTCTCGGGCCAGGAGTGGCGCTGCCTGGACTGGCTTCGGCCCGCCCCTCAGGAGAGCTTTGTGCTGCCGCTCAACTTCCCCAAGAAGCCCAAGGCAGAGAGCGAGGGCGAGTGGCTGGACATGAGCGATCTGACCCTGCAGAGCTGGCGCAACGCACCGGCCCTGGCCCGCTGGCTGGGGGCGCGCAAGATCCCGTTCTCGCTCACCACCCACCGGCTCAAGTCGCTCGACGACCTGCCCCAAGCCCTGCAGAAAGCCCGCCAGGCCGGCTGCTCGGATGAGGTGCTGCTGGCCGCCCTGACCACCGAGCCGGCCCGAACGCTGGGCTATCAAGACCGCCTGGGCTCGCTCGAGCCGGGCAAGAGCGCCAGCTTCCTGGTGCTGGACGGGCCGCTCTTCGACTCCAAGACCCGGGTGCTGGAGACCTGGGTGGAGGGCCAGCGCCATACCCACCAGGCTCCCGATGACGAAGAGAAGGACAAAGAGGACAAGCCCGCCTTCCAGGCGGCCGACTACGGCAGCGAGCCGAAGATCTTCAGCCCACTCGAGGGAGCGGGCAGCGTGCTGGTGCGCGGGGGCACCCTCTGGACCGTGGCCTCCCGAGAGCCGGTGCGGGGCGACCTGCTGGTGGTGAACGGGCGCATCCAGGCCATCGGGCCCTCGCTCAGCGCGCCCGCCGGGGCGCTGGTGGTGGACGCTCAGGGCCTGCACGTCTCGCCCGGGATGATCGACTGCCACAGCCACACCGCCATCGAGGGCGACGTCAACGAGTTCAGCGCCAACTGCACCAGCATGGTGCGCATCAAGGACGTGATCGACCCGCTCGACCGCAACATCCTGCTCCAACTGGCCGGGGGCACCACCTGCGCCAACCTGTTGCACGGCTCGGCCAACAGCATCGGAGGCCAGTCGATCACCGTGAAGTGGCGCCGGGGGCGTCCGGCCGAGGAGCTGATCGTGGCCGGCGCTCCCGAGGGGATCAAGTTCGCCCTGGGCGAGAACCCCCGCCAGGCCAACGTGCACGAGCTGCCCGTCAGGCGCTATCCGGGCACCCGCATGGGCGTGGCCGCCTCCATCCGCGAGCGCTTCGTGGCCGCCCGCGCCTATCGCGAGGAGCAGCAGAAATTCAGCGCCGGCCAGCGCGCCATGCCGGTCAAGCCCGACCTCGAGCTGGAAGCGCTGCTCGAAATCCTCGACGGCAAGCGCTTCGTGCACTGCCACAGCTACCGGCAAGACGAGATCCTCATGCTCATCCGCCTGGCCGAGGAGCTCGGCTTCAAGGTGCGCACCTTCCAGCACGTGCTGGAGGGCTACAAGGTGGCCGACGAGATCGCCGCCCACGGGGCGGGCGCCTCCAGCTTCAGCGACTGGTGGGCGTACAAGGTGGAGGTCATGGAGGCTGTGCCCTATAACGGCGCCATCCTGGCCGAGCACGGAGTGGTCACCAGCTTCAACTCCGACTCCAATGAGCTGGCCCGCAGGCTCAACACCGAGGCCACCAAGGCCGTCCGCTACGGCGACCTTGCGCCGATGGACGCGCTGGCCTTCGTGACCTTGAACCCCGCCAGGCAGCTGGGGATCGACGCGCGGGTCGGGTCGCTGGAGCCGGGCAAGGACGGCGACTTCGTGCTCTGGAGCGCTCCCCCGCTGAGCCAGGGAGCGGTCTGCCTGGCAACCTTCATCGAGGGGCGACGCTACTTCTCACGCCAGCACGAGACCAGCCTCCAGGCCCTGCGCGAGGAAGAGCGCCGCGAGCTGATCCGGAGGGCGCGCCAGAAATGAAGCGGCTGCTCCTCATCCTGTTGCTCTGCCTGGCCGCCGGCGCCGACGAGGCCTACGTGGGGGCCACCCTGCACCCGGTCAGCGGTCCGCCCGTGCAGACCGCCCTGGTGGTGCGCGACGGGCGCATCGTGGGCCTGTCCTCGCCCCCCGCCGGGGCCGAGGTGGTGAGCCTGCAGGGCCTGCACGTCTATCCCGCCATGATCGACGCCGACTCGGCTCTGGGACTGGTCGAGATCGCCGCCGTGCCGCCCGCCATGGACATCAGCGAGGTGGGCCAGGTGAACCCCGAGCTGCGCGCCGACATCGCCTTCCATCCTGACTCCAAGCTCATCGAGGTAGCCCGCTCGGCGGGCGTGCTGTTTGCCGGGGTGGCTCCCCGGGGCAATCCCCTGAGCGGCCAGGCGTCGGTCATGCGCCTGATAGGCTGGACTCGAGAGGACATGGCCGTGAAGGCCCCGGTGGGGCTGGTGGTGGAGTGGCCCGACCTGGCGCTGAATCGCTCTCCGCTTGCGGCCACGCCCCTGGAGGAGCAAAAGGAGAACCGTCGCCTGGCCGTGTTGCGCATCCAGGAGGCCTTTGCCAACGCCCGCGCCTATCGTCCCGCGCTGGGCCAGGACGTGAAGTGGGAAGCCATGCAGTCGGCTCTCAAGGGCGAGTCGCTGGTGCTGGTGCGGGCCCAGCGACTCGATCAGATCGAAGCCGCCCTGGAGCTGGCCCGCAAGGAGAAGCTGCGCCTGGTGCTGGTGGGCGGAGCCGACGCCTGGCGGGTGGCGGGCAAGCTGGCCGAGCGCAAGGTGCCGGTGATCTACACCGAGATGCTGCGCCTGCCGCGCGATCACGAAGCATACGATCTGTATTACCGGGCTCCCGCCGTGCTGGCTCAGGCCGGAGTGACGGTGGCCCTCTCGATGGGTGATGATGCGAGCAACACGCGCTGGCTGCCCGAACTGGCCGGCCGGGCCCGGGCTCACGGGCTCTCGAGCGAGAGCGCGCTCAAGAGCGTCACCTTGAATGCGGCCCGCATCCTGGGCGTGGACGACCGATTGGGGAGCCTGGAGCCGGGCAAGGAGGCCACCTTCATCGTCACCGACGGCGACCTGCTGGAAGCCGATACCCACGTGCTGCGGGCCTACGTCGAGGGGCGCGAGATCGACCTGGACGACTTCCAGAAGAAGCTGTATCGACGCTATCGTGATCGGAGGAAACCATGAGCATCGGAAAACTCGGGGTCTGGGCCTTCACCGACTCCTTCAGCGCCCGCGAGGCGGGGGAGTTCGCCCGCAAGGTGGAGTCCATGGGCTACGGGGCCCTGTGGTATCCGGAGGCGGTGGGCCGCGAATCGATCGCCCACGGAGCCTGGTTGCTGTCGCAGACCGAGCGGTTGACCATCGCCACGGGCATCGCCAACATCTGGGCCCGCGACGCCCAGGCCAGCGCGGCCGCGCGGCTCACCCTGAACGAGCAATCGGGGGGGCGTTTCTTGCTGGGTCTGGGAGTGTCCCACATGCCCCTGGTGGCCAAGCTGCGGGGGCACGAATACGCCAAGCCGCTGGCCTTCATGCGCGAGTATCTCGAGAAGATGCAGAAGGCCATGTTCCGGGCCCCCGAGCCGACCAGCAACAACGAGCTGATCCTGGCCGCGCTGCGGCCGGGGATGCTCAAGCTCTCGGCCGAGCTGGCCGACGGAGCCCACCCTTACAACGTGCCCCCCGAGCACACCCGCCGGGCGCGCGAGATTCTGGGACCGGGCAAGAAGCTCTACGTGGAGCAGAAGGTGGTGCTGACCGGCGACGCGGCCAGAGCCCGCGCTGTGGCGAAGGCGACCCTGGAGGTCTACATGCGCCTGCCCAACTACCGCAACAACTGGACCTGGCTCGGCTTCACCGAAGAAGAGCTGGATCAATCCGCCGACCGCTTCCTGGACGCCATGGTAGCCTGGGGGGACGAAGCCGCCCTTCGTCAACGCATCCAGGAGCACTGGGATGCGGGCGCCGACCACGTTTGCATCCAGCCCCTGGACCCGGAGGGCGGGCACGCGCCGGACCTTCGCGTGCTGGAGCTTCTGGCGCCGGGTCGGTGAGCCCGCCCCACGAGTCCCCCGACGAATGGTATTCGCGCCAGGGTGAGCGCAAGGGCAACCGCGAGCTCGCCGTCAGCGCCCTGGGCGAGCTCTACCGCGCCTTCGAGCTTCCCGAGCCGGAGGAGGTCGTCTGGCTTGGCTCCCCCCGGGCCCTGAGAGACCATCCCCCGGACGCGGAGACGTGCGCGTTCTATGAGGCGCTGCTCAAGTTCGTGGGGGGCTACCGGCCCGGCACGAAAGTGCCCGCCGACCTCGCCCAGGCCCGCCAACTGACCCCCTGGGAGATCAGGCCCCGGGACATCTTGCAGTATGAGTTTGAACGCTCGCCCCCGGGGCGAGCGCTCATCTCCAGGGTGGAGCTGATTGCCCGGGCCCTCAAAGGCCCCTGGCCCGCGCGCATCAAGCTTTTCGACCTGAAAATCAAGCCGATCTGCCGGGGTTTGTCCTCCTGCGACCCCATCCCCTGGAGCCTGAATCTGGACCGATTCTGGTCGCTGCTCTACACGCTGGACATCCTGGGAGACGCCCCCGCCTGGCGCGGGCCGCTGGCCGCCCTGGTCAGCTCGTGTGGTTTTGTGGCCGTGGACGGGGCGAAGGTACTGCTGTGTGAGCCTCCTATCGAGCCTCTTGCCGTCCGGCAGGCCTCCTCCGTCCTGACCCACGCAAACCTCTGGCCCGAAGGCTGGGCGCCGGCCGAACTGGCCCACGACGCCGAGCACCCGGCCCTCTCCTGGCCGGACGGCTGGACGATCTGGGCCTGGCAGGGGCTGCCCGTCCCGCCCCCCGATCAGACGACCCTGGATGGGCCCGACGAAAGGCTCCGCCACCTTCTGCTCGACCGATTGGGCAGCCGATGCCCGCCCAGGCTGCGCCGACAGCAACTGCAGAATCGCTACGAGCGCCTGACTCGAGAAGAGGTGCCTTCGAAAGCTCGCCCCTGGCCCTCCGAGCTCGCAGAGCCGATCCCGATGGTCGGCCAGAAGAGCTGGAAACTGGCCGACGGAGCCTACTATTCGGTCTACCCCGGCGGGCAGCTGCGCCTGGCGGCCAGGTGCCGGGAGCACCTGTTGAGCTGGCTACTGCTCGACCAAGAGCTGCCGTGGGGCTATTTCGGTGAACCGACCGGCGGGCAATACTACTACTGGAACGGCTACCTGGAGGACTTCTCGCCCTGGGACGATGACTCCGAGCCTTACCCGTGCCCGGTCCCCTTCGCCGATTGGGCCCGAACCCACCTCGACGAGATGTTCGGGCGCCGGCGCTGAGCGCCAGGAATCGAGCGACCGCTCCGGAAGCCTGGCCCCATGTTGAAACGCATGCTGTTGATCGTGATGCTGACCGCCACCGTTCTGGCCCAGAGCCAGCACGAGATGAACGCCCAGGCGGCGGCAGACTTCGCCAAAGCCGACAAGGAGCTGAACGTCGTCTACAAGCAGCTCACCGCCCGCCTGCAGCCCCTGACCAAAGAGAAGCTGATCACCGCTCAGCTGCTCTGGGTCAAGCTGCGCGACGCCGATGCCGAGGCGCGGGCCTCGGAGTGGGAGGGCGGCTCGATGTACCCGATGATCTACGAGGCCACGCGCGCGCGGTCCACCCGCCAGCGAGTGACCGAGCTGCGCGAGTGGCTCGACGAGCTCAAGGAGCGCTGACTTGAGCCAGCAGCTGAAGACCATGGGCGTGGTGGGGGCCGGAGGCGCCGGCTTTCCGACCTACGTCAAGGCCTCGGCCCGGGTGGATACCTACCTGGCCAACGGGGCCGAGTGCGAGCCCCTGGTCCACAAAGACGTCGAGCTCATGCAGCAGTATCCCGGGGAGATCGCCTCCGGAATGGCTCGCATGATGGAGCTGACCGGGGCCACCTGTGGCAAGTTCGGGGTCAAGGAGAAAAATGCGCGCGCCGTGGATGCCCTGCGGCCTCATCTTGCGGCCCGCTCCATCGAGCTCTTGTTGATGGGCGACTTCTACCCCGCCGGGGACGAGTACGAGCTGGTCTACCTGGCCACCGGTCGGCTGATCCCCCCTGCCGGGCTGCCCCTTCAGGTGGGCTGCGCGGTCAACAACGTGGAGACTCTCTACAACGTGGAACGGGCGATGCAGGGCCAGCCGGTGGTGGACAAGTTCCTGACCGTCGCGGGGCTGGTAAAGCGGCCCTCCTCCTTCTGGGTGCCCATCGGAACCTCGTTTCGGGACGTGCTGGCCCGGGCCGGCGGCACCACCACCGATGATTTCGCACTGATGCTCAGCGGCGTGATGATGGGAAAGATCTGCTTTGACCTCGACGAGGTGGTGACCAAGACCACCGGGGCCCTGATCGTGCTGCCCCGCGACCACTCGCTGATCCGCCGCCAGACCACCTCCAACGAGGCCCAGCGCCGCATCGGCAAGTCGGCCTGCGATCAGTGCACCTACTGCACCGAGATGTGCCCCCGCTACCTGCTCGGCTACGAGATCCAGCCCCACAAGGTGATGCGCAGCCTGGGCTTCAACAAGACCGGCGCCGAGCTCTGGAACCCCTGGGCCGAGCTGTGCTGCTCGTGCGGGCTGTGCACCCTGTACGCCTGCCCGGAGGATCTCTACCCGCGGGAAGCCTGCGAGGATGCCAAAAAGGACATGCGCGCGGCCAACTACAAGTTCAAGCAGGAGTCCCCGGTGCGCGTTCATCCCATGAAGGAGGGGCGGCGCGTGCCGCTCAAGCTGCTGCGCCGCCGCCTGAAACTGGAAGCCTATGAGAACGAGGCTCCCTTCGACCCCGCCCCCACCACGCCCGGGCATGTGCGCATCAAGCTGTCGCAGCACGTGGGCCAGCCCGCCCGGCCGGTGGTGTCCCCGGGTCAGCGGGTCGAGCGCGGCCAGACCCTTGCAAGAGTGAGTGAAACCGAGCTAGGGGTGGACCTGCACGCCAGCATCACCGGCCACGTGTCGGCCATCACCAGCGACTTTGTCGAGATCGGAGCCGAGAATGCCTGAACACTGTCTGGGACTCGTCGAGTTGAGCAGCATCGCGGGGGGATTCCAGGTCACCGACGCCATGCTCAAAGCGGCGGCCGTCGAGCTGGTGCTGGCTCGCACCATCTGCTCGGGGAAGTACATGGTGATGATTCGGGGCGACGTTGCGGCCGTTCAGGCCAGCATCGGAGCCGGCTGCGAGGCCGGCGACTTCTCGGTCATCGATGTCTTCGTCATCCCCAACGTGCACGAGTCGGTCTTCCCTGCCCTGAGCGGGGCCAGCCGCGGGATGCACCTGGACGCGCTGGGCATCGTGGAGTCGTTCTCGGTGGCCTCCCTGATCGAGGGCGCCGACGCCGCCGCCAAGGCGGCCGCCGTGCAGTTGACCGAGATCCGCCTGGCCATGGCCATGGGCGGCAAGGCGTTCTTCACCTGCACCGGCAGCGTCTCGGCCGTTCAGGCGGCGGTGGAGGCCGGGGCGGCGGTGGTGGCCCAGAAGGGGCTGCTGGTGAACAAGGTGGTGATCCCCAATCCGCGCCAGGAGCTGCTCTCGGAAATGGTCTGAGGGCGGCCTGAGTGTAGAGAGGAAGCTCCTACAGAGGTCAGGGCGAGAAGCTCAAAGTGGTGCTGTCGGTCAAGCCCTGCACCGACACCGTAATGGTGACGGGATTGGTAGGATACCCCGCCGTCGACAGAGCCACCACCGGCCCCGAGATCACGCCCCCGTTCGCCATAGGCTGGACGATGGTCAGATTGGGGTCGGACGAGGTGAAGGCCAGCAGAGGGCCGAGTTGGGGGTCGGCGGAGAGCTCGGCGCTGGTGCCGTCGGAGAACTGCCCCACAACGTAGAGCTGCTGCGAGAGCGGCAGCCCTCCGTTGAACTGCGCGTTACGGGGAGAGAGCGATACCGAGGTGAGCTGCGCCGGCGGGGCCTGCGGGTAGGTGAAGGTTGCGGTAGCGGTGATCGGACCCGTGGGGAAGGACGTGGGGAGAGTCGTGGGGCCGATTTGAGTCGGGTTGCCCTCGTTGGTGAGCATGCGGCTGGCGGTAAAGGTGACCGTTCCGCCCGGCGCTCCACCGAGCCGGATCACCTGCCCCTCCTGGCCAGGCGCATTGGACACGTCGGCAACGTCAGGGTCTGAGCTCGTCCAGAAGACGAACCCGGTCACGTCCAGCGGCACCTCCTCGAAGTCGGTGAAGCCGTCATCGTCCTCAACATCGGCTTGCAACAAGGTGCTGGCGGTGCACTGGGATCCGTCCGAGCTGACTGCGGCATTGAGGACCGGGCCCGAGAACAATCCCTGAGCGTTGAGCCCGTTGAAGCCGAGGTAGACATTCAGGTAGGCGGCGTCGGAGGCGGGCGCCGCGACCCCCGTCTCGAGGAAGAGCCCCCCCTGCTGCCCCCCAACCAGAATGAAGGGACCGACTGCGTTCTGGGCAGTGTTTGCGTCGAGAGTACCCAGGCTGGTGGTGGAGAGCGTGCTGAGGTCGGTCGAGTTGTAGGTGATCGGGTTGCCAAAGGGGTTGGGGAATCCGTTCACAGTGGCGTTTTGCGGCTCGACCGTCAGGATGGTCATGGCGTTGCCGCCGTAGCCGTTGCTCCCGGCGGCAGCGGCCGTATTCAAACCGAGCTTGCGCAGAAGGGTATCGAAGGGCTGTTGAAAGCCGGAGGTGAACTGCTGCAGGTCGGTCACCGAGGCGACCTGCCAGCCAGACACCCCGCCCTCTTCGAGCGTGCTGGCCATCTGGATGGCATCCGCCAGCGAGGTGGCGGGGAAGACCTGGTTGTAGATGACCAGGCCCGACTGGCGGTCGTAGATCAGGTTCTCGTCGAGGGGGAAGGGAATCTGGCTGAGCTGTTGCTTTAAGCTGTCGTTGTATTGCTTCAGCCTGGCCTGGGCCGTCGCGAGGTCGGGAGGGGTCTTGGAGCGAGCGATGGCGACGAGCATCACCGTGGCCTGGTGCTGAAAGCTTGCGTAGGTGTTGAACTGGGCGATCAGCTGCTCGGTAGAGAAGATTCCCACATACCGGTTGTAATTGTTCGCCTGGGCCAGCAACTGGATCATCGAGTTGGCAGCGCCGTTGATCCCGAGCTGGTTGTTCTGAATCTGGTTCAAAGCGGCCACCAGCTGGCTCTCGCTGGCATCGGCCAGAAAGTCTTGCAGCAGGGTGGCCGACTCGCTCAGGTCGAGCCCGCCGTTCGAGGCGCCCGCCGAAGCGGCAGCCACTGCGCCCGAGTAGCCAGTTCGCTCGTCTACGATCGGAGAGCCCCACAGGCCCTGGATGTAAGAGATATTGGCGCCGAGAGAATCTGCCTGAGCGGCGTACTGGGTGTCGAGAAAGCCCACCATCTGAGCCGCGTAAAGATTGTTGATCGAGTTCTGCAGCGCCGTAATATCCGTCTCGATCTGCTGGAGCTGTTTTTCGATCTGGGAATTCTGGCCGATTCCGAACTGAGACAAGACTGCCTGGAAGGCCAGGTTGAAGACCACGCCTCCCAGGGTCCGAAGAGCCGTGGACCCGACGGCGGATGCCACCCCCGAGGCCATGCTGCTGAGGCTCACCTCCTCGGCATCGTCCACGACCGCGGTCTCGGCAGCGGTGGCTTCTTCGCTGACCAGGTTGTTCTCGACCAGCACATACTCGTTCTCGTCAAAGGTGTCCGAGGCCAGACTTTCGTCGTCATCCCCTACGTTCACGAAACCGTCGTCATCGTCATCGACCAGGGTGTTGAAGTTCGCAACGGCCGGAGGGTCGGGCGGAAGAGGCTCATCGGGGTCGTCGAGGCTGTTGAGGTTGAAGACTCCGGTGTTGCTGCCTGCGAACGGATCGTCGTCGTCGTCGTCCCCGCCGCCGTCGGACAAGCCGAACTGACCGGGAAGACTGGGCCCGAACGTGCTGTCTCCGACGCCACCCGACAATCCGAGGTTCTGCGAGCTGAGCAGACCCTGCCCATCGATGGCGGAAACCGTCTCCCGGACGTAGGCCGGCAAGCCGCCCTGAAACTCCCTGGCGCGCCTCAGGAAAAGCGAGTGGTTGAAGTTGGAGAGCCGCAGCGAGTAGACCCCGTTGCGCAGACTGCGCGAGCGCGGAACTCCGAAGTAGCCTCGAATCCGCTCCTCGACCTGGTCGAGGGAGAGCTCGGGGTGACGCTGGCGATAGTGGTCGATCAGAGTCGTGACCGCATTAACCTCGAGCCATCCCCGGGCAGGCGGCGCCGACTCGTAGACCGTGGAGAACGTCTCCGGCCCGTTGGGGCCCCGGAACGAGGCTGTGATGCGGAACGTGGATGGCAGCGCCAGGGTTGCGAAGAAGACCCCTGCCGCGTTGGAGGTCGTTTCCGCCAGGAGGTTTCCCGAGGCGTCCAAGAATCGGATCTGCGCCCCGTTGATCGGGCCGGTGAGACGAATGCGGCCCACCCACCGCCGGGAGGGGGAGGTGGATTCGAGGGAATCCGTGGGGGTCGCGGTGTCAGAGGCTCCGCAGCCGAAGAACATGCTGGCCAGCATCATGAGCAGGGCAAGAGCAAGTCGCCGGAATCTCATTGGTGGGTGATCCTCCACGGTAGTTTTGCCGAGGTTCGATCAGAAAAGATGGGGACCCTCCCAGAGAGACTGTCAGGGAGGCCTCTTGAGTTCCATCCCGCTTCAGCGCTTCAAACACACCACCGTGACCCTGGAAGGCGGCGGCCGGGCGGGTGGTTGAGCC
This sequence comes from Candidatus Xenobia bacterium, assembly GCA_045863235.1. Classification (GTDB taxonomy): domain Bacteria; phylum Vulcanimicrobiota; class Xenobia; order Xenobiales; family QWHO01; genus QWHO01. The sequence goes on along the minus strand of BTUM01000128.1, from coordinate 3,767 downwards.
GAGTGCCGCCTGGCATGGGCGGCAAGGCGTTCTTGCGTCTCGACCGTTCAGGCGGCGGTGGAGGCCGGGGCGGTGGTGGCCAGGAGCTCTTGACCGAAATGGTCTGAGGGCGGCCGGGGAGAATTCCCCAGGATGAGCGAGCAGATGCAGGCCCTTTTGAGCGGGCGTTACCCCACCTTCCTGGCCGAGATGAAGAAACACTCGAGCCTGCTTTACGTCTTCGTCGGCTTTTTCGCATTGATCCTGCTCACCATGCTCAATTTCGTCGACTACAGTCCGGTTGGCTTTCTGATGCTCTGCCTTTTCGCCTCGCCGGTGCTGCTACCCGTGGCGCTGCTCTCACTCTACCTGGCGCGAGTCGTTCACCGCGCTCGCCTGGTGGTGGCCATCGCCCGCATCGAGAGCCGCAGCAGCTTCACCACCCACGACGAGGACATGCGCCGCTCGGAGAACTACCGCATGAACATCGAGATCCTGGAGGGCTACGCCGGGCGCGAGCGACCCGAAGAGCCTGTCACGGGCCGCATCGAAGGCGTCGTCTGCCTGGGAGATGCCTTTCGGAAGATGCCCTCCGACCGGCCCGTGTTTCTGCGCCTGGTCCAGGCCCATCTGTTCGGACGGCTGCGCCACCAGCTGCTGGGATGGGAGGAGCTGCCGACTTGAGGTGGCTCTGGATTGTCCTGGCGGCGCTGTGGGTGGGATGCGCCGAGCAGCCCGCCCCGTCCGCTCCATTCGTGCAGCTTCTGCTGGAAGGAAAGACCCACCGCCTGGAGAGCGTGGAAGCCAACTATGCTGTGCCCGCGGTGGGCGGAATGCCGTGCGACTGGAGCCTGCGGGCGGGCGAGCTGACGCTTTCAGGTCACGGCGACGAGCGGGGCGGGCTCAAGTCTCTGGAAGGCAAGACTCTGAGCATCCTCAAGAGCCAGTGGAGGGGCCAGGACCTCGGCCCGGGCGAGCTCGAGGTGGGAGAAGTGGACGAGACCGTGGTGAGCGGGATCTTCCGCACGAAGCTGGCCAGCGGCAGCTTCGAGGCGCCTGTGGTCTTCGTCGCCTACCCCTGAGCCTTACGGGCTGACCGGGTCCTGCAGCCGCACCGCCACGTCGTCCGGGAAACCCAGGTTGGCGGTGAAAAGGTCCAGGCAGCCGTCCCCGTTCAGGTCGGCCAGCCCCACCGCCGCTGGACCGAGCCCGATGGCGAAGTTCTGGGGAGCCTGGAAGGTGCCGTCGCCGTTCCCGAGCAGAATGGAGGCGCTGTCCAGCGACAGATTGCAGAAGGCAAGATCGAGCCGGCCATCGGCGTTGATGTCTCCCACCGCCACCGCGAAGGGCTGGGAGCCGGCCGGCAGGGTCAGGGTCACGGCCGGCTGCATCGTGCCGTCGCCGTTGCCGATGAAGACCGAGCCGTCATCGGTCGACCCGTTGGCGGTGACCAGATCGGGCAATCCGTCCCCGTTGAAGTCCCCGAAAGCCAGATCATCGGGAGCATTGGCAATTCCGAAGCTCTGGGCCGGCTGGAAGGTGCCGTCGCCGTTCCCCAGCGCTGTAGAGACCTCGTCGCCGCCGAAGTCCGAGGTGGCCAGGTCGAGCAGTCCATCACCGTTCAGGTCGAGTAGCTCGATGGCGTCGGGGGCGTTGCCGACGCCGACAGGAAGGGGTGCGGGGAAAGTGCCGTCGCCGTTCCCGAGCAGAACCGCAGCCTGGTCCAGACCAAAGTTGGCGGTTACGGCGTCGAGTCGCCCATCGCCGTTCACATCCCCGAGCGCCACCCCGTTCGGGTTGGACCCGACCCCGGTGGTCGAGTTGAGAGCTGCCTGGAAGGTGCCGTTCCCATTGCCGAGCAGCACCGAGACGGTGTCTGAGTTGCTGTTCGAGGCGATGAGATCCAGCCGGCCGTCGCCGTTGAAGTCGCCTGTGCTCACGCCGTCGGGAAAGACCTGGGTGGCAAAGTTCTGGGCCGGCTGGAACGTGCCGTCGCCATTTCCTAGCAGCACGGAAACGGTGTCGGCGTTCACGTTGCCCGTGGCGATGTCGAGGATGCCGTCAGCGTTGAAGTCGCCCGTGGTCATCGCCTGGGCTCCCTGGCCCACCGGAAAGTTCTGCTCGCCCAGCAAGCGCACCAGCGGGTCGGAGGTAATGGTCACATTCGTGGAGGCCCCGATCCCACCCGCCGTGGCCTGGAGGGTGACGGCGCCAACGCCGCTGGTACGCATCTGCCCGCGCGTGCCAGCAACATCCGAAACGCTCGCCACGGCCGGATTGGTGGAGGTCCAGCTGACCTGCTCGGTCACGTCGGCCACGCTGCCATCCGAGAAGGTGCCCGTGGCGGTGAACTGGCGCGCCTGGCCGGAGGAGAAAAAGTTAGGGTCGAGCGGGGTCACCGCCAGGGACTGGAGGATGGCAGCGCTCACTGTCAGCGTCGTCGAGGCGCTGACCCCGTTCAAGGCAGCCCCGATGTCGGTGACTCCCGGGGTCAGCGTGGTCGCCAGGCCGGCCGGATCGATGCTGGCCACGGCGCCCGTGCTCGAGCTCCAGGTGACCTGACCGGTCAGGTCCTGGACGGAACCGTCTGAGAACGTGCCGGTGGCGGTGAACTGCTGGGTCAGGCCGGCCGGCACGGAAGGGGTGAGGGGGGTGATGGCCAGAGTCGTGAGCGTGGCCGCGGTCACCGTGAGGCTGGTGGTGGCCAGCACCCCGTTGCGCGATGCGGTGATGGTGGTCGTGCCCGGCGCAAGACCGGAGGCCAGGCCGCCAGCGTCGATGCTGGCCACGGCCGGGTCGGAAGAGCTCCAGCTCACCTGACCGGTCACGTTCTGACCGCGCTCATCGGTGGCCTGAAAGGCCTGCGTGGTACCGGAAGCGATGCTGGGGGCAAGAGGCGTCAGGGTCAGGCTCTGAGCACTCGGAGCCCCCCCCTGGAGCAGCTCCAGGGTGACCACCAGTGCCTCGAAACCGATGATGAGGGGGGTGGGATCGGAAGCGGCGACCACCAGGCCCTGGGAGTCCCTGCCGAAGGCCTGGACGTCCCAGTCGCCCGGCGGGACGACGGGGATGAGCACGAGCACTTCCCGAGCGCCGGGCTCCACGCTGGCAGCCCCGCTGGCCACCACCCGCTGGCCGCTGAGACTGGAGGGGTCAGGGGTGTTGCGATCGGTCAGCTCCACCACCACCTGGAGGATCTCGCCGCGGTTCGAGCGTGCCTCGAGCTCGGGTAGCCGGAGCTTGAGTCGGACGGCCGAAGGTCCCGCCGGGCCGGGCGGCGGGGCAGCGGTCCCGGAGGGATTGAGCGAAGCTCCCGAGCATCCGCCCAGCAGCAGCATGACCAGCAACAGGATTCCCCTCCGAAGGTACATGCCCAGCACGTTAACACATCCTGAAGGATGCTGACAACCCTTGAACTACAGCCACAGGAGCGCCGCTTCTCCAGCTCCCACTGACCTCAGCGAAGCTCAGTCGGCCAGGCACTCTGCCACCTCAAAGGCCTGCGCCATGGTCGCACCCCCTGACACCCCCGCAAGGCACAAGAGCTCGAGACACTCGCGGACAGTCAGGCGTGACGCAAACCGATCTTTCGCGGCTCTGGTCCAGGTTCTCGGCCACAACCCCGACTTGCCCGCCGCGCAAGCCCGGCCACCTGCCCTGCCTGCCCTGGGTTGCGCCACCGAGTGGGGCGCGCATGCGCACCCGACTTGCCCGCGCAAGCCGGCGACCTGCACTGCCGGGTTGCGCCACCGAGTGGGGCGCGCATGCGCACCCGACTTGCCCGCGCA
>BTUM01000127.1:0-15961 GCA_045863235.1 Candidatus Xenobia bacterium | reverse complement strand
TCGAGCGGGCCGGCGAGGTCTTGCTGGGGGAGATGCGGGTGGTGAGCGTTGCGCCTGGCTGAGGCGACGCTGAAAGCTTAAAGTTGTTACAAACCGATCGCTCGCCCCCCCCTCTTGCACCCTCTCTACCCGGCCAGTACCGTAAATTGCTGTAACATGTCGGCAATCTTTAACCGTCTGGCAACAGTCTGGCAAACTCCAGACGCTAGGATAGCCTGGGGCCACCATCACACATACAGGGGCCCGTCATCCGGTTCTGGAGGCCAAATCCCGTGCAGAAAACCGCGCCCGCGCGCGCCCTGGCGGAGCCATGCCTGGAAGTCTCCTGCTCCCCCACCGGCCGCACCCACGCCCCCAATCACGTTCGCCTGCGCTTCTCCAAGCCCATGATCAGACTGGGCCAGAGCGACCTCCCGGCGGTGCAGATCGAGCCTGCCGTCCAGGGCGACTGGCGCTGGCACGATCAGCAGACGCTCATCTTCGAGCCCAGCAGCCCTCTGGCCCACGCCACCCGCTACCGGGTGACGCTGCGGGCCGGCACTCGCTCCCTGGATGGCAGCTTGCTGAAGGGCGACCAGAGCTGGGAGTTCCTGCTCGAGGGGCCCATCCTGCTGGGCCTCAGCCCGGAAACCGACCAGCCTCTGGGCCTGAAGCCAACCTTTCGAGCCTGCTTCAACCAGGCGGTCGACCCGGCCAGCCTGCTCGGCCGCGTCATCCTGCGCGCCGGCAGGCGACGCCTGGCGCTCGAGTGCCTGTCGCGCGACCTCGAGCAAGAGCTGGTCTTTGCCCCTCGCGTGCCGCTGCCCGGGAACGCGCGCATCGTCCTCGAGCTGCCCGCCGGGCTGCCCTCGGCCGAGGGACCCGAGAAGTCGCTCGAGTCCCACCGGCGCGTCTACCGCACCTACGGCCCGCTCAAGGCCCTGGGGCGGGGGCTGGTAGACTGGCTTACCCGGCCCGATCCCTTCGGGCCCTTGAGCATCCGATTCTCCAACCCGCTCCAGCCGGACACCGCCCGGGTGCGCGTCGAGCCGCCCTGGCCCGACCTGGTGGTGAGCGTGCACGCTCAAGAGCTCCACCTCGACGGCACCAGGCCGCCGGGCCAGCCCTGCAGCGTGGTGGTGGAGGCCGTGACCGACGTCTTCGGTCAGGTTCTCCAGCAGCCCGTGCGGCGCACCTTCCGGGGCTCCTGGACCCCCTTCCACCTCTCCCTGCCGTCGGGAATGATGATCGTGCTCCGCCCGGGCGAAAAGGTGCCCTTCTACTGCTCGGGCTACCGGCAGGTGGATTGCCGCCTGCTCGAGGTCGAGCCCGAGAGCTGGGAGGCTCATCGCCAGGGGAAGTTCGTCCGCTCGAAGCTGCTGCGCTCCTGGACCCAGAAGGTGCCCAACCGAGGCCAGCTGGAGACGGTGTGGCTGGACGTCGGCCCCGAGCTCGGGCACCGCCTGCTCGAGGTGCGGGTGGGGCGAAACCGCGAGGTGGTCTGGCTGCAGCGCACCGGGCTCAACCTGCAGGTGCGCAGCCACGATGAAGGCCTGAGCCTGGTGGCGGCGGGCGTCGACGGTCAGCCCGTGGAGGGCGTCTCGGTGGCCTGGGGCGAGGAGCAGGGGCGCACGGGATCAGACGGCCACTGCCGGCTGGGCAGGCCGCAGGACGCCCTCTCCGTGCTGGCTCGCCGGGGAGACGACTGCACGGTCCTCCCCCTGGGCCCGGCTCTCTCCCTGGCCAGCCCGGTGCGCTGGTGCGTCTTCGATGACCGGGGGCTCTACCGGCCCGGCGACACGGCCCGCGTCAAGGGCTGGGTCAGGCCCTTGACCGCAGGTCCGGTGGACTACACCCTCAGCGACAAGAACGGCACCCGGTCCGGTCAGGTGGCCCTCAGCCCCGAGGGCGGGTTCGACCTGGAGCTGGCCCTGGATGCTCGTGCGGTTCTGGAGCTGAAGCTGGAAGGCTCGGTGCATCACCACCGGTTCCAGGTGACCGAGTTCCGGCCTCCCGAGTTCGAGCTCGAGCTGGAGGCTCTGCCCGACCGCGAGCACTACCCCGCCGACGCCCCGCCGGTCTGGCGCCTGGCCGCCCGCTACCACTCGGGAGGCAACCTGGCCGGGGCCGAGACGTCATGGTCGCATGTCTTGTCCGAGCAGCCGTGGGAGCCCCCGGGCTGGCCCGAGTTCAACTTCCGCTGCCCGCTGAGTGAGCCTTTCAGAGACTGGCGCTGTGATACCGTTCGGCTCGACGATCAGGGGGAGTGGCTCGGTACGATTCCCATCCCCCGCCCCCGCTGCGGCCAGGTCGTGGAGATCCTGAGCACGGTCAAGGTCACCGACCAGAGTCGCCAGGCCGTCTTGCAGCGGGCCACCTGGCGCGTGGTAGGGGATCAACCCATGGTCGGGCTGCGTGCCACCGCAGAAGGGGCCGAGCTGGTGGTGGTCGACCCGCAGGGTCGCACGCTGGCCGGACACGCCGTCGAGCTCTCCTGCCAGGACCGCTCCTGGCAGGTGCTCTCGGAGGTCGCTCCCATCGCCCTGGAGCTTGCCCCCGAAAGTACCCTCCAGGCACGCCTGGGTGAGCACCAGGTGGCCCTCCTCATCCCGGCCCGGACCCCTCAGCTCGACCTGAGGCTGCCCGCGGGCCAGGCCCAGCCGGGCCAGGAAGTGGAGCTGGAGGTGCAGTCTCCCGTGCCCTACGCGCTGGGGGTGCTGCGGGTCTTCGCCGGGCCGCAGGAGCCCGAGGTCACCGTTTTCCGGGGCCAGGACAACAAGCTGCGGGTGCGGGTTCCCGACGTGGGCCTGCCCCTGCTCGAGCTGCACGCGGCCTGTTTGTCTTTGACTGGCCGCTGGCTCACGGTCTACCGCCAGCTGGCCCTTTCCCAGGCTTCCCGTCGCCTGACGGTGGATCTGAAGACCGACCGCGAGGTGGTGGCTCCCGGGGGCACCGCCCGGATCGCCGTGGAGGTGCGCGACTGGCGTGGTCAGCCCGTGCCAGGCGCCGAAGTCACCCTGCTGGGGGTGGACGAAGCGGTGCTTCAGGCTGCCGCCTACTGCGACCCCGACCCCCTGGCGGCCATCTATCCGCCCGCCCGGCCCGCCGGCTGGGAGCTGGATTCGTCCCACTGGTTCTTACAAGACCAGCCTCCCGCGCTGAGAAGGCTGGGAACGCTCGGCGGCCCCGAGAGCGTCTGCTACTGCCTCTGCTCGGGAACCGGAGCGTCCTCGCCGGCCATCACTTTGCGCGAGGACCTCCGCCCGCTGGCCTTCTTCCACCCCGCCCTGACGACCGATGAGCGAGGCCGAATCGAGCTCGAGGCCGCCTTGCCCGACAGCATCACCCGTTACCGGGTGAGCGCCGTGGTGGCCCGGGGAGATGCCTTCGGATCGGCCCGCACTTCGGTCAGCACCCGCCTGCCGCTGCTGGTGCGCCCCTGGTTGCCGCGCTTTCTGCACCAGGGCGACCGCTTCGACTTCTGCCTGGGCGTGCAGAACATGACCGGCTCCGAGCTCGAGGTGGCCGTGGAGGCCACCGTCTCCGGGCTGGCCTTCCTCGACGGCGTGGAGCGCCGCTGCCGGGTGGCGCCGGGAGCCCGGGTCCGGGTGAGCTTTCCTTGCCGGGCCGAGGGAACCGGCCAGGCGGTGGGCCTGGTGCGGGTGCTCAGCGGAGTCCTGGAGGACGCCTGTCGTGTGCGCCTTCCCCTCAAGCCCCCCCGCTTGAAAGAGCGCGTTACCCTGCAGGGGCGGACCGGCGAGGAGCGCGCGCTGCCGGTGGAGGTGCCGCCGGGCGTGGAGCTGCAGGAGGGAGGTCTGGAGCTGCTCGAGACCGACAGCGCCGCGCCGCTGGCTCGGGACGCCTTCGAGGAGCTGAGGAGATACCCCATGAGCTGCTCGGAGCAGCTCTCCTCCCGCCTGCTGGGCTGGGTGCTGGGGGGGCCGCATTTCTGCTCGGGATGGAAAGCTCACGCGGAAGAGCTGGTGCAGCGCTTGTGGGAGCGCCAGCATGCCGATGGCCAGTTCTGGCTGTTCCCGGGCTGGCGAGAGCCCTTCCCCTTCGTCTCGGCGCACGTGACCCAGGCCCTGCTGCGCGCTTACACCGCGGGGATCGCGGTGGACGGCGAGCGGCTCGGACGAGCCCTGGACTTTCTGGCCGGCGACTTTCCCCGCACCCCTCTGGAGCGAGCTTACGCCCTGAACGTGCTGTCCCAGGTGGGTCGCTCTTCGGCCCGGCTGGTGGAGGAGACCGCCCGGCAGCGACGCCTGACGGCCGAGGGCGCGGCCTTCTTGCTGCCCCTGGCCGAGGGGCACACCCGCGCCCGCCTGCGCAAGAAGGTGCTGGCCGGCCTGAGCGAGCCCCAGGAGGGGTTCTTCCCTTCCCAACGCCGGGCCACGGCCCTGGCCTTGATGGCTCTGGGCGAGGAGTGGTTGCTGGAGCGGGTGCTCGAGCCGCTCGCCTACGGCAGCACTCAGGACTACGCCTTCACCCTGCTGGCCCTGGCCGGCCAGGGGGAGGGGAAGCGCTCCGAGCGGCAGGTCGCGCTGCGCGAGCTGCTGCACGAGCCCCGGGTCGAGCTGGAGGGGCTGGGGTTCTACCGGGCCACCCTGACCACGGTTCCCTCCGACCCTCTGCTCCCGGCTCTCAGCCACGGCTTCACCGTGACCCGGCGCTACGAGCTGGGCGAGGTGGTCGCCATCCACCTCGAGCTCGAGCTGCCCGGGTCGCGCAAGATGGTGGGACTGATCGACCCGCTGCCCGCCGGGCTCGAGCTGTTGCCCCCGGCCGAGCAGAAAGGGGTGCCGGGTGCCGTCCACTGCGACTATCGCGACGACTGCACCGAGGTGTGCTGGTCGCGACTCCCGGCTGGCAAGCACCGGCTCACGCTGCTGGCCCGGGCCACCACTCCCGGCACGTTCCTGGCCCCGGGGACGCGGGTGGAGGAGATGTACCGTCCCCAGGTCTTCGGTCGGGCGGCTGCCGAGGTGGTGGAGCTCTGAGGCGCTGCGTTGAACTTCAGGATTGGCGCGGCGCCGTTCAACAGGATCCGCCTCGAGCTGTCACTCCAGCTCGATGGCGTCATCCGAAAGCTCCGGGTCTCCCAGCATCACCTCGTGGCGCAACCGAAAGCGGAGCAGGGCCTCCACCAGCTTCGAAGAGCGGTTGGGGCTGGCGGTGGCCCGCATCAGGTCGGCCGGGCAGGCGCGCGACAGGGCCAGCTCGAGCCGCACCGCGAACACCTGCGAGCCGATCAGCAGCCGGCTGCCGTCGGAGGTGAACTGGGGGCGCCCGGGAGCCTCCAGCACCTGGTCGGGAAACTCCGAGCCCGGGTGGAAGAACTCCAGCCGGCGGCCATCCGAGGCTGCCAGCGCCCGGCTGGTGGGATGGAAAGCCAGCAGCTTTCCTTGACGCTGCTGACGCCAGCTGGCCTCGACCTGGCCCAGCGGACTCCAGTGCTGGATAGCCGTGGAGGTGGCCGTGAGCAGTGAGCCGTCGGCCCTCCAGCTCCACGCGATGCAGCCGGGGAGCGTCAGGCAGGCGCGCTCGTGCAGCTGGGGCAGGCCGAAAAGCCGCAGGCCAGGACTCGTTTCCACCACCAGGACGTCCCCCTGGAGGGCGGCCCGGCCGGCCACGTCGAGCGAGGAGAGGAGCTCGCCGGAGTCGGCCTCCCAGACCTCGAGATGCTCTTTGCCCAGCAGCACGACCAGGCCCTCGCCCACCAGCAGCGAGCGAGCCCAGCGGGCCCGATGGGACCACAGAGTCCTTCCCGAGGTCAGAGACCAGCACTGCACCATAGGGTCTTGCAGCACGAAGAGCCGATTGGAGAAAACTGCTCCCACCAGAGGCTCCTCCAGGGGAATCGTGGGACTCGGCCCATCGTCCAGGTCGACCACCCGGCAGGGCTCGAGGTGCTCCTGGGTGAGGTGCGGGGTGTCGGCAAGCGAGATCCAGCGCGGCTGCAGGAGCAAGCGACGAGGGCCCGCGACCAGCACCCGGGGAGGAGCGTAGGGCAGGCCGGACGGGTGGCCTCCTGAGCCCGGGGAGGCCGACCAGAGAGGAGATCCTTTCTCGAACTCGAGGAGCGAGCGCAGGTCGTCCAGGGCTACGATGGCCTGGCCCGGAACCACCAGGAGGTCTTCTCCGGCCACCAGATCAGCTTGGAAGCTGCCCAGCAGCTCCAGAGGGGTGGGGTGAGGCACCAGCAACTGGCGCAGTTCCTCGTCCTGCAATGGGTCCGTCGAGCCGCCCAGGGTCAGCTCGGCCCAGAGGGCATCCCCGTCGCGCCCCTCCAGCAGGCGCTCCAGGCTGGTTCGGACATCCGGCCTGGACCACATGTGGCCACGCCCGCTCTGGCGCAGCCGTGCGGCCAGCACGCTGCGCTGGGTCTCGGTCAGCCGCGGGGTGACCCGGGCGACCGCTTCCGCGTCCGGGGGCTCGCCGCCCCCCGCCACCCAGCCGAACACCTCGCGCAACTCCGGGTCGGCGGGCCCAAAACCGGCCCGCGCGACCTGCAGACGCGCCTCGGCGGACCATTCGGAAAGCGCCGCCGTTCCCAGCGCGTCAGCCCAGTCTGCGTCCAGGCCGCTGAAGAGGAAGCCCTCGGCAGCCCGGCGGACCTCTGCGTCAGGATCGCTCAAGGCGCGCAGCACAAGGGCCGCATCCCCGCTCGCCAGCCGACACTGCCCCGACTTGAGCTCGCTGGCCACCCGGGCCGCGTCGGGGGCCAGGGCGGTGAAGCTCAGATCGCGGACCAGGCTCCCGAGATGCTCGTTGCGGTGGGTAAACCAGCGCAGGGCGATCTCGTGGCGAAGGGCCGGGCCGGCGTGGCGGACCACCGCGCCCGGTCGCTCCCCCCGCTCGAGGCGCTTGAAGAGAGCGTCCAGCAAGGGGTCGTCCATCGCAGGTTCTTCCCTGCGGGGAAGCCAGTATCCCCTGGGTTCTCGCGCGTTCTCTTACTGGGGGAGGGTGCCGCTGGCAAGCCCGAACGTCAGGACTGGTTTTCCTGGGGCAGCTTCTTGCGCAGGCGCACGGCTCCCAGAGTGACGCTCTCTTGTTTCTCGCCCACCAGCGAGGGACTGCCGATGGAGGAGCATACCAGGCGCAACTCCTGGGTGGACCGGTGCACCTGGGCTGCCTCGCGTCGATACTGCCCGGCTTCCTCTCGCCATTGCTCGATGGTCCTGAGGGTGTTGTGGCGCCAACTTTTTTCACTCTCGGGTGGAGGCTCCGAGCTCGCCGTCACCAGCCCCCCCACGAACGTGCCCATTCCGACAACTGCCAGCGCTGCAAAATGGGTCGCGTCCGGCGTGAGATACAGCCCGGCGAACGTCACGGGGAAGCAGGCTGCGCCCACGGCTGCGATCTTCCATCCCAGACGCTGCCGGGGGGTCATGCGCACGAGGTGCTGGTTGTAGCCCGGTGCCGTGTTTGCCGAGACCTCCAGGCACTGGGCCAGGCCCATGCAGTGCTCGTCTTTTTGCTCTGCGAGCGCGAGCCAGAGATTCTCCTCGGTCTGACGATCAGAGAGCTGAGAGCGCGGGTCGGGCCGCCAAGAATGCGCCCCAATCGGGTTCACGTGCATGATCAGAGCTTAACCAGTTCGCCTCAAAAAAAACTGGTCGGGAGCTGTCAGGCAGATTTCAGACGGGCCTGATAGCATCGTCAGAAGATGATCGCCAGACCGAATGCAGCAGCAGCGTCTTTCAATCTGGGCTGGACCCGGCCCCCGAAGGATTCATGGGTCGCTCCGGAGGAGGAGGCCGCTTTCGACTTTACCACCTCCACCCTGAGGAGCGCGGAGGACCTCCTGCGCAACCCGGGCACCATCCCCCCGGAGGGGAGGGAGATGGTGTACTACTTTCAGAGAGACTGCGGCATGACCCGACCGAAGGCGCTCAAGCCCTACCTGATGTTCGTCGCCAGGGAAACCGGGATGCACGTGCTGGGAATGGGGGCCCTCTTGTTGGGCGGCCTGGCCATCGGGGGGCTGATGGGAATGCAGGCTGGCTCGGAGCTCCCGATCATCGGGGGGCTCCTCCTGGCCGGAAGCGCGGGGATGGGTCTTTATGCGGGCCATAACAACTATCCCCTGCGCCGAGAGGACTACGCCCACTATGGCGAGCGGATTCGGGGCAAGCTGGTCGACGCCTCCGGGGCCGACGGGAGCCGGCACCTGACGTTTTATCCCTACGGCCAACAAGACCATTTCGTGCGTCTGGCCAGACATGCCGGGGCCGAGGTGGTGCCGGGAGGCGAGCCGGACTACTGGTTTCCGACCGAGGGGCAAGCCTGGTGGAGCAAGGCTGACCCGGTGATCAAGAAGAAGGGCTTCCTGGACGCCTAACGTCGAGGCGTTCCCTGGCCCGGTGGCTCAACTCGCGGAAGGGCAGAGCTCGCTCAGCACGCACTCTCCGCAGCGCGGCTTCTTGGCCAGGCAGACATAACGTCCGTGGAGCAGCAGCCGTGAGGAGCCGTCGCTCCACCCCTTGCGCGGCAGGAGCCCCATCAAGTCCTGCTCGACCTCGTCGGCATCCTCTTTGCCGGTCAGCCCCAGTCGAGCGGCCACCCGCTTGACGTGAGTATCCACGATCACCCCCGGCACGTTGAAGCAGTGGCTCAAGATCAGGTTGGCCGTCTTGCGCCCCACGCCTGGCAGGCTGATCAGCTCCTCCATGGTGCGGGGCACCTGGCCTCGGAAGCGCTCCACCAGGGCGGCGCTGCACTCTTGAATCGAGCGGGCCTTGTTCTTGTAAAAGCCGGTGGGACGCACGACCTCCTCCACCTCCTCGCGCACCGCCCGTGAGAGCGAGAGAGGCTCCGGCCAGCGGTTGAACAGCGCCGGGGTCACCTGGTTGACCCGCTCGTCGGTGCACTGGGCGCTCAGAATGGTGGCCATCAGGAGCTCCCAGGCGTTGGAGTGCTTCAGCTCGCAGACCGGCTCGGGAATGCTCCGGGCCAGCAGGGCCAGAATCTGCGCAGCGCGTTTCTTGCTCACTCGACAAAGCTTAGACGAAGGAGAATCCCCCCCTGCAACCTAAACTGCAGGACGCTATGACAACCGAAGCCACCGCCAAACGCCTGATCCGGGTGGGCCACAGCCCCGATCCCGACGACGCCTTCATGTTCTATGCCCTGGCCAAGAACGCCCTGGATACGGGCGATCTCGACTTCCAGCACGTGCTGCAGGACATCGAGACCCTGAACCTGTGGGCTTTCCGGGGTGAGCTGGAGGTGACCGCTGTCTCGCTGCATGCCTACGCCTTCCTGCACAAGAAGTACGCCCTGATGGCCTGTGGGGCCAGCCTGGGCCACGGCTACGGGCCCATCCTGGTGGCCCGCCCGGGCACCGACCTCAAAACTGCGTTGGAGGGCCCGGTGGCCATCCCCGGACGGCTCACCACCGCCTTCCTCACTGCCCAGCTCTTTGCCGGGAAGTTCCCCTTCCAGGAGCATCCCTTCGATCAGATCCTGGACGTGGTCAAGCGCGGCGACGCCGCCGCCGGCCTGGTCATCCACGAGGGCCAGCTCACCTTCCAGAACGAGGGGCTGATCAAGCTGGTGGACCTGGGCGAGTGGTGGGCCGACCAGACCGGGGGCCTGCCCCTGCCGCTGGGGGTGGACGTGGTGCGTCGCGACCTGGGCGACGAGCTCGTGCGGCGGGTGACCGGCTGTCTCGAGCGCAGCATTCGCTATGCCCTCGAGCATAGAGAGGACGCCCTCACTTATGCCATGGAGTTCGGCCGCGGTCTCAACCGCGACCTGTCCGACCGCTTCGTGGGCATGTACGTCAACGAATCCACCCTCGATTTCGGCGAGTCGGGCAAACAGGGCGTGCATGAGCTGCTCAAGCGAGCCTACGATGCGCGCTTGATCCCCGAGCCGGTGGAGGTGGAGTTCGTTTATGGGACTTGATCGTCCACACCCCATCCTGGTGGGGATGCTGGCCGGAATCCTGCTCTTGCTGGGCACCGCCATCGGCCTGAAGCTGCAGCGCCCCCCGGCGCCCCCGGCTCCCGTGGCCAGCCCCACCTCGACCCCGGTGGCCGTGGCCACCCCGGCCCAGTTCGCCGACGTGGTGGATCGGGTGCTGCCCAGCGTGGTCAGCATCAACGCCGTCAAGGTCATCCCCGGCTACCGCCATCCCTACGCCGACCACCCCCTGTTCCGCCACCAGTTCGGGCCCGATCTCTTCTCGGCCCCGGAGCGCAAGGTGCAGAGTGCCGGCACCGGCTTCATCGTCGGCTCGGACGGCAAGATCGTGACCAACAATCACGTCGTCCAGGGCATGGAGGAGATCGCCGTCACTCTGGCCGATGGGCGCACCCTGCCAGCCCGGCTGCGCGGCACCGACCCGGCCACCGATCTGGCCTTGCTCGAGACCGAGGCCACCGACCTGCCAGCGGTCGCGTGGGGCTCCACCGAGCCCCTGCGGGTGGGTGATTGGGTGCTGGCCTTCGGAAGCCCCTTCTCGCTCTCGAGCTCGGTCTCGCACGGCATCATCAGCGCCAAGGGCCGCAAGGGGCTGGGTATCGCCGACTATGAGAACTTCCTGCAGACCGACGCCTCCATCAACCCGGGGAACTCGGGCGGTCCGCTGGTCAACCTGAAAGGGGAGGTGGTGGGCATCAATACCGCCATCCTGTCCCATTCAGGAGGCTCGCAGGGGGTAGGCCTGGCGGTCCCCAGCGAGGTGGTGCGCGAGGTGCTGACCTCTCTGGAGAAGGAGGGCCACATCGAGCGGGGCTGGATGGGCCTCTTCCTGCAGCCGCTCGACCCCGACCTGTCGCGCCGCATCGGCTTCACCGGCAAGGAGGGTCTCCTGGTGGTGGGCGGCTATCGGGCGGGCCCGGCCGCTCGAGCCGGCCTGGAGCTCTACGACGTGCTGCTCGGCGTGAACGGCAAGCCGGTGACCAACATGGGCCTGTTGCGCAACCTCATGGCCGAGACCCGTCCGGGCGAGGAGCTCGAGCTCTCGCTCTGGCGCCAGGGTCGGGCCATCAAGGTGAAGGTGCCGGTGGTCGCCCGTCCGGTTGATCCTGAAGGACGTCCTCTGCAGGGGATCTAGTCCACCCGGGAGCGAAATCCGAGGCCATCCGAGGTTTGACGGGGAGGATGGCGTGAGCACAGCAGTTCTGGCCGAAGCGGTGCACTACGAGGGGGGAGAGCTGGTCTTTCTGGCACCGGTCGGGTTCGTGCCCGGCTATCTCGAGCCGCTGGGCCTGCAGATGCCCGACGGCTCCACCCGCACGATCCAGGTGCGGGTCAAGACCAGCCGCAACCTGGGCGACGGGCGTTTCCTGGGAGTGGGCTCGGTGCTGGAAGGGCTCACCCCTGACGAGCAGGTGGTGGCTCAGGATACGCCCGAGGGTCTGCGCCAGGCTCCCCGCGTGCCCTACCGCACCGGGGTGGTCTCGCCCGAGCTGCCCAACTACAAGGCGCTCACGCTTGATTGCAGCCTGAGCGGCCTGCAGCTTCAAACCGATGGGCCTCTGCCGGTGGGCCAGGTGATCCAGCTCAGCCTGGATCTGCGCGAGTCGGGCGAGCCGGTTGCCTGCCAGGCCCGGGTGGCCTGGTGCCGGCACGCCCCCGACGACGGCAAGTACCGCGTGGGGCTCGAATTCGTAGAGCCGGCGGTGGACCTGGAGCTGGCCCTCAAGTCGGTCACCGACGACGTGCTCGGCACGGCCTTCGACAAGACTCCGGCCGGGGTGCTCAAGGCCCAGCTCAGCCACCAGGGTCCGGCCCGGGTGGAGTCGCTGGAGGAAGAGCTCAGCCCGCTGGCTGGCAAGATCCAGAAAAGCTGGATGGACCAGGACCGTGCCCTGCACGTGGAGGTCCTGCTCGACTCGGGCCAGCTGGAAACGGTCAAGATTCCCGCCACCCGACTGCTGCGCGATTATCGCGACAAGCAGGGGAACGAAGTGGCCGCTCTGGGGTGCTCGCAAAGCTCGAGCGGGAAGCGCTGGCGTTTTCTCAACTACGAGCAGCAAGCGGTGCTCGACGTGGAGTGCAACTTGTGAAGTGCGGTGCTGGATGTGGAGTTCCCGGCGTATTGTGGCGGTGAGAAGAGTGATCTGGGCGGGGCTTCTGGTCGTCTGGTTGCTGAGTGGGGTCGCGGCTCAGGAGTCCGGTCCGGGGCCGTCTCAGGCCGTTCCCCAGTCACCGCCCCGCAAGGTCCCCATCAAGCGCATCGTCGTCAGCGGAGTGGACGGGATCGCCCCCGAACTGCGGCGTGAGATCCACGAGCTGGTCAAGGCTTACGTGGGCCGACAGCTCTCTCTGGCTGACCTGCAAGAGCTGACGGCCGAACTCAACGCTCTGTTTCGTGAGCGCGGCTTTATGCTGGCTCAAGCAGTGCTGCCCGCTCAGGCTATCGCTGCTGGCAGCGTGGAGATCGTAGTGCTGCAGGGGAAGGTTGGACAGGTCCTGGTGGAGGGGAACGAGACCTACTCCAGCGACTTTCTCAAGGCCCGCCTGGGGACGGCCATCGCAGCAGACGGCATCCTGATGAGTGAGCCGTTCTACCGGGCCGTGCTGCTGCTCAATGAGTTGCCCGACCTGGAAGTGAAGACGGTTCTCAAGCCGGGCGGGGTCAAGGGAACGACAGATGTCGTCCTTCAGGTGAGCGACTCGCTTCCTGTTCACGGGGGCCTGAGCTACAACAATTTCGGCACTCCTCAGACCAGCACTCACCGCTTCGGGGCCAGCTTCTCGGCTGGCAATCTGCTGGCCGAGAGCGACCTGATGACAATCTCTGGCAACTTTGGCACCCCCTTCGACAGAGTCGGAGTGTTCCAGGGAGCCTACTCGTTTCCGGTCAACCTGGAGGGCACCCGCATGGGCCTGCTCTATTCCAACAGTGCCTTCACGGTGGGCCAGGAGCTGGAGATTCTCGACATTCGTGGGCGCGCCAACATCTTCGGGCTGACGCTGGCCCACCCGACCGTACGCTCCCTGGACCGCTCCGACGACTTGAGCCTGGCCCTTTTCTACAAGGACATTCTAAATACGTTCGCGGGGGGAATTCCCTTCGGCAAGGACGTCTATGGCTCGATGCGACTGGGATATTCGATGGACCTTCGCGATCTTCGGGGCCGCACCATCATCCAGCCCGCCCTCACTCAGGGGCTGGGGGGCAACGCAGCTAATGACCCCCTCTCGAGCCGGCTGGGAGCCACCGGTACTTTTACCAGGCTCAATCTGGATGTGGTTCGAGTCCAGGTTTTGGGAACCCAGACTTACGGATTGCTGCGTTTTTCTGGTCAGCTCGCAGCCGACCCGCTCTTTGTCTCGGAGGAGCTCGCCCTGGGCGGGCCCGATTCGGTGCGCGGCTTTGCCCAGTCGGAGTTTCTCGGCGACCTCGGCTACCAGGTCACGGCTGAGCTCAACTACTCTCCCCTCGAGGAAGACCCTGAGACCGACTGGAGCGAGCGCCAGCTCCTGCAGCTGGCTGCCTTCGTGGATCACGGCTCGGCCTGGCGCTTGAATTCCCTGCCGGGAGAGATCGCCTCGCGCACCCTGACCGGAGCCGGCGTGGGTCTGCGCCTGGGGATTTTCGAGAACGCTCAACTGAGGTTGGACCTGGGATTTCCGATTGCCGGAGCGGGTCCGCTCGATCCGACCGTCATCCCCTACGCGCAGGTTCAGACCACGTTCTGAGGGAGGCGGACTCGGGCCTGACCTCCAAAGCGTCAGTCGCCATAGAGGGGATTTGTCACCACGAACAGGTCTTCTGCTCCATTGCCGTCCCCCGGCACCAGGTTGCTGGCTATCGACGCAAATCCTATGGTTGTTCCATCGCCCGAGATCGAGCATTCGCTCGAGTCCCCGTCCGGCCACCCGGTCCCGGAGGCAGGGCGGCTCACCGCCACGCACCTTCCAGTCAGCATGTCCTTGACGAAGACCCGGCTGAAACCCGCTGGCCCGTGCAGGTTGGTGGCGTTGGAGGTGAAGACCACGTAACGTCCATCAGCGGAGATCCTGGGCTCGGATCCTCCCAGGTCTGCCTGCAGGCCCTGGATGGTGGTGTTGACAAGACGGGTCGTGTTCGTCTGCGTGTCGCGGAGGAAGACATCCCCCCTCCGGCCGTTGCTGTCGGGCACGACCAGGTTATCGGAGGCGCTCTGGAATGCCACGTAGCGGCCGTCGCCCGAAAGGCTGACCGCATCGTTCCCGCTCCAATCGTTGCCGGCAAGACCGGTGGGCCCCACGTCGATCAGCGTAAAGATGCCCGTCCTGTTGTCGTGGGTGTAAACGTGTTGGATATTCGGAGCGGGTATCAAGACCAGGTCGTTGTCGCGATAGGTGAGGGCCACGATCTGACCGTCCGACGAGAGGGATTCCACGAATGGAAGGCCGAGAGGTTCCTGGAGTGCCGGGTTGAGCAGGACGAGCGTAGCCGGAACGTCGAGGAGCCGGAAAAACAGGTCGTCGTAGTGGTTGAATGGACCGTTCCAGTGGGGGGCGCCATTCAGAGCTACTGTGCTCCCATCGGCTGAGATCACTGCGTTCCAGGAAGGCGAGTCGAACGGGACGCCATCGTGAAGCCTTGCCACGAGCCTCGTGGTGCCGCTGGAGAGGTCGCGCACGTAGACGTCGCGGTCGAATGAAGTCGCATTCTCGGCAAATCGGGCCCAGGATTGAAAGACGACCCGGTCCCCGTCTCCCGAGATGGTGACATCCCAGCTGTTATTGTCACCGGGAGTCCCATCCGTGTCCTGGCTCACGAGAATCGTCGTTCCTGCCTGTCGGTCACGAAGGAAGACATTCGTCGTACCGGGCGATACTGCCGCCAGGTTGGTCGCATTCGAGCTGAAGGCAACCTTCTGGCCGTCGTGGGACAGAGCCGGAGGATACCCGCTGGGGCTGCTCGCATTCTGCTGCTGCCCGCTCGAAGAGACGCTGATCAGCTCCATGGCCAGTTCGCTGGTCACGGTGACCAGGGTCGAGCCATTGATTGAGCCGACCGAAGCCCGGATCGTGCTCTGGCCCGGGGAGCGGGCTGTCACCAGCCCTTTGGTCGGCCGGGTATTGCTGACCCGCACCTTGCCCGGCAGGGAACTGGTCCAGATCGAGCTCGACGTGAGATCTACAGTGCTCCCGTCGCTGTAGTGCCCGGTGGCCGTGAACGGGCGCACCACCCCATCAGGCAGAGTCGGCTCGGTCGGACTTACCTGGATGGACACCAGGATGGCCCTGACGACCTGGAGCGGAGCAGCGCCAAGCAGGCTATCCAGGCGGGCGCGAACCTGAAGCGCACCGGGCGAGAGAGCGGTCGCCAAGCCCTTGTTGGCCTGATTCGAAACGGTTGCCAGGGTCGTGTTGCTTGAGCCCCAGTTCGCAGTCAGCGTCACATCGTGCTCCGAGCCATCGTCATACACCCCGATAGCGAGGAACTGGCGTGTCAGTCCCACCGGCAAAGGATCGCTGGGGCCCGACTCGACCCGGATGGAAATCGCTCTGGCCGAGCTCACGGTCAGGCTCGCCGTGCCCAGCAAACCGTTGAGCCTGGCCCGGACCGTGGCCGTGCCAGGGCCCTGGCAGCGCAAACGGCCCCTGGTGCCGGCCAGGTTCGAGAGAGTTGCCACCCCGGCGTTCGTGCTACTCCACGCGACCACGTTGGTGAGGTCCTCGACGTATCCGTCCGAGTAAGTGCCCAGTGCCCTGTACTGGTATAGTAGACCGACCGGTAATGACTGATCGCCCGGCACGACCTGGATGCTCGTCAGACTGCCCCCGTCGCGGGTCACCATCGGGTCGGCGGGCGCTTGACCCGGGCCGCCCGTGCTGAGCTCCGGTCCGCCGCAGGCACAGAGCAGCAGAGCCAGGGTCAGGAGTTGCACGATGGTCCTCAAGCTTGTCACATTCAAAGAATGCCACTTCGCAGCAGGGCAGAGAATGACTGAGATCATCCTGAAGGTCCCTCGGGTCAGGGCACGGGCACTCCATTGAAGAGCACGGAGCCCGGGGGCGAGTTGAGCTT
>BTUM01000126.1:0-17187 GCA_045863235.1 Candidatus Xenobia bacterium | reverse complement strand
ACGGTGGGGCCTTCGGGGGCGGCCAGGACGGGGCTGGCCCAGAGCGAGGTGCTGAGCAGCAGGGCACTGATGGCGCGTTGGATGGCGGGAGAATTCATCCAGGTTGCCCCCCATTCTACAATTGGTCTGCTGATTATAGCATGGCCCAGGAACCATGAAAATGACGCGGATCATCCGGTGCGCCCTGTAAAAACGCAAGTACCCGCCGCAATTCTCGCTGATATGTCCTCACCCTTCCTGCCTGCCCAGAAAAGGACCTCCAATCCGCTCGAACGAAGTTTCTACACGAATGCACTCCCGCCTAAGAAGCAGAGATGAGCCATTAGGGCCTTCATCAATCGAAGGAGAAGCAACCGCGTATCCGAATGCGTTGCTGATCATCGCGAAGACACGCATTCTCCTGGAATGGGGGAAATTGTATGAAGGACAGCATGAAGGTAGACTTTGCATTCCTTTGTGACTACGCCGATGCGAGCAACAAGATCTTCGCTTCTGGCATCGGCATCGATACGATTCTGGCCCGACAGGTCCCGGTGCGCCATCCGCAACTCTTCGTCGTGGTCCAGGTGAGAGCGCCATCGGAAACAGAAAGGAAGCTGGAAATCCGGCTGAAAGCCCCCGGCGGCGCGACCCTGATCAACCAGATCGGCACGCTTCGGTTTACGCGCCAGCTAAACGGAAAATTGGGTCTGGCCCGATTTTCGATGGGATTCTACAGTCTCGAGCTGCCAGGCTTTGGAGAGTATCAGTTTGAGATACTTGTCCAGGGAGAGCCACCTATCCAACTCGCCTTTCAGCTCCTCCAGGTGGGCGCCGCGAGCCGCCTGGCCGAGACTCAAGACCCGTCAAAGAGCGCTTGAGACCGATGAGAAGAAGGCCATCGAGGCTCACCAGGTGGTTGACTCCCATTTCAGGTGAAATCTCCAGACCCTGATTTGCACTGTGAAGTGGGATCCGGTCGAGCTCGCCTGACTGAAGTGAACGCCGGTTCCGGACGTGCAGACCCTGAGCACCTGAGCAGCAGGCACATGACGCGCTCTGGCATGGCTTGTAGACTCTGTTGTACACGCATTGGTATACTCAGCTCATGAGCACGGTTCGAATCGACCCGGATTCTCATCGTCGACTGAAGCGACTTGCCGAGGCCGAGCAAGTCTCCTTGCAGGTCTTGCTGGAGAAGGCGTTGAGGCACTACGAAAAGACCTGCTTCTTCAAACGACTCGACAGCGACTTCGCGCGCCTCAACGCCGACTCGGTCGCGTCTGAGCAATACCGCGCCGAAGAATCTGCCTGGGATGCCACCATCTCTGAAGGCTGGCCGTGAAGCCCTCGCGCGGGGAGATCTTGATGGTTGACCCCGATTTCGTCCTGGAAAACGAGCAGTCGGGCTGGAGCTGGTGGTCTCAGATGATGGACTCAATCACAGCGGGGCTCGGCTGAGCATGGTCTGTCGGCTACCTCCAGGTACCTCATCAGCCCGGCATCACCCCGGTCAGGTGTGCAAGCTCTTCTAAAGCTCAGCGAAAGCGCAGTAGCCGGAGCCCGTTCAGCACCACGATCAAGCTGCCGCCCATGTCGGCGAACACGGCCATCCACAGGGTGGCCGTGCCCTGCAGGGCCAGGGCGAAGAAGAGGGCCTTCAGACCGATGGAGAAGCCGATGTTTTCGCGCAGCACATTGACCGTGAGCCGACTGAGGCGCACGAACTCGGGCAGCTTCTCCAGGTCGTCCTCCATCAAGGCCACGTCGGCCGTCTCCAGGGCCGTGGCCGTGCCGGCAGCGCCCAGCGCAAAGCCGATCGAGCTGCGGGCCAGGGCGGGCGCGTCGTTGACTCCGTCCCCCACCATCCCCACCTGGCCGTGCACCTTGATCAGCTGCTCCAGGGCCTGCAGCTTCTCGTCCGGCAACAGGTTGCCGCGGGCGTCCTCCACCCCTACCGAGGCGGCTACCCGGGCGGCCGTGAGCGGGTTGTCCCCGGTCAGGATGATGGTGTGCAGGCCCATGCGCTGCAAGGCCTCCACCGCCTTGCGCGCGTTGGGCCGGACGGTATCCTCCAGCGCGAAGACGGCTAAAACCTCACTGTCGGTGAAGAGCACCACGGCCGTCTGCCCGGTGGACTCGATACGGAACAGCACCTCCTCCAGCTCGGGGCTGCAGACCTTCTGGTCCTCCACCAGCCGGTGGTTGCCCACGAAGTACGACCTGCCCTCGCAGGTGGCTCGGGCCCCGCGCCCCGGCAGCGCAGCGAACTCGGTGACTTCAAGCAGGGCTCCCTGGTGAGCTCGCACGATGGCGGCCGCGGTGGGATGCTCCGACTGCGCGTCGACGCTGGCCGCGAGCTCGATGACCCGCTCGCGGGAGAGCTCTTTCTTCCAGATCACCACCTCGGTGACGCCGGGGCGTCCCACCGTCAGGGTGCCGGTCTTGTCCAGGGCCAGGGCCCGCAGCTTGCAGCCGTGCTCGAGAAACACCCCACCCTTGACCAGGATGCCTCGTCGGGCCGCGGCCGCCAGGCCGCTCACCACCGTCACCGGGGTGGAGAGCACCAGGGCGCAGGGGCAGGCGATCACCAGCATGACCAGCGCTTTGTAGATCCAGGGCAGCACTGGCTGGCTGAAGAGAAGAGGCGGCAACAGCGCCACCAGCACCGCCGCCAGGCACGCCAGCGGGGTGTAGACGGCCGCGAAACGGTCCACGAAGCGCTGGGTGGGGGCGCGTTGGGCCTGCGCCTGCTGCACCGACTGCACGATGCGGTCGAGGGTGGTGTTGCCCCGGTTGGCCGTGACCTCGAACTCGAAAGTGCCGTTCTCGTTCACGGTCCCGGCGAACACCGGGTCGCCAGGGTTCTTCTCCACCGGCATGCTCTCGCCCGTGATGGGCGCCTGGTTGACCGAAGAGGAGCCCGCCACCACGACTCCGTCCAGAGGCACGCGGCCCCCTGGCCGCACCTGGACCCGCTGGCCCACCCGCACCTCCTCGGCCGGCACCTCGTGCCAGTCCGAGCAGCAGCTGCTCTTGACCAGGGCCTTGTCGGGCGTCAGCTCCATCAGGGCCCGGATGGAGTTGCGGGCCCGGTTGAGCGAGCTCTCCTCGATACGCTCGGCCAGCCCGAACAGGAAGGTGACCATGGCCGCCTCGGGCCACTGGCCCAGGCAGGCGGCCCCGATGACCGCGATGGTCATCAGGAAGTTGATGTTCAGGGTGCGATTGGTGAGAGCTACCCAGCCCCTGAAAAGCGTTTCCCGGCCCCCCAGGGCCATGGAGGCCAGAGCCAGAGCCACCACCGGCAGGCTGCGCTCGACGCCGGTGGTCCAGGCCACCACCTCCGAGGCCATGGCCGCCACCCCGCTCAGGGCCAGAGGCAGGTGGTAGCGCCAGGCGGGGGCGCTCGGAGGAGCTTGCGCAGTACGGGCCGGCAACCCGATGGCGGTCAGGGCGGTCAGGATGGGCGTGTCGCCATCGAGCTCGTGGTGCACCGTCAGCTGGCGCTCGAGCAGGTTGAAGTCGAGCGACGACACCCCCTGGATGCGGCTGAGCCGGTTTCGGATCAGCTGCTCCTCGGTGGCGCAGCACAGGTTGTCGATGGTGTAGACGTGCGTCTTCATCCTACAGCTTCTTCGCCAAAGACGGCCTCAGCCTCTATCGGCCCGCCCAGATCGCGCAACTGCTCGAGCCGTCGCCCGGCCGCCACCAGCTGCCGGATGCCCGAGAAGAGCCGGCCTGGGCGCTGCTCGGCGAGATAGCGCTGCAACTCATCCAGGGCGCCCCGATACTCGGCCAGGGCCGAGCGCAAGATCTCGCTGCTTCCGAAGGCCTCCAACCCTACCGTCTCGAGGGGGGGGAGGCGGGTCAGGCCATACTCGGCCCGGCTCAGCACCCGGTAGGCGCGTTGCAGGCTGGGGGCAAACTCCTCGGGACCGGAGAGCTCGTTCTGGAGCTGCTCGCAGGCCAGCAGCAAGCCCTTGAGCTGCAACGAGAGCTGGCGACTCGTGATGGTGCCAGCCTGGATGACCAGGGCCGACCCGCAGGTGCATACCCGCGCCGTAACCGGATTGCTGGCTCCGCAGCTCACGCAGGGAATGGAGCCCAGCCGGTCGCGCGCTTCCCGGAACAGGCGGTTGGCCGCGGCCAGCTCTCGCCCTCCCTTGGCCAACTGTTGCAGGGCGGCCCCCAGGGCCGCCCGCTCGCCGGCCGACACCCGGCAGGCGGTGAGGGCCTCGGTCACGCTGTCGAGCCCCTGGCGGGCCTGCTCCACTCCGCTCCAGAGCGAGTCGGCAGACTCCAGGGCCACCACCTCGCGCTCGAAGGCGTAGTAGGTCCGAGCGTGCAGATCTTCGAGCCAGTCCAGGGGCATGGTGGCGGCGTCGGCGGTCACCAGGCCATCGGCCACGGCCACCAGGGCGTGCACCGTCCAGTTCACCGCCGTGGCGCCGGTGGGCCCGGCCTGGAAAGCCGACTTCAGACTCTCCAGAAAGACCTCTTGCAGCATGTCGGCGCCCCCCCGGAAGTAACCGGCGGCCTTTTCGACATCGGGTTTCTCCAGCTCTTGCAGACCGTGAAAGACGTCCCGGCAAGCTTGCTGACCGCGGCGCACGCGCAGGGGATCGGGGTCGGTCTCCAGCTCGCGCAGTCCCTCGGTGAAGAGATCCCAGGTCTGATCGAGCCTGTCGCCGTCGGGCCTGGCCAGCAGGCTCTGCAGCCAGGCTTGCAGGGGGTAGGCGCAGGCCGGGTCGGACATGCCCGTGGCCAGCAACCGTCCGGAGGCCAGGGCAGCCGGGAAAGTGGCTCCCTGGGCTCCTCCGCAGGTGACCCGCAGATACTCGCCCAGGGCCTCGCCTCGGCGCACCAGGATCGAGCTCAACCAGGGAGCCCAGCTCGGAACCGGATCCTCATCCTGAGGCGAGAAATGGGGTGCCAGGGCGTTCACCAGGGCCAGTCCGGCCAGGCCGGGGTGCTCGTCGCCCAGGCCTCCGCTGCCCACGACCGAGCCGGCCAGACCCCGGATCAAGCCGTTCATAACCTGCTCCGGCTCGGCCAGCAGCTGGGGATGGGGCGGGGGCATCTACTTGCGGGTCAGCCCGCGGCTCCCCGGCTGGCTCTTCTCGTTGGGCCCGGCCGGCATGCCCTTCAAGACGAAGCGCAGCACGGTAAGGCTCGAGAGGCGGATGCGGTCGTCGGGAGTGATCATCCGCTCGGAGCCGGGCAAGACCGACATGCCGTTGACGAAAGTGGGATTGGTGTCGGAGCGGTGCTGCAGGTAGAAGCGCCCGTCGCGGTAGACCAGGCAGGCGTGCAGGCGGGAGACCTCCAGGTCGTTGAGGTGGATGTCGCAGTTCTTGCCCCGCCCGATCAACACGCGCTGCTTGTTGAAATGGAACTGCCTGCCCTGGTCGGCGTCTACGCCGCTCTCCACCTCCACCAGGTAGCTCGACAGGGTCTCCACCACGCGGCGCTCGAGAAAGCGCACCTGGGTGTCGCCGGTCTCGATCAGGTCGCCTGTCACCAGCACCACCTGATCGCCCGTCTTCATGGGCACGCGGTTGATAAAGACCACGTCGGGAGGGCCCTGGTTGAGCAGGCTGAAGCGACCGGTGCGGAAGCGCAGCTGGGCCTGGGAGTTGGTGACGCTCTGTCCGCCCACCTCGATGTCGTTGAGGCGCTCGCCCGGACAGCCGATGTTGATGACCCGGTCCTCGGTCATCTCCGCCCCCACCAGGGAGATCTGGCAGCCCCGACGCGTTCCCTTGAGGTAGTCGAAGACGTAGTCGGCCCGGAAGCGCCAGGGCCAGGTCAGGGCGCCCAGGTCGGGCAGGTCCTCGCCGATGGGCGACTCCATGAGGCTGCCCAGCTGAATGCGCTGGGTCGTCCCCGAGGGATCGCGCTGGGGCGGTGCGGCAGCCTCGGGAGCGGTCCGCTTGGGACTGGTTCCGATGGTCCCCATCTCGGCCAGGTCGACCTGGGCTGAGGCTCCCTGCCCCGGCTGCACCGTCTCGCGCATGGCGGTGCTCAGCGGCGGGATGGAGCGGGGAGGCTTGAGGGGCTCTGCAGGGGGTGCAGGGGGCGCAGAAGAGGCCCCAACCGCCGTTTCGGCCAGGGAAACCGGTCGGCGCGGGCTGCCGGGGCGGGTGGGACCCAGGAATGTCGGTTCGACGGGACGCTTGGGCACGTCTGGCAAGTCAGGCTCGGGAGCCGGCGGCGACACGGGAGCGGTGCGCGGCGGGGCCGGCCGGGCTTCCGGGGCCGGGGGGAGAGGGGCGAGCGGCGCCGGCGGGGCCGGGGGCCGGATGCTGGCCGCGTTGGACCACGGGTCGTCGGATGCGGGCGAAAAGGC
The DNA here is from genome assembly GCA_045863235.1 of Candidatus Xenobia bacterium. Classification (GTDB taxonomy): domain Bacteria; phylum Vulcanimicrobiota; class Xenobia; order Xenobiales; family QWHO01; genus QWHO01. Next base: position 10,856 of record BTUM01000126.1, on the reverse strand, counting down.
CGGCACTCCCCCCGGATAGGCCGGACCGTCTCCCACCAGGCTGTGCGGGGTGCGCACCTCGTCGCCCGCCGAGGCCTCCCAGCCGGGCTCGTCCTCTTCGGGTGTGTCCAGCTCGGCCGGGGAGCTGCTCTGCGGACCCGCGAGCTGGACCGAAGGTCGGAAGGGGGAGCGGGCCGGGGCCGGGGCGGGCGAGCGGCGGGACCCCTGGCCATCGGCTCGGCGCAGGATGAGCACCGACTTGCCCATCTGCAGCACGTCCCCCTCTTGCAGCAGGACAGGGGCGTCGCGGCCCACCCGCAGCTCGCGAGGCGCGCCATTCACGGTGCGCCGCACCCTGATCTCAACCGAGGTTCCGTCCGCCTGGAGAATGCCGTAGGCCTGCTCTCGCCCCTGCCAGACCAGCATGGCCTGCTCGGAGGGCAGCTCGTCGTCTTGCAGCAGCACGCCGACATCCATGCGGGGGTCGGCCGAGCCGAGCGAGCGGCCAATGATCAGCACGCTCTCGAGCAAAGGGAACCTGCGCCCCTTGTCGGGCCCTTCAGCGACGATGAGGCGGAAAGCGGCCGGGCGCTCTGCACTGGCCCCGGTCGCATCCTCCAGCTCAGGCTCGAGCACCGTGAAGTCGGGTGGGGCGGGGGCTGGCGGAGCCAGAGTCCGAAACGGGTTGGCACTGGCGCTGGCGTTGGTGTTGAAGCTCGACCAGGGATCAGGCCCATCGGCGGTCTTGGTGGGGGGCTTGAGGAGCCCGGAGCCCGTGCTCGGACGGCTGGGAGCGGGCTTCTCCTCACCCAGGTTCGAGAGTGCCTCCAGGATCGGTCCCACCACCGATTCGTTTTTTTTCTTCTCGGGGCCGGTGACGGCGTCGCCGAGTCGTCCGCTGCGCGCGGTGTTGGCGGCCTCGGCGCTCTGCATCTCGAGCACCAGCAAGCCGAGTTGCAGGCGGGTACCGATGGTGATGGGGTGGTGGTCGACGGGGGAGCCATTGACCAGGCTGGCGTTGGTCTTGGAGCGATGATTCAGGATGTAGTGCTTGCGGCTGTCATCCCAGCTCAAAATGGCGTGAACCCGAGAGACGGTGGGCTCATTGAAGAAAATCCAGCCTGGGGCCCGCTCGCCTTTCGTTTGCGCGCGCCCCAGCGTGACTTCAGGGTGGTCAAGACGGATCGTGCGTCCGCGCTCCTGCCCCTCGACCACCTTCAGTTGTAACCCGGAGGTCCAAGACATTCCGGAACTCTGTGCCCCTTTTCGCCCCAGCCTACGGCCAGTCGCCCGGCCGATCTACTCCCGCACGTTCAGTTTTCTACGTCCGACAGGCGGTCCCCTCCGGTGCCATTACAGTCCGGCGCATTGACAGCGCCATGAATTTTCATCCGGTTGAACTTCGTCGCATCGCGCGTGCCACTTGCAATTCAGGAACTTTTTCGAAACAAGTTTCGAGACCCGGTTCAAGCCGGGGTTTCTTCCGGTTGGGGAGCCGAGCAGGCCGCCAGAGCCTGCTCGAGGGCCGTCAGCAATGGACGCAGCGAGTCCGGGTCACGGGCCGAAATGGCCGGGGCGGTCCAGGTGGCCAGGATGTCGGCCCGCTCGGCGGGCGAAACCGCGTCCACTTTGTTGAAGCACATCAGTACGGGCAGATTGTCCAGGGCCAGGTCGGCCAGGATCTGCTCCACCGCCATGACCTGATCGGCAAAGTGGGGGTTGGACATGTCCACCAGGTGGAGCAGCAGGTCGGCTTCCCCCAGCTCTTCCAGCGTGGCTCGGAAAGCCCGGGCCAGCTCATCGGGCAGCTCGCGGATGAAGCCCACCGTGTCGGTCAGAATGGCTTCCCGTCCCGGGGCCAGCCAGAGCCGCCGCGAGGTGGGGTCCAGGGTGGCGAAGAGCCGGTTCTCGGCCAGCACCTTGCTGCCGGTCAGCGTGTTGAGCAAGGTCGACTTGCCGGCGTTGGTGTAGCCGATGATGGAGACCACCGGTATGCCGGCTCGGCGCCTCTGGGTGCGACGCAGGGCGCGCTCGCGCGAGAGCCCCTCGAGCTCGCGCTCGAGCCGGGCGATGCGATCGCGCACCTGGCGCCTGAGCTCCTCGATCTTGGTCTCGCCCGGACCGCGCGCCCCGATTCCGCCCGTCAGCCGGCTCAGGAAGTCGTCGCGTAAGACCAGGCGGGGCAGGCTGTACTTCAGCATGGCCAGCTCGACCTGCAGCTTGCCCCCGCGACTCTGGGCCCGATCGGCGAAGATCTCCAGGATCAGCTGGGTTCGATCCCACACCTCCAGATCGCCGAACTCGGAGATGGCGCGCACCTGCGAGCCCGACAGCTCCCCTTCGAACACGATCATGTCGGCCCGCTTTTGCATGCAGTGGATGTACAGCTCTTTCATCTTGCCGCTGCCCACCACGAACTTGGGATCCAACCTGGGCCGGCGCTGGGCCACCACGTCCACCACCTCGAGTCCGGCCGATTCGGCCAGGTCGCGCAGCTCTTCCAGGTTCTCCTCGAGCTGATCAAGCCGGTCGGTGGTGACTCCCACCAGCACGGCCCGCTTCTTGTTGCTTCCGACCTTGCGCGAGCGATGCACCAGGCTGGCGAACTCTTCTTCCAGGTCACTGATGAACTGGGTAAAGTCGAGCTCGAGCTCGTGGACCGTGGTGGGAGTCTCCACCACCCAGGGCTCGGCGTCCTCGGCTCCGGGCCGCAGATAGGCCCAGTGCAGACGGCCGGGCAGCCCGTTCTCCTGCGCTTCCAGCGCGGCGATCAGGTCAAAGCGCAGCAAGGCCAGGTCGGTGAGGTCATCGTGGCTCAAAGGCTCGCCCCGCAGATGGGTGTGCAGGAAGCGCAGGCCCCGGAAACGAGACTTGCCCACCCGGTAGCGGCCCATCTCGGTCAGAGTGATCTGGCGGGCATCGCCCACGATCAGGTCCTCGATGCGTCCACGGCGGTCGACGAGCAGGCCGACCTGGCGTCCGAGCTCTCGAGACAACTCGCACAGACTCCGCGCCAGCTCGACCGAGATCACCTCGTCGGGCGGAATGCGCCTCTGGGCAAGTTTCTGGAGCCGTTGAATCTGGCTGGGTTTCAGGCCGAGAATGTGGCCTTTTGGCTTCTTGATACCGTATCGCTCCTCGCGTGTGAGGCGCCGCGCGCTGCATTCTGCGCGGTGCTGTTCAGCAAATTGACTTCAGCTCCGCGCCGCCTTGAATTGATTCGAACGCGCGAGACTGTCGTTGGCTGGAAAGTTTCGTGACCGGGCGGAGTTTCCTTCGCTCAAGCTCTGGTCGCAAAAGAGAAAGGCGCCTGTCGGCGCCTCGGGGACCGGAGAGCCGGCCCAACTCTGTCAGCTGCCTGGCTCGAGCTACTGGCGCACGAAGCCCCACATGAAGAGCAGTGACAAGACGAGGTAGGCCAGCTGCTGGGGCGACCCGAACTGGACAGATTGCGTGGCGAGAACTGATGTGGAAAGCCCGGCAACCCAGTACATCCAGTTGTTTGGAATCGCGTAAACCTGCATGATCGGCTCCTCGCTGGTCGCTGACTGTGCCGTGACCGGGGTTTCCATCGCGTCCTCCTCCTTGTTTGGGGGTCTTGAAGGTAGTATTGCGGTGAACCCGACCAGGCTGCTGTTAACATCATTGTAACAGAAACCACGCTCGGACGGAAGTGATCTGGCTCACACTTAAACTTCGTCGCATTGACCGTGCCACGAAACGTGCGGTGAGAAACTTGTTTCGAACCGCTTCCAAAGTGTTGTGACACGGGCGATGCGACGAAGTTCTACCTGTTTAGAATTCATCGCACAGTCAATGCGCCGGACTGTACCGAGGCCCTGGCAGGTCAGGTTTGCCAGAAACTTGAAGATTTAGTGGTGTTCAAGCATCTGGTCCAAGGCTTGAAAGGTCTCGTGCTCGGTCGCCAACGCGATCTGCCCGGGCTCGAGGACCGTCGTCAACTGGTGAGGATGCGCTGCGACTACCCGGTGATCGTCAAGCTAGGCGAGGCCATGTTCGCCGCCAGGGTCACCGACATCAGCTCACAGGGACTGCGGCTGGTGGTTCCCGAGGTGGAGCGCCCTCCGCGTAAAGACTCGCTGGTGCTGGTCTCCTATCGGCCGGGCGGGGTTCCCACCGGAAGGCAGAGACTTCGTTGCCGGGTGATCTGGACGCGCCGGCAGCGCAACCGTGCCTTCGTCGAGTTTGGTCTTGCCTATGACGACAACAGCGACAATCTCAGGTTCTCCTGGGTTCAGGTCTTGCTGCAAGAGCTCGGATTCGACGACCGCCGGCTTTACCGCCGCCGGGCCCTGCGCGTCGACCTGCAGCTCCCGGTCGTGCTGCGGCCGCTGGAAGGCGGGGCCGACCGGCCAGGCGAGCTGCTCAACCTGGGCGTGGGCGGACTTTTGTGCCGCACCGCCGAGGAGCTTTCCCCCGGGACGCTGGTGCGGATCTCGCTTGGCCCTTATCGCAAGCTGCCCGCTCTGGCGATCAACGGTCGGGTGGTCTCCAATCGGCCCGATCCCGATGGGGTCGGCGACCGCCACGGCATTCGCTTCCTGGGCTATGAGACGCCCGAGATCAAACTGCTTGGCAGCTATGTGATCGAGACTTTGAAAGAACGGTATGCCTGACCGGGTGGCTACGGACCCGACTTTTGTGCTTCGCTCGAGCAATCAAGCACTTCGCGTACCTTGCGCAAGAGCGCGTCGGGCGTGAGCGGCTTGGCCAGGAAACAGACCCCGGCCTCCAGCGCACCATGGCGCACGATCGAGTCCTGAGTGTAGCCCGAGACGTACAGCACCTTCATCTCCGGGCGCAGCGGCGCCAGGCGCTCGGCCAGCTCACGGCCGCTCATGCGGGGCATCACCAGGTCGGTCAGCAAGAGATGGATGCGGGCATTGTACTGCTCGCAGATCAAGAACGCCTCCCCCCCGTTGCGGGCCGTCAGCACGTTGTAGCCATTGCGGCTCAAGGTGGTGCGCACCACCTTCTGCACCTGCTCGTCATCCTCCACCAAAAGCAGGGTCTCGTGTCCGCGCAGCGAGCCGGGGGTGACCATCTCCTGACCGCCGGATTGGCCTTCCTGGTCGACGCGGGGCAGGTAGACCCGGATGGTGGTGCCGCTCCCCGGCTCGCTGTAGACCCAGAGGTGGCCGCCGCTCTGGGTCACGATCCCGTAGACGGTGGACAGTCCAAGACCAGTGCCCTTGCCGGTTTCCTTGGTCGTGAAGAAGGGCTCGAAGATGCGCTGGCGGGTGGCTGCGTCCATCCCGATGCCGGTATCGGTCACGGCCAGCATGACATAAGGCCCGGGTGTCACTCCGTGGTGGTCGGCGGCGAAGGACTGGTCCAGGACCACCTGAGAGGTCTCGATGGTCAGGTAGCCCCCGCCGGGCATGGCGTCACGCGCGTTGACGGCCAGGTTGACGATGACTTGCTCGAGCTGCCCCGGATCGGCCAGCACCCTGACCGGTGCCTGCTCGAGGGCCAGGCTCAGATCGATGTCGGCCCCCAGCAGTCGGCCCAGCAACTTCTCGAGCTCCGTCACCACCACGTTGAGGTCCACCACGCGCGGCTGCAGGACCTGCTTGCGGCTGAAGGCCAGCAACTGGCGAGTCAGTTGGGCGGCCCGCTCGCCGGCCCGGTCGATCTCCTCGATGGAGGCTCGCAGGGGGTCACCCTCCTTGAGCTCGCCCCGAATCAGATCGGTGTAGGTCAAGATCACCGTCAGCAGATTGTTGAAGTCGTGGGCCACTCCCCCGGCCAGCAGGCCGATGGCCTCCATCTTTTGCGACTGGCGCAGTTGTTCTTCCAGCTTGCGGTGGTCGCTTCGGTCTTGAATGGCGCCCTGCACGCGCACGATCTCACCGGCTGCGTTGCGCTCGGCCTGGCCCACCATGCGCACCCAGAGCTGTCGACCGGTGGCCGTTCGAACAGGTGCCTCCAGATCGAAGGAGGTTCCCTGGAGGGCGCACTCTTGCAGTCTGGCCCTCACCTGCTCGCGAAACTCCGGGTCGCAGGCGGCTTCGAGCTGTTCCACGGTGGGGGCGGTGCCGGAGGGCAGATCGTAGAGGTGACAGATCTCGTCCGAGCAGATCACCCGGCCGTCCGGCCACTCCAGGGAGAACCCCCCCAGGCGGGCGGCCTGGCCGGCGATGCGCAGCAGAGTTTCGGCCTGCCGGCGCTGGGACTCGCGCTCGAGCGACTCGAGACAGAGCGACAGGTGATCGGCCACCGAGCCCAGCACCCGGATCTCCTCTCCTCCAAAGCAACCCGTTGCGCCCGCGTAGATGGCCAGGACGCCCCTGTTTCCCTCCGGCAGCCGCATGGGGAAGATGGCGCACGAACGGAGGCCGTGGGCCTGCGCTTCGGACTTGAAGCGAAAGTAGGGGTCGTTCTCGATGTCATTGGAGACCGCGACCTGTCCGGTCAGGATGGCTCGGGCTGCAGGGCCCGAACGAGTGGCCTCATCGTCGAGCCGCAACTCGACTGACTCGACGTAGCCCGAGGCCGGCCCGTAGCGGGCCCGGAGCTCGATACGTCCCTGGCTTTCCCGGTAGACCCCGACCCAGGCCAACTGGGCGAGACCCTTTTCAACCGGAATGCGGCACGCTAGAGCGAACGCTTCCTGCTGATCGCCGATGCGCACCAGGGCTTCGTTGACACTGCTCGAGACCGCGTAGAGGCGGGCCAGGTGGTGGGCCCGGGCTTCGCTCTCACGCAGGTTGCGCTCGGTCCGCTCGCCCAGGATGGCGATAGCCGCCAGGTGGGTCGCCGTATCGACCAGGTCGATCTCCTCCGGGCGGGGACCGCGCGCCTCGCGATAGTAGATGGCGAACGTGCCCAGCAGCTCTTTCTCCGGGGAGAGGATAGGGCTCGACCAGCAGGCGCGCAGGCCGTGAGGCAAAGCCAGATGGCTGAAGGGGCCCCAGTTGGGGTGTGTGGCGATGTCCTCCACGATGACCCGCTGGCGATGATAAGCCGCGGCCCCGCAGGATCCGACCGCGGGCCCGATGGCCAGACCGTCGATCTGCTGGGAGTAGACCGCGGGCAGGTTGGGGGCGGCCCCGTGGCGCACGGTCCGGCTCACTTCATCATAGAGAAGAATGGAGCAAACCGCCCCGGGGGTCTGCTCCTCGATCAACTCGACGATGGCCTCCAGCACCCGGGTCAAAGCAGCCCCACCGGTAACCAGCTCGAGAACGGCGCACTGGCCGGCGTAGAAGCTATTGACCAGGTTCATTCAAGCTCACCCCCAGTGGGACAAAGTCACCACCCGGTAAGGGCCGGACCTTAGCAGGTCCGGCCCTCACTGACTACTTCGCGGCTGCGTACTTCTCGCTGACCGCTTTCCAGTTGACCACGTTCCAGAAGGCGGCCACATAGTCGGGGCGACGGTTCTGGTAATTGAGGTAGTAGGCGTGCTCCCACACGTCCAACCCCAGGATGGGGGTGGCGCCATCGGTGAGAGGGCTGTCCTGGTTGGGGGTGGAGGTGATCTCGAGCTTGCCGCCCTTGACCACCAGCCAGGCCCAGCCGCTGCCGAAGCGGGTGATGCCGGCCTGGCCGAACTTCTCCTTGAAGGAGGCGAAGTCTCCGAAGGTGGCCTTGATGGCCTCGGCCAGCTCGCCGGTGGGCTCACCGCCGGCGTTGGGGCCGATCACCTCCCAGAACAGGGTGTGGTTGTGATGTCCGCCACCGTTGTTGCGCACCGCCATGCGGATGGCCTCGGGCACGTTGTTGAGGTTCTTGAGGATCTCCTCGATGGTCTTGTTCTGCCAGTCGGGGTGTCCTTCCAGAGCCTTGTTCAGGTTGGTGACGTAGGCCTGATGGTGCTTGTCGTGGTGGATCTCCATGGTCTTGGCATCGATATGCGGCTCCAGCGCGTTGAAGGCGTAAGCCAGCGCGGGCACGGAAAAGGGCGCGGTCTGCGTGGTCATGCTTTGATTCCTCCGGTTTCGGGTTTGGGACCTGACCATGTATGCCTTCCTGGCGCCGAACTCCTGTCCGCAGGCAATCTTCTAACGCAGTTCGAATGCGCAGACACGCGACCACTGACCGAGGAGGCTGAATGGCAGAACTGTATCCACTCCCTCTCCCGCTCCACCTGCGGCGGATCTTTCACGAGTTGAAAGCCCACCAGCAGATCTACGATCTGCCCGCCAGCAAGTTCTGGAGACCGGCCGAGGGACTGGACCTGTCGGTCCTCTTCCACGGCATGCGCGCTTCGACCGTGACCGGCCCGGCCGCGGGGCCGCAGGATCAGCTGATCCAGAACATCATCCTGTCCTGGCTGGGTGGCTCGCGCATCGTCGAGCTCAAAACGGTCCAGATCCTCGACGAGCTGAAGATCAGCCGGCCCTGCATCTACGCCGGCAATGTGGGCTTCAACGTGGAGTGGTCCCAGGAGCTGCGCCTGGCCGACAGCCTGACCGAGTACGTGGCCAGCTCGATGATCATCGACATGCTCCGCCACCTCGACGTGCTCGGCCTGGGAGAGCGCAACCTGGAGGCCACCGACACCATTTTGGACCTGTCGGTTGGCTATGACCTCAAGGGGATCTCCTCGCAGCCGGTGCGGTCGTTCATCGAGTCCACCCAGGACGCCAGCGCCAAGATCGCCGAGCTGCGCCAGCTGATCCCCGACGAGCTCAAGCATCTGCGCGACATCCCGTTCAAGACCGATCTGGTGAAGAGCATTACCCTGTCCACCTTCCACGGTTGCCCCAAGGACGAGATCGAGCGCATCGTCCACTTCCTGCTGACCGAGGTGGGGGTCAGCACCGTCATCAAGCTCAACCCCACCCAGCTCGAGGAGAAATACCTCAATAGCCTGCTGCGCGAGGTGATGGGCTATGACCACCTGACCATCAACCCCAAAGCCATCGAGACTTCGCTCAGCCTGGAAGAGGCCGTGGCTATCGTGGACCGTCTCGAGCCGGAAGCCACAAAGCGCGGGCTGGGGCTGGGCGTGAAGTTCTCCAATACCCTGGAGGTGATCAACAACCAGGGCTACTTCTCCGACGAGGTCATGTACATGAGTGGCCCGCCGCTGCACGTCATCGCCGTGACCCTGGTGGAAGAGTGGCGCAAACTGGTGGGCGATCGTTTCCCCATCACCTTCGCGGCCGGCATCGAAAAGGAGAACTTCCCCGACGCGGTCTCGCTCGGTCTGGCCCCCATCACCTCCTGCACCGACCTGCTCAAGACGCGCGGTTATGCCCGTCAGTTCACCTACCTCCAGAACCTGGAGGGCCAGATGAAGAAGCTGGGCGTGCGAGACCTGGGGGATTTCATTCTCAAGACCCGCAAGCAAGGCCTGGAAGCGCTGGAGGAGTGTGTCGGCGATCCCGACCTGAAGGCGGCACTCAAGTCCGACCTGGAGGCGAGCTCGAGCGACACGGCGGCGGTGCTGGCCGGCAAACTGCCGGCGGGAGAAGCCACAGCCCTGCGCCACAAGTTGGTACGGGCTGCGGCCCTGCGCAACACGCCCCTCTACGCCGCCGAGGCGCGGGCCAATCCGCGCTACCACGTCTCCAAGAACAACACCGCGCCCAAGAAGGTGGGCTCGGCCCTCTACCTGTTCGATTGCCTGGCCTGCGACAAGTGCGTGCCGGTCTGCCCCAACGACGCCAACTTCACCTATCCGGTGGAGCCCTTCGAGGTGGAGGGGCGTAACTTCAAGGTGCTGCACGGCCAGGTGCTGCCCGAGGAAGCCTTCGTGCTGCGGGTCAAGAAGGACAAGCAGTGGGCCGTCTACGCCGACTTCTGCAATGAGTGCGGCAACTGCGACACCTACTGCCCCGAGGATGGCGGACCGTTCATGCAAAAGCCCAAGTTCTTCGGAACGTTGGAGACTTACCAGCGCCACCACGAGCGTGACGGCTACTTCGTGGAGCGCCACAACGGCACCGACAGGATGTGGGGCCGGGTAGGCGGCCAGGAATATTACCTGGAGGTGGATCGGGCCGCCAACCGGGCTCTGTTCCGCGACCAGGTGGTGGAGCTGGTGCTGGATCGCGCCAAGCCGACCGCCCCGGTGGAGAGCAAGATTCTCAAAGAGGACAGCCAGGGCCACATTCTGCAGATGAAAAGCTACTTCTGGATGGAACGTTGCCTGGAAGGGGTGCTGAGCGACACGATGGTCAACTACGTCAACGTGCGCTTCATGTCGTGAGACGGCTCTCGGCCTGGCTGCTGATCGGGCTGCTGGCGGCGGGCTGCGGCTCCGCCCCATCGGGGCCGACCCCTTCAGCCTCCGCGACCCCTTCCCCCCGCTCCTCGACCGACGAGGCCTTGATCAGCCTGATGTATTTGCTGGAGGGAGCCCGGGATGACGCCCCTTCCCAGCTTCAGGCCCTGGTCAAGCGGGCCTATGGCCAGGAGGGCAAGCTCATTCGGGATAACGACCCGGGTTACACCACCATCGAGTTGAACGACGGCTGGACGCTGGCCTTTATTCACCGGCCTTCGAACTACCTCGAGCCAATGAGCAAGGAAGACCGCCTGGCGGTGCTCAACAGCATCCGTGATCCGGAGCAGCGCAATCTGTTCGAGTCACACCAGGCCTGGCTCTCGGTGGACGTGCTGCAGCGCCCTCCGGGCGCCGACGAGGAAGCGGCCTACGCCCGGCTCGGCCTGCTGATGGCCGAGCTGGCCGGGCCCGACGTGCTGGCCATCATGCACCCGGACAGCAACCGATTCTTTGCCTTTGAGGCGAAGATGGTGGAGGCCTTGCGGCGCCCGGGCTACCTGGTCGAGCTGGGCTTTCGGCCGCGCCCTTAGAGAACGGCGCGATTGTTTGAGAATCGCAGGGGGTCGCCGCGCTTTCGCTGATTAAACCTGCTGATCTTCGTCATTTTCATGGGTCC
>BTUM01000125.1:0-17419 GCA_045863235.1 Candidatus Xenobia bacterium | reverse complement strand
GCAACTTAATCAACAGGTGCACTTCACAAAAACCGTTATCCAGTTGTCAAAGACCAGCTTACAGCGCCACAAGTCGGGCGCAAACGGTAGATTACCATGGCACCACGGGGCTGTCAACCCTGAAAACTATGTTCGACCAGGGCCACCTGGTCGCACGCAGCGCTCCACGTTTCAGTGGAACTTCCTACTATAACCCTGCCAAAGAAGTCTTCTTGTGTAACAATAGAGGTTAGCATGCAGCGGGGCATCTCTCTGGCGGAAGTTCTCGTGGCGCTCGCCATGGTGGCAGCGCTGGCATTGGGCTTGGTGGCGGCCGTGATCAACAGCACTCGCCTGACTGAAACCGACCGCCAACTTTCGTCAGCAACCTTTCTGGGACAGAAGATTATGGAGCAACGCTGCTTCAAAGCCCGCGAAAAGGCCAGCTTCTCAGCTCTGGACTCTTTCTCGCCGGGTGTCTACGCATTCGCAGACGCGAGCAATGATCTGGTCTACCGGCTGGACGTTATCACCCCGGCCGAACCTGGCCTAAAACGGCTGTCAGTGGCCATATGGGAGGCCGCCGACCCCGGCTCGAACGTTCCCCAGCCGGTCGGCTCGCCGCTGGTTCGCCTGACCACGATGGTTTACTCACGATGAGAAGACCAGCAGGCCACAGCCTGGCCGAGTTGCTGGTGGCGTGCGCGCTCTTCTCTTTGATCGTGAGCGTAGCCTTTGGGGCGCTGGAGCTGGCCTCCCGGGGTCGAGCCGGGGCCGAGTCCCGCCTCGACCCGCGCAAGGCCAACCGCGCCCTACTGGACAGGCTCTCGACTACTCTGCGCAAAGCCAGCTTCGTCTTCACCGACAGTCCGTTATCCTTTGGCGGTCACAACTACAACGACTTACCAGCTCTGGAAACTCCTGGAAGGTCACTGGTCGCGGTCGTCCCGGAGAGCGACGACCCTCGCATCGGCCTATTCTCCGTCGTGGGTGTCTACACTCGGCCCAGGCAACCGGTCGACCCCGCCAATCCGTACGCCCTCCAGGTGGTAATTCACACCGTGAATGGAGTGCTGCCAACCTCGGCGGGATTGCCAGCCTCCATAGACTTTTCCGCCCTTCCTCCCGGGGGCATGCGGGTCTTTGACACCTATCTCGATGCTCTCGAGTTCAATGTCTTGAGTGCTCATCGAGACCGAATTAGCATGAGAGTCACTTTCGAACGGGACATGCCCCGCGGACCGAGAGCCCGAGAGACTTACTCCACTGAGGTTTTCCTGAGGAACCAATGAAACGACGCGGATTCCTGATGATACTGGCTGTCCTGCTGACGCCTCTCTGTTTCCTGGCGGTGATGACGCTGATCTCGAATGTGGTCCACGACAACCGCTTCGCTCTCGACGCCAGAACCGATGCCGAGCTCTTCTATATGGCTGAAGCCGGCATTAGCATCGCTGAGAATGCTTTTGCTCGGAGCAACTTTACCGCTTACACCCACAACAGCGATGGCAGTAGAACACCGCAGGTGAATCCCCTGGGCATCGCGACCGATGTGGCCGAGCAGCATGCCAACGGGTACTACGTTTTTGACTGGATCCCAGGATCGAACCCGGACCAGAGCTATGGACTCGGCCAGCGTCCCCAGAAGTTCGCTTTCCGGGTTCAACGCCTGGCAGAGCGCACATTCGACATCGAGTGCCAGGCCTTCATTGGTCGCAGGCGAACGACCCACCGGGTGCACGCAGTGCTGGAGCCTGCCTTCAGCTACGTGTCCTTCGCCGATGGCAAAGATGATTTCGATGGGTCCGCTGATGCGACCGTCGACGGTCGCATCCATGCCAATGACGACCTCTCGTTACGCCCTGCAGGCAGTCGCCTGGACATCATCGGTTCAGTTTTTTCTGCGGCCCGCGTCATTCGAGGTGGGGGTCCGGCCGCCGGAGAGGTTTTTATCAACGGGGTCGAAATGCCGGGCGGAAGCCCGGGCGCGGCCTTTGACTCCTTCCATCCGCTGTGGGACGATCCCGGGCCGGCCGGCGCCTTGGCGCGCTTCAACTCCCGGGTGCTCGACGCTCACCTCGGAGCGCCCTACCTGGCTCCACCAAAGGTCCAGAGCCTTGAACCGGGAGGTTACTATCAGCAGAATGCCGACCTCATCGTGGACGCTGGCACGGTGGCAGCCTGGTGCTCGGACCGAACCTTCTTCAACCGGGGCGAAGGGCGACCGGTGGCCGTCAAGGAGATCGACCTTGCGGCCGTGCCCTTCCCAGCAGGAGGACTGGTCATCTACAGCCACGTGCCGCTGCGACTGGTGAACGGCACTCCACTCCCCGGGAACCTCACGGTGGCGAGCCAATCCACTCTTTACATTCGAGGGGACTTCAACTGTTTGCCCCCGATTCAGGGAGCCGCCCTCCTGACCACGGACCGAGTCTGGTTTCTCAGCTCATCCTTCGCCGACCCCGCTGTTAACGCAGCTCCTCCGATGGCAGTCGATTCCGATGACCGTCTGGAGATCCATGCTGCCATCGTCCAGGGGTCGCGACCCGGAGATGGCTCGGTGGCCATGTTGAACCTGGAAGATATGAGCGGTTTGACACTCGCCCTGCATGGCTGCATGATCGGGCTGCAGAACGCTCGCATGGCGACCGATGTCGAGACCAACGCCGATGCAACACCCGGTGTGTCTGCCTGGATTCTGGGCGGAGCACGAGTCATAAATGGAGTCAGTCACGCGCCAAATTCAGCCTTTTCGCCCTACTACGTGCCGCCATCGGCCCGCATTCTTACGTATGAAGATTCCGTTCTGAGAGCCCCCCTGCTTCCCCAGGTTTATCGCCGCCTCAACTGGGGCCAAGAGTAGCTCCAGCGCGCCGTGCGCCTGACGACCTTGGCTCTGTACACGCGTCAGTTCTCTGCGCTGTTCAGTTCGGGGGTGTCCGTAGTGCGCGCCCTGACCGTACTGAGCGGTGGACCTGACCAGACCATGAACCGTGCCCTCACCGACGTGGCCACCGGGGTGGCGCGTGGCGAGTCTCTCTCCAAATCGCTCAGTCGTCATCCCGCACTGTTCTCGTCCTTCTATGTGCAGCTCATTCGCCTGGGTGAGGCCACCGGTTCGCTGGATCGGGTCCTGGAGCAACTGGCCAGCTACCTCGAGGCCAACGCCCGCCAGAGGGAGCGCTTGCAGACTGCGCTCTACTATCCGGCCATGCAATTGCAGGCCGCCGTAGTGGTCCTCGGCCTGCTGGTGACCTTTGTCGTGCCCCAATTGGAACCGCTACTCACTCACCTTGGGGTTCCATTGCCCTGGCCCACCCGCTTGCTGGTAGAGGCAACCCGCTTCCTCACCAGTCCCCTGACCTGGGTGGTTCTGGCCATGTTCTATCCCAGTTGGCTCGTTATCGCACGGGATGTCGAGCGAGTGGATACCCTGCGGCTCAGACGCGCTGAGTTTCTTGACCGCTTGCCCATCCTCGGCCGATTGCGGCGCCTGCAGACCCAGGCTCGCACCCTGGACGCGTTGGGCCTGTTGCTTGAGTCGGGCCTACCTTTCCCCGAAGCTCTGGCGGTGCTCCAGGACGCCACGGACGACCCCCTGACGCGACAGCGCCTGCAGCAAGCTCAAACAGACCTTCACCTGTGCAGGGCCGAGACACTGGCCGATCTGTTCGAGGCCAACCAGGTCTTTCAGGGGGCCTCCGCGCAGATGCTGCGTTGCGCCGAGGAAACCGGGCAAATGGTAGGCATGCTGCGCAAGGCCTCCGCTCTGCTCGATCTGGAGGCTGGGCTCACGCTCGAGATGATCATGGCCTTGCTCGAGCCTCTGATCATGGCTTTCATCGGCCTGATGGTAGGGGCCATCGTCATCTCCGCCTATCTGCCCCTGGTGCAGGTTCTCACCGGCCTTTGAGGCGGACCCAGGCCCGCAGGTCTTCTCTCATGGCCCGAGCCGAGGGATAGCGAGCGGACGGGTCGAGGGCCGAGGCCCGGTCGACGATGGCCGCCAGGTCCTCATCCACGCTCGGCTCAAGCTGACGCACCGGACGGAACTGAAGCGGAATCGGGCCGTGCCCGGACAGGAGTTGAGCCATCGTGACACCCAGCGAATAGAGGTCTGAGCGCACCTCGGCCCGGCCCTGAATTTGCTCCAGAGATGAGTATCCCAGGGTCCCAACCGCCGTCTGAGTCACTCCGGTTTGCTCCACCGGGCGGGCAAGACCAAAATCCACCAGCATCACGCGGCCGCTCTTGAACTCGCGGATCAGGTTGGCTGGCTTGATATCGCGGTGCACCACGGGGGGATCGAGCTCATGCAGATGCACCAGGATATCGAGAACCTGAACCATATCCTTGGCCAGGACTTCAGAGACGAAGGGATGGCCAGTGAGGGCGATACAGTCCCGCAGCTCCTCATCCATATTGGCCCCGTGGATGTAGTCCATGACGATATAGCAGAGCCCTCCTATGCGAAAAAAGTCGCGCACCCGAGGAATGCCAGGGTGGTTGAGCCGTGCCAGCAGAGTCTTCTCTTCCTGGAACTTTCGTTGGATGAGCGCCTCGTCACCCGTGCCGAGATGCTGCTCGAGCATCTCTTTGATGGCGCAGGAAGCTCCGTCGAGGTGGGCGTCTTCTGCCAGGTAAACTGCGCCCATGCCTCCTTTGGTAAGGGCGCGCACAATCCGATAGCGTTCCTGCAGCACCGTGCCCGGCTCTGGTCGAGCCCCTGTGGACGGGGGATGCTTCTGCTCGAGCCTGGCCAGGGCGGCCGCCCCCTGGGCCGACACGATGGAGAGCAACTGGCGATCCATGTCACTGAACGGCTCGCGCGGTCGTCCTACATACAGAACTCCCTGCTCGCCAAGGGGGAGAGCAACGGTCTGCTCCTCATCGGAGAACAACCGGGGGCCTTGCGGCGAACGGCCGACCGCCTCCTCCACTCGGGGGTCGCGCAGGCGGTTCGTGCTGGCTATGGACAACGTGTCGCGATAGGGACTGCGGAAGTTGCGCGGACAGAGAAAACCATCTGACTCGCGTACAAACAGAGCCACACTCTGGGCGCTGACCAGCCGATCCACCATCGCCAGCAGGACGTCAAGGCAGTCCTGCACACTCGCAGCCCGATGCAAAGAAGACGAGAGCTCCTCCAGGGTAAGATATTCATCCACTTTGCGCTGCAGACCCTGGCGGGTCTCGGCCAGTTCCTCCGACAGCCGGTCCTGGGAGACCCGGCTGGTGACCAGGCGACGGCTCAACTCGTTGTAGTCAGAGAGCTGGGCTCCGAAACCAGCCTCGCCCACCAAAAAGCGCAGACCGACCAGGACCGGGACCAGCCACAGAGCGGCCCAGGGGGAGACCTGCAGCAACTGCCAGAGGAGCCCTGCCGACAGGGCCACCACCAGCAAGACCGGAGTGAGCCGGGCGGCTGCCCGCTCCCATCCGGCCGGGTCAGATAGGGCCGGGCTCAGCGATCGGCGCAAGAGGACGGCGAAGACCATGTAGACCTGGCTGGACACGACGACCTGCCACACAAGTCCAGGGATCACCGTGATCACCGTCAGTGCGGCCAGCACCGGGATCAATTCGACCAGGCCCTCGCGCAGGCGCCAGCCGGGCCGAGGGTCACCGCGCAGGAGCGTGCGCACCGTGAGGCAGGCAACCGCCATCATCGCCGCCCAGGCGGGGCTCCCCACCAGTCCGGCACCCAGGTATATTGCGGGAGACAGAGTGAAGAAGCCGATTCCTGGCAAGCGCAGAGCTGTTGCTTCCAGGATCAGAGCCGCCACCAGCAAACCCGGCTCCAGGGCCGTCAGAGGAGCCCGAGGCCGACTCAGGAGATACGCGCTGAGTGCAAGAACCACCGCCAACTGGGCCCCCATCGCCAGTTCAGAGAGGTCCTTGCGTAAGGCAGGAACCGCAGAGCTCGAGCCTTGCCACCGAGCCGGCTAGCGTGCCTGGCATCAGCAAACCGAAATCGCGCAAGTGAATCTCCTGGTTCACACCCGCCTACTTGCCGATTCAGCGCCGTTCTCCTTCAAAGTGGTCCGGCAGTAGGAGTTGCCGGGTGGTCAGCGCGAACCTGGGAGGCCTGAATGCCACTTTCGGATGGAAAGGGGACCCGTATGGGCCAGACCAAGACCAAGCCCAAGCCCAAGCCCAAGGTTCAGCAGAAGGCCACAACCGCAGCGACCAGGAAGTCTTCGAAGAACAATGTCGCACTGCAGGTTCTCACCGATGCCGGGCGCAAGAAGCTCGACGCCGATGCCGAGTTCCTCGAGCGCGCTCTGGAAGAGGCACTGTTGGCCGACGCCATCTATTCAGCCCGTCGGGCACTCAACGAGCTCCATAACGAGACCCGCAACGTTCCCCACGAGCGCCGAAGCGGCATGCGCCTGCGTGAGAAAGCCCTGCGCGTCGAGAACGCCTTCAATCGTTTGCGGGCTTTGCGTCGTGGGGAGCTGCTTCCGCCCGCCATCCCAGAGGAGTAAGCCGCCATCGGGCGGAATTGAACCTTCGGGATATCCAGCGAATTTCTGGGCAGTCGGCCAACCGTCTGCCGAATAGGGCGAATGGCACGATTCTTCATCAGACTGCTTCTCCTGGCCGGGGTTTGCCTCGGTGTGCTGTTCTTTTTGAAAGCTCGCTCCGGGCAACAACCCCTTCCTCGCCCTTTGAACCTGACTCCGCATACCGTGCGCGTGGCCGTGGAGGGTCGCCCTTCCGAGCTTCCCCTGTATGCCCTGCACGCGCTCTTGAGCAAGGCCGAGAGCGCCGGCCAGGTGACCCTGGAGATCGAGCAGTTCGCGGATCCGGGCGAGCGATGGCGCCAGCTGGCGGCAGGGGAGATCGACCTGGTGCTGGCCAGTCTGGACGAGTTTGCCCTGGCTGTGCCTCGCTTCAATCCTGGCCAGGTCCTGTTCGCCACCTCCCTATCGGTGGGCTCTGACGCCGTGGTTGCCATGGCCGACACGCCCGAGGCTCAAGTGCTTCGTCTTGCCTTCGTGAGCGGTTCTCCGGGTGAGTATCTGGCGGCGCGTCTTGTGGCCCAGGAAACCGACCGGGTCATCCTGCCCATCCCGGCTCCCAACCTGACTGTGGCCAGTGAGTGGTACGAGCAGGGTGCTGTTCAGGCGCTGGCGGTCTGCGAGCCGGCCCTGCGCGATTACCTGAAGCGAGGCGACCAGATCCTGATCCAGACCTCCAGCCAGGCCCCGATCACGCACGTCTGGGTGGCTTCCCGGCAGGCCCTCCGTAACGAGCGCAATCCCCGCGTCTCGAGGGCAGATCTGGAGGAAGTGGCCGGGGCCTGGTTCGTACTGATCTCCGAGTTGCGCCAGCAGCCGGGTCTTGCCCTGGGAGCCATCGCCCGCGGCAACGATAGCCAGGTGAGCGAAGTCGAGCAGGCTTTCGTGGGCCTGGAGTTCTTGTCGCTGCAAGAGTCGCAAGCACTCAATGCCCAGGTCCTGGTTCCTCAGCTCGATCTGCTGTCCAGCTTCTGGTCTCTGAGCGGTGCCCTCAATGCCCACAAACCGGACAGTTTCGAAGCCGAGCTCGAGCAGAGCATGCTCGGAACCATCAAGGCCCCCGCGATTCCGGCTCCCCCACCTGAGCCCTCCGCCACCCATTCCCCGACCCTTCTCCTCTCGCCCAGCGCCAGCCCGCTTCCTCTGTTGGCACCCTCCCCATCCCCTGAAACCCCGGATGTCCCGGACCCCTTCTCGCCGGTGCCCATGCCGGCTCCCTCACCGTGAACTTGCTTCAGGCGCGTATTTTCGAAACCGAGTTCCCGCAGCCCCTGGGCTCCTTTGAACCTGACCCGGAGTTGATCGCATGGCTGCGCCCCGGCACCGCTGCGCCGTTGGCTTCTAGCGACGGTATCCGGAGCGCCATTCGAGCTTTGCTGCGTGAAGGTGGCTTCAAGCCGAGCGGGCGCAGCAAGCCCGCTTCAGAGTATCTTTTGCGCGCCTGCGGGGAGGGCGTTCTTGGCTCCATCAACCTGGCAGTGGATGTGTGCAACGTGGTTTCGCTGCACAGCGGGCTCCCCATCAGCGTAGTGGATCTGGATCTCGCCCACCCCCCCTTCCGGCTGGCGGTGGCCGAAGCGAAAGCGAGCTACGTCTTCAATCCGTCCGGACA
This sequence comes from Candidatus Xenobia bacterium, assembly GCA_045863235.1. GTDB lineage: Bacteria > Vulcanimicrobiota > Xenobia > Xenobiales > QWHO01 > QWHO01. The sequence continues at coordinate 9,304 of BTUM01000125.1, read as the reverse complement.
GGAGCTCGATCTTAGCGGATTGCTCTGCCTGTTCGACACTCAGGGCCCCTGCGGGAGCCCGGTCAAGGACTCTCAGCGCACCAAAACCAACCCGGAAACAAGGCGCACTCTGTCGGTTGTCTGGGGCAGCACCGAAACCGCCCCGCAAACCGGGCTGGCCACCCGGTGGTACCAAGAACTGCTAACTGCCCGCGGGGCAAAGATCACAGAGCACGCAGGGTAAGGCGTTTTTGAGGCAGAAGTTCTCCCAAGGCTTGCCAGAGCAAGCCCCAGGAGAACAGTGGAGCTTTTCGAACCGCAGGAGCCCGAGACTCCAGCCCTGACCACCGCCCGCGACCTGGCGGAGGTGCTGACTCCACCTCCCATCGACCGTGACGGCCTGGTCTTGCGAGATGAAGTCTGGGGCACCGAAACCGAGGAATTTCTCGATCGCCTTCTGGTGGGCCCCGGGCAACGAGTGCTGGCTCTGGGCTGCGGCCTGGGCTTCGACCTGCCGCGGCTGGCCCGTCGCGTCGGTCCCCAGGGCGAAGTGTGCGCCCTCGAGCCCGATCCCCGCCTGGCGTTCGAAAGTCAGCTTCTGGTCGACTCCCTGCGCTTGCGCAACGTAAGAGTGCTGAGCGGCGTGGTTATGGCCGCCCTCCCCCCGGGCCCCTTCGACGTGATCTTCAGCTCCTGGTTCCTGGCCCAGATCGACAACGTGCCTTCCCTCTTGCGCCAGTTGCGTCAACGGATCAGCGGGGCGGGTCGATTGGGGGTGCTCGACCTCTACCCCGGGGGGCTCCGCCTCTTCCCGGAGGCACCAGCTCTCGAGAAGGTGTTGGTGGCAGCCTCCCAGGTCGGTCAGAACTTCTGGCTGATGGGCCAGCTGCCGGCCGCCCTGGTCTCCTCGGGATTCTTACTGGAAGGGGCCTGGCCGCGCCAGAAAGCGGAGGTCCCCGGGACGCCCACCTATCGTTGGGTGGAGCGCTTCCTGCTGGATGTGGGCCCACGCCTTGTTTCCCAGGAACTGCTCGAGGAGATCGAATGGCAAACGCTGCTGGAGGAGTGGTCCAACCGGAGGGTGGATCCATCCACGCTGCTCTTCTCGCCGCAACTGGTGGGCATCATCGGGCGCGGCTTCTGAAAAAACAAAGAGCCCTCGATTTCGAGGGCCAGGTAGGTAGCTGACTCAGGCCTGGCGAGTGAACTTCTCGCCGTGGACCGCGCCGGCCCAGGCCAGGCAGAAAACCAGGATGCCCATCACCAGGACTTTTCCGACATTGAAGTGGATGAAACTGACTGGCATCCACATGCCAACGCTATGCACCAGAATCATCGCCAACACCGCACCCACGGCCGGTTCCATCACGCGCACTTTGGGAGACACCACGCCCACGATGAAGCCGCCCAGGTAGTAGGTGATGATGTTGAACACCGCCTCGGCCAGGATGGAGCCGTGGATGGTCTTCATCCGCATGTACAGCAGGGAGAGCAGGCTCTGGGCCACCAGGAAGGATCCCAGACTCATCCAGACCCATGCCCAGGAGAACGCCTGGAACTTGTCGGTCCGCATCTTGATCCCTGTCACAGGGTCTTCATGCGTGGTGATGACCTTCGATGTGTCCGTGGTCTGTGAGGTGGAGCGAGTACCGATCGCCAATGCGGCTCCCCCTTTTGTGCGCGGGGTGAACTTTGCTCATCGCAAGCCGCGCCAACATTCAGTATACCAGGCTTGAAGGGCGTTCGCAAACAGGAATCGCTTGCCTCCGTCTGGCGCTCAATCCTCCAGGGTCGAGGTGTCCCCGATCGGCAGACCGAGCTCCTGGGCTTTGAGCAGTCGGCGCATGATCTTGCCGCTGCGCGTCTTGGGCAAACCGCTGACGAAGTCGATCTCGTCTGGACGTGCAATCTTACCCAGTTCCTTGCCCACATGCTCGCGCAAATCCTCGGCCGTGTTGTCGTCTGGAGTAAAGCCGGCCACGAATACAACGAAAGCCTTGATAGAATTGCCTTTGACCGGGTGTGGTTTGCCGATGCACGCCGCCTCGGCCACGGCCGGATGACTCACCAGCGCGCTCTCGACTTCGGCCGTGCCCAGGCGGTAGCCGCTCACCTTGATCACGTCGTCTACCCGACCCACCACCCAGATGTAGCCGTCCTTGTCCTTGCGGGCCGAGTCGCCGGCCGAATAGTAGCGTCCCTCGAAGCGGCTCCAGTAGACCTCCTTATAAAGCTCCGGGTTCTTGTAGAGCGTGCGCAGCATGCCCGGCCAGGGCTTCTTGATGACCAGAAGCCCGTCCTGACCCGGCTCCACCGGCTGGCCGTGATCATCCACCACGTCAACCTCGATACCGAACAGCGGCCGGGTGGCCGTGCCTGGCTTGAGGGGCACGCACGGCATGGGGGAGATCATGAAGCCTCCCGTCTCGGTTTGCCACCAGGTGTCCATAATCGGGCAACGTTCCTTGCCGATCACCCGGTGATACCAGCGCCAGGCTTCCGGGTTGATGGGCTCGCCCACCGAGCCCAGCAGACGCAAGCTGGAAAGGTCATGACGGTCGGGCCACGCCTCACCGAAGCGCATCAGCCCACGGATGGCGGTGGGGGTCGAGTAGAGCACGGTGATACCATAGCGGGCCACCAGCCGCCACCAGCGATCGGGGTAAGGATATGTGGGAGCGCCTTCGTACATGAACATCGTGGCCCCCATCAGCAGAGGACCGTAGACGATGTAGCTGTGGCCCGTGACCCAGCCGGCGTCGGCAGTGCACCAGTAACGGTCTTCGTCATCGAGGTCGAAGACGTTCTTGAGAGTGGTGTGGACGTGCACCATGTAGCCTCCGTGCACGTGCAGGATGCCCTTGGGGCGCCCGGTGGTTCCCGACGTATAGAGGATGAACAGGGGATGCTCCGAGTCGAGCGGCTCAGGTGGACAGGGGCGCTGCGAGATGGGCAGGTCGGCCAGATCGTGATACCAGTAGTCCCGGCCCGCCTCCATGGCCACCGGCTCGCCGGTGCGGCGCACTACCAGCACGCTCTCGAGACAGGGCGAGCGACCGGCCACCTGGTCGACCATCGACTTGAGAGGGACCACCTTACCGTTCATGAATCCGCCATCGGCAGTGATCAGCACCCGGCTCTCGGCATCCTGGATCCGGTCGAACAGGGCCTCCACCGAGAACCCTCCAAAAACCACGCTGTGAATGGCTCCGATGCGGGCGCAGGCCAGAATGGCGAAGACCTGCTCGGGAATGCGAGGCATGTAGATGGTCACCCGGTCGCCCTTGTGCACGCCGAGGCTCTTGAGCACGTTGGCGAAGCGGCACACCTCGCGGTGCATCGAGAAGTAGCTGTAGGTGCGGGTCTCGCCGCTCTCCGACTCCCAGATCAGACCCAGCTTGTTCTTGCGCCAGGTCTTGACGTGGCGGTCCAGGCAGTTGTGGGTGATGTTGCATTCGGCTCCCACGAACCACCTGGCGAAAGGCGCCTGCCAGTCGAGTACGCGCTCCCAGGGCTTGAACCACTCCAGCTCGCGGGCCTCGGCCTCCCAATAGGCCTCAGGGTCCTGGATCGACTTCTTGTAGGGCTCTTCGTAGCTCTTGACGCGCGCACGCTCGAGCACGTGGGCGGGAGGCGGGTAGATTACTGCTTCCTCGCTGGGGAGAGTGGTCTTTTCTGCCTGCACGGTTTCGCTCATGGCGGAGTGTTCTCGACCTGCCTAATTCAGCCTTCCTCCAGGAGAAAACGGGCCAGGGAGTTACCCTCCCAACTGCTTGAGAAAGAGTGTGCCCAGTCCCAGCAGCAGGACGAAGCCCAACCAGTCGGTGATGGTGGTCAGCCAGACGGTGGAGGCAAGGGCCGGATCCACCTTGAGGGCCTGCATCCCCAGCGGCAAGAGCGAGCCTGCCATTCCGGCCAGGATGATGTTTCCCATCATCGAGACGCCCACAATCACGGCCAGCCAGAAATTCCCCTCCAGGACGTAGGCCAGGATACTGCTCAGCAGCCCGGCCACCAGCCCGTAGGAAACCCCGAAGGCCAGCTCTTTGCGCACGATTCTCCACAGATCACGGCGCTCGATCTCACCCACGGCGATGCCCCGTACGATGAGAGTCGTGGTTTGCGAGCCGGTGTTGCCACCGTGGCCGGCGATGATGGGCATGAAGGCCGCCAACGCGGCCACACGACTGATCGTCCCCTCAAAGGAGCTTACGATGAGAGCCGACAAGAAGCCGAAGGTCAAATTGATCAAGAGCCAGGGCACCCGCCTGCGCAGCGAAACCAGCACCGGCGTGTAGGGGTTCTCGTCAACCGAGAGGCCGGCCTGCAGGTAGATGTCCTCGGTGGCCTCCTCGACCTGCACGTCGAGCACGTCATCGGCCTCGAGCACGCCCACCAGCCGTCCCTCCTCGTCCACGACCGGCAGGGCCATCAAGTTGTAGTGGCGCAGTTTCTCGGCCGCTTTCTCCTGGTCGAGCTCGACCGGCACGCTGATGACGTCGCGGGCCATCAGGTTCTCGAGAGGCGTGGAGGGAGCGGCGGTGATCAGATGACGCAAGGAGAGCACGCCCTGCAAACGGCGGTCGGTGTCCACCACGTAGAGGTAGAAGGGGTGGCTCGCGTCGGGACCCTCGCGGCGCAGAAAGTCGATGGCCTCCTCGGCCGTCCAGGTGCGCTGCAGTAATACCACGTCGGGCGACATCCAGCGCCCGGCGCTCTCCTCGGGCAGATCGAGCAGCTCCTCCACCGCCTCGCGATCTTCCGGGGCGAGCAGGGCGAGCACCGAGGCCACCTGGTCGTCGGGTAGCTCCGCCACGATGTCGGCCGCCAGGTCTTCGTCGACGTAGAACAGGATCTGAGAGAGACGTTCGGGCTCGAGCCCGTCCACGAAGACCTGGCGCGGCTCCTCGTCAAGATACTCGAGAATGGACGCCGTCCGCTCGTCGGACATGGCCAGCAAGATTGCCTCGCGGTCCTCGGCATCGAGATCCTCGATGAGATGGGCCTGATCGGCCGGATGCATGGCCTCGAGCCGGGCCACCGCCTGGGACGGCTGGTTGTAATTCAGCAGCCGATGCAGTTCGTCAAGCAGATCATCGCGCTGGGCGTCAGTAAGCTCCAGGGGCACAGGAAGCTACTTGTAGACGGGTATCAGGTCGAGCGTCCCAACACCGATTACCTTGACATAGCAGGGTTTCTTGTCGGGCAGTCCGCGCAGGAGCTGTCCGGGCGAGGGACGACCGTCGTAGAAGAGGCCAACCATACCGCTGCAAGCCGGGCTGACGTGGATGATGACCCGCTTGATGTCAGGGCCGATGGCCTCCACCTTCAGAGCCTGCAAACTACGACCCTTGGCAGGCGTGAAAGTCGACACCTTGCCGCTGATGTCGCCCTCGGCTCGCAGCCGCTGGCCCGGAACCTCCTCCGAGCCCGCCTGGCCTCCGACCAGCAACGCCACCAGCAGAATCATCAGAACTCTCGCCATCCAGGTCCTATTAGCTCGCCCGGGTCCAAAACCTGCAGGAGAGGTCCGCCCCCCTGAGAAAGGCCCGCCCCCCATGGGAAAGACGCGCCCCAAGCCAGGCACGGCCAGCGTAAAGCCCGTGCCCACCAGCGGCCAGGGATCGCTCTGGGCCCATTACGGCTTCGAGACTGGCCCCTGCGGGCTCAGGCGGCGCCGGCTGCTGGTCTACCTTCCCCCCGGCTATCGCGAGACCCGCCGCTATCCGGTGCTGTATCTGCTCGATGGCCAGAACGTCTTCGATCTGGATTCCGCTCGTGGCGGCGGCTGGCGCATCAACCTGGCCCTGGATGACCTTCTGGCCCAGAAGGCCGTCCGGCCAGCCATTCTGGTGGCCGTTTGCCACTCCGATCAGCGTCTGCGTGAGTACTGCGGCTGGAGCGAGGATGCTGACTACGAGCACCGCCTGGGTGATCTGCACGCCGATTACCTGGTCGAGCAGGTCAAACCTTTTATCGACGCCAACTACCCCACCCGCAGCGGACGAGCCTTCACCTCTATCGCGGGGGCCAGCGCCGGCGGGGTGGCCGCACTGTACGCCGCCCTCAAGCATCCCCGGATCTACTCGCGAGTGGGCTGTATGTCAGCCGGGCGCCACTTCTTCCGTGAATTGCTGGATCGTTTTCCCAACCCGTCCTCAAACCTGTCGGTCTTCCTATCATGCGGAACCGAAGGCATGGATACCGAGTTCCTCCCCCTGAATCGCAGCTTTCGCCAGGCCCTGGTTCGGCGTGGTCTGGCTACCGAGCTCCGGGTAGGCCGCGACGAAGCTCACGACGAGGGAGCCTGGTCGCGAATGGTTTTCTGGTTGCTGCGCTTTTGCCTGACCAGCCGGGCTCCTTCGCGCACATAGGGAGAGGGATGGCGTTCCAGCTCATCCGGATCAAAGTGGACAGCCGCCAGCGCCGAGGCGACCTGCTCGCGCACGTCCGAACGAGCTTCGTCGCAGAGCGCCTCCACCAGCTCAGTGGTGACCGAGGCGACGTGAGGCCCCAGCCCGGCGATCAGTTCGGCCGCCTGGATCCGGCAGTCATTGCGTGGATCCTCCAGGGCCCGAACCAGCCCGGGTAGCGCCTCCACCGCCCCCTCCCCCATCGCCTGTAAGCAGAAGTAGAGGCCCATGCGAAGCAGGAGGGGCTCAGTCCCAAAGCGCTCTCCCAGGGACCTCACCAATTCGCCCTCGAAAGGCGGTTCCAGGGTTAGCGCGCCGGCCGCAGCCAGCTCCATCAAAACCTCATTGGCCTCCAGTCGCTCCTCGGGGGTTCCCCGTGCCAGCCGCTCGAGCAGACTCAATCGGTGACCTGGTAGTAGCCCAGCTCACGGAGGGCGTCGCGTACCTGACAGGCAGAGCGCTCCAGCTCGTCGGCACTGGCCGAGGTGTTGGCGCGCGCGAAATCCAGGTCGTGGGGCTCGAAGATCGGCACCAGGTGCAGGTGGGTGTGAGGCACTTCCAGGCCGGCGATCATCAGACCCACCTTGACCGGCTGGTAGGCCCTCTGAAGAGCCCTGCCCAGGCACTGCGAGACGTGGAGGAGGTGCTCGGCCAGGGGGCGGTCGAGATCGAGCCAGTGATCGACCTCAGCCCTGGGAACGACCAGGGTGTGACCTGGCCGCAGAGGATGGATGGAGAGGAAGGCGACTGCGTGCTCGTCTCTCCACACGAACCGGCCGGGGATCTCGCCCTGAATGATGCGCGTAAACAAGGTCGGCATGCCCGGTGGTTTTTTCCCGCCCTCGGCATTCCCTGCAGGGTCGCCGTGGGGGGGGTCGAACCAGGGGATATGCGGCAGATCCTTCTGATTCTATTGCTCCTGGCCGTTCAGGCGTCAGCCCAGACCCGCGAGTTGGAAGTGCGGCCTCTTGATCTACCGGCCGAGATGCCCACCTGGACCGGATCGGAGGAAGAGGCCCTGCGCCGCCAGCACGACCAGGCCTTTCGCGATCTGGCGCGCATTCTGAGCAGCCGCCAGATGGCCGAGCTGCGCCAGATGAGCCGCTGGGGTCGCTACGGACCCGAGCCGGGGGACGCTGCTGCAGGCGAGGCTCTGCTGGAAGCCCTGACCGGGCCTGCCAGGATGCCGGCGGGTCTCTGGCCCACGGTGCGCCAGCAAGAAGCCTTCCTACGCGAGATGCAGAGCGGAGCCAACGGGCTGGAGACACGGCTATTGAAGCTGTTGACCCCGTCCCAGGTCGATTTTCTGCGTGAGCTCGAGCGGATGGAGCAGAGCGAGCTGTAGTGGAAGTTCCTGAGGACGAATTAGCACAGGTTCGCCACCTGATGCTGAACGGCTTCAAGTGGATCGAGCCCCAGCCCAGGGCCAGCCTGGGAGGCCTGCTCTCAGGACTGAAGTTCTTCAGCTTGAAGCGCGAACGAGCCGATGGCACCGAGCGGCGCAAGAGCGTGCGCATCCAGTGCTACTACCAGGTTGTGTGCAACCAGGGAGTGCGTCGTTTCGAGGCCGTCGTGCAGGATGTAGGCCTGACCGGCCTGTGCTTACAGAGCAGCCTGCGCCTCAAGCGCGGCCAGACGATCGAAGTGGTGCCCACGAGTGGCGGCAATCCGGTTCCCTGCCAGGTGCGCTGGTGCCGCGGTGGCGTGGCAGGCCTGAGTTTCGAGCTCCGCCCCACCGAGTTGGTGCGCTCCTGGGTATCCCAGCTCCTGACCGCGGTCGGCTTCAACGAGGAGGCCGTCTACCAACGCCGTACGGCCATTCGAGCGTCGGCCGACCTCCCAGTGGCCCTGAAGGCAGCCGACCAGGAGATGCAGTCGGGACGCCTGCTCGATCTGGGCGTGGGGGGAGCGCTGGTGCAGGTGACAGCCGAGCTGGCTCTGGGCCAGCGACGCACTCTGGTGGTCGGGCCTCACTGGAATCTGGAAGTCATGCGCCTGGAGTGCGAAGTCGTCAGGGTGGACGTGCCCGACCCGGGGGACCGCTTCAACCTGGGACTGCGTTTTCTCGACCCCACCCCGGCCCAAATGCGCCTGCTGGGGAGCTATGTCGTGGAGCTGATGGCCCAGCGGCCCGTGGTGACCGACTGACGTGCCTGAGCTGCCCGAGGTCGAAACCATCCGCCGCGGACTCGAGCAAGGCCTCCCCGGCAAGCGAGTCGAGCGGGCCGAGGTGCGCTGCGACATGGTGCTGCTCAAGCCGGACGCGACCACCTTTGAGCGCGAGCTGCGCGGCCAGGCTTTTCGAGAGCCCCAGCGGCACGGCAAGTTCCTGATCCTGCCGCTCGAGCGCCACACCCTGCTGGTGCACCTGGGCATGACCGGCCAGATCACCCTGCGCGATCCCTCCCGGCCCGACCGGCCCTTCGAGAGATTGCCCGTAACGGGCTTGCAGCGTACCACCCAGCACGATGTGGACGCTCACACCCACATCGTGTTGCACCTGGAAGGCGGCCACCAGCTGATGTATCGAGACATCCGCAAATTCGGCAAGTGGCGCCTGTATCGGTCCCCGGAGCTCTCCCGTGCTCCCGAGCTCAAGCGCCTGGGTCCGGACCCGTTCACGCCCGCCTATCAGCTCGACAGCTTCCAGGAGGCTCTGAAGCGAACCCGGCGCAATGTCAAGTCGGCATTGCTCGATCAGGGGGTGGTGGCCGGGGTGGGCAACATCTACGCCGACGAAGCGCTGTTTCGCTCGGGCATCCGCCCCACCCGCCGGGGCGTCAGCCTTACCCGGGCCGAGTTGACACGCCTGTTCACGGCCGTCCGCGAGGTTCTGGAGCTGGGTATCGCAAACCGAGGCACCACCTTCTCCAACTACCGCGATGCCGAGGGTCGCTCGGGCTCGAACCAGG
>BTUM01000124.1:0-18058 GCA_045863235.1 Candidatus Xenobia bacterium | reverse complement strand
AGGCCCAGGAGCCAGAAGCGGCCGTGGAAGCCATCCCCGCCGAGCAGGCCCAGGAGCCAGAAGCGGCCGTGGAAGCCATCCCCGCCGAGCAGGCCCAGGAACCAGAAGCGGCCGTGGAAGCCATCCCCGCCGAGCAGGCCCAGGAACCAGAAGCGGCCGTGGAGGCCATCCCCGCCGAGCAGGCCCAGGAGCCCGAGGCGGCCGTGGAAGCTGTCGCAGAGCAGGCCCAAGAGCCCGAGACAGTCGAGGAAGCCATCGCAGAGCAGGCCCAGGCGCCCGAGACAGTCGAGGAAGCCATCGCAGAGCAGCTCCAGGAGCCAGAAGCGGCCGTGGAAGCCATCGCCGAGCAGATTCAGGAGCCCGAGCAGGCCGAGGGAGCCACCGCCGTGCAGGCCCAGGAGCCCGAGACCGCTCGGGTCAACGAGCAGCCCGAGACGGCCGAGGAAGCCGGGCTGGCCCGGGAGGCCGAGACGACCCTGGCAGCCCCCACGGAAAGGCCCTCTGATGCATCTGCCGGAGAGGCTCAGGAAGAGGAGCCTCCGTCCTCCCGGGCGCCGCTCCAGCATCCGTCCCAGGAGCCAGAAGAGGAGCCCGTTTCTCAGGACGACTGGTCGGAGAACGACCTCTACCTGCCCGACAGCCCGGAGCCGGTCGAGCAACTCGGCCCTCGCCACCAGCTTGGACGAGCCCAGCAGAAGGCTTTCGAGCTACCCTCCAAGCGGGGCCGTCAGCAGGCCGACCAGACGGCTACGCTGCGCGAGCTCTATCGCCTGGAGGAGGCTGCTTCCAACGCTGGTCTGTGGGCAGGTATGGCCTCCTCCCTGGCGGCCCTCGAGCTGGCCCGTGGCTGGCTGGTGGCGGCGCCTTACAGCCATCCCGTGCGCGATTTCTTCCAGAGCCACAGCCTCGACCTGGCCGCTGCGCTCGAGGAAGCCGGAGCCCTGGAAGAGGCGGTCTACATTCTGGATAACTGCCTCGAGCTGGTGGACGACGCCGCCGTCCGCATCAAGCTGGCCTCTCTTTGTGCCGAGCAAGCCCTGGAGCGAGGCGCGCGCGGGCGCCACCCCGAAGCGGTCAGGCTGGCCCAGCGCCGGGTGGAGTTGCTTCCCGACGAGACCGGGGCCAGCGAGCTGCGCGACGAGTGCCTGCGCCAGTGGGCCGAAGCCGGCCCGGTGGGTGCCGAGCTGAGGGCCTTTCAGCGCGCCCAGAAGCGAGCCGGGCTCAACCTGGTCGTCTCCGTCAACCCGCGCTCGCCCAAGCCCGAGGAGGAGGACGAGCCCCCGCTCCCCACCGCCAGCGCCGACGAGCTGCGAGCTCAGCTCCTGGAGAACCCGGACAATTCCTCGCTGGCTCGCCAGCTCGAAGGCCTGCTCCAGCCCGAGCAGCGAGTGGCCTTCTTCCGCGACCTGGTCAGTCAGAAGCCCGACGCCGTTGCCTTCCTGGTCGCCCTGGCCCAGGCCTACGAGGCCTCCGGTCAGAGCCAGTTGGCGGTAGTGCAGTTCCAGAAAGCCCTCAAGCTGGGAGCCGCCCCCGAGGTGGCCGAGCAGCTGGCCGGCATCTACGAGCGTCTGGGCAAACCCAAGCTGGCCGCCAAGGTGCGCAAAGGCAAAGGCTGACGGCCTTCGACCCGAGGTTGCGCCACCGAGTGCCCGACCTGCCCGAGTGCCCAGCCCAAACCGCACTGACCGCCGCGTGACCCGTGCAACTCCCGCCGATGGCCCGACTCCCCGCGCAGGACTGGCCCGACAGGGCACGAAGGCCGGCCCGATGCCCCGCCTCATTGGTTTGCTGTATGGCCGGGAGGAGACCTTTCCTCCGGCCCTGATCCACGAAATCAACGCTCGCCGCCTGAAGGACGTGCGTGCCGAGGCGGTGCGACTGGGGGCCGTTTCGGCCGTGGAGAGCTGTCCTTACCGGGTGATCATCGACCGCATCTCGCACGCCATCCCCCTCTACCGCGAGTATCTGCGCCACGCGGCCGTCAACTCCACCACCTACGTGGTCAACAACCCCCTCTGGTCCGACCTGGACGACCGCTTCCTGCAACTCGGGCTGGCCCAGCGCCTGGGGATCAGCGTGCCCGCCACGCTGCTCCTGCCCTCCCACAGCTACCCCCAGGAGATCACGCCGGAGTTCCTGCAAAACCTCGAGTACCCGCTCCCCTGGGAGGGCATTCTCGAGCGGGTGGGCCTCCCCGCCGTGCTCAAGTCGGCACGCGGTTGGTCACGCGAGCACAAACCCGTCAACTCCCTGCGCGAGCTGCTTTACCACTACAACCACAGCGGCCAGAACCTGGCCTTGCTGCAGGCCCGCGTGCCGCGCGAGGCCTACGTGCGCTGTCTGGGCGTGGGCTCGAGCTTCCACTGCCGGGCGTTTGATCCCGACAGCGAAGTCTATCTGGAGACCGACAGCCTCCCCCGCTCGATCGAAGAGGGCGTGGTGGAAGCTGCCCAAAAGCTCACCCGGGCCCTGGGTTACGAGGTCAGCGTGGTGGAGTTTGCCATCCAGCACGGCGAGCCGTGGCTGCTCGACCGGGCCTATCCGGTGCCCGACTTCGACTGGTGGAGCCTGTCCGAGCCCTATTTCCAGCAAGTGGTCGGCAGCTTTGCCGATCTGGCCATTGATCGCGCCCGGAGCGATGAGCCCACCCCTTCCACAGTCAGCTTTGTTGCATCCGCGGGCCCCGCGCCCGAATCAAAACGGCCGGCGACCTCTCGTCGGCGTGGGGACGGTAGCTCATGAGTAACGCAGTCGATTCCTTGCTCCTGGCCGACGCCAAGGAGCCTCGCCGATTGGAGGCCACAGCTCGCTACAACCAGCTGCTCGAGAAGATCGAGCTGACCGAGATGGCCAACAACCTGCAAAAGCGCATGGCCGAACGAGGCCTGTTGTTCGGAGAGCGCCTGCTCTGCCCGTTCCTGCGCCCCCACTTCGTGGGCAAGGAGCAGCTCGAGCTCTTGCGCAACGCGGTGCGCGAAGTGGTGGGAGCCATGAACGTGCTCGCGCCCCGCATCGTGGCCTCCCCCGCGCTGCAAGAGCGGCTCGGGCTCACCGAGGAGGAGAAGCGCTTCACCGCCATCGACCCGGGCTACCCCGAATTCTCGGTCTCCTCGCGCCTCGACAGCTTTTTGCTCGGCGGCAAGCTGCGCTTCGTGGAATACAATGCCGAGTGCCCTGCCGGCATCGGCTATGGCGACATCCTGATGGAAGCCTTCCTCGAGTCACGCGTCATGAAGGCCTTCCAGGAAGACTACCCGGTGCGCCCCCTGTTCTGCCGCGAGCAGCTCTATCAGGCCCTGCTCAGCTCCTGGAAGAAGTGGGGCGGCACCAGCAACCCCACCATCGCCGTGGTCGACTACGAAGGTCTGCCCACCCGGCACGAGTGGGAAATCCTGCGCCGCTACTTCACCGAGCGCGGCTCGCAGTGCGTGGTGGCCGACCCCCGCAAGCTGGAGTACAAGGACGGCAAGCTGACCAGCGAAGGCGTCAAGATCGACCTCATTTACCGGCGATTGCTCGTGACCGAGTATCTCGAGCACTTCGACCAGGCCAAAACGGTCTTCGAAGCTTATCGCGACAGGGCCATCTGCATGGTGAACTCGTTCCGCTCCAAGTTCCTCCACAAGAAAGCCATCTTCGCCCTCATCACCGACCCCGAGATGCAGGAGGGCATGACCAGCGAGCAGCTTTACGCCGTCTTCACCCATGTGCCCTGGACCCGTCGAGTGCAGGAGGGCAAGACCACCGACCCCGAGGGCAAGATGGTGGACCTGGTGCCCTGGATTCGCGCGAACCGTCGCCAGCTGGTCATGAAGCCCAACGACGAGTACGGCGGCAAGGGCATCTTCGTGGGCTGGGAAGCCACCGAGCAAGAGTGGGAGAAGGCCATCGAGACGGCCCTGAGCGGCTGGTACCTGGCCCAGACCCGGGTGGAGGTGGCCCGCGAGCACTTCCCCTACTACGATGGCGAGAAGGTCATCTGGGGCGAGTACACCGTGGACCTTGATCCGTTCGTGTTCGGGGCCGAGGTGGAGGGCCTCCTGACCCGGCTCTCGGCCACCGCTCTTTGCAACGTGACAGCCGGTGGAGGGGTCACGCCCACCTTCGTGCTCGAATAGCCTTTGCAGCCCGTCGCCCCCGAGCAGCCCCCCGACCCCCCTCGCCCCCCGTCGCGGCCTGACCCGCGCTCGCTGGGGCTGATCGCCGTTGGCCTGTTGATCCTGGCAATCGGCGTGGTGGCCGGTATCCCCTCCAAGGTCGTGGCCCTGTACCCCTTCTGGGACACCAGCCAGACCTGGCACCTGCACGTCGGGGTCAAGGAAGTGGGGCGCTGGATGGCCCTGCTGGGCTACTTCTGGTGGTGCCTGGGCAAACGCGGCCTGACCGCCTGGATCTTCTTCAGCATGGTGGCCGGCATCGAGCTCGGCCACTCCCTGCCCGAGGTGGGCGTGGGCATGCGAATGTTCAGCAAGATCTTCCTGGCCCTGGTCAAGACCATCATCGCGCCGCTTTTGTTCGCCACCCTGGTGGTCGGCATCGCCGGCCACTCCAACCTCAAGCAGGTCGGCCGCATGGGCGTCAAGGCGCTGATCTACTTCGAGGTGGTCACCACCATCGCGCTCTTCATCGGCATGGCCGCCATCAACATCAGCCAGGCCGGCGTGGGCGCCGAGCCCCCGGCCCACATGGAGGAGCTGCCCACCACCAAGGCGCGCACGCTGGGCGAGATCATCGTGCACGCCTTCCCCGAGAACATCGCCAAATCGGTGGCCGAGGGCGAGGTGCTGCAGATCGTGGTCTTCAGCGTCCTGTTCGGCATCGCCCTGGCCCAGCTGCCCGAGAACCGCAAGCGGCCGGTGCTGCACCTGTGCGAAGGCCTGTCCGAGGTCATGTTCAAGTTCACCAGCCTGGTCATGCTCATGGCCCCCATCGGCGTGGGCGCCGCCATGGCCTACACCGTGGGCCACATGGGGCTGGACATCCTGGGCAATCTGTTCAAGCTGGTGCTCACCCTGTACCTGGCTCTGATCGCCTTCATCGTGTTCGTGCTGGTCCCGGTGGCGCTGGCTTTCCGCATCCCCATCCGCGAGTTCGCCCGCACCATCGCTCCCCCCGTCTCGCTGGCCTTCGCCACAACAAGCTCCGAAGCGGCCCTGCCCATGGCCATGGAGCGCATGGAGAAGTTCGGCGTCCCCAAGCAGATCGTGGCCTTCGTGATGCCTACCGGCTACAGCTTCAACCTGGACGGCACCACCCTGTATCTTGCCCTGGCCAGCATCTTCGTGGCCCAGGCCGCCCACATCGAGCAGACCTTCTTCCAGCAGTTGGTCATCGTGGGTACCTTGATGCTGACGAGCAAAGGCGTGGCTGGCGTGCCGCGCGCCTCGCTGGTCATCTTGCTGGGCACCGCCGCCTCCTTCGGGCTGCCCGAATGGCCCATCATGGCCATCATCGGTGTGGACGAGTTGATGGACATGGCCCGCACCTCGGTCAACGTGATCGGCAACTGCCTGGCCACCTGCGTGGTGGCCCGCTGGGAGGGCCAGTTCCGGGTGCCCGAGCCGCCTCCCGACGCCGCCGCCTGAAGGATCAAAGCGGCATGCTGGCAAAGTTCCCGCCTTCCGCGTCTAAGGAGGAACAACGCTGATGCCGGCTACCACGGAGCGCACGAAGAACGCCAAGCTCATCCAGTGGATCGGGGAGGTGGCGGCACTGTGCAAGCCCGAGTCCATCCACTGGTGCGATGGCTCGCAGGCTGAGTACGATGAGCTGTGCGAGCAGATGGTGCAGTCTAGCACCCTCATTCGCCTCAACCAGGAGAAGCGTCCCGGTTGCTTCCTGGCCCGCTCCGACCCGGGCGACGTGGCCCGGGTCGAGGACCGCACCTTCATTTGCAGCCTCGGCCGCGGCGATGCCGGACCCACCAACAACTGGGTCAATCCCAAAGAGATGAAGGCCACCCTCATCGGCCTCTTCGACGGCTGCATGCGCGGGCGCAAGATGTACATCATCCCCTTCAGCATGGGCCCGCTGGGCTCGCACATCGCCCAGATCGGGGTCCAGGTGACCGACTCTCCTTACGTGGTGTGCAGCATGCGCATCATGACCCGCATGGGCCAACCTGTGCTCGACGTGCTCGGCGATCAGGACTTCGTGCCCTGCCTTCACTCGGTGGGAGCACCCCTGGCCCCCGGCCAGGCCGACGTGCCCTGGCCCTGCAACAAGGACAACAAGTACATCGTGCACTTCCCCGAAGAGCGCGCCATCTGGTCTTTTGGCAGCGGCTACGGGGGGAACGCCCTGCTCGGCAAAAAGTGCCTGGCCCTGCGCATCGCCTCGGCCATGGCCCGGGACGAAGGCTGGCTGGCCGAGCACATGCTCATTCTGGGCATCGAGAGCCCCACCGGCGAGAAGACCTACCTGGCGGCCGCCTTCCCCAGCGCCTGCGGCAAGACCAACCTGGCCATGCTCATCCCTCCCGCGGGCCTGGAGGGCTGGAAGGTCTGGACCGTGGGCGACGACATCGCCTGGATCAAGCCCGGCCCCGATGGGCGGCTCTACGCCATCAACCCCGAGGCCGGCTACTTCGGCGTAGCCCCGGGCACCTCGATGAAGTCCAATCCCAACGCCATGAAGACCATCGAGAAGAACACCCTGTTCACCAACGTGGCCCTCACCGATGACGGCGACGTTTGGTGGGAGGACATGACCGACGAGCCGCCCGCCCACCTCGTCGACTGGCAGGGCCAGGACTGGACTCCCGGCTGCGGCCGCAAGGCATCCCACGCCAACGCGCGCTTCACCGCTCCCTCCAACCAGAACCCGGTCATCGACCCGGCCTGGGAGGATCCTGCCGGCGTGCCCATCTCCGCCTTCTTGTTCGGGGCCCGGGCCAGCGAGACCATGCCGCTCGTCTTCCAGGCCTTCAACTGGCACCACGGCGTCTACCTGGCCGCCACCATGGGCTCGGAGATGACGGCCGCCGCCGCCGGCAAGCTGGGCGAGGTGCGCCGCGATCCCTTTGCCATGCTCCCCTTCTGCGGCTACCACATGTCCGACTACTTCAACCACTGGCTCAACGTGGGGCGCTGGGTGCACGATCCTCCTCGCATCTTCCGGGTCAACTGGTTCCGCAAGGACCAGAATGGCAAGTACCTCTGGCCCGGTTTCGGCGAGAACATGCGCGTGCTCAAGTGGATCGTGGATCGCGTGCGCGGTCGCGGCTACGGCATCGAGAGCCCGATCGGCTGGATGCCCCAGTACCACGACCTGGACTGGACCGGCACCTCGATGTCGGAAGAGAGCTTCAACCAGCTCATGAAGGTCGACCGCGAGGCCTGGAAGCGCGAGGCGCTGGCCCACGAGGAGCTGTTCTTGCGCCTCTATGACCGGTTGCCCAAAGAGCTGATCTTCGAGCGCGAGCTCTTGATCTCGCGCCTGTGGCGCAGCCCGGAGTACTGGGAGATGTCGCATCCTTAGGCGGCTCCTCCTGACCCTGCTGCTGGCTCACTCGGTTCAGGCGGAGGACAAGATGATGCGCTACACGGTGCGGTTTCCCGCTCCCCAGAGCCACTATGCCGAGGTGGAGATGCTGCTGCCTCCGGGCGAGCGGACGCTCATGGCGGCGGTGTGGACGCCCGGCTCGTATCTGGTGCGCGAGTATGCCCGCAACATCGAGGGCCTGACCGCCTACGACGAGGCCGGCAAACCGGTGGAGGCGGTCAAGACCTCCAAGAACCGCTGGCGGCTCGACCCGCGGGCCGTGCGGGTGAGCTACCGCGTCTACGGACGCGAGATGACCGTGCGCACCAACTTCATCGAAGGCGACTTCGCCGTTTTGAACGGGGCGCCCACCTTCCTCACCATGCCCTCGATGCTCGGCGAGCCGCACGAAGTCAGCGTCGCGAACCCGCCGGGCTGGACCTCGGTGGTGACGGCCCTGGAGAAGGTGGGCGACCACCGCTTCCGGGCCGCCGACTTCGACGAGCTGGTGGATAGCCCCATCCTGTGCGGCTCGCCGCTGGTCTCGCGCTTCGAGGTGGCCGGCAAAGAGCACGTGCTGGCCACCTGGAACGACGGGGGATTGTGGGATCTGCCCCAGGCCGCCCGCGACGCCGAGGCCATCGTGCGGGCCCACTCCGACTTCTGGGGGGGCCTGCCGTATCCGCGCTACGCCTTCTTGAACCTGCTGGTGGAAGCGCGCGGCGGCCTGGAGCACAAGAACTCCACCGTGCTCATGGGTAGCCGCTTCGACGGCCGGGTGCGCGAGCAGTACGTGAAGTGGCTGCTTTTGGTCAGCCACGAGTTCTTCCACGTCTGGAACGTCAAAAGGCTGCGCCCGGTCGAGCTGGATCGCTTCGACTACGAGGCCGAGAACTACACCCCCAGCCTGTGGATCGCCGAGGGCTTTACCGCCTACTATGAATCGGTGCTGCTGCGCCGCTCGGGGCTGATCACCGACAAGGAGTTTCTCAAGGAGATGGCGGCCACGCTGGAATCGGTGGAGACCGTGCCGGGACGCGAGGTGCAGAGCGTGCGCGAGGCCTCCTGGGACGCCTGGATCAAGTTCTACCGCCCGGACGAGAACTCGGTCAACAGCGCCATCAGCTACTACGACAAGGGAGCCGCCATCGCGTTCATCCTGGACATGCGCATCCGTCAGGAGACGGACGGGGACAAGAGCCTGGACGATGTGATGTGCCTTGCCAACGAGCGTTACGGTGAGGGCAAGCCCGGCTACACCGAGGAGCAGTTCATCGCGCTGATCAGCGAGGTGGCCGGCACCGACCTGACCGCCTTCGTGCGCCGCCTGAGCGCCACCACCGAGCCGCTGGACTATGGACCGGCGCTGGAGTGGCTGGGGCTGAAGCTGGCCCCGCCCGAGACGCCGACGGACGGGAGCCCCGAGCCGGTGTGGCTGGGGGCCAAGCTCAAGGTGGACAACGGGAGGCTGCTGGTGACGGCCGTGCCCCGTGGCACGCCGGCTTTTGCTTGCGGGCTGGATGCAGAGGACGAGATCCTGGCGCTGGGCGACTACCGGGTGCTGAGCGACAAGCTGGACGAGCGGCTCAAGCTGTATCGCGTGGGGGACAAGACCAGCTTGCTGGTGGCCCGTCGGGGCAAGCTGGTGAGGCTGGAGGTCACCTTTACGCGCAAGCCGGGGGCGTGGAAGCTGGAGGTCGATCCGAAGGCCGGGCCGGCAGCCGTGGCGCGACGGGAGCAATGGATGAGCGGGCGGCAGGCGGTGCCGGCGCGCTAGCCGGAAAACCGTGTCAATGGGTTTCCGACTGCGGAAGCTGCGCGAGTTGGGCGTGGAACCCAGGGTGTCGCTGGAGTCAACTCAGCCTGAGGCTTGAACCAGCCGGGCAGCCTCCTCCAAAGCTCGCTCGCGGGTCAGCACGCCCTCCTGAGCCGCCAGCGCACCCAGCTCGTCCAGAAGACGTCCCACCTCGGGGCCGGGCTTGAGCTGCAGCGCGCGCATCAGGTCGGCCCCATCCACCGGGAGAGCGGGGCAGGCGACCAGGTCTTGAGCCAGATACGAGCCCACCAGCTCGGCCAGTTGGGGGCGGGGGTCCATCTGGTGGGCCAGCACGCAGGCATCCACCGCTTCGCTGCCGGCCCGGCGGAACCAGCGAAAACGCTCCCCCCGGTCGGCCGTGAGCCCGAGTGCCAGGGGAGCCAGCTCCAGCACCCGCTGCTGGTAACGCTCCTCGGCCCGCGAAGAGAGCCAGGGGGACCCGCCCAACGCCGCCAGGGCCAGAGAGAGACGCCGCTCACGGGTGGCGCTCAGGGGCTGATCGAGCCAGGCTCTCACGGCCGGGGCCTCATCGCCCAGCCAGGCCAGGTCATCGGCCTCCAACCGCTCGAGCAGCTCGCTGGAGGGCTGAGCGGGAAAGAGCACCGCGTAGAGCCCGGTCGACTTGAGGCGGGCCAGCTGCGAGGTCATGCCCGCGCGCAGGATGAAGGCCAGCTCGTCCTGGATGCGCTCGGGGCTGACCTGGCGGAGCAGCTCGTGGTGCTCTTGCAGGAGGCCATCGAGGTCTTCCGAGGGCCGCAACGGATGGCAAGCCAGAAAGCGCACCGCCCGCAGCAGGCGCAGCGGATCTTCCGGGAACACCGCCGGCGAGGTGGGGCGGAGAATGCGCTGCTCGAGGTCTTCGAGGCCGCCGGTGGGGTCCACCAGCTCGCCGTTTCGCAGCCTCCTGGCCAGCGCATTCAGGGTGAAGTCGCGCCGGCGCAGGTCGTCTTCCAGCGTCGCTCCGAGACAGGCAGCCAGATCCAGCTGCAGAGCGTCGGGCATGATCAGGCGCGCGATCTCGTAGCTCTCGTCGAGCAGCACGTAGCTCGCCCCCAGC
Organism: Candidatus Xenobia bacterium; assembly: GCA_045863235.1. Classification (GTDB taxonomy): domain Bacteria; phylum Vulcanimicrobiota; class Xenobia; order Xenobiales; family QWHO01; genus QWHO01. Next base: position 7,703 of record BTUM01000124.1, on the reverse strand, counting down.
CGGTCGGCCAGGGCCCGGGCCGGCCCCAGCACGGGCCGGGGCATGACCAGGTCGAGGTCCTTGGGCTCGAGACCCCACAGGAGGTCGCGCACCGTGCCGCCCACCAGAGCGGCCTCGGGCCAGACCTCCAGGACGGCCCTCAGAACGGGGTGGCTATCCGTCCTCAGCCTCCAGCTTCTTCATCTGGGCCCCGGCGGGGGGCGTGAAGGTGAACTGGGCGTCCTCGAGCTCTTCGCCCATGCGAGCGTAGGAGACCGTGCCCTCGGCCATCAGCTTGTCGCCCTCGAAGTTAGCCACCTTGACCACCCGATGGGTGGCCGGATCGAGCGTCAGCTCGTCGGTCGACTCGCCCTGCTTGAACAGCAGCACCTGGGCGCCGTCCTTCTCCTTGAGCTCCAGGGTGCGGCTGCCCAGCACGCGCTCGGGCATTCCCGTCATGGCTCGCAAGAACATGTTGCTCATGCCCATGCTGAAGTAATCGGCCAGATCGATGGCCCGGATCGGGTCGGGCATCTTGCCCTGGCGATACTCGGCCGGGGTCTTGCTGTCGAAGACGTAGACCTCCTTGCCGTCGGAGATGACGAACACGTCGAAGGGGGCGCTGCCCGCCTTCTCGGGCTTGAACTTGCCGTGCCACCACAGCTTCTTGGGCCGCAGCAGGCGAAGCTCGGTCTGCTGGCTGCCGGCGTAGTCGGGGTGGAGCACCTTGATGTCCATGGAGATGATGCCGCTCTTGATGTCCACGTAGGCCTTCAGCATCTTGTCCAGGGCCGCCTGGGCGGGAGTAGCGGGAGCGGTCTGGGCCTGCACCAGGGCGGTCAGCAGGACCAGGCTCGCGAGAACGATCAGTTTACGCATCGGAGCAGATTCTGGTCGTGGACAGCCTGTCCTGCAGGTGCGGGCGAGTCAGTGCTTAAGGAAGGAGGTCATCCACGCCTTGAGGAACTTTCCTCAATCAGCTCATGCAACCTGAGAGCCTCCATGAGCCACTGACGGCCGCACCCCCGCTGGGAGCCATTCCGGTGAACCACGACCAACTCTTCAAGGACCTTCTGTCTTCCTATTTTCTTGACTTCCTCGAGCTTTTCGCGCCCGAGGTCTTGCGCTATGCCGATCTAGCCTCACTCGAGTTCGTGGACAAGGAGCTCTTTGCAGACCTGCCCGACCGGCAGAAGGGCGAGGCCGACCTCTGCGCGCGCCTCAGGTTCCGCGAAGGGGAGCGTATCTTCCTGGTGCACCTCGAGCACGAGGCCCAGCGGCGGAGCGGTTTCGGGCTGCGGATGTTCGACTACTACGCCAGGCTCCACCTCAAGTATCGCTGTCCGATTTACCCGGTGGCCCTGTTCTCGTTTCCCTCCCCCCGAACGGTCCAGCCCGACCGGTTCACAGTGGAGTTTCCGGACTTGCGGCCCCTGGAGCTCCGCTTCCGGGTGGTTCAGCTCAATCGACTCGACTGGCGCGAGTTTCTCGAGAGGCCGAATCCCGCCGCCGCGGCTTTGATGTCTCGCATGCGTATCGCGCCGGTCGACCGGCCTCGGGTCAAGAGCGAGTGTCTGCGGATTCTGGTCCAGCTGCGGCTTGAGCCCTCCCGGCTGAGGTTCCTGGCCGGGTTCGTGGATCAGTACTTGCGTCTATCGGAGGAGGAGACGGGGATCTTTTGCCGGGAGCTAGAAAAAATGAACATGCGGCGAGAGGAGCGCGAGACCGTGATGGAATTAACGACGAGTTGGGAGTTGAAAGGGCGAGAAGAGGGCCTCAAAGAGGGCCTCAAAGAGGGGCGCAAAGAGGGGCGCAAAGAGTCAATCATCGAAATGCTGGAACACCGATTTGGCAAGTCGACCGACTTGCTGACAGCCGTTGAAGCCGTTCAAAGCGATGATGTGCTCAAGCGGCTGTTCACGGCAGTGCTCAATCAGGCCGACCTGGAAACCCTGAGCGAGATCCTGCGCGAGCCCACCGCCTGAAGGAACCCACTCTCTGGGCGCAAAGCCCAATCCATGCTCAAGCTCCGCACTGCCCTCACGGGCGCCGTCTTGCTCCTCAGCCTGCTCGCCCCTCTCCCCGCCCAGGAAGGCCTGGACCTGAAAGACCTCGACCCCAAGGTCAGCCCTTGCTCTGACTTCTACCAGTACGCCAACGGCGGCTGGCTCGCGCGCAACCCCATCCCGGCTGACCGGGCCCGCTGGGGAGCCTTCAACGCCCTGCTCGACCGCAACCAGCAGATCTTGCACAAGATCCTCGAGCAGGCCGCCCTGGCCAAGAGCGCGCCCGGCTCCATCGAGCAGAAAATCGGCGACTTTTATGCCTCAGGCATGAACGTCGAGCAGATCGACCAGGCCGGCCTGGCCCCCCTCAAGCCCCTGCTCGACAAGATCGACGCGGTCAAGACCGAGCAAGAGCTGCAGACCGTCATCGCCGAGCTCCACATGGTGGGCGTCAACGCCTACTTCAACTTCTACTCCCAGCAAGACTACAAGAACAGCCGCCTGGTGGTGGGCGCCGCCACCCAGGACGGCCTCGGCCTGCCCGATCGCGACTACTACTTCCGCCCCGACGACGAGAAGCTGCGCGAGCAGTACCGCGCCCACCTCGAGCGCATGCTCGAGCTGACCGGCCAGGACAAGAAGCTGGCCGGTCCCATCTACGAGCTCGAGAAAAGCCTGGCCGAGGCGAGCTACGACAAGGTCAAGATGCGCGACCCCGACAACACCTACCATCCCACCGATCTTGCGGGCCTGCAAAAGCTCACCCCTCACTTCGACTGGAAGGCTTACTTTGAGCGCATCGGCCGTCCCGACCTGACCAGCATCAACATGGAGATCCCCGAGTTCTTCCAGCGCGTGGACCAGATCCTCACCACCACCCCCCTGGCAGAGCAGCGGGCCTACCTCAAGTGGCAGCTGATCCACGATCTGGCCAGCACCCTGTCGCAAAACATCGAGCTCGAGGACTACCGCTTCAGCTCCGAGACCCTGCAGGGCACCAAAGCCCAGCTGCCCCGCTGGAAGCGCATCGTGGCCTTCACCGACCGCTACCTGGGCGAGGCCCTGGGCCAGAAGTACGTGGAGCAGACCTTCTCGCCCACCGCCAAGGCCAGGGTCAAAAAGCTCGTCGAGAACCTGCTCGCCGCGCTGCGCGAAGACCTCAAGACCCTGCCCTGGATGAGCCCGGCCACCCGCGAGGCAGCCCTCGTCAAGCTCAACTCGTTCCGCTACAAGATCGGCTATCCCGACAGCTGGACCGACTACAGCACCCTGGCGATCGACCGCGGGCCCTTCGCCGGCAACGTGCTGCGCGGCCGTAACTTCGCCGTCAAGCTCGATCTGGACAAGATCGGAAAACCCGTCGACCCCGACTTCTGGTACATGAGCCCGCCCACCGTGAACGCCTACTACGACCCCTCCAACAACGAGATCGTGTTTCCGGCCGGCATCTTGCAGCCTCCCTTCTTCAGCGAGAAGGCGCCCGACGCGCTCAACTACGGCGGCATCGGCGCCGTCATCGGCCACGAGATCACCCACGGCTTCGACGACCAGGGGGCCCGCTTCGACGGCCAGGGCAACCTCAAGAACTGGTGGACCCCCGAGGACCTGGCCGCCTTCCAGAAGCGCTCGAAGGCGGTCGTGCAAGAGTATTCCGGCTACGAGGTCGAGGACAAGCTCTTCATCAACGGCGAGCTGGTGGTGGGCGAAGCCATCGCCGACATGGGCGGGCTGAAGCTGGCCTACAAGGCCCTGCAGCGCACCCAGCCTCCCCAGACCAGGGTGGACGGCTTCACTCCCGAGCAGCTCTTCTTCCTCGGCTACGCCCGCATCTGGGCCATGAACATGCGGCCCGAGTACGTGCGCTTGCAGGTGAAGACCGATCCCCATCCCCACCCGCGCTTTCGGGTCAACGGTCCGCTCTCGAACATGAAAGAGTTCTATGAGGCCTTCAAGTGCCCGGCCGGCAGCCCGATGCATCGAGAGGCGGCAAAGCGCACGGAGATCTGGTAGGTCCCCCGGGAGAGGGGAACGAAGGGGCCGGCGCTGTGTTGCTGGGAATGAACCGGTATCAGTGGACCGTGCTGTTCGCTGCCTGGTTGGGATGGGGCTTCGACATCTTCGACGGCCTCCTGTTCACCTTTGTGGCCCCCAACTGCATTCCCACCCTGCTCGGGCAGACCATCGGCAGCCCCGAGGCGCGCGCGAGCACCTTCTACTACACGGGTTTGTTCACCTCACTGCTGCTGCTGGGATGGGCCGCCGGGGGCATCCTGTTCGGACGCATCGCCGACCGCATCGGGCGCACCAAAACCCTGGCCCTGACCATGCTCACTTACTCGCTGGGCACCGCCCTGTGCGCCTTCGCTCCCAACCTGTGGGCCCTGGCCCTCTTCCGACTGATCGCCAGTCTCGGCATCGGAGGCGAGTGGGCCGCCGGCGCCTCGCTCGTCAACGAGGTGGTGCCCAAGGAGCGCCGGGTGGAAGCCGGCGCTCTGCTCTACACCTCGGCCCCGATGGGCCTCTTCCTGGCCGACTTCGTCAACTTCCAGATCGCCGGCAACCTGATGGCCGGCTCGCCGAGCACTTCCTGGCGCTGGATCTTCCTGTTCGGGCTGATCCCGGCCGCGGTGGCGGCGGTGGTGCGCCACTTCGTCAAGGAGCCCGAGGCCTGGGTGCGCGAGAGCCAGAAGATGGCCAAACCGCCCGCCATCCGAGAGCTCTTCAGCCCGCGCATGCGCCCCCTCACCCTGAGCGGCCTGGCCATGGCCCTGACCGCCCTCTTGTGCTGGTGGAGCTGCAACGCCTTCATCCCCATCATCGCCCCGGGCCTGGCCCAGGACTACCTTTCCCTGGCCCAGCCCCACATGGTGGCCCCCGAGGCCAACCCCGAGCAGAAAAAGGCGGCCGAGAAGGTCAAGGAGACCTGGAAGTCTACCGCCACCAAAGTCTTCAACCTGGGCGGCTTACTCGGCACCCTCCTCACAGTTCCCTTCGCCAAGTTCCTGGGCCGGCGCTTCACCTTCGGTATCTACTTCATCCTGTCGTCGCTCGCCATCTACACCGCCTTCGGCGTGAACATGGAGCCGCAGACCAGGCTCTACACTTTTTCGTTGCTGGGCCTCACCGTGTTTGGGGTCTTCGGCATGTTCACCTACTATCTGCCCGAGCTCTTCCCCACGAGATTGCGAGCAACGGGCTCTGGATTTTGCTACAATATTGGACGAATCATCACGGCGGGGGGGCCGTTTCTGGTGGGGGTCGTGGCGCGGCGCTACGGCCCCGCCGGCGCAATGGAGATGCTCACGTGGGTGTGCATCGTTCCTCTCCTGGGCGCGTGCTGTCTGCCCTGGGTAGTCGAGACCAAGAACCGCGATCCCGAGGAGGTACTGGAGAAATGACCGTAGGCGACATCATGAAGAAACTCGTCGTGACCGCCTCCCCCATGATGCTGGTGGGCGAACTGGCCACCTTGCTGCTCGAGCACCAGATCTCGGGGGCTCCGGTCGTGGAGGATGACGGCACGCTGGCGGGCGTGGTCTCGCTGGAGGACCTGGCCGCCCACGCCTACGGTGAGGAGGCCGACCAGCGACCGCCCTTCTTCAGCGCCCCCTGGATGGACGAGTTGGGCGAGGAGTTCAAGCTGGACAAGATCGGCTCCACCGTGACCGTGCGCGACATCATGAGCCCCACCGTCTACCAGGTCAAAGCCCAGACCAGCGTGCTCGAGCTGGTGGAGCTGATGCTGGGAGCCCGCATCCGCCGGGCCATCGTGACCGACCAGGGCAAGGTCACCGGCATCGTGACCACCTCCGACATCCTGCGGCTGGTCCCCGACCTGCTACGCGAGAAAGCGACCCGCTGAGCGGCGCCCGGGGGGGATGTCGACCAGCCTCGAGATGCGAGCCGAGGGGGGCTGCCTGACAGCCTTCGGCCCGCTGGATTACTTCCACCGCCTCGAGCTCGAGCAAGAGCTCTCACGGTTGTGCTCGTGTGATCTGGCCGAGGTCATCCTGGACCTGAGCGGGGTGGACTTCATGGACTCGACGGCGGCGCGCTTCGTGCTCAGCGCGGTGGCCCGAATGAGCCGGGAGGGACGCAAGCTCTGCCTGGTGGGGGCCAGGGGGCAGGTACGGAAGATGCTCTGCATTCTGGGGTTGGAGGCGGTGCTGGAGGACGTCGGGTGAAGCGCGTGAATCGTGGCGTTGAAAGTTCGACCCCGGTCAGGATATACTGACTACAATGCTTGACCCCGCACTCTACGCCCCCGAGCCGGACATCTCGCACATCGTCACGGAGGACGATGCGCCCGTGGATAACGTCTTCTCCGAGAAGCAGCAGAGGCTGCTCACGGGCTCCCTGTACGCTTCCTGGCACCCCGAGAGTCCCTTCGTGGCAATGGCCAACGTGGGCCTATTCTTCAGCCCTCACCAACCGCCGATCGTGCCCGATGTGATGGTGAGCCTGGACGTCAACCTGCCTGATGAGGTCTGGGAGAAGCGTCACCGGTCCTACTTCACCTGGGAGTATGGCAAGGCCCCCGAGATCGTCATCGAGGTCGTGTCCAACCGGGAGGGCAGGGAAGAGAAAAAGCTCGATATCTGCGCTCGCGTGGGTATTGTCTATTACGTCATCTTTGATCCTGACCGCCAACTGGGCGAACGGACCCTGCGCGTCTTCGAGCTGCAGGGTCGGGGGTTCATCGAGCTGCTGCACCCGAGCTGGCTCACCCACCTTGGCCTGGGCCTCACCCTCTGGGAGGGCACTTTCGAGGACCTCCACGCTGTCTGGCTGCGCTGGTGCGATCAAGAAGGCAAGCTTTTGCTGAGCCCATTTGAGCGAGCCGACCAGGAGAAGCAGCGAGCCGACCAGGAGAAAGAGCGAGCTGACCGGCTGGCAGCTCGCCTGCGTGAGCTGGGCCTGGAGGAGTAGCCCTCAGACCGCCACGCGGATCAGGAGAACCGGGCAATTGGCGTGGTGGAGCACCTTCTCGGCCACGCTGCCATAGACGAACTTGGAAAAGCCCGTGCGCCCGTGGCTCGACATCACGATCAGGTCGCACTGCTCCACGTCGCAGAACTCCAAAATCGCCTCGCCCGGGGCACCGAAGGGCACCTTCACCTCGTCCACCAGGTCCTTGAGCTCGGGCCGGTCCTTCACCCGCTGGAGGTACTCCTCCACGTGGGTCCGCTCGGCCTGCTGCAGATCGGCGTAGTGCTCGGGCAGGGCCATGTCCATGCCCACCAGGATGGGCTCAGGCAGCACCATGCAGCGGAGCAGCACGATGCGCGCATCGAACTTCTTGGCCATCTCGACCGCGTAGGGGATGGCGGCCTCCGCGAGACTCGAGCCATCCAGGGGGATCAGAATCTTCTTGTACATGGGCCCCGTCTTCCCAACCGCTCCAGGGGTTCCCTGCCCCGAGCGTCACTCACTTTTCGCACGCCGGGGGGGCCCTGGAGGCCCGTGCCTGGAATGCCAGAGTCGTGGTGCGCGGGCGAGGGTCGCAAGCTTGCCCCGCGAGGCTCGCGCTTCGGGTGGGCATGCGCGCCCCACTCGGTGGCGCAACCCGGCAGGGCAGGGCTGGGCCGGGTTTGCGCGGGCAAGTCGGGTGCGCATGCGCGCCCCACTCGGTGGCGCACCCCCAGGCAGGGCTGGGTTTGCGCGGGCAAGTCGGGTGCGCATGCGCGCCCCACTCGGTGGCGCAACCCGGCAGGGCAG
>BTUM01000123.1:0-18068 GCA_045863235.1 Candidatus Xenobia bacterium | reverse complement strand
CCACGAGTAGAAAAAGCAACACCGAGAGTTAACCGAGAGATTCGATCAGCACCCCTCGCTCACCTGAGCCGGATCGCTGGCTCCCTTCAAGTCGAGCTCGCGAACCCAGTTATTCGTCAAGAAGGCCACCTCCCTGACGGCCATCAGCCCGGTAGGGCCGCTCAGGCAGCCGACCAGGAGAGCCGGCGTGCTTGTGGAGACAGCCTCGGCCACGTGTTTGAGAGCGGCGATCTCGACCTGGCTGTGGGTTTCGAGCCGTACCCCTCGACCGTGCGGTGCGCAGTTGGTGTACACGGCCGCCTGCGAGCCGGTAGACCGGTCGAAAGACTCCGTCACTCCCCACTCGTGACCCATCGGGGAGAGGTTGGAATGCGTGCGAACCACCGAAGACCCGGTCCTGATGGTCTGGTCGACTCGAATACCTTCACGCTTGGGTCCATGGCTGCTGCTCCTTTGAACCCAGGATTCCGAAGGACTCGACGGTTGGCTCGAAGGCCCCTTCGCAACCCGCAGGACCGTGCGACTGTCCTGCGAACCGCCCTGCCATGCCCCCTGGCTCCATCGTCTTGCTGTTCGGCCCTCCCGCGGCCGGGAAGAGTTCGCTGGCCCGCGAGCTGGTGGCTCGCTATCGAGCCCTGGGCGGCACTCCGCCGCTGATCTACCTGGGCACCGACCCCCTGCGCGAGATGATCGCCGGGCGTTCGTTCGTGGCCAGCATCCGTCCCAGCGTCTACGAGGGAATGCGCGTCATGGCCGAGCGCGCGGCCCGGGATGGGCACCACGTGGTGCTCGACGGCAACTACCTCGAGCCGGGGCGCATCCGCCCCATCGCCACCCTGGCCCGACGCCTGGGGGCCCGCCTGCTCAAGGTGCTGGTGACCTGCAGCCTCGAGCTGGGCCTGCGCCGCAACGCCGGGCGCCTGGGCACGGAGCGAGTGCCCGAGGACTACCTGCGCCAGGTCTACGCCAGGGTGAGAGCTGCCAGGCGTCAGGCTGACATGGTGATCGACCAGGATCCGGGAGGCCCGAGCACGATTCTGAGCTGGCTGTTGGGCACCCCGGTGCAGCCCGACGCGCCGGCCTGCGAAGCCTTGCTCGAGGAATGGCGCCGAGAAGGACACGCTCACGGCCTGGCTCAAGGCCAGCTGCTCTGGAGCGCCGGCAGCCCGGCCGGGGAGGTGGTGCTGGTGCAGGAGGGACGGCTGGAGGTGCTGGGCGAGCAAGAGGTGGTGCTGCGCGAGCTGGGGCCGGGCGATCTGGCCGGCGAGCTGTCCAGCTTCGATCAGGTGCCCCACTCGGCCACCGTGCGCGCCCGAACGGCCTGTCGGGTGGTGGCCCTGGAGAGTGGCCAGTTCCGCAGCCTGTTGCGCCACTATCCCCAGTTGCTCGAGCAGGTGCTGGCCAGCCTGGCCGGGCGCATCCGCTCGCTCTCCACCACGGCCGGCTCAGCCAGCGTCGACCTTCTCACCGGCCTGGGCAACCGGCGCCTGCTGGAAGAGCGTTTTCCGACCCTTTGCAGGGAAGCGGTGAAGCAGAAGTCTTCGCTCAGTCTGGCGCTCTTTGACATCGACCGCTTCAAGGGCATCAACGATACCTACGGCCACCAGGCCGGCGACGTGGTGCTGCGCGATCTGGGAGCGCTCATGCGCGCGTGCCTGCCTCCCCCGGCCGTGTGCCTGCGCTACGGCGGAGACGAGTTCGTGGTGCTGATGCCAGGCCTGAACGGCGAGGCGGCCCGCCTGCTCTTGACCGACTTCGCCCGGCGCGTGCGCGAGACCAGTTTCGTGGTCGACCAGGGGGTCTGGTTGCGGGCCACCGTCAGCGTGGGCATCGCCTCCTATCCCGAGGCCACGAAAGGGCCCGAGGAGCTGCACCGGCTGGCCGACGAGGCGGCCTACACCTCCAAGCGCGAGGGACGCGACCGGGTGACGGTGTACGCGCCGTGAAGGAGTTCGTTTACAGCACCGACGAGAACTGGTGCCCGAAGTGCCAGAAGACACCCTGCGCCTGCGCGGCCAGGAAGACCCCTTCGAAGCCGTCCTCAGGCCCGGCCAAGATGCGGCTGGAAAAGTCGGGCCGGGGAGGCAAGGCGGTCACGGTGCTCTTCGAGTTGCCCCTGGACGAGGCCGGCCTGAAGGAGCTGCTCAAGACGCTCAAGACCCGCTGTGGCACGGGCGGGGCCCTCAAGGGCCAGACCCTGGAGATTCAGGGCGATCACCGCGAGGCCATCGAGAAGCTGCTGGGCGAGCGGGGAATCAAGGTCAAGCGGGCCGGAGGCTAGAAGTCCGGCCGCAAACCCCCATGTGGTGTCGGAGGAGCTACGCTCTCGGGGGCCCCTACCCCCGCCTCCGCCACCACAAGATGGTGTAGGCGGCCGAACTTCTAGCACAACATGGAGGGCGTCGCGCAGCCGGAAAACCGTGTCAAGGGGGTTTCCGGCTGCGCTCCTAGCAGAGTGATGCGTGAGCGAGCTGCTGGTGGCTGGCAGCTCAAGACGCTTGCAGGCGTTGACTCGCGCGGGACCGCCTGGTACACTGAAACAGTACAAGTACATGGACAGGTCGCGCCAGATGAATCGAAAACTGAACATCTCTGAGGCCCGCGGTCGCTTGCCGGAGATCGCGAAGTTCCTTTCCTCGCACCCCGAGCAGGTGATCCTGGTGGAACATCGCGACCTGCCCGAGACGATGGCACTGACAACCGCCAGCCACCTTCGCTACCTGGAGACGATGGTCGAGGAGTTGCGTAAACAGGCCAGCCGACCCTTCAGATTAGCGGGCAGTATCACCAGCAGCCTCTCGGATGAAGAGCTGGACAGGGCGCTGGCCGAAGGCCGAAAGCTCCAGGCCGAGCGGGCCCGCCGGAGACTCACCGAGTTCGAGCCATGAGCACGCACCTGGCGGTCGTGGATACCCATGCGTTGATATGGTATGCCCAGAAGAAGTGGAAGCGACTGGGCAAGCAGGCGCGTCGCGTGCTCGAGAACGCAGACCGGGGCCTGGCTGCCCTGTATGTTCCCACCGTGGCAATCGTGGAAATTCTCGAGGCAGCCCGCAGCGGCGCGCTCGAGCTGGCTGGCGGCGCCCGGGCGTGGGTATCGGGTCTTGTCGCGACCGGCTCCTTCTTTCCGGTTGAGCTGACAGTGGAAATCGTGCTGCGGGCCGAAGAGCTCTACGCCATCCCCGAGCGTACCGACCGGCTGATCGCCGCCACCGCCGTCCACCTGGACTGCCCGCTCCTCACCCGCGACCCCGAAATCGGAAGGCACCCTGAAGTCACCGTGATCTGGTAGAGCCGTTCTCGGAAAACGTCAGGTCATCGCGCGGGCGTCAGGCTCATCAGCCTCGGGGTCCACTCCTCGATCGAGGGTCACCCACCATGACCGTTTCCCATCCGGCCGAGGGGCAGGGTTTCCGGCGCCGATTCGCCAAGGATCCAGAAGAACATTCAAGTCGGGGGTCTCCCGTTCGTGCGTATCGCCAAACTCGCATTCTTGTCTCTGACTTTGCTCTTGCTCGGCTGCTCGGGCGGCATGCGTTCCGATGGAACCCCGGCTCCCCCACCCGGCCCGGGCGGGACCTCGAATCTGTCGTTGCGCGTCGACGTGGGCCAGGTCGCCGCGCAGAACCGCGGGACTCCTACCCGGCTGACCATCCGGATCGTGGATGCCAACGAGACCGAACGGGACGTCGTCGCTGCCGTCGTGATCGACATCACGGGCACGAGCCTCGTGCAGCGCACCATCAGCAATGTCCCGATCGGGATGCGGCGCGTGCGGCTGGCCGTCTTCGACGAGGAAGGCACACTGCTCGGCAGCCTGCTTTCCGACCCGATCAACGTCCAGCCGGGCACGAACCCCCCGCTCAGCCTGCAGGTCACGTTCAGCCCGACTCCGAGCCCCACCCCGACCCCCAATCCCACCGCCACCCAGCTCAGTTTCCGCACCCAGCCCACCGGAACGCTGGTCGGCCAGACGATCGCTCCGCCGGTGGAGGTGGCGGTCCTGGATTCCAACTCGAACCTGGTCACCACGGCCACCGATACCATCACCTTGAGCCTGTCGAGCAATCCTGGAGGAGCCACTCTGTCGGGTACCTTATCGGCCAGCGCTGTCAATGGGGTGGCGACCTTCTCCGACCTCTCCTTGAACCAGGTCGGGACCGGTTATGCCCTGCAGGCTTCGGCCACCGGACTGACCTCTGGCACGAGCAACGCGTTTGACATCGCTTCCAGCGTGGGCCCGCCGGCCCGGTTGCTCTTCGGCACCCAGCCCGTGGACACCGTCGCCGGCCAGGTCATCACCCCCGCGGTCCAGGTGGTGGTGCAGGATTCCAATGGGATTACGGTTCCCACCGCTTCCAACGCGGTCACCATGGCTTTCGGGGCAAATCCCGGCTCCAGCGTGCTGAACGGCACCGTTACGGTCAACGCCGTCAACGGCGTGGCGACTTTCGGCGACCTTTCCGTCAGTCTCCTGGGGGTCGGCTACACTCTGGTGGCCAGCTCCCCCGGCCTGGCCGGCGCCACCAGCAACGCTTTTAACGCGCTGAATCCGGCCACCCAGCTGGCCTTCGGAACCCAACCTGTGACCAGCCAGGCGCGCGCCGCCATGCCGCTGTTCACGGTCGAGATCCGGGACGTGAACGGAAACCTGGTGACCACGGCCACCGACACGGTGACGATCGCGCTGGCCAGCAACCCGGGCCCGGCCACGCTGAGCGGCACTTTGAGCGTGGCGGCGGTCAACGGCGTGGCCACCTTCAACAACGTGATCCTGAGCAAGTCCGGAAATGGCTACACGCTGACGGCGACCACCACGACCGGGTTGACTCCGGCCACCAGCTCGGCTTTCAATGAGACCTTCCCGCGGGGCTTCCTGACGCCGCTGGCGGGCTTCCCGCTCGCCATTCCCAATCAGCCGGTCCGGGGCGCCATCACGAACGCCGGAACTTTCCTTTATGTAGCCGAGTTCAACACGTTCACCCCGACTGAAACTGTGGTCGGCTTCTCGGTCGCTGCGGGCACGGGAGCCCTGGCCGGGCTGGGCGGCTCGCCTTATCAACCGGGCGGCAATCAACCCGTCGCCGTCAGGGTCACTCCCGACGACACCAAGGCCGTCGTGACGAATGCGGGTAGCAATACCTGGACGGTCTTTACCATCAATGGCCTGGGCGACCTGACGCTGCCGACTGCCCCTGCCGGAACGGGGGGCGCGAATCCGCTGGACATGGTCCTCCGCCAGGGTGTGACCAATTCGGTCTACATCTTCAATTTCAGCTCGAACAGCGTGGGTCAGTTCGATCTCGGCACGCAGCTCGCGATCGGTCCGACTCTTCCCACGGCCCCCGGCTCGGCAACGCAGGAGGGCGTCTTGCATCCCAACAACAACCTGTTGTTCGCCAATACGGGGGACGTGTTCTCCATCGCTCCCGCCACGGGTATCCTGACTGCCGTCCCTTTTTCTCCCTTCGCAACCGCCGAAGGGTCCACGGTCGCGATCGATCCGGCGGGAACGTTCCTTTACACCCCGGTCACGGGCGGCGTCGCGGTCCACGCGATCAATGCAGCAACGGGATTTCTGACTCCGATCGCCGGATCGCCCTTCTCCCTGCCCGGTCCCGCGGGGGTCGTCTCGATGGCCCTGAACGGAGAATTTCTTTACGTCACCCCGGACCTGGATACGATGACGCACATCTTTGCGATCGATCCGGTCACGGGCGCCCTGACCGAGATCGACGACAGCCCCGTCAATACGGGAGAGAATCGGGACACGATCGTCGACCCGTTCAGTCAGTTCCTGTACTTCGTCGACAAGAACAACGACCAGTTGGGCGGCTTCGCTATCGTCCCGTAGCAGGCTGGCCCATGGCGCCAGCCTGCTCCCTGCGCTCAGGCCAGCGGCATTGGGAATCCCGGTCGGTTGGCCTCCAACAATCCCACCAGCCCCGGCTCCAGGCGCTCCTTCAGGGCCAGCTCCAGGGTCTGCCCTCCGATGGACAGCTGGTGGGCCAGGCGAAAGCTGTGAGCGGTGCGTTTCTGTTGCGAGACGAAGAAGCGCTCCTGCACGCTGGCCAGGGCCACCGGCTGGCCGCCATTCTCGCGCAGGCTCTCGCCCATCAGCTCGGAGCACTCCCTCCCGAAGGCCATCGTCAGCTCGGCCAGCTTCCGGGTCAGCTCCCCCTTCTGCTGGGCGGAAAGATCGCCGCCGGGCAAGGTCAGCTCGGCCAGCTTCTCGGGCGGGGCGTAGCGCACCAGCAGCAGGTTGGCCTCCTCCCCCGAGGCCACCTTGCCGAAGGTCAGGGGCTGCACGCCCAGTCGAAAGCGCTCGGCCTGGATCATCTTGAGGGTGCTCTCGAGCGAGAGGATCTGGGCCCGGCTGGCCCCGCCCGAGCGAGCCTGCTCGATGGCCGTGCGGACCTCGGCCAGGCTGGCGTCGAGCTCTTCGGGGCCACGCGAGAGTGCCTGCAAGCTCTGATGCAGGCCCTCCAACGTCTGCTCGCTGTCGACCATGATCGGATTGGCAAAACCCCCACCGTAGGGCGAGAAGCCCCCGCCCATCCCTCCCCCGACCGGCATGGGGGGAGGCTCGGGCAGCTCCACCCCCATCAGCTCGCGGGCGATCCAGCGGTGCTTGGCCCCCTCGGGGCCGATTCCCAGGAAGGGGGGCGGGGTCTGGCGCGGGTCCCACATGGCCAGCATCCCCCGCAGGGTGCGCTGCAGGTCGGCCCGGGCTCCCACCTTGCCCCCTTCGGGCGTCTCCCATCCGAAGGGGCTCTCGGGTCCCTCGGCCCGCTCGAGGGCTTTCAGGGTGCGCTCGGAAGGCGGCGCAACCGTCTGGCCGTAACCCTCCTCGAGCAGCCAGGCCAGCTTCTCGCCCACCTTACCGTTGGCATGGATCCAGAGATCGGGGTGAGCCGTGATGGAGTCGTTCTGGCTGAATAGCACCCGGTGGGTCTCGGCCAGGTCCTCCCAGGCGAAGGCCTGGGCGTAGCTCGAGACGTAGTCGTTGGGATCGCTCGTCTTGCCGAAGGGCGAGCTGGAGTGCACCGAGGCGTAGTGGGTGCCGAAGCGCTCGCCCAGGCGCCGATCGAACTCGTGGCCCGCCTCGTGGAACAGGGTCTCGCGGCACGAGTCGAGATTGCGGGCCACCTCGCGGCTCAGCCCGATCTCCTCCATCGCGCCGGCCAGCCCGGCGACGCCGCCGTAGGCCACCCCCGTGTTGGGGTCCTGGCTCTCGCCGAGCAGCGTGCGCACGTGCACGGTGTGGAAGGTATCGGTCGAGCCGGGGATCTTGCGCTCCATCTCGGTGAGGGCGACCTCGATGTGGGCCGCCTCCTCGCGAGCCAGGATGCCCCGCATGCGGATGCCCTGCGGGGTCTCCAGGGCTGGCGAGGTGACCAGGTGTGCCAGGCGCACCTCGTCCAGGTTGCCGGCCGCCCGGTACTGGCTGGCGCTGCCCTGATAGTAGACCGGAGTCCAGATCTTGTCAGCCTGGAAGTCCTGCAAGACGGCCGTGATGGCCGGAGTCAAGGAGAAGGCTCCCCCGCCCAGCGTCGCGGCAAGTTTGGCGGTGTAGAGGCCCGACTCGGCCAGCCCTTTCCCGGGGGGAACACCGCTCGCCGGGCCCGGGATCACGACCAGGGTGCGGGGCGCGGCCGCCAGGCTCTGCTCGAAAAGGGTCAGCGCGGTCACCTCGACCTGGCGCTCGGTGGGATTGGACAGCAGTTTGCGGGCCTCTTCGCGGAAGGGCTCGGCCGGGCCGGGAGCCTGCTCGGGGGTCAGGTACTCGGCGGGAATCTTGGAGTGCATCTCGGCCAGCACCAGGGCTTGCTGGAGCGGCTCCGTGACGGTAGGTCGAGCGCCCTGCAGGATGACGGTCTCGCGAGGATCGTTGGAAGGCGCCGGGATCGGGGCGGCGGACGGGAAGGACGTCTGGGGCAGCGGGCCGAGGCGGCCGATCTCCTGCATCCAGGAATGGTTCGGCGCCGGGGGGCGCTCAGCCTGCCAGCGGCAGCCGCAGCACGAACCGTGAGCCCTTTCCCGGTGCCGACTCGGCCGTCAGATCCCCGCCGTGGCGGGTGAGGATCTCGCGACTGACCGAGAGCCCGAGACCGGTGCCCTTGCCCACCTCCTTGGTGGTGAAGAAGGGCTCGAACACGCGCCCGAGCACCTCGGGGGGCATACCCGGGCCGCGGTCGGTCACGATGACTCGCACGCTCTCGTCATCGGACTCGGTGGCGATGGTGACCAACCGCTCGGCTCCCTGCAGCACCGCGTCCCGAGCGTTGATCAGGAGGTTGGTGACGGCCTGCTGGATCTCGTTCGGATTGACGCGCACGCGCGGCAGGGTGGGGGCCAGGTGGGGCTCGATGCGCACCCCGTCCAGGGTGAGCTGGCGGCCGAGAAGCTCGAGGGTATCGCGCACCACCTCGTTGAGGTCGGCCTCGCTCTTGCCGCTGGCCGAGTCGCGGGCGTAGTAGAGCAACTTGGCGATGATGTCCTTGCAGCGATTGCCTGCCGTCTCGGCGGCGGTGAGCTGCTCATCGACCTCCTCGAGCTGGCCCATCTCGATGTACATGCGCAGCATCTCCAGCGCCACCAGGGACACGCACAGCGGGGTGTTCAGCTCGTGGGCCACTCCGGCCGCCAGCTGGCCCACCGCCGCCAGCTTGGATGACTGCACCAGCTGGGCCTGGGCCTGCACCACCTCCTCGTGCAGGGCCGCATTCTGCAGGGCTGCCGCGGCCTGGAAGGCGATCAGGGCCAGCACGTCCATCTGCTCGCGGGTCAGCACGCCGTCCGAGACCAGCACCAGGCTGCCCAGCGAGCCGCGGTCCCCCACCAGCGGGCAGGCCACGAAGCTGCCCACCCCCGAGCCGAATCCGGGCCCCCGGAAGGTCGAAGGCTCGTCCACCAGCAGGGGCACCTGGTTGCGCTCCACGACCTCGGACAGCGCCTTGAGGTTGGCCTGGCGCTCGGTCGTCCAGAACTCGCCGGGCCAGGTAAGCCCCGCTCGTCCAGCCAGCCGGATGGCACCGGCCCGGTGAGGAACGGTGGTCTTGAGCATCTGCTGCAAGCGCTCGGCGATCTGCTCCACGGAGAGGCCAGATGCCAGCTGGCGAGCGCTGTCGAGCAGGTAGGAGAGGCGCTCGACCCAAACGGCCAGCTTGGCGTGGGCCTCGGCGTGCAGCTCCAGAGCCTGGCGCTGCTCATGGAAGCGCCGGGCCGACTGGATGCCCAGCCCCCCGGCTCCGGCGATGGCCAGCAGATACTGCCGCTCGAGCGGGGCGAACTCGCCTTGTTTGGACCGGCCCACGTAGAGCACCGCCTCGCGCTGCATGGGCAGGGCCACCGCGGTCGGCTCGCCCGCAAAGAGACGCCGGCCCGAGCCCAGCGTGACCTGGCCCGTGCTCCAGCACTCCTCCACGATCGGCTCGCCCTCGCGCAAGATCAGCTCGGCCTCCAGCTTCTGGCCGAAGGGGCTGGCGTGGGCGGCCGGCACGAGACGGTCCTGGTCGGCCAGGAACACGGCCACGCTCTGGGCGCTCACCAGCTTGACGGTGGTGGAGACGATCACCTGCAGCAGCGACTTGAGGTCGGGGCTGTCAGCCAGGGCGCAGGTCAGCTGCTGCAGGAGGCGCCGCTCCTGGGTCTCCATGTCCAGGGCCCGGGCGGTTTCACCCAGCTCCTCGCGGGTGGCCGCCAGGGCGTGGCGAGACTTCTCCTCGCGACGCTGCAGGGTCTGGCGGTCCACCAGCTCCAGGCGCAACAGGTCGATGCGGGCAGCCTGGTGCAGGCCGGCCAGCACCGGGAAGAGCCACAGGCCGAACCAGGGGTTCAGCTGCACCAGGTAGGCGAGGGCCGGTCCCATGAGCCCCACGCTCAGGATCTGGAGGCCCGTCAGCTCGCGGTGGCGGGTCCAGAGGGCCATCCGCTCGTCGCTCACCCCCGAGTCGGCCAGCAGGAGCTCGGGCAGCTTCAAAGCCAGGGGCAGGTACAGCATGAGAGCGGCAGCCGCCTGGTTGAGCGCACCGCCGGGCACCAGCGAGACGGCCGCCAGGGCTGCCAGGGCCGGCAACAGCTCGGCCAGGGCCTCGCAGGCCGTGCGTTGGGGAGAGTGCTGGGACAGGTGCAACAGACTGCGCAGCAGCACGCCGGCCAGCATCAGGGCCACCCCCACGCCCGGCTGACCCATGAGCCCCAGAGCAAAGCACGGCGCAAACGCGGCCGAGAAGAATCCGAAGCCGGGGAGCGAGATGGAGGCCAGCTGCAGACCCAGACCCAGGGCGCTCAACAAAAGCAGGGCCAGCCCTGGCTGAGGGGCGGTCGCGCGCAGCCACACCAGGCCCGAGAGCCCCAGCGCCAGCACCGCGTAGATGAGGATGCGCCCCCACATAGGTGCCTGAGTTTCACCCGCTCGCACCGGAGGCCTCTTTGCGGACGCGTCGAACTCGGGCGGGCCGTGGGAAAGACCCTCTTGATCCTCGAGGACGACGACGCACTGCGCACGCTACTGGTGAAGTTCTTCACCACCCAGAGCTTCGATGTCAACCAGGCCCGCTCGGGCCCGGAGGCCATCCAGGTGGCCTCGCGCAAGAAGCTGGACCTGTTCTTGACGGACGTTCGCATGGAGGGCATGGACGGCCTGGAATGCCTGGCGGCCCTGCGCCAGGCCCAGCCTGGCCTCAAGAGCATCGTGATGACCGGCTATGCCAGCCAGGACGCTCCCACCCGGGCCATGCGACTGGGCGCCGACGACTACATCTACAAGCCCTTCCAGGTGAAGCAGCTGCTGGTGATCGTGAAGCGCGTGCTGGAGAAGGGCCGCGAGAAGGAAGGCTACCTCAGCATGCTGCGCGGGCTCTTGCCCCAGAGCGCCCGCCTCGAGCGTCCCTGGGAAGAGCTGCGCGACCTGAGCTACCAGAGCTTCTACGTGGGGGTGCGCTCGCGCAAGCTGGGCCGGGAGGAGGCGCTCTCCATCTGGGACGAGCTCGAGAAGCTGGTGCGCGAGGAAGCGAGTCACCCCGATCTGGCCCAGGCCTACCAGTGCCAGATCGACCGGATGGCGGCCCTCTCCCGCGCCGACATGTTCATCCCAAGGCCTTCTCCCGGCGGGGTCGAGCCTGAGCGCTTCGCCCGTTTCTATCAGCGCGTCCGCGACGGCGAGGTCAACCAGGAGCAGGTGGCCGTGGCGGCGCACCTGCGCCTGTTGCCCGAGCAAAGCCGGGCTCAGGCGCTCATGCTGCAAGAGCTGTATACTCACCTCTGGGGCTGAAGACACCTCGCGCGGGCCTACAGTCGCGCACGAGCAGGCTACGGCCCGATTCGAAGCCGGCTCAAGACGAGCTCGACCAGGGACTTTGAGCGCACGTCCGCTGGACTCAGGTAGACCACATCCATGCCCAGTTCGCCGGAGCGGAGGTGGTCTCGCGCTCCCCGATGGCCTTCCCCGTTGATCTCGACTGCGAAGAATCCCTTGCCCGCCATGGCCACGTTCACGTCCACTCGTCTGAAGCCCGCCGGGGTCTTGATGCGGACCTGAGGGAAAAACACCATCGGCACTGGTCTCTCGACATAGAGCGCGGGCCACAGCCTGCCACAGGCGCAACGATGGTCCCCGTAGGGGATAATGGGCGGGCCCTCCCAACCCAGGCGCGCGTGCGTGAACGGCGAGAAGCGCGCCCCCTGCAAGCTCAGGCCCACCCACCAGCGGGCCTCCTCCGAAGAGTCAGAGGGCGCCACCGCGACAAACCGCGCAAATCCCGGCTCCTGGAGAGCCGCCCGAGCGAGGGTCTCGAAGCCAGAATCGTCGCCGATGGCGGTGTGGATCCTGGCAGTCAGCGAAACACTCGTGGTGGGCTCGTGCATTTTCGGGCTGCGCCCGAAGTGCTGGAGAAATCCGTGAGGGAGCGGCGCGAGCCCGTTGCGTCCTTGCTCTTGCCTGAAGAGCGCTCTGCCGAGCCTTGAGGGATCGCGCTGAAGCACCCGCGCGATTCGGGCGTGTTGCTCGCGGGTGGGCAGTGCCTGGTCACGCTCGAATCGCGAGATCTGTCGCTGACGAATGTTCGTCGCGTCGCCGAGCTGTTTCTGGGTCAGCCCGGCCTCGCGCCGAAGAGTTCGGAGTAAGAATGCAAAGGAAGGTTCCATGCCCTCATTGTGTGCCGCGGATAGCGCAAGAGTCTGGGGAGGCCTGTTGCCGCGAGGTTTCAGGCTGGTAAAGATTGTGTAACGATAGTGTGAACTGGCCCCGTAGACACCTCGCGCGGGCCTACGGTCGCGCACGAGTGGACTACCGAGTCCCGGCTAGAGCTTTTGCAGCAGCTGCAAAGTGGGCAGCGAGCTGGCGATCACGATGATCCCGACCACGACCCCCATGGCGGCCATGAGCAGGGGCTCGAGCAGGGCCGTCAGGGTCTCCAGGCTGTAGTCGAGGTCTTCCTCCAGCATCCGGGCCGTCTTGCGCATCAAGAAATCCAGCCTGCCGTGCTCTTCACCCAGGCGAAACATCTGCAGCACCATCGAAGGGAAGAGATCGGCTTGCTCCATGGCCTGGGCGATGGTGTAGCCGTTTCGCATGAGTTGGAGATAAGCGTTGAACCGTCGCTCGATGACCAGGTTGCCGGATAGACGCCCAACCGCCTGCATCCCGGTCATGGGGATGCCCGTTTCCATGAACGTGGCCATGGCCGTCAGCATCCGGACGATGGCGGCCTGCTCGATCAATCGGCCCAGCAAGGGGATGCGCAGCAGCAGGGCGTCCACCGGGTAGCGAAGGTGGGCGTTGTAGAAGGAGTGCCCCAGCATGGGCCAGGACACGACCAGGGTGGTCACCACCACCAGAACCGAGATGACGGTGACCGGGTTGAAAATGAGCTCGAAGGTGCCTGTGACCGCGCGGGTGATCCAGGGAAGCTCCGCTCCCATCCCCTCGAAGACCTCGCGCTCCTTGGGGAAGACGATCAGGGCCAGCATGGCCACCACCGCCAGGCCCACCACCGCCATCATGCCCGGATAGGCCAGCGCCGCCACGAAACGCCTCCGCAGGTTCAGGGACTTCTCGAGATAGTCGGCCAGGCTGCCGAGCGTCACGTGCAGTTGCCCCGTGGTCTCCCCGGCCTGGACCATCTGCACGGCCAGGGGAGGAAACACCCGGGGATGGGCCTGCAGGGCACGGCTGAGCTGCGTGCCCGAGCTGATTCGATAGTGCACGTCGCGAATGGCCAGGCGCAGCCGAGGATTGGGCTCTTCGGCGAGAAAGTCGAGCGCCGAGTGCACCGGGGTGCCGGCTGAGACCATCACCTGCAGCCTGCGAAAGAAGGCCACGACCAGGGCGGGGGGAACCGGGCCCGCCCCGGCGCTGACCGGCGCCAGGGGGGGTGCGGGGGCCTTCTCGGCAG
Source organism: Candidatus Xenobia bacterium (assembly GCA_045863235.1). Lineage (GTDB taxonomy): Bacteria > Vulcanimicrobiota > Xenobia > Xenobiales > QWHO01 > QWHO01. The sequence continues at coordinate 4,671 of BTUM01000123.1, read as the reverse complement.
GACGAGGCTGCTTCCCAGCCGGCCGGGTTTCCGGCCTGGGAGGAGGCTGTTTTCCGGCCGCTCGGGGCTCTGGAGCAGACTGCCCGGCGGCCAACCGGGGCTCGGGCGGCGCCGGTGGCGGCGCGACGGGCTCGGGTTGGCTCGGGCCCAGGCCTTTGAGGGCCCCGCGTACCTGCCCCTCGGACAGGCCCGGGAAACTCTCGAGCAGCGTGTGCACCGCCTGGCCCTCGGGCGAAGGCGGAGAAGCAGGCGGGCTCGGAGCGCCCAACTGTCGACCGCTCCTGTCGTCGCTGAGTTGTCGACCGCTCCTGTCGTCGCTGAGGCCAGCCAGTGCGGCCCGAATCTGGGTCTCGGACATGCCCGGGAACTGCTTGCGCATGGCCTCGATGGCCTGTTGCTCGGGATCGGGGTGGGCTCTATCGGCCATCAGTTGTGCAGCTGGAATCCCGTGGTCAGGCTGAAGGTATCGGGAGTCGGCTTTCCGTAGCGCTTCTGCTCGGCAGTCACGGTCACGCTCACCATCTCACCGCCCCCGGCGCTGACCTTGAACTCGATGATCCCGCGACCCACCAGCACCCCGTCCGTGCGATACGAGTCCAGCCCCAGACCCTGGAAATCCTCGATGGGCATGGCGCTCGTGCTGGCCGGGTTGTCCGCGTCGATCTCCACCTCACGCCGATACAGCATCTGATCTTGCAGATAATAGACGATATAGCGTCCGTAGTTGAGATCGTGATTGTCGTCGAAGCCGAAGGCGTCGGGCACGGCGACGCTGATGGCATCCTCTGATCCGGAGATGGAGAGCCCCGCCGGAGAGCCTCGCTGCAGGTCGCGGCTGAGCCGGTAGACGATGGTCTGCACGGTACCCTGCAGGTCCGACTGGGCCTCGGTCTTGCGAAGAGCGCTGGATCCGTTGGAGTAGATCGTCAGGATCATCCCCAGCAGGAAGATGAGCAGGCTCCCCGTGACCAGGACCTCAACCAGGGTGTGAGCGCGCTGCCTGGTCACGGCGCTGGCGCCACGGGGAACACGAGAGTCTGCAGGCGCACCTCCCTGGAATCGCGCCAGACGGCTTGTACGGTGACCTGCTTCAGTTTGCCCTGGTCCTCGATGGACACCACCAGCTTGTGCTCCCCCACTCCCGGATAAGGGGGAGGCGGGAAGTCGTCCACCTGCGGGGTGGGGATCCGCCCATCAAAGTGACCCGGCCCGGGAAACTCGCGCAGGTCGCGGATCGCTTCCATCTGGCAGCGAGCCAGCTCCGATGCTTGCAGGTAACCCTGGCTCTGGGTGTTGAGCTGCAAACCGCTGATGAAGAGCCCCACCATGGTCGTGATGGCCAGGGTGAGCAGAAAGAAGGCCAGGCAGATCTCGACCAGGGTCAGACCGCGACGGCTCAAAGCTGTTCCCAGGCGGCCACGTTGGGGGGTCCGGGCGAATCCGGACCGCGTTGCGAGCGCAGGTATTCTTCGTCCATGGTCAGCGTGCAGCCGTTGTAGAGAAAGATGTCGCCATTTTGAGCCGTGACGCCCTCGATGTCCTCGCCTGTCGGGGTCGCCACCGCCTCACTGTAGGTCCAGATGCCACCCATCACTTTGATGTGATTGGTCACGTGGACATACTTCTTCGAGTAGAGCAGGCCGAAAAAGCTGCTCTCGTCCTCAGGTCCGATGCCGCCCGGCAGAAAGTGCCGCGCCGTGGCGTCATAATCCTGGTTACCGACAACGGCGTAGAGCAGGCCCGGTAGGGGAAGTCCGAAGGTGAGGGCCTCCTCCACCTGCGCCTGATCGGGATTGCCCGGGCTGGTCACAGTGGTCAGGTACTCAACCCTCTTGAGCAACGAATCTCTCGTGGGACTGGGAGGCAGAGTGTTCAGCTGGGCTGTGAACGCGGTCGCAGCCGCGTTCACGTCGACAAGCAGGGCCTCCCGCTGGCTCACGTCCAAATCGTCGTAGGTATCGCGAAGCTCTGCAAGCTTGGAGTTCATGGTGTCCATATCGGTCAGGCCGACCTGGAGATCGGCCAGGAACTGAGCCAGGTCCATGCTGGCCAGCTGGATCTTCCCGCCGCTGTAGATGGCGATGCCGCTCTCGGGCGCGTTGGCGCGAATGTTGGCGTTCCCCGTAAAGGAGATGTCGCCGGTGGCGTAAATGGCGCCGACCCCGGTCACCGAGCCGTTGATGGTCACGTTTCCATCCACGTAGAGGATGCCATCCTCGAGCACCAGGTCGCTGTTCAAGCTCAGGTCCCCGTTCTTGAAGCGTGAATCGGCAACCGTGACAGGGCCTGCCCCGGGGCCGGTGGAGGAGGCAATCCCTGGCAGGCCTTGTGCGTCGGCGATCTCGGCAGCGAGATCGTAGTTCGGCACGGGCTTGGCCGCCGAGCCCGTCTCGAACCCGCCGGAGACCGAGTACTGGGCGGGATTGTTGCCGAAGTTGATGGCCCCCCCGGCGGAGCTGACCGAGCTGACCTTGCCCTGGATCTCCGCCCGGCCGGTGAACTGGCCCTCACCGTCCACGGTCGACTGCCAGGTGATCACGTTGGCGCCACCGGGAGCGTTGGAGTGCACCTCGGCGTCGGTCGGGGTCATCGAGGCCCGGCTCTTGATTCCGTTGATGCGAGCCGGGCCCTTGAGCTTGATTCGGTTGCTGGCCGAGAGCGCATACGGCAGAATCGTGCCCCCCTTGCGCAGCAGCACCCGCACCCGACGTTCGGTGGTGCCTACCCGGGCGGTGACGATCAGCTCGGCCGAATGGGGCGGGACGGTCTCGTCTCCCCGCGGGCCGGCCACCAGGGCCTTGCCGCGCATGTTGTTGACCGAATCGTTGGCGCCCACGGAAAGGCCCGGACCGGTGTGAAAACGGACCGAGTAGGTGCCGTCGATGCCGGGCAGCGCCTCCTCGTCAAATCCCTCGTCCCAGTCCGGATCCTCGTCGAGCTCGGCGCGCGCCCGAGCCACCGCCGCCTCGCACAGGTAGTGGGCCTGGAGTTGCTGGTAATGGAGGCGGGCCTGGTAGCTCTTGGAGTGGGTGAGCACTACCAGGGCCTTGACCATGACAAAGAGGAGCAAGGTGGCGAGCAGAACGGCCATGAGAGCGGCACCGCGTCGCTCGAGGTTCGTGCTCATGAGTAGATTTTAGCATGGGAATGCGTTCAAGTCACAGAGCGGCGGGCGCGGATCGATCTGCTCCCAGGAACCCCTAGAATTACAGTCAAGTCAAAACAAGGCCACGAAGGGGTGGCAACCAGGGCCCATGTTCGATACAGGGCTCTGAGTCGCTTCGTTGCGGTCTTGCTTGTTTCGATTTTTGAACCGGCGGTTCATTGAGACCCGGGCAGATTGTGCGGGGAGTTGCACGCTCATGAGCCAGCATGTCCGCGCACATTCCGGGTAGGGAAGGCTGTGCGCTGCCCTCCGGTTTCCAGGGTCAACGTCACCGAGGGTCCAGCCGGGCGGCTGCGAACCTATCCACGTGGACGACCTGCTGAACACCCTGCGCTCCGAGGGCGAGCTCGATTCCAGCGGCCGGTTCGAGCTGGACTGGACCAGGGCGCGCGAGAAGCTGCGTATGTGGCAGCTCACCGACCGCTACAGCTACATTCTCAAGTGGGTCCAGTCGGCGGTTGCGGCCGGGGCCAGGATGTGCCGCACCTCATTTCGTCCCGATCAGGCCTGTCTCATCCACGACGGAGAGCCCTTTCTGCCCGACCAGCTCAAGAGTTTCTGGAGTTGCCTGCTCGACGGGGGCGAGTTCAAGGCGGCCTGGAAAGTGCTGGCCATCGGAGTCAACACGGCTCTGGGGTTCGACAAGGCAGCCGTGGAGATCGAATCCGCCGGACCCGGAGGTGGGGCCCTGGTACGGTTCCGCGGGGGAACCATGAGCTTTAGCCCTCTTGTTCCTCGCCCCGACGCCGCGACGAAGCTGACCCTGAGACGTCGCCTCGGGTGGACGAGCGTGCTGCTCGGCCGAGCTTCCCCCGAGGTCGAGCTGTTACGCGAGCGCGCACGATGGGCTCCTTTGACCCTGTACGTCGACTCCGAGGTAATCAAGGCCGATTTTGGCGTTCCGTACTCAACCGGCCTTCCTTTCCTGCCGTGGAAGCTGGTTCGCTACGGATGTTCCGGAGGGGAGAGCATCCAGGTCGGGCGCCGGAGCCTGGCCTGGCAGCGCCGCCTCAGGTCGGCGCCTGGCAGGGGGAAATTTCGGCTCGGCCGGGTCACGGGCCAGCTCGATCCGGCCAGCCATGACCGTTCTCCCTACCAGGAAGCGGCCGGTCTCTACGTGGATCCGGCGCTGCCCGGCTCGATTCTCTGGTTGCGCCACGGCGTCGTGGCATCTCGCACTGCCCTCGAGAGGGGAGTGGCCGGAGAGGTCTTGCTGGCCTGCGACGACCTGGCCACCGATCTGAGCGGGTTTGGGTTTCTCGAAGACGAGCTCTTCTCTCACCGACGAGCGTTGGCCTGCGAACTGGCGCGAGACCTTCAGAGATCGCTACGCCGGGCCTTCCCGGCCGAGCGCCTGGAAGACAGCCTGGTCCAGGCTCTGGCCGGCAACCCCGACATGCTCCGGCGCTGACCACTTTCCATACCACCGGCCAGCGCCTCTATCTGGCCCAGGCATTTCTGATGCGTGTCAAGAGAGAGACTGCGGAGGCCGTAACCACGCGAGT
>BTUM01000122.1:0-18085 GCA_045863235.1 Candidatus Xenobia bacterium | reverse complement strand
CCGGTGCGTCCGGCTCCGGTCTGCTCGGGACCGGGATACCCGTTGGGACCGGTGCGTCCGGCTCCGGTCTGCTCCGGACCGGGATACCCGTTGGGACCGGTGCGTCCGGCTCCAGTCTGCTCGGGACCGGGATACCCGTTGGGACCGGTGCGTCCGGCTCCGGTCTGCTCGGGACCGGGATACCCGTTCGGACCGGTGCGGCCTGCTCCGGTCTGCTCGGGACCGGGATACCCGTTGGGGCCAGCGTCGATCGGCTCGGGCCCATCCGGCAAACGGGGCAGCTTGATGACCTGGTCAGGCGGGGGGATCGGCTTGTCGGGGGGGAAACCTGGTTTGTAGGGGTCACGGCTCGAGGGTCCCACGGCCGGAGCAGGCTTGAACGTCGGGGGTGACAGGACCTGGACCGGTCCGACGCGAGCAGGGGGCGTCAGCCAGGAAAGATCGGGAGCCTGGCCCTGAGGCGGCTCGTTCTCACTGGAGGAGAGAGCCACGCGGTCTTCCGTGTCGCGGGTGGGGGATGTGTCTTGAACTGGCTCGCTCGCTCTGGCCGGAGTCTCTCGGACCTCGCGAGCCGGCTCTACCCTGGGTTTTTCGGCAACGCTTCCAACGGCTTCTGACATGGAGAACCTCCTGCGTGGTGATGTCCTCACAGTGCCTCGAGCCGCTGGAACGGGTTCCAAATCAGGTGAACAATTTGTTACAATCTGTGGCCAGTTCTGCGCTCAGCGCAGCGGTTTCTCCAACTGCTCCATGGTCGGGAAATGCTCCACCTGACGAATGTTCGCAAACCAGGTTCGGTCCGCCTTTACCGGGGGGAAGTTCTGCGGTACAACACGAGTATGATCATTCGCGAATCGATGCCGGCGGCCAGGGTCACCGCAGGTACGCCCACGCCGTCGGTTTCGGTGGAGCAAGAGATCCAGGACCGCATGTGGGCGCTCGAGGACGAGAACGACCGCCTCCGGCGCGAGCTCGACGACCTGCGCCAGGCCCAGATCAAGCGTCCCGAGCAGCAGTCGATGGGCGCCTCGGTGCACTTCGAGGTAAAGGACAACAAGCTGAATGTGCGCGACCTGGAGCTGGCCGGGATGCACTTCGACGAGCTGACCGCCCGCTTCGACCCGTCGGTGGATCTCCTCAAGAGCTTCACCCTCGAAAGCATCCTGGCCTCTCCTGACAAACTGGTCACGCCTGACCTCGATCCCCTCCAGAAGACCCCCATCACCGTCGAGCGGCTGCGCATGTCCATCCCCTCCAAAGTGGCCCAGCAGGCGGCCACGGTGCGAGGCGCCGACATGCTCGAGCGGGAGGGGCTGCACGACCTCCACCTTCGCTTTGCCCCCGGCGGGATGGTCGAGGCAGTCGGAGTGCTGGATAAGATCGTGTCCCTACCCTTCAATATCCGCGGCAAGCTGGAGCTGACGGCCGACAAGAAAGTGCGCTTCACCCCGGAGAAGGTGAGGGTGCTGGGTCTCCCGGTGCCGCGTATCGCGGTCTCCATCGCCAACGCCATGGCGGGCGACTCGCTCGACAAGCTCGACATCCGGACGGAGGGGGATTCGCTGCTCATCGACCCCAAGAGCTTTCTGCCCAAGAACATCCTGGTGCAGCTCAATCGCCTGACCACGCAGGGCGACCGCCTGGTGCTCGAGGGCGGTCCCCCGCCGCCCTCCGGACCTCCCAAGAGCATGTTGATGGAATAGCTTTACCCTTCGTTTACAAGGCGGGGTCGGGCGGGTGCTACACTGGCCCGGTGAACGTCCTGCTCCAGGCCGACTCGGCCACGCTTTCCCGCCTGCGACGCGAGCTGCCCGGCAGTTGGCACGACTTGCCGCTGGTCGGGGCGGCCGCCTGCGAGATTGAGGACGCAGCTGAGCTCGAGCGCCTCACGCGCGAGAATCCCGATCTGACCGTGTTGCCAGACGAGCAGGTCAGCCTGCCCCCCACGCCGGTCAGCTTCCGGCCGGCCCTGAACGTGGCCGCGCCCACGGTGCGGGCCGGCGAGCTATGGGGCCAGGGCTTCAAGGGCAAGGGCGTGGCCGTGGCCGTGATCGATACCGGCATCTCCCGCCACCAGGACTTCGGCAACCGCATTCTGGCCTTCCACGACGTGCTGGGCGGCAAGAGCGAGCCCTACGACGACCACGGCCACGGAACCCACGTGGCTGGCATCGTCGGGGGCAACGGCAGCGACTCGAACGGGCGTCACACGGGCATCGCTCCCGAATGTGGGCTGGTGGCCATCAAGGCCTTCAACAGCCAGGGCAAGTCGCGCACTTCCGACGTGATCAGGGCAATCCAGTGGGCGGTGGAGAACAAGGACCGGCACAACATCCGTGTCCTGAACCTATCCGCCTCGGGCGTGGCCCAGCTCTCCCACCAGCACGATCCCATGGCCCGAGCCGCCAAGGCGGCCTGGGATCGCGGCATCACGGTGGTGGTAGCGGCTGGTAACGATGGGCCCGACCCGCAGACCATCGGCTCTCCGGCTCACTCGCCCGTGGTGCTGACGGTGGGCGCTTCCAACGACCGGGGAACGGTGCGCCGCGACGATGACCGGGTGGCCGACCTCTCCTCGCGCGGTCCCACGCCGGTGGACGGTCTGGCCAAGCCGGACGTAGTCGCACCCGGGGTGGGCATCACCGCAGCCGACAACGCGCGCAGCGGCTACGTGACCAAGAACGGCACCTCGATGGCCGCCCCCATGGTGGCCGGGCTGGCTGCCCTCTTGCTGACGGCCCGCCCGGGGGCCACCCCCGACCAGCTCAAGCAAGCCGTGGTGAGCTCGGCTGAGAAGCTGCCCCGGGGAGGTGGGGCGCACGATCAGGGAGCCGGCCTGGTGGACGCGGTGAAGGCTCTGGAGAAGCTGCCTGCGCCCGCTTGACCTGGGCATCCTGCTGGCTTACTTCGCGGTTCTGGGGCTGATCAGCTGGGGGGTTCGCCAGCGCCAGGCCAGCGCTCGCAGCTACCTGCTGGGCGACCGCCAGCTACCCTGGTGGGCCGTGCTGCTCTCCATCATCGGCACCGAAATCTCGGCCCTGACCTTCGTGGGCGTGCCCGCCCTGGCCTACACGGGGGACTGGACTTACCTCCAGATCGTGCTGGGGGCCATCGGAGGCCGCCTGCTGGTGGGCCTCTACTTCGTGCCCGCCTTCTACCGCCAGAACGTGGTCTCGATCTACGAGTTCCTGAGCCAGGCTTACGGCCCGCGCACCCGCAACCTGGCCGTGCTGGTCTTTCTGGTGACCCGCACCCTGATGAGCGGGGTGCGCCTCTTTGCCGGAGCGTTGATCCTGCAACTGGCCCTGGGCCTCTCGGCCACCACGGCGGTGGGGCTGGTGGCCCTGTTGGGGCTGGTGTATACGGTGGCCGGCGGCATCCGAGCGGTGATCTGGACCGAGGTGCTGCAGGTGGCCGTGATGCTGGTGGGAGCCACGGCCGCGGTGGGCTATCTCCTCAGCGGCCTGCCTTCCGACTGGGCCGCCGCCCTGCCCCCCGAGCGATTGCGGGTCTTCAACTTCTCGCTCGATCCCCGCATCGAGTTCACTTTCTGGGCCGGGGTGCTGGGCACGACCCTGACCAACACGGCCATCTTCGGCACCGACTACGACATGGTACAGCGCATGCTCACGGCCAGAGACAGCCGGCGCAGCCGCCTGGCCGTGGTCGGCTCAGGGGTGGCCGACGTGCCCATCGCGCTGGTCTTCCTGACCATCGGCTCGTTGCTCTGGGCTTACTACCAGCTGCACCCCGACCCCACCCTCGGGACGGACGCGCGCAAGGTCTTCCCCCACTTCATCCTGACCGCGCTCCCCCCGGGCCTGTCGGGCCTCTTGATCGCCGCCGTGCTCTCGGTGGTGCTGTCGAGCTACCAGTCGGCCCTGACGGCGCTGGCGGGGTCGTTCGTGGTGGACGTCTACCAGCCGTATCTGGCCCGCGGTCGCTCCGAGGCCCATTATCTGCGGGCCACCCGTCTCTCCAGCGTGGGCTTTTGCGCCGCCCTGGCGGGGGTAGCGGTCGCCTCCCAGAACGTGGAGCGCCTGCTGCCCCTGGGCCTGGAGATCGGAACGTACTTCTATGGCGCCCTGCTGGCCGTGTTCGCCTACGCGCTGGCCTTTCGCCGTCGCCCGCCCGATCGGCTGGCGGTCTTCAGCCTGCCCCTCTCCATCGCCGCGGTGGTGGGCCTGAAACTCAATACCGAGCTGGCCTTCCCCTGGTTCGTCTCGGTGGGAGCCCTCACCGGTGTGTTCTATCTCTTCCTCAGCGCGCGCTGTTGCGAAGAGGCCGCTTCAGGCTCAGCCGAGCCTCGCCTCGAGGCCGCTCCAGCCGAACCGTGATCGGACTTTCCTGCGGCCGAGTGGGAGTCAGGGGGCCAGGGTGGCCTTGCGCACCGCCTCGAGGCACTTCTGGTCGGAGGGGAAGGTGAGCAGGCCCCGTTTGGCGACGGTGCGTCCCTCCACCTGGACCGAGAACTCCCCGCCGCTGGACTTGATGAGCTCGACCGACAGGCCAAGCTTTTCCTGGATCAGGGCCGCCACCCGGGCGGCCCGCGCCTCGTAGCCTCAGCGCGTGCAATATCGGATGCTTACCATAAGGAAACAGTTTCGCAGCCCCGCCAGGTGCACCTGCCCAGGAAACCGCGAGAGGCGATTCGCGACGCCTCGCTGGTGGCTCCTCCACCACGCAGACTCCTGCGCAAGCCGATTGGCCCGGAGGGACCCATCCTTTCGACCCGAAGGCCCCGCCCAGCATGGCCGAATCCACCGAGTCCCCCTGGGCACCGCTCTCCAACCGGGTCTTCCGCCTGCTCTGGCTGGCGGGGCTCGGATCCAACCTGGGCTCGTGGGTGCACGACCTGGGCGCCTCCTGGCTGATGACCGATCTGACGCCCTCACCGCTCTGGGTGTCGCTGGTGCAGGCGGCCACCAGCCTGCCCATCTTCGTGCTGGCCCTGCCGGCCGGTGCCCTGGCCGACGTGGTGGATCGGCGCCGCCTGTTGCTGGGAGCCCAGCTCTGGATGCTGTTCTCGGCAGTGCTCCTGAGTCTGGTGACGGCCATGGGTCACACCACCCCGGCTCTGTTGCTGCTGGCCACTGCCAGCCTGGCGCTCGGCTCGGCCCTCAGCATGCCGGCCTGGCAGGCCCTGCTGCCCGAGCTGGTCAAACCGGACCAGCTGGCTCCGGCGATCGCCCTGAACGGACTGAGCATCAACCTGGCCCGCACCGTCGGGCCGGCCCTGGGCGGGCTGCTGGTGGCCAGCCAGGGCCCGGCGGCGGCTTTCGCCTTCAACGCCGTCACCTTTGGAGGCATCCTGGTGGTGCTGGCGCGTTGGCATCGACCGGTCAAGCCGCAGGCCCTGCCGGCCGAGCGCTGGTTTGCGGCCGTGCGGGTGGGCCTGCGCTACGTGCGCTATTCGCCGGCCTTCCGCGGTGTGCTGCGCCGCGCGCTGGCCTTCTTCCCCTGGGCCGCGGCCATGTGGGCGCTCTTACCGCTGATCGCCCGCCGCGAGATGGGGCTCAGCGCCGGCGGCTACGGGCTGGTCATGGGCTCGATGGGCCTGGGGGCCGTGCTGGCTGCCTTCATGATGCCCAGGCTGCGGCGCAAGTTCTCGCTCAACAAGCTGCTGGGGCTGGCCACGCTGGTCTTCGCCGCGGTCATGGCCGCGCTCTCCAGCCTGCGCCACCCGGCTCTGGTGTGTCTGGTGATGGCCGTGGCCGGAGGGGCCTGGCTGACCACCATGTCCGGCTTCGGCGTGGCCGCCCAGACCCTGTTGCCCGGTTGGGTCCGGGCCCGGGCCCTGGCCGTCTACCTGGTGGTCTTCTTCGGCTGCCTGGCGGCCGGCAGCGCGCTCTGGGGCCTGGTGGCCACCCGACTGGGCGTACAGGTCTCCCTGGGAGCTGCCAGCGCCGGGCTCCTCATCAGCCTGGTCCTGGTCCGACGCGACCGGCTGGAGGGGGACCCCAAGATCAACCTGACCCCCAGCCGTCACTATCCCGTGCCGGAGGCTGCTCAGGGGCACGACTTCGAGCTGGAGTACGGCCAGGGGCCGGTGCTGGTCCGGGTGGAGTATCGCGTCCGTCAGGACGCCCTGGAGGAATTCCACGCTCAGATGGCGGCGCTGCGCCTGCAAAGGCTGCGCGGGGGAGCACTGGAGTGGGCCCTGTTCGTCGAGCCGACCCGGCCCGAGGTGCACTGGGAGCTGTTCCTCTCGGGAACCTGGCTCGAGCACCTGCGTCAGCACGAGCGACTGACCGTCTCGGACAGGGAGCTGATCAACCACATCAGGACCTTGCTCGAGGAGCCGCCCGACGTGCGCCACCTGGTGGCTCAACCCGCCCCGCCTGGCTAGAGTGCAAATCCTTTGGTCCTGGCGTCGCGCAGCCGGAAAACCGCGGCTGCGCTGCTAGCAGGCCGGTTGTGGTGTCGAAGCAGAGCTCCGTGTAGGGCATCAGCCAGCTACACAGTCTGTTGTGCTAGGCCGTTACTTTGCCGAAGCTCCCCTTGCGAATCGGCCAGCGTCCGGCCAGGCGCGAGACCCAGGGCGTGAGGGGGGCGGCCAGGCAGACTCCGACGAGCCCGGCCAGCAGGGCCGCCAGGGCCATGGTGAAGTCGGCCCGAGGCACCGCCACCAGCCGGGGAAATCCGTAGAAGACGCCGTAGAGCAGCGCCTGAATGCTCATGAAGGCGACCGTGCCCGCGGCCACTCCCAGCCCTCCCGAAGCCGGGCGCCCTGGCTCGCGCAGGGCCCCCCGAAGGCCGGCGGCGATCAGCACCAGGGCAAAGCCCAGGAGAGCGCAGAACAGGCCCAGCAGGCGGGCCTCTGACCAGCTGGTCAGCCGGCTGGGGGAGTAGGGGCCGATCAGCACCAGGTAGCCCAGGTTCCAGCTCAGGGCAACCAGCGCTCCCCATTGCAGGGCCAGCACCATCACCTTCAGTCCCTGGCGGCGGTCGATGCGGACCATCAGGACGGCCAGCGCGACCAGCACCACGATCAGCGCGGCCAGGCGCAACACCCGGCCGCGTTGCTCGTATCCCTCCAGCTTCGTCAAGAGCTCGGAGACCGGATCGCCACTGCCTCGAGCCAGTCCATAACGGGACAGGCAGGCGTCGGCCAGCTCCAACTGGCGCTGGCGGGCGAGCTCGCGCAGCGCGGGCGGCCCCACCAGGGGCTGGCCCAGGCTGTGGGCCGGAGGGGGAATACCCAGCAGGGCGCTGACGGTGGGGGCTACGTCCACCATCCTGCCGGTCAGCTTGCTTCCTTCGGTGGCAGGTCCGCCCACCAGCAGGACGGGCACGTTGACCACCTCGCTCTCGTTGCCGCCCCGGCCGCCGCGGGCCGTGCGCCCGTGGGGCGAGACCACCAGCAGGGCCGTGCGCGAGAAGTCCAGGCCGCGGCCCAGCTCGACCAGCTGGCTGTCGATGGAGGCCGGGTTCTGGGAGGCATACTCGACCACCACCAGCTCGAAACCCTCCCCGATCCAGTGCAGGGCGCGCTGGGTGCGGTCGGGGTCGCCGATGTCGTCGGCGAAGGCGGCCGATCGGGCCAGTTGGCCGGGGAAGAGCCGATCCCAGGCAAACGAGCCCACCACCGCCGTGGGCAGACGGCTGAAGAGGCTCTCGCCGCCCGCCTCTCCCGCGTGCAGGTCGGTCAGCACGCCGGTCATCCAGGGCGGGGCGCCGGTGGCGATGGCGGCCAGGTTGGGCCAGGCAAAGGTCGGCTGGACCGCTCGCAGCTGGCCCGAAGCTCCCAGCCTGGCCAGCTCCTGCCAGCCCGGCATGCTCTTCGGGTCGGACACTCGCAGCCCTGGAGCCACCACCAGCACGACCTGCGACACCATCGGCTCGGTGTGGGTGGTGGTGACCTTCATGGCCGGGGCCCGAGAGGGGAAGTGGGTCAGGCCGTGGGCCAGCTGCCGGCTCCACACCAGAGCCAGCCACCCAACCGTCAGCAGGATGGCGACCGGCAACCAGGGGTAGCGGAAGGTGCGGCTCAAGCCTGGCCGGCCGCGACCTGCTTCTTGGCCATCTGGTCGAGCCGCTGGTCCGAGCTTCGGATGCGCTGGGTGAGCACCTTGAAGATCTCGAAGGCGATCTCGGGCATCTGCAGCACCAGCTCTTTCAAGCGGTCGCCCTTGAGGGCCAGCACGCGGGCGTCCTTGACGACCTTGATGGTGGCGCTGCGCGGCTCGTCGTCCAGGATGGCCATCTCGCCGAAGTAGCTCACCCCCTTGAGGGTGGTCAGCACCAGCTCGCTGGCCGTGCCGTGGCTCTTGACCACGGCCACCTCGCCCTCCACCAGCAGATACAGCTCACCCCCCACGTCCCCTTCGCGGAAGATCAGCTCGCCCGCCAGGTACTGCTCCTCGGTCACGAGCTGGTTGATCGCTTCCAACTGCTCCAGCGTCATGTGGGCGAACAGGGGCACTTTGCGGAGTACGAGCAGGCGTTCCATCTTCTCTTCTCGCGCGGAAGGTTCTCCCGTCCGGCTCTGGGTGCCTGCCGCCAGACGCAACCACTGGTTGTCCGAGCTCCTGGCCTCGGCCACGACCTCCTCGGCATCCTTGTAAGTGGGCAGGTTGAGCTGGGGCAACTTCTCCTCCAGCGCCCCATCCTCGAGCAGCAGAACCAGCAGGTGGGAAGCCTTGCGGTCGCCGAGGTTGGAGAGCACCTCCAACGCATCCGAGCGGGTTCGCGAGGATGCAAAGCGGAGCACCTTCTCCACGCTGCGGATCACCTTGGAGCTCTCCAGGTTCTCCAGCATGCGGAAGGCCAGCCGGCGGTTCTTGCTGGCGGCATCCTCGTAGGCGGCGCGCAGGAAGCGGAGGGTCAGTTCCTCATTTTCGGGCAGCACGTGGAGGGCCAGGACATTGCGCCAGGAAGCCTCCACCCGCGAGCGGAACTCGCGTGCCAGCACCTCGCGCGAGCGGGGCGAGCCGTTGTTTGCCAGAGCCTGGGCGGCCGCCTCGACGGTGGCCAGGTGGTGGGCGTGCAGGTAGGGCTCGACCACGTTCACGACCTCGGCCCGGACGTTGCCCAGGGTTTCGGCCGCCAGCCGGCGCACGTCCAGGGACGGGTCGCCCAGGGCGCTGGCCACCAGCACCAGGCTCTGCACCGAGTCCTGCCCCTGCCCCCCCAGGCAGCGCACCGCCGCCAGGCGCACCGACAGGTCAGAGTGGTGCTGCAGGGTGGCTACGCGCTCCAGATCGAGTTCTACCGGGGTATCCAGCCGGGCCACCGCCTCCAGGGCCGCGGCCAGGATAGCCGGCTCCTCTTCGTTCAGCCGCCCCAGGGCCAGCTCGGCCAGGTCGCCGGGCAAGAACTCCAGGGCGGCCGCCGCCTGGGGAATGTTCTGGCTCTGCACCAGCTCCACCAGCCGGCTGCGACCCTCCGAGCCGAGCAGGTGAGCTGAGCGGGCGGCCAGCTCGGCATGCTCGCTGGTCATCAGCCGGCGCAGCACCGAGCGCACCTCTTCGCGGCGCACCATCGGGGGGCTGAATGTGCGCAGGGCCGCCACCGCCACGCTGGCATCGCTGTCCTGCAACGCCTTGAGCAGCTCGGGTATGGCCGCCACTCCCTGCGACAGGCCCAGCGCTTCGGCGCAGGCCGCCCGCAAGCGCGGATCGGGGTGCTGCAGACCCTGGCGCAGCGGCTCGAGCACCGCTCGTTGGGCCAGCACCGGAGCCATCTGCAGCAGGGCGCGCGAGGGGTGCTGGTAGTCTTCTTGCAAGAGGGCGTTCCACAGCTCGATGAGTCGTTCGGCCCCGATGTCGGTGCCCACGTCGGCCAGATCGAGGCGGCCCTCCCGTAGCTCGGTGACCAGGGTCTGCAGGTACTCGCTGCGCACCCTGAGGTTGGCAACCAGGTAGAGCAGCGCCAGTCCACCCCCTGCCAGGCAGAGCCACTTGGGCCCCATCCGGTCGCTCAGCACCAGCAGGGAGATGCCCGCGATGGTCATGCCCGAATAGACGACGATGCCTTCCAGGAAGGCCCGGATGCGCCCTCGGAAGCGGGCGGGCAGGGCGTTGTAGACCAGCGAGCGCACGGGCGCGGCCAGGGCGTTCTCGAGCGACTCGCGGTTGAAGCGGGCCACCACCGCCGGGGTCAAGAGGCCCCAGCGCAGGTAAAGGAACAGGAAGGAGGCCACCGTGAGCGAGGGGTGGAGAAGGTTGGCCCGGGCCACCCCTACCCGGCGGATCAGCCAGGGGGTGACCACCACCTCCACCAGGATCTCGCACACGTTGCTGACAGCCAGGTAGATGCCGAAGAACATGGCCAGCTCGTCGGCCCGGGGAAAGCGGCGCACCATGATGTCGGAGTAGAGGTACTGGCTGACGAACACCGCCAGCACCATGGTCAGGGCCGAGATCACCGTCCAGCGACCCAGCGCGGACTGGCGCAGATAGCGCACTGCGGCCTTGATGCCCTCCAGCGAGGTCTCGTCGGCTTCCTCCAGCTCCAGCGGGCCCCAGCGCCGCAGCCGACGACGATACAGGCGCAGCTGGGCTGCCGCCACCAGGCAGAGCAAAGCCCAGAAGAAGAGCAGATACTGCGGGGGGAGGTAGCGCGAGCTGAAGATCACCACCAGGCCGCCGGAGAGCCCGCCCAGGCTGCTGCCCACCACGAAGAGGGGGAAGAGCCGCTTGGCCGCAAGCGTGTCGAAGAAGTCGCCGGTGAAGGTCCAGTAGTGGTTGGTGAAGATGGCCAGGCTGAGATAGTAGAAGCAGTAAACGGCGGGAAACACCCAGCCCACGTTCCGAATGCAGCCGTACGTCAGCAGGCAGAGCGTGGCGGCCGCTCCCATCAGCAGGTTGATGAAGTAGACGTCGTTTCGGGAGCGGTCCACTCCCACGGCGTAGAGGAAGTTGCCCAGCACGGTGAGGATCGAGGCGGCGATGAAGGTCATGGGCAGGGCCTCGGCGCCCAGGCGCGCCAGCAGCAGGGCCTCGGAGCCGGCCAGGCCCAGGGTCTGGCCCATGCTGAGCATCCCCGAGAGCACCAGGAAGAAGACGAAACGCTGACGCTCGCGCTTGCGGACCCCTGAGAAGATGGCCCAGAGCAAGCCTAAAACGCCCCCGGAAAGTGCTCCAGGGTAAAGTCGCTCTGGCTGCGCCCGGTGACCGCGATCACGTCGAAGCGACAGGGTGGGTCGGACAGGCGGCGCTCTTTGAGATACCATGCGGCCGCCAGGCGAATCTTGCGTTGCTTTTGGGGCGAGACCGCCTCGGCGGGAACCGCCCTGGGGCTCTGGCGCGTCTTCACTTCAACGAACACCAGCACGTCGCCGTCTCGGGCGATCAGGTCGATCTCAGCGGGAGGGCAGCGATAGTTGCACTCCAGCACGACCCATCCGCGCGCCTGGAGGAAGCACGAGGCGGCCTGCTCGCCGGCCCGGGCAAGCTCGAGGCGGGTCATCGCGGACAGGAACCGATCGGCACTGAGAGAAAGGTTCTACCATCGTGGCCGCTCGCAAGATCAGGAAGATTCTTCACGGGGTCAGTCTTTTTGGTTGGCTCTGGATCACCTGCTGGGGCCTGACCGGCTGCGGCAAAGCGCCCACGCCCGCGGCCAGCCCATCGGCCGCGGTCACCCCCAACCCGGCCGCCACCCAGGGCATCCCCAAGCAGCCCGCCGAGGCTCCCGCCAGCCGCTCGAAGCTCCGCAACTTTTACGTGCGCGAGAAGTACTCCGAGGAGGAGCGGGCGGCCGTTGACGACATGGTGGAGCAAGTCTTGACCTCCTACTCCGAAGAGGAGAAGCGCCAGGCGGCGGCCGAGATCCTGGCCTACCACCACGTGGTCTACCACACCACCAATCATCACGACCTCAACCGCAACCACGCCCTGATCCGCCGCTACGAGGCCAAGCTCAAGAAGATCTGCGAGTTCCACCAGGTGCCTTTCCTGGCCGTGCTGGCCATCACGTCCTGGGAGAATTCGGGCGACATGGACAAGGTGAGCTGGGCAGACGCCGCCGGGGTGGGCCAGATGACCTGGGGCGCGGTGGATACCGCCCACGCCTACAGCGCCCGCCAGGCCGAGGAATACTACACCCAGGCGCGCTTTTTCAAGAACGTGGCCAAATCGAACAAAGACCCCGAGGCCCGCCGCAAGGCCGCTCAGTACATGGCCCTGGCCGAGCGCTACGACCTGGTCAAGCGCCATCGCCACCTGGCCCACCAGGCCGGGGTCGAGGACGAGCGCCTGGTGGTCGACGCCAACCTGGAAGACGCGGTGGTGTTCTTCAAGTTCCTGATGGACAAGTATGGCGACCGTGTCGACCTGGCCATCTCAGCTTATCACAACGGGGTGCTCAACAATGATGACATCATTTTCGACTACCTCTCCCGCCGTGACCCCAACTTGCTGCGCCCCACCGCGGAGAACCGGGCCAACTTCCTGACCGCTCTGGGCACGTACAAGGTGAACTTCCTGACCATCTGGAACGACCTGCGCTGCCGCCAGATGCTCAACGGCCTGCGCACGGTGGAGGGCGAGATCACTGAGAACGTGAATCGCCACATGGCGCTGGGGGATGAGAGCGATATCTACGTATGGAAGGTGCTCGGCTCGCTGGCCGGCTACCTGGCCGGATCCGAGTTCACCCGCAGCACCGTTGCCAAGTATGACGCCAACCGCGATTTCGTGGAGGTCGTCGGGGTGACTTCCCACCTGACCGTGGAAGATTTCCGCGAGGGCGTGCGCAAAGGCGAGCTCGTGCGGGTCACAGCCCCCATCGCCGACCACGGCGTGGGAGGCGAGACCAAGCGGGGCAGCGATCCGCGCCTCTTTTCCTACTACATCTCGCCCGAGTTGGACGGATATCTCTGGAGCCTCACCCTGCGCATGCGCGAGGCCACGGGCCGCAAGGACTTTCGCCTGCCCGTCAAGCGTCTCTCGATGGCTCACCTGACCGCCACCGGCAAACAGAGCTTCGACTGGCGAGACGAGCTGCACCTCAAGGGTGTGGCCGCTGAGATCGCGCTGGGGGTGCTCAACGACTCCGAGCGGGCCGTACTGCGCCAGACGGTGGAGGCGGACTACCTGATGGACCGCATCTACAAGGTCGAGCTGGAGGGCGGGCGGCTGAGGGTGTGCGTCAATCCGCGCTGGGGAGAGGATTTCCTGGCCGTGCGCGACCGCAACCTGTCGGCCCAGAAGCCGCCAGGCGGACCGAAGGAAAACTAGCTCTGCCGTTTCGCCTGCTCAGGGTCCTGCTGGTGATCGTCTTGATGGCGGGCCGAGTGGCTGTGGCCGACCCGGGTGATTTTGCCAACTACGTGCGCGAGCTGGTGCGCCAGTTGGAGGCCCGGGGCGTGCCCGCCTCTCGCAAGGAGAAGGCCTGCTGGCTGGAGGCCTACGGCGTGGTGGTGCAACTCGGCCTCAAGCCGCTGGTGGCCGAGAAGGCCCTGGCCGCGATCGACCCCGAGGGCACCCTGCAATCGCTCAATGACAACCTCAGAGGCGAGCTCGGCGAGCTCTCCCCTACGCGGGCGGTGGATCTGTTCTTGCGCTCCGAGGGCGACGCCAACGACTTTCGCATGCGATTGATGAAGCAGAAGTGGGCCCGCAAGCCCGACTGGAAGAAGGTCCAGGCTGAGCGCACCGCCCTTCGCCTGCACGAGGAGCTGACCCGTCTCAGCCGCAAGAACCTGCATACCGACCACACCGTGCGCTACCGCCGGGCCGGTTGGACGGTGGACGTGAACACCTCTTACTACCCTTTCTCGCGCCGCGTGACCATCTTCGTGCTGGCCTCGTCGGACGGGGGCAACAACCACTATGCCAACAGCGCCGTCCTCAACCTGGTCGGGGTGGTGGAAGGCAAGGCCGTGCGCCTGGACGAGGTGACCTTTGACGCCACCTGCTGCGAGACCAACCTGAGCGGCCGCTGGACCGAGCGAGTCACCGGCAAGAGCGGCCAGGAAGTCGCCCTCTCCAACGTGCTCAACCTGCGCATCAGCGGCTCGCAGGTGCAGGGACGCTGGATTCAAAGCGGATCGTCCCAGAGCCAGTCCAACCTGGGCAAGGTTACCTACCAGATCAAGGGCTCATTCAAGCAGGGCGTGCTGGAGGGCAGCTTCACCGCTCAAGCCGAGAAGAGCGCGCTGGACTGGCTCAAAGCTCCTTCGGGCACGGTCACCGGAGTCTTCAAAGGTCAGCTGCAGGGCAACCTGGCCACGGGTACGGTCACTCTGCCCTCGGGCCAGAGCTTCCGCTGGGAGGCGAGGCTGGAGTGAGACAGGGGCCTTCGCTCTGTGAGAAGATACTGAGCCTGTCGGCCAGGAGCTTGCCAGGGGGAAGGCTGCGTCTCACGAGCCAACGGAGGCCAGCTGGCGGAAGAGCGGGCTCTTCTCGAGGAGCTCCGCGAACGTGCCCAGAGCGGTCAGACGACCGTCCTCCATCAGGGCAATCTGGTCGAGCTCGCGCACCGTTTCCAGGCGATGGGCCACCACCACCAGCGTCTTCTTGCCGGCCAGGGCGGCCACCGAGTCGCGGATGGCGCGCTCGGTCGGGGTGTCGAGCGCGCTGGTGGCCTCATCCAGAACCAGCAGATCGGGGTCGTGGTAGAGGGCCCGGGCGATGGCCAGCCTCTGCCGCTGGCCGCCGCTCAGGCGCACCCCGCGCTCGCCCACCAGGGTGTGGTAGCCCTGCGGCAGAGTGAGCACGAAATCGTGCAGGTTGGCCAGTCGAGTGGCTCGCTCGGCAGCCTCGAGGTCGGGCTCGGCCACCCCCAGCGCGATGTTCTGAAGCAAGCTGGCGTCGGCCAGAAACGGATCCTGGGGAACATAGCCGATGCGCCGTTGCCAGGCCGGCCAGCTGGCGGGGCCGAGCGGGATGCCGTCAAGCAGCACTGCGCCCTGCTCAGGCTCGAGCAGGCCCACCAGGATGTCCACCAGGGTGGTCTTGCCGCAGCCGGTGGGGCCGACCAGTCCCAGCGAGGCGTTGCGGGGCAGGCGGAGGCTGATCTCGGAGAGACCGGGGCGCGCAGCTCCGGGATAAGTGAAGCGGACCTGCTCGAGACCGAGCTCCTGGAGCAGCTCGAGACCTTCCCCGGAAGGCGGCCTGGGTGCCACCGTCAGGCCCTCGTGAAAGCGTCGCAGGATGGGCAGCGAGAACGTGAGCCGGGACCAGCTGATGAACACAACGTTCAGGGCCGGGATGAGCCGGTAGCCGGCCAGGGCATACAGGCTCAGCATGGGGAGCAGGCGGGTCGAGGAGCCGGTCTGGGTAAGGTAGAGGGCCAGGCCCAGCAGGCCTCCCACGGCCACCGTCTCGAGCAAGAAGCGAGGCAGCTCGGAGGCCAGCGACCAGGCCGACTGATTGCGGCTGATCTGCTCGCCCTGCAGGCGGAATCGGCGCAGCATCTCATCTTCTCGCCCCAGTAAGCGCAAAGTCTTGAAACCGTGCATGGCCTCCTGGGACGTCTGGCTGGCCTGATCGAGGGCCTCCTGAGTGGTCGCGGCCAGGTGGCCCAGGTAGCGACGCGTCAGGAAGCTGAGCAGGGCGTAGGCCGCTCCCAGCACGATCGTCATCGAAAGCGCCACCAAGGGCTGCACGATCACCAGCAGGGGGATGAGCAAAGCCACCAGGATCAACTGCGAGAGCCCGGTGGTGAGCGGCTCGAGCACCCCACGGGAGATCATGCCACTCATCACATTCTGCTGCAGAATGGCGCTGTTCTGGCCCAACCACCAGGCGTAGGGCTGACGCAGATAGCCGGCCAGCAACCGGGCCGCCAGCTCGCGCTCCTGGCTCGTGGCAAAGCGAACCGCGGCGTAGCTGACCCAGGCCGAGCAGATGCAGGAGACAATCAGTAGAACCAGGGCCAGGCCGAGGGGCCGGGACAGGTCGCTGGCCTGCTCGGCCATGCGCGCCATGCACAGCGTGATCGAGCCGATAGTGACGACCTCGAGGGAAGCTCGCAGGACCATTCCGGCGACCAGCAAAGCAAAGCGCCGGCGGGCAGGGGGCGCGAGCAGACCGAGAGCGCTCTTCAGCATTCCAGGGAGTTCTGATCAGCGCGGACGGTTACCTTTCGGCCGATCCCCGACCATGCTCAACGTCACGAGCTCTGAAAGGGCCTTCCTGTTCGGGCACGAACCTGGCTCGATGAAGATCGATGAGATCGCCCCGGACGTTTTCCGGCTCAGTGTCTTTGTTCCGCACATCCAGCTTCAGTTCAACCACTTCCTGATCCGGGACGAGGAGCCGATGCTTTTCCACACCGGGCTGCGCCGAATGTTCCCCATGGTGCGGGAAGCGGTCGAGAAGTTGATTCCCTCCGAGAAGCTGCGCTGGATCGGGTGGTCGCACTTCGAGTCCGACGAGTGCGGGGCCCTGAACGAATGGCTCGCCATCGCCCCTGAGGCGCAGGCCGTTTGCGGATTCGTGGGAGCCATGGTCAACGTCAACGACTTTGCCTCCCGTGAAGCCCGCATTCTCAACCAGGACGAGGTGCTCAGCACGGGCAAGCATCGCTTCCGCTTCTACTCCACCCCGCACGTGCCGCACGGATGGGACGCGGGCGTGATGTTCGAGGAGGTCAACCGCACGCTGCTGTGCTCCGACCTGTTGCACCAGAACGGGGATGTGGAGCCGCTTACCGAGCAGGACGTGCTCGGTCGCGTGCGCGAGACCCTGACGCTCTACAATCAGGGTCCGTTTGCCAACTACCTCCCCTTCACGAGGCACACTCGCAGCATCCTGAACTCGCTGGCCGACCTGGAGCCCAGGACCCTGGCCGCGATGCACGGCTCGGCCTATCGGGGGGACGGCTCGCGGGTCCTGCGCGAGCTCGCGGACGTGATGGAAGAGGTCCTCTAGAATCCAGTTTGGAGTGCTGGCAGGTTGAGCCCTACCTGGGACCGTTCTGCCGGCGAAGCGCGGCCATACGAATCGTTGTGCGATCATGAAAGGGGGACTGAACTGTGCGCTATCTTGTTATGGCGAGCCTGCTCTTGCTCGTGCTGACTCAACTTCCGGTGCTTGCCGACGACGACACGGCTCTCCTGAAAATGCCGGACGGGACCGTGCAGACCTTTGACTCGCCCAACGAGGGCATAAGCCAGATCCTGCAGTTGATTCGTGACGGAATGGAAGGCACGGTGGAGTTGACTTACGCAGGCGAAACGATGCGTATCGTGGTACTGGGAGACTCGGTCCAGATGACATTTCAGGAAAACACCGAGAAGCACACGCGAGCAGAGTTTCTGGCGAGAATGGCCAGGGCCAGGGCTGATGGCCAATTGACACAGTGCAAGAGCAACCTGAAGAACCTCGCCACGGCTCTCGAGATGTGGTCAGTCGATCATGAGGAAGTCTACCCGACAGCGCTCGGGCAACTTACGCCGGATTATCTCGTCACCATCATGCAGTGCCCGACCCACCACAAAGACACCTACACCGCTACCTACAAGACGACCGGGAAGTTCTTCGAGCTGAAGTGTGAGGCCGGCCATGCCGAGGCAGGTGTTCCAGCCGGTTACCCCCGGTACACCTCCGACAAGGGACTGGTGGAAAGCCCCTGAGACCCGTCTCGTAGAGAAGCGGTCGCCTACAACATCCTGTGGTGGCGGAGGCGGGGCCCCGAGCGTAGCTCCTCCGACACCACAGGGGGGGGCTTGCGGCCGGACTTCTGGCAGGTGGAGAATGAACCAGAGCGGACCTGCGCGCATCTAAGCACTGTGCGATCACTCTTTTCTTACGGGCCCTACTTGCTCGGCGTACCTTTCTTCTTCCTGGTCTTTTCAAACATCCTGCATCTGCTGGAGTTCCGCTGGCCAGAGCTGGTGAAGGCATCAACGCTGACTCTGGGTCAGCTCGTCGTGCTGGTCCTCCTGGTCCTGATGCTCATTGATCGAGCGTGGCGCAGGCTCTGGCAGTTGAGCTTCATCCAGCTTGCGCTGGGGCTGACATTGTACTATCAAGGGGTCGAGCTTCGCTACAAGGGAGGAACCTGTGCCAAGTCGGGCCTGTGCGATCTGGCCACTGCCCTGGAGATGTACCGAGTGGATCGCGGAGCGTATCCGCCGATCGTGTCTCAGGAAGTGGTGTAATCCGAAGTCACTCGGCACCAGTCCTGGCGT
>BTUM01000121.1:0-18326 GCA_045863235.1 Candidatus Xenobia bacterium | reverse complement strand
GGGGCGCGGGACAGCCAACGTTCGGAATGGTCGGCTCCTGGGACCCGGGGAAGATCGAGCCGGGCCCGAAAATTGACACCGGCGCCAGGGGCGCGGGACAGCCAACCCCCGCCCAGCATCAGAAGCGGGCTTACCGCGCAGATGGGACTGGGCGTTCTGAGTGGTCGGTTCCCGGAGCCCGGAAGAATCGAACGCATGCTCGAAATTAATACCGGCGGTATCGAAACTTTGCTCGTTTGATCGTTCAGGCGGGCGCGTCGCGCAGCAGGAAAGCTCAAGGGGGTTTCCGGGAGCCCCTCTAGCAGAGTGATGCAAGAGGGCTCTTGCATCATCCTGCGCTCAACAGATTGTGGCAGGCTGATGCCCTACACAATCTTGTGGTGGCGGAGCACTGCTTCGACACTCAGCCTGCTCGTGCCGAGGTCCGGCCGCAACCCCCCTGGGGTGTCTAAGCTCGCGGCGGCCACCGTGCGTGTTGTAGGCGGCCGGACTTCTAAGCAACGCTCAAGAAGAGTCTCTCCGGAATTCTTCAACCTCAGGATCGGTGCGCGGAGAAGTCAGGCCCTTCATCTTTGGAGCCGCCGTGAGAACTGTTGCCGGGCCCGCTCTGTGCTCCGGGTCCGCGTGGGCGCACACCCGGTCGATGGCGCGGGGCGCGAGTCGTTGCTCTGGGGCCGCTTTGCGCATACTGGTCGGTAGCGCGGGCTGGGCTCGCGTGGCCCACTTCGGTTCGCGTGGCCCACTCCAGTCAGAGGGACCTGCGCCGGGCCGGTTCGCGCGGGGCGAGCCGTCGCTTTGCGCATACTATCGCGCGGGGGGTCCACCTTCACCACCATGAACCCCAGTACATGACGAAGACGCCGGGGGCGGCGTCTTCGTGGTCTCAGACGGTCTCTTCCTTACCGTCTGAGCGGTCCGGTCTCGCGTCAGACTCTACTGGGGGGCATCCGAGGGGGAGGCGTCAGGCGAGGCGGCGGCGTCAGGCGACGCGGCGTCACCCGAGGGCGACGCGGTGTCGGCCGGACTCGGGCTGGCATCGCCAGGGCTGGGGGAGGCGGTGGTTCCGCCCGTGGTGGCGGCTGCGCCCGTGGTTCCGCCGCCGCCCGTAGTGGTGGTGGTACCGGTGGTGGTTCCGGTACCAGCCGGCTCGGGCGGGGCGCCACAGCCGGTCAGGAACAGAGTGCCGCTAGACAGCGTGACCAGCAAGGCCATCGCAAGGAACTTCTTCATCATGTTCTCCTTCTACCTTACAAGAATATTTTTGCAGGCGCTAGGCCCGGGGTATTTTGCCACAAACCCGACATCCCTGCAAGTCTCCGAGATCGGACCGAAGAAGAAGATACTTCAAACTTTCTCCAAACCCTGCAGAATATTTGAACCATTTTCGGAGGAACAAGCTACCAGGAGGGGAATCCCTCTCCGACCGTGCACCCTATAGCCTTTTCCATCGGAAGTCTTCAGATTCACTGGTATGGCATCACCCTCTCGGCAGCCATGGCCCTGGGCGTGGCCCTCTTTCACTGGGTAGGAGTGCGGCGCGGCTACCATCCGGACTTTCTGGCCGATGTCAGTCTCTGGATGCTGGTCGGGGGCATTCTGGGAGCCCGCATCGACTCGGCCCTGCACGGGCTGCACCGCTTCGAGGAGAATCCCTTCTGGATCCTCAATCTGCGCGAAGGGGGCTTTGCCATCCACGGGGCCATCTTCGGAGGGATGCTGGGCAACATCTTGCGTTTTCGCAAGAGCGGCTATCCCCTGCTCGAGGGCCTGGACATGGCCCTGGCCATCCTGCTGCCTCCCATGGCCCTGGGACGGGTGGGATGCCTGCTCCAGGGTTGCTGCGTGGGCAAGATCACCGAGTCGGCCTGGGGCATCACTTATCCCGGCACGACCGTGGCTCGCTACCCGGTGCAGATGTTCGAGGCGGGGCTCGACCTTGTGTTCTGGCCGCTGGTGCTGCTGGTGTTCTTCCGCTCCGCCCGCCAGGGCCAGACGGTCTGCGCGATGCTGGCGACCTACGCTTTCATCCGCTTTACGGCCGAGTTCTTTCGGGAGACTCCCATGTGGGGTCCGCTGACCCGCGAGCAGTGGGGCTCGGTGAGCATCTTCACCGTGGCCATCCTGGCTCTGCTCCTGTACAAGGGCCCGCCGCGCTACAAGCCGGAGGGAGGGGACGAGCCGCCCCGAATTGTTCCCAAGAAGAAGAAAGGGAGGTCCTGAGCCATGCAAGTGATGGACAGCCTCAACTACCCGGTCAAGGACGCCAACTGGCCCGCCAAGGTCGGTATCGGGACCTTGTTTCAGCTCCTGAGCGTGGCCCTCATCGGATCGATCCTGAACGCCGGCTATTCCATCAAGGTCATGCGCAGCGCCGCCGAAGGGGAGCAGAAGCTGCCCGAGTGGGACAACTGGAGCGAGCTGCTCTTCCAGGGGCTGATCTTGATGCTGGTCTCCCTGGTGGTCTTCTTGATCCCCACTTCGATGATTCTCTTTGCCTTCGGCTCGGTGCTCTGGGGCATCGTGGCCGGAGGGGCGCACGAGTCGGCCGGCCACTTCGCGGCCGGGGCGGGCATCGGCCTGGTGGTTGGCGGGGCAGGGGTGCTCTTCATGATGGTGGCCTGCTTCTTGTTCCCGATGATGGGCCTGCGGGTGGCCGTCCATCGCAGCTTCGGCGCCGCCTTCGACGTGGGGGCTGTGATGCGCGACATCATGCGCATCTTCCCCGAGTACCTGGTGATGTTGCTGGTGCTGGCCGGGATCTACTTCCTGGCCGGGATGGTGCTGGGGATGCTCTCCTTCATCCCCTTCCTGCCCCAGATCGCGCTTCTGGGAGTCAGCTTCTACCTGATGCTGGTCAGTTCGCACACGCTGGGCACGCTGTATCGAACCCGTCTGGCTCAGGACGTGATGCCCGCCAGCGACACTTCGATCTAAGAGTTCGCAACGCTTCTTGCGCACCAGGCCTACTTGCTCTCCGAGCGCGCGCTGCCGGCCAGCAGCACTCCGGCCAGCACGCAGGCCCCGCCCACGGCCTGGGACCAGCCCACACCTTCGTCCAGGATGAGCCAGGCCAGCAGGCAGGCTCCCACCGGCTCGCCCAGGATGGAGACCGCCACCAGGGCAGCCGACACCCGGCGCAGGGCGTAGTTGAGCAGGGTGTGGCCGATGAGCTGGGGCACCACCGCCAGCGACAGGATGAGTCCCCACTCGCGGGGCGGAAAGGGCCCCCGCAGGGGAGCGCCCAGAGCCAGGCTGAGGGCCACCAGGGTCAGGGCGGCCACGGTATAGACGGCAGAGACGTAGTTCCAGAACTCGCTGCGCTGGCGCACCGAGCGCCCGACCAGCAGGTAGGCCGAGCCAGCGATGGCTCCGGCCAGCGCCAGGAGGTCTCCGAGCAGGGGGTTGGTGGCCTGGCCGCCATGATCGGAGAGGGCGATGACCAGGCCGCCCAGCACCGACAGGAGGATGCCCAGCCAGAGCCGGGGCGTCACCCGCTCCTTGAGCCAGAAGGCGGCTCCCAGGGCCACGAAGATGGGGTTGGTGGTGACCAGAACCACTGAGCTCGCCACGGTGGTGTAGCGCAGCGAGGCGATCCAGGTGGCGAAGTGGAGGCCCAGGAAGATGCCCGCCAGCGCGGCCCAGCGGTCGATGCGCAGGCGGCGGCGCACCAACAGCAGCGCCAGCGCCGCCAGACCCAGACGCCAGCTGGCCAGGGTGAGGGGGTTGAGCGCCGACAGCTTGATCAGAATGGCCGCCCCCGAGACGGCGGCCACGCCCAGCACCAGAGCCAGAACGGGAGGCATGCGGGGGAGTATAGCATGCCGGGTTGCGGTTCGTCGGGATTTCGCCCGCCGTTCCCTCGGAAGGCGCGCGGCAGTTCGCCCCGCGCAGGTCCACCGGAGTGGGCCACGAGACCCCCCCGCGCGATAGTATGCGCAAAGCGGCCCCAGAGCAACGGCTCGCCACGCGAACCCAGAGTACAAAGCGCCCCCCAGCGCGACTGACCCAGTATGCGCAAAGCGGCCCCAGAGCAACGGCTCGCCCCGCCCGAACCGGCCCGGCGCAGATCCCTCTGACCGGAGTGGGCCACGCGAACCCAGAGTACCAAGCGCCCCCCAACGCGACTGACCAGTATGCGCAAAGCGACCCCAGGGCAACGGCTCGCCCCCACGGCGCTCTGAATGTTGTGCGCAGAGCAACAGTTCGCACAGCGCTTCGGGGCCCGCGTGCGCAACTTGGGGCTCTCCAGGGAAACAGACCGCCGGGCGCAAACAGGGGCGGATGTCACACTGGCTCAAACAGCCGATCTTCCACCTGGGCCAGCTCGCGGTCACGCCTGAGATGCTGCTCTACCTGCCGGTGGGGTTTCTGGTGGTGCTCGTCATCTCGGACCTCATCACCCGGCTGGTGGTGGCCCGCATCTTGCGTCGCACCAGGCTCGACGAGGGCACCGGCCACGCCATCGGCACCATCACGCGCTACCTCCTGATCGTGGTCGGCATGCTGGCGGTCTTCGAGGAGGCCGGCATCAACTTCACCGCCCTGCACTTCTTCGCCGGGGCGCTGGGCGTGGGAGTGGGCTTCGGGCTGAACTTCCTGGTCACCGACTTCTTCTCGGGACTGCTGCTCTTGTTCGAGCGCACGCTCAAAGTGGGCGACCGCCTGGAAGTGGATGGGGTGGTGGGCAACGTCACCAACATCGGCTATCGCGCCACCACGCTTGTGACCAACGACCTCAAGGCACACGTAATCCCCAACAACAAGCTGGTCACCAACCGGGTGATCAACTGGACGCTGAAAGATCCCACCGTCCGGTTCTCGGTCTTCATCTCGGTTGGCTACGACTCGGACGAGACGCTGGTCGAGCGGCTGCTGCTGCAGGCGGCCGCGGAGGACGACAAAGTGCTCAGGGAGCCCGACCCCAAGGTGCTGTTGCACGAGTTCGGCACCGACGGGCTGGTCTTCGAGCTGCGGGTCTTCAACCAGGCCGACGTGCGCAGCCCCGAGACGCTGATGAGCCGGCTCAACCTGCGCATCCTAAAGAGCTTCCGCGCCCACAAGATCGAGTTCCCCAACCGCCAGAGCGACGTCTACATCCGCAAGATGGTAGGGTTCCAGCCGAGCAGCCCAGAATCCATCGAAACCTGATCTGGTCGCGGAACCTGCCAGAGCAGGGGCTGCGAATCAGTCAAGGGCAAGGAGTTCAGTGGATCCGTTCCTCATGGGCCTCTTCGTGGGGGCCAGCTATCTCACCAGTCTCCTGGGCGTGCAGCAGGTGGGTCTGTCGCTGCACCACGCCGGCAAGCCCGAATCGGCCGCCCACTGGTTCCGGCTGGCCACCCAGCTGACGCTCAATCCCAAATTGCGCATCATCTTGCGCGGAAACCTGATGGCCGCGCTGCACTGCTCGGCCCGCTACAACGAGGTGGATCGCGAGTGGGAGCGAGTCTGTCCCAAGCTGGACAAGGCAGGGCCCTTTGCTCCCCTGCTGCAGTCATGCTATGCCGCCTCGCTCTACTACCGGGGGCGCTACCAGCGGGGGCTGGAGGTGACCGAGTGGCGCGGCGTCCCCTCCCAGGCAGCCGGGGCGGAAGACTGCGAGATGCTGCTCTTCATCAACCGGGCCGCCTGCCTGTTCGACCTGGGCCGCTTCGAGGAAGCGGCCCGGGCCCTGGAAGAGGCCGGTCGACGCAAGTCGCGCCAGGTGGTGGTGGCCACCGCCCTGCACCTGGCCCTGGCCCGCCAGGCAGTGCAGGCCAACCAGGTCGAGAGCGCGCTCGACTCGCTCTCGCGCGGGCAGTTCCGCGAGCTGCCCCCGATCTACCAGGCCGACGTCGAGCTCAACCGGGCCTCTCTGCTGGCGCGTTGCAACGTGCTGGAGGAGGCCGAGGAGATCCTCGCTCGCCCCTTCCCCTACGAGTCTCCCCGCTGTCGTTTCCTCCGCCCCATGGCCACCGCCTACCTGTGGCACGCCCGGAGCGAGCCTCGCCGGGCCCTGGTCGAGTTCCAGCGCTGCCTCGACAGCGGCTACCCGGCGGGAGAGGCGAGTCTGCTGGCGGGCGATCTGGCCGCCGGGCTGGGCGACCGGCCGGCAGCGCGCGATTTCTACCTGGCCGCCATCGGCACCGACCCCGAGAGCTACTGGGCCCTGCTGGCCACCAATCGCCTCAAGCAGTGAGCCGCCCCGAATTGTCGACCGCTCCTGTCGTCGCGAAATTTGCGCGCGGTCCGTCTCGCGAGGGCCGTTCGCGAGTCTCGCGCGGCTCGGTGGAGAAGCTCCAGGCGGGGAAGCGATGAGTCCGCACTTCGAAACCCTGCCCCTGGCCGAGCAGCAGCAAGCGCTGCAGCAAGCCCTGGACCGGGGAGAGCCGCTGGCGGAGCTGCTCGCGCAGTGCGCCGATCTGCCCGACCCCACGCCGCTGGCCTGGTTGTCGAGCCGGCCCGGGTTGATGCAGGCCAACCCCGAGCTCTTTGCACGCGAGCTGATCCACTGGCCGGAAACCTCGCTCCTCAAGGTGCTCAAGAGCACTGTCGCCCCCCGCGAAGTGCTGCAGGAAGCCCTGCAACGTGTTCCCCTCGAGCGGCTGGCGGTGCTGGCCATCCTCGACCGCCAGCTCAAGCAGCACTACCCGGAGGCCTACGAGGACTACCTCGAGGAGATCGAACGCCAGTGCCGACAGGAAGACCCGCCCGAGCGGGCCCTGGCGCTGGTGCCCTCGCGGGCTATCCCGGAGCTCGCGCATCTCGAGCCAAGGCGCACCGAGCTGGCCCACCAGGCTATCGAGCAGCTGGCCAGCGTGCCCAAGGCGGTCTCGCTCAGCCACGCCGAAGAGCTGCTCTCGCGCCGCGTCTACACCCAGCCCGGGCACTTCATGTTCGAGCTCTTGCAGAACGCCGAGGACGCCCGGGCCAGCACCTTCCGGGTGCGCTTCGAGAGCGACCGTATCGAGGTCTGGCACGACGGGCTGCCCTTCGACCTGCGCGACCTGGTGGGGGTCACCTCGATCGGCCAGACCACCAAGCGCAAGAACCAGATCGGCTTTTTCGGGGTGGGCTTCAAGTCGGTCTACGAGGTCACCGAGCGGCCCCAGATCGTCTCCGACGTCTACGCCTTCGAGATCGTGGACGTCTCCATTCCTCGCCGCATCGCCCATCCGGGCACCCCCGGAACCACCCTCACGCTGCCCCTGCGAAAGCCCTTCCCCGAGCTGCCGGGCCTGCTTCGAAGCCAGCTCGACCCGGTATTGCTCTTGACGCTGACCAACCTCAAAGAGATCGACCTGGGCGAAGGCCACGCCATCCGCCGCCAGGGCGACCGGGTGGGCGAGCAGGCTTTCTTGCTCGACGAGAGCGTCCACGTCACCCACGAGATCGAGCGCGAGGCGGGCCGTCCCGACCGCACCCGACTGCTGGTGGGCGCCTATCTCGACGGGCAGGGAAAGCCGGTCCCTCCCCCATCCGGCGCGCCCACGGTCTACAGCTATCTGCCCACGGCCGAGCCCACGGGCCTTCGCTTCGTGATCCACGGGCACTTCGATCTGCCCGTCGACCGTGAGCGGATCCACCCCGACTCGGCCTGGAACCAGTGGGTGCTCTCCCACGTGCCGGCCGCCCTGGCCCGGCTGGCGGCCCGGGCCGACCTGATGGAGGTGCTGCCTCTGCCAGGGGAGACTGCGGGCGTCTACGCCTTCTTGCCCGGGGCGCTGAGAGAAGAGCTGGCGGACATCCCCTGCCTGGACGGGAAACGTCCCGCCGAGCTGTGGCTGACCAGCCCGGAGATCGCCGACCTCGCGCTCGACCCCGCTCACCGCTCGCTGGAGGGGCGCCGGCGCGAGGTGGCCGAGAAGACGCTGGGAGTGCCGCTTTTTGGTATCGAGGAGCTGCTGGCCAGCATGCCCCCGCCCTGGCAGGAAGACCCGCGCTGGGACAAGCTCTTTGCCCTGCTGGCCGGGCGCGACGTGAGCCGGGTGAGATTGCTGCCGGGAGGGCGCTGTCCGGCCGAGGTATGCCTGGGCTCGAGCGAGCTGCGTCGGCTCTATCCGCCCGAGCGCTTCGCCCCGGCCTGGCTCGACGGCCACCGCTTCCTGGAAGAGCAGGGAGCGCGCCGGCTGACCGCTGCAGACCTGGTACAGGACCTGGAGCAGGGCATGCCGGTGGCCGACCCCGACCTGGCCCTCCAGGTCTTGAGCGAGGCCGCTCCCGAGGTGCGCCTGCGAGCCTGCCGGCTGCCTCTTTTCCCCTGCCAGGACGACCAGCGCCACCCCCTGGCCCTGCTGTCGGACGACTGGACGGGCGCGGTAGTGCCCGGCCACGAGGCCCTGGCCGCGCACTACCGCGGCAAGCGGCCGCTCTTGGATCGGCCCATGCCGGCCTGGCGTCCGGTGTCGCTCGACTTCGGCGTGCTGGTCAGCGACCTGAATGCCGGCCGCCTGGACGAGATCCCCCACGAGCTGCTCGAGCAGGGCTGGCAGGAGGTCAGCGAGCGGGCCCTGCGCGAGCTCGCTCGCATGCCCCTCTGGCGCGACCGCCAGGGCAAGCTGGGCTCGCTGGCGGAGGTTCGCCGGGCCACCCACCCCGAGCTGGCCGAGCTCTTGCCCCGCCACCGCATGCTCCATCCCGACCTGACCGACTACGAGCACGTGCGAGCCCTGACCCCCGAGCCGGTGGGGGTGGACGAGCTGGTCAGCCGACTGGACCTGCCCGAGGCCCTGGAGTTCTTGCTCGAGCACTCCGACGAGCTGACCACGGCGGCCGTGAACCGCTTGCTGGGGTGGGGACGGATGGCCGACCACCAGGGCCAGGTGCGGCCCCTCAGCGAGCTCTGCCTGGCCGACGAGCCCCTGCGAAAGCTCTACCGCGGGCCGCTGCAGCGACCTTTCCTGGATGAGGCCAGCCCGGGAGCCAGGCTGCTGGTGAAGCTGGGCCAGCTCGAGCGCGTCCCGCGCCTCAAGCCGGGGGATCTGTTGCTCGACCTGGTGGGCCACAAGCTCGAGCGCGAGCACGCCCTGGAGGTGCTCGACTGGCTCGACCCCCGCCAGCTCTCGGCCGCCGAGGCGGCCCACTGCCAGGAGCTGAGCCTGTTCTACGACCGCAGCGGGAAGCCGGGCACGCTGGCCGAGGTGCAGCTTTTCGAAGAGCGCTGGCAGCCGCTCTTCGAGGGCCAGCTGCGTCTGCTGCACCCCGACTTCGAGAGCGGAGCCCGCAAGGTGCTGCAGGAGGCCCGGGGCACCCGCGAGGCTCTGGAGGTCTACCGCCGGAACCCGCCCGAAACACTGCTCCGCCCCGAGAAGCTGTTGCTCTTCCTGGAGCTGTTCGCGGTCGATCCCCTGCCGGGGGGCGATTTCGAGAGCCTGCGCGTATGGCCCACCCGAAATGGGGGCCGCACCAGCGCGCGCGAGGCCTTGATCGAGGAAGGCGTGCTCGAGCTCTTCCCCGACCGCAAGCACCTGGAAGACCGCCTGCTGCTGCCCCGAGCGGCCGAGCTCTTGCCCCGCCTGGCCCGTCCGCTGGACGCTCGCGAGGTGGTGCGCGAAGAGGTTTTCTCTCGCGCTCGGCCGGGCCAGGTCTTGAGCGAGCAGCCGGCCTTCCTCAACAGCCCCGAGAGGGTGATGCGGGTGGCCAGCTACCTGGGCCCCGGTCCGGGGGTGCCCCTGGTGGACGGCACGGGCTGCCTGCGCATCGAGCGGCTGACCTACTGCGACCCGGAAGCCATGGAGCTGCTGCCCTGGGCGGCCCGCCGCCAGGTCACCCCGCTCGATCTGCGCGAACAGCTGGGCCTGGCCGTCCTGCCGGTGGAGCAGGTGCTCTCCGGGCTGGCCCAGGTGCCTCCCCGAGAGTGGCTCTCGGACGCGGACCGACGCCAGCGCTTCTATCGGCTGTTGCTGCAGCGCGAAGGAGAGGTGTTCTCCTCGGGCCCGGCCCGCCAGCTCTTGACCGAGCATCCCTTCTGGCGCACCGAGAAGGGCTCGCTGCTGGCGGCCGACCAGCTGGTGCTGGAGGATCGCCTGCCCGACCTGGGGGTGGACTGGCGAGCGCACGAGGAGATCCCCGCCGAACTGCGGGCCGTGCTCAAGCGCCAGCTGGGGGTGGGGCTGCCGCCGCTCGACGAACTGGTGGGCGTGCACGTGCTGCCGGCTTACCGCAAGGCCGCCTCCACCGGGCTGAAAGAACGGGCCCAGCAGCTCTTCGAGTTTCTGCAAGAGACCCTGAAGGATCGTTCCCAGGCCGAGGTGCGTCGCCTTTTGGGCAACGATTTCCCGCTCGAGGACCGGCGGGGGCGCTACCGCCCCGCTCACGAGGTAGTGCGCTCGGACTCAGAGCTGGAGGAGGCGCTGGGGCAGGTCTTCGAGACGGGAGACTACCTGCTGGCCACCCACTACGAGCCCGACCTGGTGCGCCACCTGGAGCTGGCCGAGATCCCCCCCCTGAGCGTGCTGATGGCCGTCTTCTCGCGCCCCCGGCGCAGCGAGACGGCCCGCGGGCTGGCCCGGCTGGTCAGCGTGATGGTGCGCCGCCACGGGCCTTCCTGGCTGGACAAGGTGAGCAACTTCAAGCACGACCCCTGGCTTCCCGACGGGCTGGGCGCTCCCCGCAGGCCGTTTGAGCTCTATCTGCCGGACGCCGAGGTGGAGGCGCTGATCGGGGACCATCCCCGCCACTATCCCGACCGCGCCCTGGCCGCCCTGCTGGGCGAAGAGCTGATGGGCCTCCTGGGGCTGCGCACGGCGGTGGAGCTGGAGGCGGTGCTGGCCAACCTGGACCAGCAGCGAGCCGTCTCGTTTCGGGTCTACCAGTGGCTGGAAGCGCGTCTGGTACAGGGCCAGGTTGGCCCGGAAGAGCTGCGCCGCCGGCTGGCAAACAAGCGCTGGGTCTACACCGACGACGGCCAGTGGTATGCCCCCAACCGGGTGCTGGGCACCCACGCCTTCGCCCTCTTCGGCGAGCGCCGCGGCTACTGGGAGCGCGGCTATGCCAACTGTCCCGAGCTGTGCCGGGCCTTCTCGATCCCGGGCGAGATCTCGCCCCAGGTGGTGCGCGAGTTCTTGCAGGAGGTGGCCGACGGCCCGCGCGACCAGTTGCGCAAGGAGCGCCCCCTGGCCCGCATGCTGCTGGCCTGCTATCGGCGTTTGAGCAACCTGGGGCCCAATCCCGTGGATCCCGCCCTGGCCGTGATCCTGGCCGAGCAGCGTCCTGGTGGCGAACGGGTGCTGCTTTCCGCCAGGCACCCGGGGCTGTTCTGCTCCGACACCCCCACCCTGGAGCGCCTCTTCGAGAAGGCCGGCAAGCTCTACGTGGCCTGGACCGGTCCGGTGGAAGGGCGCGAGGAGGTGGAGGCCTTCCACGCCGCCATGGGCCTGCCCAGCCTGCGCGATGGGTTCACGGTGGAGCTGGGGGCGGGCGGCCAGGACGTGACCGAGCAGTGCCCGACGGGGATCGCCCGCCTGCGCACCGCCCTGCGCTCGCTGGTGGGGGTGCTCGAGCGGGTGCGCCGCCAGCGCACTCAGCTTTCGCCCGACCACTGGGTGGATCAGCAGCGCCTGCGGCCGGTGGCCCAGAGCGGGCGCATCCGGGCCATCGCGGGACTGAAGGTGACCTACCGGCTCAAAGGGGTGGGCTCGGTGCCGGTGCAGGCGCGGGGCGCCTACCATCCGGACGCTCGCGAGCTTCTGGTGGACGCCTCCCTGGCCGAGCGGCCCGAGGCCCCCCTCACCGGGCTGGCCCAGGGACTGTTGCCGTGCGTCTACCAGGGCCCGGGCGAGGAGCAGCTGGTGGACATCCTGGAGATCCTCCTGCCCCTGGTCAGCCGCGAGGCCATGGACGCCTACCTCGACCAGCGCCACTTC
The DNA here is from genome assembly GCA_045863235.1 of Candidatus Xenobia bacterium. Lineage (GTDB taxonomy): Bacteria > Vulcanimicrobiota > Xenobia > Xenobiales > QWHO01 > QWHO01. The sequence goes on along the minus strand of BTUM01000121.1, from coordinate 6,483 downwards.
CCGCGTGGCGAGGACGAGCCGGTGGACCGGGTGAGCGAGCGCATCAGCGAGGTGCTCGATTTCGGCCTGGAGCGCCGGCTGGCGGCCCGTTTCCCCGAGCTCGATCCGGCCCGCTGGCAGGAGCTGCCCCCGGGGCTGACGGTCGATCAGGCGGTAGAGCGCCTGCTGGCAGGGGTCGAAGCGCCCTCGAAAGAGCTGCGCCAGGCCCTTACCGACGTCCTGAGCGCCCCCTCGCTGGACAGCATCAAGGCCCCGCCGGCGCCGGTGGAGACGCCTCCCCCGCCGGTGCCGATCATGGTAGCCCGCCAGACCTCTCCCCCGGCCCAGGAGCCCGGCGAGCCCACCCTCTGGAACCGGCTGGTGGGCTGGTTCTCGGAGCTGACCACCCCTTCCGACGAGCAGCCCCCGGTCGGCGAGCAGGAGCTGGTCCGCCTGGCCAGCCAGCTGCCCGCCTGGGCCACCGGGGGCAACCCCTTCGCCCCGATGACCGGCATCGGCACCCAGCTCTGGGGCACCCGCGCGCGCCTGGCTGAGCTGGCCGCCAGGGTCCCGCCGGTGGGCCTGGACTATCAACCTCCCGGGGTACCGCGCCCCTACGTCTTCGCCCTGCACTGCCTGGCGGGCAGCTTCGACCCCGGCAGCCAGCGCTGGCTGCCGGCCGATCCGACCTATCTGGCGGGCCTGGCCGAGGGCGAGCCCACCGGCCGCACCATCAGCTTCAGCGGCAAGCTGGAGGCGGGGGTGAACCGCCTGCCGCTGCCCTTCTTCACACGAGTGGTGCCGTTCGCGGGGGCCGAGCGCGCGGCCGGCTACGAGCTGCGGGTCCGGCTACGCACTTCGGGAGCCTTCCGCTACCAGGTGGAGGTGCTGGATCCGCCCCGGCTGACCGGGGGAGCTCCCGAAGCGCCCCCGGCCTGGCTGCGCCCCACGCTGCCGGTGGCCGAGCTACCCGGCGAGGCACGCGAGTGGCTCGAGAGCGTCCGCAAGCTGACCCCGTGGGAGCGGGCCCTGGCGGCCGAGGAGATGGTCCAGCAGCACTACGTCTACGACCGCGACTACCTCGAGCATCCCGAGGCGCGCCAGCGCCTGGCCAGTCTGCTACCGGGACAGGGCAACCACCACCTGGCCGTGCTGCACGGCCGTCGCGCGCCCGGCAAGCTCGGTCACGGAGTGTGCTACGAGCTGAACATCATGCTGGTGGAGCTCTTGCGCCACGCCGGCGTGCCCGCCCTGGTGGGCACCGGCTGGGCCCTCGATCTCGGACGGGTGGACCGTCCCGACCACCTGTTCGCGGTGGCCTTCCTGGAGAGCACCCGCGGCCCGGTGCTCATGCCTCTCGACGGCATCATGTCGGCCACCGGCGGACCGCTGCGCCCGCACGCCGAGGCGCCGCCCGTGAGCGTGCCGGGGCCCTCGCTGCCGCGTCCGGGCGGGGCCTGGGGAGGCGCCGCCTCGGTGCGTCCGGTGGAACGGAGCGTGCGCGAGGTGGAGCAGGCCCTGGGCGAGCAGGAGCTGGCCTGCCACCTGGAGGCGGTGCGCCTGGTGTTGCGCGATCCGGGCTACAAGCTGCCGGACGGGTTGCCCCCGCAGGAGGCGCTGCACCGCCTGCGCGAGGCGCTGCACAAAGGGTTGGACTCGGCCGAGCTGGCCAGGACCTTGGTGCGGCTGGTGGGAGGGGAGTACACCCAGCTTCAGCGCCTGACCCCCGCGCTGGAGGAGCTGGTGCGGCGGGGGCTGGCCCAGGTGCAGCAGGTGCCGCTCTTGCGGGTGGTGCCGAAGCGGTGAAGTGGCCCGGTCCTCAGCGCTGGAAAAGTTTAGCCGAGCTCCAGTTGGAGCCGTCCACCACGTAGAAGGGAAGCAGCTCCTCGCCTTTCACCGGTTGGCCCGGCTCGAGCTTGCGCCTGGCCAGGTCGCTCTCGACCCTGGCCATGTCCAGGTGGCCGGTCTCATAGATACCGCTCATCTCGTAGCGAATGAAGACCTTCTTCACCTTGCGGTGGGCCAGGGCCGTCAACACCTTGCCCACCACGGTCAGCTTCTCGGTCTGGAGCTTCTTGCGGTAGGACTCAACGGTGGCGTTGGCGGGGAGGATGATCCTCCCCTCGGGGACGGGGAACTCGAAGCCAACCTCGTAGCCACCGCTCTTGAGCGCCTTGATGGGGGTTTTCAGGGGCAGGACCCCGCCTCGACTTCCTTTCAGATCGGCGCCCGTGTAACGGCTGTTCAGAATGGCCTGGATGGCCTCCTGGTCCTGCATCAGATCGCTTGTGGCCAACCCTCCCAGGCGGGACCTGGTCTCCTCGGCCTGCTGCTGCTCCGGGGAGAGCTGGGGAGGTGGAGGCGGCTTGGAGCACCCCGCCGATACGATCGCTGAAACGAAAAGAAGGAGTAGAAAGACTCTCACGGCCGCCCCCCAAAGCATCGATGCAGCGACCTTCGCACCCGGTTAAACTGTTCCCTCCGGCCGACCTGTGAGAGCCCATCCTCCAGCGAACGGCTCGGGCGGCGCCTCGGCGGCCACCACGGCGCAATTGGAACCGGCCCGGATTGCCGGCAGCTGTTCCCCTGGGCATGAAAGAAGGGCGGCCCGGTTTCCGGGCCGCCCTTTTTCGAGAACCTTAGAGGTTCTGGATCCGGGCCTGCTGGGCGGCGCTCAGGCCGTCCAGGAAGATCGGATTGCGGCGGAAGTTGGTGACGATGTCGACCGCCTCGTTGCCGAGTCGGGTGGGGAAGGCGCCCAGGCTGCGCTCGCCGTCCTGCAGCACGAAGACGCAGAAGGCGATGGTCTGGCCGGGGTTGACAGTGACGGTGTAGTCCCAGTCGATGTTGCCGGTGCCGGGCGTGAAGGCCACCAGCGTGGCCCCCGAACCGAACACGAAGCCGAGATCGCTGTCGCCATCTTCCAGATCGGTGTCGCTGGAGACTACGGCCCGATTGCCCGTGTTGGGCACCAGGACGCTGACTCCGTCGCCGTCCGAGCCCAGATTGCTGCGGTACTCGATGGTGGTCATGATGGGCGCGCCGGTATTGTTGATGAACTCATCGTAGTAGCGCATCCAGGGGCGATCGGGCCGCGAGTAGACCGTGCGGGTCACGTCCAGGCCGTTGACCGTGCGGGCCGCCGACATGATGTTCTGGGACTGCGGGTTGACCGTGGTCGTCCAGCCATTCAGGTTGCCGGTCTCGAAGCTTCCGTTGGTGACGCGCTCCGTGCCCGAGCCATCCAGGATGGAGACGGCGTCAAGCTGAGCGTGGTCCTCGTCGTCGTCAGGAGTGTAGTTGGTCACCTCCCAGGCGATCACGATGGTCTGGCCGGCAAAGGCGTCCAGATTGAAGGTCTGGTTGGTCAGGGCGAAGGGCCCGCCGCTCGTGAAGGCGGTCGCGAGCAGGTTGCCGCTGGTATCGCGGATGACCACCTGGTAGTTGAACGGCTCGGAGCCGAAGATCGTCCCGCCCCCGATCACCTCGTCCGTCCAGGTCAGGTTGATGGGAGCCGCCGAGCCGGTCAGGTCGATGGTTTGCGAGATGCCATTGAACACGACCGGGGCGAAAAAGGCGCTGAAGATGCCGTCAACGGCCGGGCGCTGGGTGCCCACCCCGGGGCCTGGAGGGGTCAGAAGCGGGGTCAGAAAGGAGAGCCCGAGGTAAGTCTGGTCGAAGGGAAACACGACTCCCCCAACACCCAAATTCATGGCGCCATCCCAGGTATCCTCGAAGCCATCCTGGAGAGTCATGCCCAGGTCCAGGTCCCACAGGCAGGTGGCAGCCGGAGGCACAATCACGGCCACGCCGGGGATACAGCCGTAGAGGAAGGTCAGGAAGCTCTGGCCGGAGTCGACCGGGTCGTCCGGCGAGCGCACGTCGAAGGCCTGCGAGAGCCGGTTGGCCAGGGTGGGGGCGGTGGCCAGGAACTGAAAGCCCGTGCCCGCCACGTTGATGGAAAGGTCGTTGAAGCTGGCCATGCCGTTGACGCTGGCCTGAGTGAGGGTGCCGGCCAGAGTGGCGCCGGCCGGATTGGTGCCCAGTGCCAGGGTCACGTTCACCGGGGTGGTAAAGAGATTGCCGAACTGATCGAGCACCTGCACGTCCACCTGCACCAGGGGCTGGCCGGGGATGCCGTTGGTGGGATTCTTGAGGAAGCGAAGCGAGGTCGCCGCCGGGGGGGCGTCGGTGAAGTCGGGGTCGTTGATCACCAGGTTGCCGCCCTCGGTCAGGGTGACGGCCACGATGAAGGTGCCCACCAGCGTCCCATTGGCCCGATATTCGAGAGTCCACGAGGTGACGTTGATGGGAACGCCGGTAAAGATGTTCTGGACGGCGATCGGCTGCTGCTGGGAGTAGACGACCGCGCCTTGCTCGGTCTTGCCGATGCCAGTGACGTCGGTCACATTGGAAGGGATGGCTTTGGCCGCCACCAGGATGTGGTTGACGGTGATGGTAGAGCTGCCCACCACCTGGAAATTGGCCGAGCCGCTGATGGTGCCCACGGTGGCCGTCAAGGTGGTGGTGCCGGTGGCCACCGCGGTGGCCAGGCCCAGCGGGTCCACCGTGCCGATGGCCGCGTCGGAGCTGGTCCAGGTGGCCTGGCTGGTCAGGTTCTGGGTGGTCCCGTCACTGAAGGTGCCTGTTGCAGTGAACTGCTGAGTCTGGCGCGGGGCCACGCCCACCCCGTCAGGAGTCACCGCGATCGCGTTCAGGGTGACTCCGGGCGCAGGCGGGGCCGGGGGGGGGACGACGACTCGCCCTCCGGCGACATCGACAAACTCGTCACTGCTGCATCCGGTCACCCAGGCGGCGACCAGGAGCAAGAGCAACATTCTGAACGTCCTTGGCATAGCTTGACTACCTCCGTTTGAGCATTTGCCAGGCTATCAGACGGGGCTCGGCTCATAGTGGCCGAGCGGGTTTCGGACGGGGGATTTGGATTCCTCCCCGATTCGACAGTTTCGGTATTTATTCAGCGATTATGATCGGAGAAGGGCTAGAATCGACCAGCGACAGGCACAGATGCTTTCTCGCTGGAGACAGCCTCATCTCGCTTGCGCCGGGTGCGAGACTTAACGGCGCTTCTTGACGTCCTGGAGGTGCTGGCTGTGCTCGCGCACCAGACTAGTCGCCTGGTCCGGGTCGAGGCTCTCGATTCGAAGCAGCTTCTTGGCCTCGGCACCATCGAGTTTGACGAGCACCTCGCCGTATCCGGGCGCCAAGTAGGCGATCTCTGAAACACCCACCGCGGGATTGTCGCGCTGCACTTTGAGGCAGTTGAGCCGGACGAATCCCAGGTCGACCGGTGCCCGCATGAGCAGCACCCGGCAGAACCATCCCTCGGTCCTCCAACTCATCCCGCTGACCAGCTGGGCGGGCAGCCAGATCTCGTCGGCATCGGGGCGCACGTCCAAAACCCGACGCAGGCCGGTCTGGTCGCTGAAGTAGTGGAAGACGTCCGTTCGCGGACCCGAGTCAGGGTAAAGGCGGCTGGTCGCTATCTCCAGCTCGCTTCGAGCCACCTGATCGTCCAGGCTGCTGGTCACGACCTCCAGGGTTCCGCTGTCTCCGTCAGGATAATGCATCTCATAGACAAATCGCTGGTGGAGCACCGGCAGGTAGGACTCCGGGTCGGACCGGTCAATTTCCTCGATCCCGGGGATGTTGCCGGGGAGGCTCTCGGGACGGACCAGTACGGCGCGCTCGAACTCGCTCTGAGGCGGAGCCAGGGTGAGAGTCATCCTGGACCGGTCGGAAGAAAGCTCGGCCGTCATCGGCACGCTGGCCTCGCCCGAGGGACTATAGGACCCGTGGAGGGTGCTGTCTTCCGGGTCGAGACGGGCCAACCGCACCACCGCATTCTCTTCCTCAATCCGAGCCACCAGAGTCTCCTGCTCGATGGTCAGCCGGAGGCGGTGGTCGGGGGTTTCGGGGTTCGTCCATTCGCCTGCGAAGGCCTCCAAGGGCGGCACGGTCGACTCCGGGGAGGGGGAGGGGGCAGTGGCCGGCGCCACAGTGGGGGTGAATGTGGGTTCGCCGGGTGTCGGGGTGGGGGTGGTTTCGGTGGCTGCAGGGGTGAGCGTGGGCGTGGGCGTGGGCGTCGACGCCTTCCACGAAGCCAGCAGTGGTGGCAGGAATCGGTAGGTCAGGTAGCCGCCGCCCATCAGCACGGCCAGGACGACCAGCGCCGCCACCAGGGCGGTCAAAACCGGGGATGTCGAAGGTTGGCGCGACACAGGCGCAGACGCCGGCACAGAAGGCTGGGGCGCCGGCCCGGAGGAGGGCCGGGTCGGCGGCACAGAAGGCTGGGGCGCGGGCCCGGAGGAGGGCCGGGTCGGCGGCACAGAAGGCTGGGGAGCGGGCCCAGAGGGCCAGGCTGGCGGCACAGAAGGCTGGGGCGCGGGCCCGGAGAAGGGCCGGGTCGGCGGCTCAGAAGGCTGGGACGCGGGCCCGGAGGAGGGCCGGGTCGGCGGCACAGAAGGCTGGGGCGCGGGCCCG
>BTUM01000120.1:0-18418 GCA_045863235.1 Candidatus Xenobia bacterium | reverse complement strand
AGCAGTCCTCACCCGCACAAGTTGCTCAAGAAACTTCCTCTGTTCATCGGTCAGGCCAGGCGGGCCAGTTCCCCCACGAACGACACGTATCGCGACTCGACCAGTCTGGTAAGAGCTGGTGCCGTCAGAAACTTCAGGTCGCCAAAGGTTCCTGTCGCTGCGTCGCCTCGCCTCGCAAACTTGGTTATGTGCGGCAGTTTGGGACTCGTTGGATGATGCCTGGACACGTTTAGCCTGGGCGATCTCGGAGGCAATGTTCGCGGCAGCAAGCAGCAAATGCTCTCTTTTGGCCTGCAGGCTACACAACTTGGTGGGGGAGCTCAACCTTCGGGTTCTTCGTGCCTCTTCTCGCAGTCGTGGGGTACCTTCTCGCTCATATCATAAGAGATAGGGGCATCCCATGATAAGGACGTTGAGCTGATCTCCAAACATATCGGCGTCGACTCAAACATTGTTCGATTGGTGCTAGATGGGCGCGGAGAAGACGCGAAGAAGGCCCAAGCGAAGATCGACGCCCAGAAGGTCGAGAACGAAGCACCAAAAACCACTTCAGAATCATGAGCAGTGACGGCTGGGAGGCCCTGCGCGAACTTGCAGCAGAAGGCGCCGGGAAGGTGCTGGGATGCTTGGCGAGCATTGTTCTCTGGGTATGCATCCTGTATGTCGGCGCCTGTTACTTTCACGGGGTTCGGGCCTTCTGGTTCGAGGGAAAGGCCACCGTGAACCCATACCTTCTCGTGCTTGCCAGGGCTGTTCCGCCAGCCCTGATCGGGGTTATACACTGGATCAGTAAGCGTCTGGACGCGGCCGAGAACAACTGACTGACGAGCAAACCTCGCTCAAAAGGCCACGCGCTGAGTTTTTGGAGCAGAATAGAAGTGTTTTCAGATGGCAGTTCTAGTGGCACTACAGCCGCTAAAATCAGCTCATCTCGACTCACCCTCGCTTCGAACAACAAAGCCCCCAGATCGCTCCGGAGGCCTTATATCTGGCGGAGAGCGAGGGATTCGAACCCCCGGTAGGCTTGCACCTACGGCGGTTTTCAAAACCGCTGCCTTCAACCACTCGGCCAGCTCTCCGTGCTCACGCCTCTGGTTCTGCGCTGTCGAGTCGCCCTCCTACTTTAACATATCCTGCCCCGGTGTGATCCGGTCCAGGTTGATGGCCTTTTTGCGCAGGTCGCCCGCGGCGGCGCCGGGGGTCAAGTTGGTGATGTGGGTCATCTTGAGGGTGGGCTTCCCTTGCGCATCCTCCACCAGAATCAACCCGTGACCTGGGGCGAAGTAGGCTGTCTCGCTGGCCTCCACGGCCGGGTTGGTGCGCTGCACCTTGAGGCACTGGAACTTGTCGAAGCCCAGGTCGACCACGGCGTTCATTTCCAACACCTCGCTCTGCCAGGTTTCCGTTTTCCAGGTCGTGCCCACCGACACGTCGCTGGGCAACCACAGCTCCTCCTCGTCGGGGCGCGAGTCGGCTATCCGGTAGAGGCCGTCCCCGCGGGCAACGAAGTGGTAGACTTCGTCCGCCCCGGAAGCGTTCTCGACCTGGCTGCGCAAGATGCCCGTGCGCAGGATGCCCGTGGTGGCGGTCACGCTGGCGGACTCGCCATCGGGGTAACGGGCCTCGAAGACCTGCACCAGATCAAGGCCCGGCAAAAAAAACTGGGCCATGCTCTGGTTGAGCGGCGAGCCGACGGTGTAGTAGGGGCGGTGCAGGACACGCTTGTAGGGCTCGCTATCGGCGGGCGTCACCGTAAGGGTGAGCTCGAACATGTCCTTCGAGACGCTGGCCGTGACCGAGGCCTCGCCCTCGCTGGGAGAGCTGAGGGTGCCGGCCAGCTCCTCATCGCCCTGACCAGCTTTCAGGATGAGCGTGGCCGACTCGGAGGGCAGAGAGGCCACCAGCTCGTCGCCAGACAGGTCAAGGTGGATCGCGTCCAGGCTCGGGCCGCTCTCGGGCAGCCACACGCCCGAGAACTCTTCCAGAGGAATCTGGAACCGCTCCGGGGTCTGGGAGGGCTCGGGAGTGGACGTCTTGTCGGGGTCGGGGTCGGGAGTCGTCGTCGGAGGCTCGGCTGTGGGAGTGGCAGACGTGATGGCCACGCGCTCGGGCGGCTCGGGCGACTTCCTGTACTCCACCAGATAGAGGACGCTGCCGATGACCAGAAGAGCCGTCAACCCGAACAGAGCGGCCAGGAGGTTCGACCTGAGGCCTCCGCCAGCCGATCCGGCCGCAGGTGCGGTGCTCGCTTGCAGGGCAGGCGTTGCCTCAGCCGGTGCCGACGCGTGCGGCAGGGGCGTGGCCGCCACGCCGCAGTGCAGGCAGAAACTCTGGTCGTCGGTCATGGCCTGACCGCACGCTGTGCAGTGCTTCATCCAGTCGAGAGCTCGTCGCTGCCTTCGGGATAGTCTTCCCAGAAATCCACGTCCGACTGAACGCGGTATTTGTTCCAGCTGCGGGCCTGGTTCCCCTGACTCACCTTGGGATGCTGGGTGCGCGAACCGGGAGAGCGACGTCTCTTGCCCAGAGCTCGCGACAACTGCCGAGGAAGAGGGCTGAGCTGACGAGCCAGGTCCCGGGCATACCCGAGCACCTCCTCGTCATCGGGATCGATCTCGACTGCCCGCAGCAGCTCCTGGCGAGCCTCTTCGACGCGATCGAGGCTGGCCAGGGCGGCCGCCCGATGAGCTCGGGCCAGCCCCATGCCGGGCTCGAGCGCGATGGCCTGCTCGAACAGGGCCAGGGCACGAAGCTGCTCGCCTTGCAACAGATACACCCAGCCCAGCGTGTCCAGCACATCGCTCTCGGGGCCTTTCAGCTCAAGGCACTTCTCGAACAGCACCAGGGCAATCTCGGGCTTGCCTTCTTGCAGATAGAGCCAGCCCAGTCCCGAATAGGCTTCCACACACTCGGGATCGAGCCGCAGAACGCGGTTGTAACGCTCGCGAGCCACCTCGAAATGTCCCAGGTTCTCCTCCACCCAGGCGATCTCGAACTGGGTGGCGCACGACTCGGGATCAAGCTGCTCGGCCACCCGCAGGGCCTCCCGAGCGCGCTCCCACTGCTCTTGAGCCATCATGACCGTGGCCAGCAACTGGAAAAGGTAAGGATGCGCACCCATCTTGTCCAGGCAGCCATAAAGGCATGCCTCAGCCTCCTCGTTGCGACCCAGGCGCGACAGGCAGACCGCCAGACTCGGCTGCAGGGAGAGACTGCGATCGGGCTCGATGCGCTCGACCTCGCGCCAGTGCTTGAGGGCGGACGCATGGTCACCCTGCAAGGTGCAGCACTCGGCCAGAAAGCGGTGAGCCTCGGAGAAGTCGGGCTCGCGCCGGCAGACCTCAGTGAGTACCTCACGACACAGGTCGAGCGAGCCGCGCTCGAGGTAGAGCCGGCCCAGGCTGAAGCGAGCCGCCGCCCAGTAAGGATCGGACGGTTCGTTGGCGGCCGAGAGAAAGTCCACTTCGGCCCGCTCCAAGAGACCCAGGTGGTAGTGGCACCAGCCCAGCTTCAGGCGAGCTTCGGGAGCCTCGTCATCTTCCTCCAGGCTCTTGTGCAGGTAGGTGGCCGCCTCTTCCAGGCGGCCTTGCTCGAGCAAGGTTTCCCCCATACCGACCAGGGCGATGGCCAGGTGCTCGTCTCGACTCAGGGCCTCAGCGAAGGCCGCTTCGGCCGGCTCGAGCTCGCCCTGGCGATAGAGAGCGGTGCCCAGTTGGGCATACAGAACCGGGGCCCGGGGCTCGAGCCGAATGCCCTGCTTGAAAGCCTCCACGGCCTCCTCGCAGCGACCGAGATCGAGCAGATGAGTGCCCATCAACAGATGGAAGGCGGGGGTGTTGGGCTGGTGACGCAGGGCCCGCCGCAAGACTCCCTCGGCCTCGGCGCTTCGGTTGAGCTGGCGCAGAACGGCCACCAGGTGCTGCGACGACTCCACGCAGCCGGGATCGAGGGTGACGGCGTCCTGCAGCAGGGGCAGGGCATCCTCCACCAGACCCATCTGGGCAAAGAAACGACCGCTCTCCATCAGTCTGGATTTCTGGGCCTCACGGGCTTCGGCTGACTGGGGAGCTCCCCCGGCCGGGACCGGCTCGGGACCGAGCAGATGCTCCTCGAACCGAACCCCGCGCTTGCGCAACAGCTCGCGCACCAGCCGCTGACCGTCCGACTCGTGGCGAGGGTAGCAGATCAAGAAGCCTTGCTGGGGCGGCTCGAAGGCAGCCAGCGGCTGGACCCGGTCCGGGTCGATGTGCGGCAATGCCGAACGGATCATGTCGATAAGCCCGAGCAACCTGCGCTCGGGCTGACTGGCCTTTCTCCGGTAGAGAAGACGGTAAAGAACAAAATTCAAGGCGCCCTCCAGCAGGCTACCGCCAAAACAGCTTAGGAGAAGTATAGCAGCTAGAGTATTATTCAACAATCCGAACGTTGAAAAAAATTTAATGCCTGTGAACGCCTGTAAGGACGGGGTTTTTCAAGAAGATAGCAGGGCGAACAGGGTTAAGCCCCTACCTCAATTTCATCCTTCGGCTCGGCCTCGGGCAGCTCGTCGGACTCGGCCGGGTCATTGGCGGTCGACTCGGGCTCGGCCGGCTTCTCGCGCGGATAGAACGGATCGGCGTACAGAGGCGAGATCCCACTGTAGCGGCACTTCACGTTGTTCTGGTAGCAGTTGACGATGTTCTCGCAGTAGATCGCACCCTCTTCACCCTTGTGGTGCGGCCCCTTGTAGTCCGGGTACTCGACGAGAATCGACACTTCCTTGTCCAGAATGTAGCAATGACGCTTGAGCGGCTCGAGAGCCTTTTGGCGAAGCTGAGTCGCCTCAGCCTTCTTTTCCCGTTTGATGATGTGGATCGCTCTCACCTCTTAAGTCAGTCGGCACCCCAGCGTCATTATACAGGAAGCTGTTGTCGGGCACAATCAATTCAAGTGTAGGAAGTCTGTTTACGCCCCCAGGAGCACATGAGGTTAACGTCGCCAACTCCTAGAAAGTTCCCTCCCAGGCAGCCTTCAGAGCCTGACGGAATGTCTCCACCGCCAGGGTGGCACCGTGCTTCTTGCTGGCGGGCAGACCTCCCAGGGCCTTGAGCAGGTGCTCCACATCCACCGACTCGGCCTCCGCGAACGACCGACCCTCAACCAGGTCGCCCAGGCAGCTGGCGGCAGCGATGGCGGCCACGCATCCGAGCACCCGAAAACGAACCTGCACCACCCTGCTCCCCGGACCCAGGCGCACGAAGAACTCGGTCACGTCCCCGCAAACCGGATTCTCCAGGCGAGCTCGCCCGACACAATCCTCCAGCTCTCCGACGCGGCGTGGATTGCGGAAATGATCCATGACGATGCCCGAGTAGCTCATGCTCATGTCCCTCGCAGGTCCGCCGGAGCCAGCTCACGCAGGCGTTCCACCGCCAGACGGGTCACCCGGGCGACCTTCATGACGTCGGCCTCTGTGCTCGAGCGCCCCAAAGAGAATCTCAGGCTGCCGTGAGCCCGGGCCAGAGGCACCCCCATCGCCCGCAGGACGTGCGAGGGCTCGAGCGTGGCCGTGGAGCAGGCCGAGCCGGTCGAGGCCGCCACCTGGGCCTGATCCAGCTCCATCAAGAGGGCCTCCCCAGCCGCACCCTCCACGGCCACACTGACGATGGCGGGATGGCGCTCTGTGGGGTGGCCCGTGCGATGCACTCCGGGAATGGCCAACAGGTAGTCGTACAGCTTCTCCGATAGCTTCTCCAGCCGGGCCGCGCGCTCGACTCGATCGGCCAGGGCCAGTTCCAGGGCCCGGGCCAGGCCCACGATGCCGGCCAGGTTCTCGGTGCCCGAGCGTCGCCCCCCCTCCTGTCCGCCCCCCAGAAGGCGCGGCGACAGCTCGAGATCGGGTGCTACGACCAGCGCCCCCACTCCCTTGGGGCCGTAGAACTTGTGGGCCGAGAGCGAGAGCGCCTGCACTCCCAGGCTCTCGAAATCACAATCCAGCGTGCCCACCGCCTGGACCGCGTCGGTGTGCAAGAGCACCTCCTTCTCGCGGCAACGACGGGCGATTTCGGCGACTGGCTGCAGGGTTCCCACCTCGTTGTTGGCCAGCATCACCGACACCAGGGCCGTGTCGTAGCGAAGGCAGGAGGCAACCTGGTCGGGATGCACTCGGCCATTCTTGTCCACCGCCAGGTAAGTCACGTCATAGCCGCGCCGCTCGAGCTCGCGAGCGGGCTGCAGCACGGCCAGGTGCTCGACTCGGGTCGTGATGATGTGGCGGCCCCGGTAAGCGAGCCCGAAGATGGCCAGGTTGCCAGCTTCGGTGCCGCCGCTGGTGAACACCACCTGCTCGGGCCGCACGTTCAGACAGCCCGCCACCCGCTCGCGCGATTCCTCTAGAACTTGCCGGCTCTGGCGAGCCAGGCGATGAACTCCGGACGGGTTGCCATAGACCTGCTCGAAATAGGGCAGCATGGCCTGGACCACCTCAGGGTGAACCGGCGTCGTGGCCGCATGATCGAAATAGAGCATCCCCTGAAAATATACACAGACTTGGAGCAAAAAACCCGAGCTTTTTCAAACTCAGGTCCAAGAAAATTCCAGCCCGCGCCGCCCGGGTCAGGTGGTGAAAGAGCTTCCGCAGCCGCAACTTCTCTTGGCGTTGGGATTGTGGAACTTGAATCCTCCACCGAGCAGGTCCTGCGTATAGTCGAGCTCGACCCCTCGCAGGTAGAGGAAGCTCTTCATGTCGATGGCGACTTTGACGCCGTCGAAGTCGAAGATCCGGTCATACTGTCCGGTCTGAGGATCAAAGCCCAGAGTGTAGGATAGGCCCGAGCATCCACCGCCTCGCACCCCCATGCGCAGGTAGTGACCCTCGAGATTGTTCTCGGCCACCAGACGCTTCACTTCGTTCCGGGCCTTCTCGGTCAAAATGATATCTTGAACGGGGTTCTCCGCAAGTTCAGCCATGAAAAGACCTCCTATCGAGCTCCATTATAGCACAACGGGTCAGCCCACTTTCAAGACTGCCAGGAAGGCTTCTTGGGGGATGTCGACGTTGCCGATACGCTTGAGCCGCTTCTTGCCTTCCTTCTGTTTCTCGAGCAGCTTGCGCTTGCGCGAGATGTCGCCGCCGTAGCACTTGGCCAGCACGTTCTTACGCATGGCCTTGACCGTCTCGCGGGCGATCACCTTGCCTCCCAGCGAGGCCTGCACCGGCACCTCGAACATCTGGCGGGGAATGACCTCCTGGAGCTTCTCCACCAGGGCTCGTCCCACTGAGGCGGCTTTCTCGCGGTGCACGATGCAGCTCAGCGCATCCACCTTCTCGCCGTGCACCAGGATGTCGAGCCGGACCAGGTCGGCCGAGCGCTTGCCGCACATCTCGTAGTCGAGCGAAGCGTAGCCGCGCGAGCGCGACTTGAGCTGATCGAAGAAGTCGGTGATGATCTCTCCCAGGGGCATCTCGTAGTGCAGCATCGCCCGGCCTTCGCTGGGATACTCCATGGTGGTGAAGGTGCCGCGCTTGCTCTGACAGAGCTCCATGATCGTGCCCACATACTCTTCCGGGGTGATGATGGTCGCCTTCACCAGGGGCTCCTCGATCTCATCGATCTCCATCACCGAGGGCAGGTCGGTGGGGTTCTGTATCTCCAGCACCTCGCCCTTCTTGGTATGAATGGTGTAGACCACGCTGGGAGCGGTCGCGATCAGATTCAGATTGAACTCGCGCTCGAGCCGCTCTTGCACCACGTCCATATGCAGCAATCCCAGGAAGCCGCAGCGAAAGCCAAAGCCGAGAGCGATGGAGGTCTCCGGCTCGAAGATGAGGGCGGCGTCGTTGAGCTTGAGCTTGCCGAGCGCGTCGCGCAGGTTGTTGTAGTCCACCGAGTCGATCGGATAAAGACCGCAGTAGACCATCGGAGTGACCTCTCGATAGCCAGGCAGGGCCTGGGTGGAGCCGTGCTTGGCCAGCGTCAGGGTATCGCCCACCCGGGTATCGGATATCTCCCGGATCTGGGCTACCAGATAGCCCACGTCACCGGCCCGGAGGGTGTCCACGGCCACGGGGGCAGGGCGGAAAACGCCCACCTCGTCCACCTCGTAGGTCTTATTGGTGCCCATCATGCGCACCATGCTCCCTTTGGTCACGGCTCCGTCCACAACCCGGAAGAAGGGCACCACTCCGCGGTACTGGTCATACTGCGAATCGAAAATGAGGGCCCGCAGCGGCTCATCCTCCTTGCCCCGAGGAGGCGGGATCTGCTTGACGATGGCCTCCAGCAAGGCCTCGATGCCGATCCCGTGCTTGGCCGAGATCAACACCGCATCATCGGCCGGCAGTGCCAGAACTTCTTCGATCTCCTGCTTGACCCGGTCAGGGTCGGCCGCGGGCAGGTCGATCTTGTTGATCACCGGGATGATGGTCAGGTTCTGCGCACTGGCCATCATGTAGTTGGCCATGGTCTGAGCCTCCACGCCCTGCACCGCGTCCACCACCAGCAGGGCCCCGTCGCAGGCGGCCAGCGACCGGCTGACCTCATAGGTAAAGTCGACGTGACCGGGAGTGTCGATCAGGTTGAAGGTGTACTCCAGGCCGTCCTCAGCTTTGTACTGAAGGGTCACGGGAGTCATCTTGATGGTGATGCCGCGTTCACGCTCGAGATCCATCGAGTCCAGAACCTGGTCGGCCATGTCGCGCTCGGAAATCGATCCGGTCATCTCCAACACGCGGTCGGCCAGGGTCGACTTGCCGTGGTCGATGTGGGCGATGATGCAGAAGTTGCGAATGCGGCTCTGGCGGTCGCTCATGGGTTATGGCTGCACAGTTCGACCAGCACTCCACCGGTAGAGCGCGGATGCAGGAAGCCGATGGTCTTCCCCCCGGCCCCCCGACGCGGTGTTTTGTCGATCAGCTCGTAGCCTCGCTCGGCGAAGGCCACCAGCTCGGCCGCAACGTCCTCGACATGGAAAGCCACATGGTGGAGACCCGGCCCCTTCTTGGCCAGGAACTTGCCCACCGGAGAGTCTTCCGACAGCGGGGAGAGCAGCTCGAGATGACAGTTGCCGAGTGGCACCAGAGCCACCCTCACGCCCTGGTCGGGCACTTCCTCGAAGTGGGCTTGACCTGCAAGGAAAGGCGTCAGCTTTTGAAGGGCGGCCTCCAGATCGGGAACCGCTATGGCGACATGATCGAGCATCGTCGCCAGAGTTACTGTTCTTTCGGGCCTGATTCCTCCTGGAAGGAGTCTTTTGCCGGCTCAAGGAAGTGCCCGCCCTGATGAAGTGCCCCAAAGACAAGGTCGACATGAGCCCGATGACCATGCTGAGCACGGTCATCGACATCTGCCCCCTCTGCAACGGGTGCTGGCTGGACAAGAACGAACTGCAGCGCATCACCCGCTCGCGCAAGAACGCCCTGGAAGTGCAGTTGCAGAAGAAGCGCAAGACCGAGAACCACTGCCCGCGCTGCAAGGGAGTGCTCTACGAAGGGGCTCACCAGAGCATCGAGGACCTGATGCTCGATGAATGCGAGAAGTGCGGTGGAATCTGGCTCGACCGCGGAGAGCTTCCGCGTCTGCTGTCCAGCCCGCAGTAAAACGTTAACGATCCGGTTCCAACCCGGTGGGGTGACCCTGCTATAGTCCACCCCATCATGAACGTACAGATGCTCTCCGCCCCCGCCCTGGCGCGCATTCCGCGCAAGGCGGCTTCTTCCAAGAATCAGCCCGCGCCCACGCCGGCGCCCGCGCGCGGCACTCCCGGCCCGGTCTCCAATCGACGCCTGGAGTCGAACCCTCTCTTCCGAGAGGGCGTGAACTACGACGAGTTTCCGCTCACCACCGGCAACATCGACTTTGCCGCCCGGCAGTTCGGACTCGACCCCGCCTTCGTCGACCTGGCTCGGTCGAGCGAGATGAAGGACATCCGCCTGTCGGTCGTCTACCACTCCGACGCCAACCAGGGCCTGGTGGTGGATGCGCTGCGAGCTGCCGCTCCGGCCGGTCCAGGCTCGGTGTTCTCCGTCTACGACGTCAAGAACGCCGACTTCGACCCGAACGCGGTCTACCGCAACGAGTTGATGACCCCGTTGGGAAACAACCGCTACTTCGGCACGATGATCGTCAGCAAGCGACTGGCCGTTCCAACCACGGCCGACCCCAACATGACGAAGTGGCTCACCGACAATGGCTTTGAGGCCAAGGAGACGCTTCCGGTGGGCGAGATGCTGCTGCCGGCCCCGTTCAAGCAGGCCTTCGGGCTTCCCGATGAGCTCGGGGTTCAGATGTTTGACTTTCGCAAGAAGTCGTTCGCAGAGAAGTTCAACGTCTTCTATGATCTGTTCAAGGAGTCGCCGGAGTATCGCGCTCTCAAGGTGGGGGACGTGCTCGACGAGGTGGGGGCGGCCATGGTGCTGGGCGTGATCACGCCCGAGCTCTGGAAGCAGGGAACGGCCTATGGGATCGCCTCCACCATCAGCTCCATCGGCAACATCGGCAGCCCGGCGGTGGGCATTCTGGGCGAGAGCATGCTGGGCAGCGTGGTGGATAATGCCGTCAATTCCGACCGACCGGTGGAGAGCCTCAAGAAGATCGGGCTGGCCACGGCCGGTGCCCGGGCGGTCCGGGTGGGCTGTACCCTGGGCCTTCACCCGAAGCTCATCTCGATGATGGGCCCGAGCCCGGGCACCGCCTTCATCGGGCTCTATTCGTCCATGGCCGTCATCGGCGCCCTGACGGGAGTGGTGAGCGGCAAGGCCGACCTGGCCGTGCGCGACCAGCTCATCAACAAGTCCAACCTCAAGGGCGCCGCCGAGTACTCCAAGAACTTCTACCAGATTCTGGGGGTGGAGGCTTCCATCAGCCGAGCCCTCTATCTGGGCAGCTACTCGGCCACCGTGGCTGCGGTGTCGGCCTTCCCGGCCGCTTCTCTACCGATCGCAGCGGCCGGTGCCGCCCTCTGGGGAGCCTCCAGCTTCGTCTGGCCCCTCTACCGCGAGAAACCGGAAGCCCGCGCCACCATCGAGGGAGGCGCCTACGTGCGCCAGGGCGATCGTTACCTCTTCGACTCGGGCTGGGAAGTCACGTTCAGCGGCGGCAAGGGCAAGATCGTTCGCGAGGACGATCAGACCTTCTCGGTTTCGGTGGACTCGGGCGACCTGACCATCAAGAACGATCAGGCCGTCTCCATGAGCCACACCCGCCGGCTGAAAGACTATCTCCCCAGCGCCCTCAAGCCGAAAATGCTGGGCGAGAAGGAGCGCTGGAGTCTCTCGGACGGCAACGACCAGGTGGTTATCTCGCGCTACGGCAACTCCGGCTACGGCGTGCGCCAGGTGAATGACCACGAATTTGTGCTCTCGCGACCCAACCCTTAAGGAAGCCTGAAACAATCAGGCCGTCTGTTAACACCCTGGCAAACATGCCTGACCTGAAGCTCACTATATTGTCCTCGACCGAGACAAAAAAATCTGGAGGCTGACCCCAATGGTTATTACAAACGCACCGATGGCGCGCACGTTTCGCCCCACTTCCTCAAACGCGCAGCAGCCGGCGCAGCAGGCCCAGGCCCCCGAGCAGCAGGCTCAGGGTCAGCCCGCCAAGCCGAATGCTGAGAACCCCGATGCGGCCGCTCGCATCCTGGAGAACCTGACCTCTTCGCCTGAGTTCACCAAGAAGGTGCTCAACAAGATGGGCAGCGGCGACCAGGTGACCATCACGGTCAACGGCGAGCAGGTTCTGCAGATCAAGAACGAGAGCCCGGGCATCATGTCCCGCTTCATCAAAGGCAGCCAGATGTTCATCACGGCCGCCGCCGAGGAAGCCGCCAACCTGGTCAAGGCCGACCCGGCCTTCGCCTTCAAAGAGGCTGCTCTGGGCGTCAAGACCCAGGTCTACAGCGGGCTTCCCGACAGCGCATCCCAGTTCGCCGAGAACGCCTTCCTGCCGATGCTGCGTATCACGGCCCTGGTGCTCGACAGCAAGAAAGCCGTCGACACCTGGAAGAACAAAGATGCCGACCGGGCCACCAAGATCATCGACACCGCTCACGTGGTCACCGACGTGATCGGCGTGGTGGGCGCCCTGGGTGATAAGTTCATCCCGGCTCTGGCCAGCGTGGCCCCCACCATGACCGCCATCGGTCTGGCCGGCGACATCGCCGCTTACTCTTACCACGTGCTGCAGTACCTCCGCGAGCGCGGCCAGGTCAACATGCAGACCGACCAGCAGAACGCCCCTCCGCCGCCTCCCCAGGCTCCTCCGGCCGCTTCCCCGGCCACCATTGCCGTGGCGGCCTGAAGCCTCCCGGCGATTGGACCGACAGCCCCGAAAGGGGCTGTTTTCATTTCTCCAAGAATCGGGAAGCTCTGCCAGGATCGAGGACCGGTCGAGCTTGACGCTCGACTGCCGACCGGATACACTGGCGACTCGAGCGGGGAGTCATTGGATTCGAGGCAGCCCAAACCGAGTTCTGGCAGGCCTCTCTTCTTGATGCAGGGGGGTTGATTGAAGTGATTTTACTGGTGGAAGCCGACCCCGGGGTGGCCGGGCAGCTGAGCCAGGCATTGCAGCCCGAAGTCGTGCTGGCGATGAAAGACGCTGAGTCGGCCCTCAACTATCTGCTGGGGAATCCTCCCGCCCAGGACCGACAACTGCCCAAGGTGATCTTGCTGAGCCTTAGCCTTCCCGGGATGGGGGGCCTGGAGCTTTTGCAGCGGATACGCAGCCAGGAGGACCTGCTGGGCCTGCCGGTCGTGGTCCGCGAGTCCAACCCCGAGTTGACGGCCACCGCCTACGAGTCGGGCGCCAGCTCCGTTCTGGCCCGACTCGATGGAGAGGATTTGAAAGCCCAGATGGACAGCCTGAGCGCCTTCTGGGGGATGTGCGAGCGGGCCTGAGCGGTCAGATCGTTTTCAGCAGGTGAGCCAGGTCAAAGCGGGAGACCTGGGCGTGGGCTGGCACAGCAGCCGGCAACGCCTGCCAGAGACGCACCATCGCTTCCAGGGCCGTGCGGAAGTCTTCGCTTCCCCGATACTCAGGCACTCGCTTCATGAGGGTCTTGAAGCTCAAGCCAACCTTGTTGAGGTTGCCCGGGACTTTACTGCGCTCGAGAGCTTCGCCCAGCCGGTGCAGGGCACGTACCAGCGTTGGCAGGCCATGGTTGCCCTTGGTCTCTACCTCGCCCAGGGCATATACCACTGCCAGGGCCAGGAGCGCCCCACGCAGCGAGCTACGCCGGTCGGCCGGCACACGCATGGAGAGCTCGGTCAGCGCTTCTGCGTAGGCGCCCCAATCTTGCACCAGGCGGGGTCGTTCGAGCAGGTGGTTGAAGAGCTCGGAGATTCCGGTCAGAAGATCGAGACACTCGTTGATGTCGCGCGTGCTGGTCACGGTGGCGGCGGCCTTGAGGAAGTGCACCGGGAACGAGGCCGGGAAATCGTGCCCCAGGCTGGCCGACTTGTTGACCACTTGAATCGCCTTGGTGAGGGCCGCAAACGCCTGATCATCCTGACCCGGGCCGATGCCCAGCATGCTGCGAGCCACCAGGGCGCGGCCCAATTCGGGGGCCAGGTCCTGCCGACCGCGTGACTCGACCAGGTCGGTATAGAAGCTGATGGCGCCCTGGTAGTCCTCCATGGCCCCCTGAGCGTTGCCCATGTGGTGATTGAGAAGTCCGCGGGTGCTCAATCCCGAGGCCACCTCGGCCAGGGAAGCCGCACTTGGCTCGCGGCGGGCATCCGCGATGCGCAGCTCCACCGCCCGGGTCATATCCACCATCGCCTGATCGTAGCTGCCCATGTCCTGATGCAGCAGGCCCCTGTTCAGGAGAGCCGTGGAGAGTCGCAAAGACAGGTCATCGCGTCCTTGCCCGACCAGAATGTTGTAAATCTCGATGGCATCCGTGTAGTCCTTGAGGGCGGGAGCCTGCTGTCCAGCCTGCTTGAGCGTGGTGGCTCGATTGTTATAGGTCCAGGCGAGGGAGTCGCCATACTCGAAGCGCTTCTCCTGAATCACCAGCTGCCCATAGATGTCCAGTGACTGGGCGAAGTCCTTGAGTGACTCTTCGATCTGACCCATAATGCTCCGGGTCCAGGCCCGGTTGTTGTATGCCTCAGCCAGGTCGGGGCGGTAGTCGGAGGCGCTGTCTCGCTCCATGGCTGCCACGCACAGGTTGATCAGCCGCCCGAAGTCGACCATCGCCTCGTCGTTCTGGCGGTTGTTCATGTAGATCTCAGCGCGGCGCTTGAAGGCCGCCAGCAAGTCGCGCACGGTTGTGTAGTCGGCCTCGGCCATGCGGGCGGCAAAGTAGTCGACTGCATTGCTGGCGTCCTTCAGAGCGGCGTTGACGTCGCCGAGCTCCTCGTGCAACTCGGTGCGGAGAATCTGGGTGCGCACCAGCTCGATCTGGTAAGGACCACCCTGGTCTCGTTTGACTGCTTGCTCGTAGAAGTTGACCGCCTGGGTGAAGTCCTCCAGGGCCTGCTTGGGGAAGACCATTCGCTCGCTGGAGCCGCTGGCTTGCTGCTTGCCCAGCTCGAGCAGGGCTTTGGCCCGTCGACGGTAAGCCAGGGCCAGCTCATCGAAGAACTCGTTGCGTCCGCTGTCCTCGATCAGCAATCGGTACAGATCGATGGCCCGGCCCAGGTCGGTCAGTCCTTTCTCGAAGGAGTTCAGGCGAGTCTGAGCCGCGCCCCGGTTGGAGTAGGCCACGCCCAGGTGGGGCAACAGGTCGCCTCGACCCTGCTGCTCGATGAGGTAGATGAAGATCTCCAGCGCCCTCGAGCTGTCGTGCAGTGCCGTCTTGCCGTCGCCCAGCACCAGCGCCACCCGGGCTCGGTTGTTCTGAGACAGCGCCAGGTCACGCATGAGGTCACGACGGCCCTCGGCGATCAGGTGGGTGTAAGCTTCCACCGCCTCGGAGTAGTCCACGAAAGCCGGGTGGAAGGCACCCGCGCGACGATGCGCCTCGCCCCGGTTGTTGCGAGCCACGGCCCGATCCACGCGCAGCTCCTGGCCAGCCTCGCCCTCGGACAGGCTCTCGTTGATCTCCAGAGCCCTCGTGCAGCTGTCGGCAGCCTTCTGCAACTCGCCCTGGTCGAGATAGATCAGGCCCAGGCTGTTATGGGCCAGTGCCAGTTGGCGCAGCAACTCGGGTGTCGGACGGCTCTCAATCAGCCTGGTATAGATATCGACTGCTTTGTTGTAGTCGATCACGGCGTCCTGAATGCGCTTCAGGGCCCGCAAGGTGGCGCCTCGATAAGTATAGGTCTGGGCCAGGTCGGCGGCCAGGTCGTTGCGCTGCTCCACTTCGACCAGGGTGCGGCGCAACTCGATCGCGGCCGCATAATCAACCAGAGCCTCGTCGCGTTTGCCCAGATAGTCGGTCAGCATGCCCCGGTTGGTATGAGTCAGGGCCAGGTCGTTGCGAAGATCGAGCCGGCCTGCATTGACCAGGTCGCGGCGAATGTTGATGGCCCGACCGTAATCGACCAGCGCTGTCTCGGCCTGGCCCAGTCGATGGTAGGCGCCGCCCCGATTGTTGTGGGCAGCCGCCAGGTCGTTGGCAAACTCGGTGCGACCCTGGCGGTCGACCAGTTCGGTGAAGTGCTCGATGGCCCGACCCGAGTCGAGCACGGCTGGCTCACACTCACCCAGGGCCAGCGAGACGACGCCCCGAGTGTGGTAACAGGAGGCCAGGTCCTGGCGCACCCTCGGATTGGAGGCCAGCAGTTGCTCGTACAGCTCGATGGCGGTGTTGCAGTCGCCCCGAGCCGTGACCAGGTCGCCGTAATGGCGACAGATGACCGCCCGGTTCTGGTAGGCCATGCCCAGGAGGTTCTTGAGATCGACCCGACCAAACTGCTCCACCACGGTGGTGTATTGCGTGACGGCCTGACTGGCGTCGGCCAGGGCCTGTTCGAAATTGCCCAGGTAACGACAGGCCTCGCTGCGGCGATTATAGGCTGCGGCCAGTCCGTTGCGCAGCTGGTCCTGTCCTTCCTCGATGAGGGGCATGAAGAGGGTGATGGCCTCCCCAATGTCCTCCAGGGCTCGCTCGAACTGGCCCATACGCAGGTAGGTCAAGCCGCGACTGGAGTAAGCCCAGCCAAGCTCCTCGCGGTATTCGTCCCGGCTCTCAGTGAGGACCAGGTACTCGAGCAGGTTCTTCCAGGAGTCCAGAATGCAGACTTTCTGATGAAAGCGTAGCTTGGTTTCCAACTCGTTCGAGCTGGAGATGCGCAGCCGCGAGAGCCCTTTGGAACGAGCGACCGATTCGGCCAGGTCCGCGTCCCGAGCAGCCAGGGTCCACTCGTAAAGACGTGCGAATTTCGAGCGCCCGACATCGGGCTCGCCCTTGCTCTCGGGGGCCAGAATGGACTCCACCATCCAGGCGCTGAGAGAGCGATAGATCTGGCGCGTCTCCTCCGGATAGCTCTGCCACAGGAACCGTCGCAGCGAGTCGTGGGCCAGCGCGATGGTAGGCCCGGTCCAATCGCTCTCCATCAAGAGCAGGCTCGGACAGATGCGCAGCACGTCAAAGATGGTGTTCACCTCGACTCCCCAACAGGCGAGGTCCTCCAGGGTAACGGCGGCATAATCGGCCGAGAGCAGCAAGAAGAAGTGGAGAAACTGGGCTCGAAAACGCTCCGTTCCGGCGTGGCGCTCGAACTGGCGCATCAACTCGGGGTAAAGGGTTTCCCGGGTGGGCAGCTCGGAGGCGTTGGCAAAGAACCCGGCCTGCATGAGATCGGCCATCTGGCGAGCCACGCCCAGGCGTCCCTGGGCCCGCACCAGAGCCGTTTGAAGCTCCTGGGGGTTGGCCAGAGGCACATAGCGCGACAACCAGGCGTGCAAGAATTCCTGATAAGAATTGTCCTGCATGGTGATGGAGAGGCGGAAAGGCTCTGCAAGCTCGCCCAGGCACGCTTTGATGGACTCAGGAATGCGTCCACGCTCGTAGGTCAGGAGCACATAGACCCCTTGCGGCAGCGTGGTCGGCAGGAAATCGGCCAGCTTGACCTTGGACCCGGCATCGGGCACAACCTCGTCCAGTCCGTCGAGCATCAGCATCAGGCGTCCGCCATTGACCTGAGCCAGCCCCAGCAAGAAGGCGGCAAAGCGTTCGCGGCGATCGCGATAACGGACCTGATAGTCGCGGGTGACCTGGAGGTCGAGAGTGCGCAGTCCCGCATTGGCGCAGCGCAGATTCAATCGAAGGAACTCGTTGATGACCTCGATCAGGGTTGAGTAGTCGTCCTGCCCGCCGCGCTGGATCGAGTAGCGGCCGACGGCCAACTCGAAGCGACCCGCCGCCCGCTCGACCAGGATGGCCTCGGACAACAGCGACTTGCCCACGCCCTCATCCCCGTCCACCAGCAGGTAGCCTGAAGTGTGGGTGCGACTGTAGTGCAAGATGCGCTCGATCCAGGTCTGAGCCGGCCCCAGGCCCGGATCGTAGATCTGTTGACGCAGAGTGGCATCCACAAAGGACCGCTCTTGCTCGGACCAGACAGCCCACTCGAGGGCACCGGAACGGCCAGAGGGAGCGGCTGCCACCGGCTCGACACCGGGCACGGGAGCTTGCTCCTCGGGCTGGGGGGCGGAAATGGCAAATCCCGGGCTGGCTGTGGGTGCGCTGACACTGGTCGACTCGAGCGTGTCTCCGTAGTCGCGATCCAGGCCCTGAGCAAGCTGACTGGCAGATTCCTCTTCGGCAACGGCCGTATGGCCAGCGGCCTGCGGGGTGACCCAGGACTCGTCTACGACATCGGCTGGCAGATCCGCAGGGGGCGCCACAGGCTCGGGGGATGGCGCAGCGACGGCCGCCGGCTCGGGGGCGGGCGGAGCCGTGGGTGCAGGCTCGGGAGCAGGCGGAGCTATGGATTCAGGCGCGGGGGCCACGGCCGCCAGCTCGGGAGCAGGCGGGGCCTCGGCCACCGGCTCAGTGGGAGCAGGCGCGACTGGGGCCGGCGGAGCCGTGGGCACTGGTTCGGGAGCAGGTGGGGCCACGGAAACCGGCGAGAAAGCTACGGGCTCGGCCAAAGGCGAGGCAGCAGGCACGGTCTCGGGAACCGGCGACACGGGCACAGGCTCTGGCATGGGCGGAGCCACCGCCACCGGCTCAACCGCAGGCTCAGGCTCGGGAGGAGCCACCGCCTCTACCGGCTCAACCGCAGGCTCAGGCTCGGGCGGAGCTACCACGGCCACGGGCTCAACCACCGCAGGCTCGGGCTCGGGCGGAGCCACCGCCTCTACCGGCTCAACCGCAGGCTCAGGCTCGGGAGGAGCCACCGCCTCTACCGGCTCAACCGCAGGCTCGGGCTCGGGCGGAGCCACCACGGCTACGGGCTCAACCACCGCAGGCTCAGGCTCGGGCGGAGCTACCACGGCTACGGGCTCAACCACCGCAGGCTCAGGCTCGGGCGGAGCCACCACGG
>BTUM01000119.1:0-20367 GCA_045863235.1 Candidatus Xenobia bacterium | reverse complement strand
GGCCGGCGGTCAGGAGGGGGCACGGGCCCTCGGTTGCCCGGCGCCCGGCCTCACGCCGATTCAAAGCACGGCCGCCGATGGGCCGTCAAAACGATTTTGCACTACAAAATTGACGGCCCGTCGGCGGCCGTGCTACGCCCTGGTCAGGCCAGCAGAGGGCTGACGAAGCAACCGCTCGAGACCGCCGGCGCCGCACCCGGCCGAGGAGGCCCCCGCGCCTTGTCTTGCCCGGCCCACTCTTGCTTTCGCCGGGGTCTGTGAGGCCAGGCGCCTCTGCGGTGACGCCGGCCGGGGCCCGGAATCACCTTTGCCTGGTTGAGGGCCCCGAGTCGGCGTCACCGCCACCCCCGAGACTCTCACCACCGGCCCGCGCGACGATAAGCCATCGCGCGCGGGCCGGAGGGCAGACCCTGGCGCTGGACGAGACTCAAAAAAGGGGGTTGGCCCGCGGCCCATGCCTCTCGCGCAGTGCGCGCACTTTACCGGTAAAGGGCGCGCGCTTCGCGGACGGAGCTTCCGCCTGCTGAGCGCGTCCGCCCCGGGTTTTCGCAGCTGGCGGACGCGCGCCACCTGGTTGAGCACGGTATTCAGGCGGCCCTTGTGCCAAAGGATGGGGAAGCAAGCAAGGGCGGCGGTGCGGCGCAGCCGCACCCATGCCGCCCTTCACGGGGGACAGCTCCGGACCTGAGCGCGTCCGCCCGGGGTTTTCGCAGCCGGCGGACGCGCGCCATCCAATGAGAACGCGGCTCCCTCACGGCACCCTCAATCGATCGGGTGAGCCGGAAAGGGCGGCGGTGCGGCGCAGCCGCACCGTGTCCTTTCGGGTGCGCCAGGATAAGCCTGGTTTGGAGAGGATGGTGGTAGAACACCGAAACTTCGAAATGTGACCCTGCGGGTAGCCAACCCCGCCCGGGTAAGGCTGGCCGGCCGCCCGGAAGCGAGTCTTGCGTGGGTAAGGGGTAACCCTGCTTGCGAAGCGTAGACAGCGAGTAGGTGAGCCGTGTGATTGAGCCTCGAAATACACTAACTGCGGTGGCCTAAGCCTTCCGAAAGGCTGAAGGCAACATCGGGCGGACCGAGATGGCCTGGTCCGCCCGACCCGCCGGGGTCGGAGAGCACGCGCGCGCACACAGCGGGTCGCCCAGGAACCTGGGAAGCCCTGTAATTTTGCGGGTCGGCAGTCGGGCTTAGCGTACGATATTTTCCGTTTCGTGAGGTGACCCCTACTTGCGCTACACAACCGCCACCCGAGACTTTCAGACGCGCCGCCTGTTCTCCAGCCCCCACGTCGTCTGAAAACCCCGACCCCCAACAGGATAGGGGGTATACACCGTCCTATACCTGTGCTAACATTGGATACACATTGGATGTACGAGGTGGAGCATGGTAAAGACACTCACCAAGCACGGCAACAGCTACGCTCTGATCATAGAGCGCCCAATCATGGAGCTGCTGGGCATTGATGCCGACACGCCATTGAGCATCACGACCGACGGCAAGGCGCTGGTCATCCATCCGGTTCACGACGAACAGCGCGATGAGCGCTTCCGTGCCGCTCTGGAAAAGGTGAACGAACGTCACGCTGGCGCTCTCCGACGTCTGGCAGAGTAGTACCGAATGCGCACAGCTTTTGAGGAAGGAGCATCCTGATGGACTTCTTCTTCCTTGATCTGCTGCAAATCGTCGCCATCCACCAGGACCAGCTCGAGCGCTACGGCGGCGAGAAGGGCCTGAGAGACGTCGAGTTGCTGAACTCGGCGATCGCCATGCCCCAGGCCGGCTTCGGCGACGAGTACCTGCACAAGGGCGTCTTTGAGATGGCGGCCGCGTATCTGTTCCATATCGTCAAGAACCATGCTTTCGTAGATGGGAACAAGCGCACCGGCACCGCCGCGGCGCTGGTCTTCTTGGAGCTGCACGGCTACAAGGTCCCCGTCAGCGACGACGAGCTGGTCGACCTGACCCTGCGGGTCGTGAACAACGAGCTCGGCAAGCCGGAGGTGGCCGAGTTCTTCCAGGCAAGATCCGTCCCGAGCGACGCTCCGACGGCACCACCTGAATAAAGAACAGGGCCGCCTGTACATTGCCGGATGGTTTCAGCCCAATTTTCCAGGGTGATGAGCGCTTAACTGTAGTTTCTGTTCCACTGATACTCAGACCCCAGGATCGGAGAGGGGGCGAGTTGGCGGCGGCCGGCGGCGGAGCCGACGGCTGGCGCTAACTCGCCCCCTCAGGGCGGCTCCGGAAGAACTGCAGCCAGCTACGATGGCCAGGCCTGGGCGAAGGTGCACGCTTCGAAGCCGGGAGCGGGATTATGGAAGTTCTGAAAGTATACTGGGGTCGCCCATAATGGTCTTAGCAATATGTAGGTCTCTAGCTTCTGCGGCGGTCAAGAAATTGGTTCCATCCAATCCAGCTGATTGACTAGCTCTCACGAAGGCTTCACTCGCAAAGATTCTGGTTGGCCAATCCGCTGCGCGGAAGACTGCTGGAACCGAGGTGCTGGCAGAATCTATGCCCACAAAGTCTCTGTCCTTTGGACGGTTCGAAATTCGACCGCATGTTGCACATCTGGGCTTCGCTGCATAAACAGCCGGACCCACTGGGACTTCTAGGTAGACAAAATTGGATTTTTCGCCATTCAGAACCGCACTGCCGTGCGATAACTCCTGGCCAAGTTCTAAGGCGATTGCCTTAAGCGTGTCGTCGCGAATCAAAATTGCCCAGGACTGCGGCCAAAAGGCGTTTCCTTTTTCTGCACTTATCTGACCTTCAAACGGACCCATGCCTGTTCCAGGCAACAACTTTCGTGCCCCAGTGTAGGGAGTTAGGCGCTTCTCCAGACTCTTGTAGGCTTGCCAGGCAATACAATGGCGGTCAAGAAGCCCGAACTCATCGATCAAGTCCTCAGCAGCCGATAGGTCTACCGAGGGGTAGTCAGCGCCGATAATTGACCAGGTGGAACCGCAGTCGGGGCATTCCACGCCGGGTAGAACCCACTTGCATCTACCTGTCATCTGGTATGATGGGTCAGAGGCAGATATCGCGCGATAGATCTTCATTCTATCCTCTCTTAGAAGATGCCCACTCTTCGTGGACAACGAGCCTGGCTTGAAGGTCTTCGCCGGTTCTACTCCTTGCCTCCTGTTCCAAGAATTATCTTTGGAAGTATGGCAAGTAGCTTTCCAGATTATGTTTCTTTATCATTTGGTGAGCTTGGTTCACGATTTCATCGACGCTGGCGCCGACATTCGCCTCAGCCCAGGCATACCATTCTTTGTTCCACAAGCCACCTCCCGGTCTCAGGTCCAAGAATTTCTTTATGTGAACCGCATCGTGTATTCTCTTCGGAAGACCAATCACGAACTGGTCGATGAAAGCGATCGGATCCTTTACGCCTGCAGCTTTCAGGAAATCAAGCATGAAGTCCGCCTGAGGAATGACGTGATGTTCAAAGATTTTGCATTTTGACAGATTGAAGAGGTGACGGAAATTAAGTGGATTGAATGATTCCAGCAGTTGAGTCCAGTGCCACCTGCCTAGCTGAGTCTGAACCCACCTGCTTAATTCAGAGGAAGCAGCACCCACTTCTCCCATCGGAGCGACAGCCATGCCCAGGGTCAGGGTTATGTCTACGTGTGCCTCAACGTCTGGGGTTGCGTGTGGAACAAAGGCCTCTATTAAGAGTTTGTTTACAATGAACGGATCAGGCATTGAATGATAGGACTCATAAATAAGGCCCTTGGCGTAGTTGCTCCACCAATCATCTGGGTCAATGGTTGCGTATTCCACGCGTAGCCGATCACAGTTTCCACGCAAGCCGATCGCAGTTTCCACGGCAAGCCGATCACAGATTCCACGGGAAGCCGATCACGGTTTCCACGCGAAGCCGATCACAGTCAACCTGTGGTGAATAATCCTCAACTTTATGTTGAGGAGGCGCGGGACGGATGCCAGCTCCTAAAATGTCAATGAAGAAGGCCCGAGAGGTGTTAAGACTCAAGTTCGAGGAGGAGAAGACCCATCGAGACATCGCGTCCTCGTGTCGCGTGTCCCCCTCTACTGTGTCCGATTGTCTGATGCGCGCCAGGGGGAATGGCGTTGTGTGGCCACTCCCCGATGAATGGAGTGATGCTGACCTGGAGGCGCGGCTTTATCGTGTGGAGCCGTGCGCTGCGGACCCCAGACCAGTTCCTGACTGGGCCGAGGTGCATCGAGAGCTGAAGCGGCCGAAAGTGCATGTTAGCCTGCAGCTTTTGTGGCAGGAATACAAACGGTCTAACCCGGACGGTTTCGAGTATAGCTGGTTCTGTGAGCGATACAATGAGTGGATCGGCCATGTGGAGCCGGTCATGCGCCAGACACACCGCTTCGGTGAGAAGGCCTTCGTTGACTACGCCGGCGACAAGGTGCCGGTGATCGACGCCCAGACCGGCGAGGTCACTTGGGCTCAGATCTTTGTTGGGGTGCTGGGCGCAAGCAATAACACCTTTGCCGAGGCCAGCTGGGCCCAGGATCTCCCGTGCTGGATCGGCTCGCATATCCGGATGCTTGAATTTTTTGGCGGAACTCCCAGAGTGGTCGTCATCGATTACGTGGCGCGGAACATAATCGATGAGAACCTCAACGGTAATGCCGCCGAAGTGTCGGAAGGCTCCCTCTAATCCCTGGAACCATGCCGATTGGCGTTCGTGAAGGAATGCCTCTACGTAGATCCGCCGCGAGTAGCCCAACGTTGCTACGAAGACAAAGACGCGCGTAGGCTTTCCCGCGATCAACACCGTCTTGGAACCGAAGTCGATCTGAAGCTGGTGGCCTGGCGCGGTCTCAAACCGAACCGTCGCCTCCGCCTTAACCCTATCTTCCCGGCGAAAGTCTGCCACGGCACGCTCTACGGTCCTTAGACAAACCTCGACCCCCTTCTCGCTCTTCAGTTCCTGCCGCACAACGTCGGCATTCCCAGAGTGCTTCAGGAACTTCTCACGGAGCCACCCGGACATTTCGGCCAGCAGTGGCTGCCTGTTCGGCCCCTTATACGGCTTCCAGCCGCCCTGCCTTAGATAGCGCTTGACCGTGTTCTTGCTGCACCCCAGTTCACGCGCGATACGCTTGGCGCCCCAACCCTTTGCAGCAAGACTCAGCATAGTTTGAACTTCTTCTGGTGCCTGAATTGTTGAAATCCCCTCAATCCACCTGGATGAGGGAACATGCGAATGGGACATAGCTGACCTCCTTCTCTTCTGGGGGGGGTCAGTTTTGGTGTCGCTAGGGGGTCAGTTTAATCTGTCGCCTGATAAACTACCGCGACTCCCAGGCTGAGGGCCGAGAGCGTTTGGAAATGGGGACAGGTCATGAATTGGGGGCTCGACCTTGGGGAAGCGAGCAATGATAGGGAAAGGATGAAACTCTGGTCGGTGCCTACGAACCGGCCAGCCGCAGGCAAGGCGAGAGGACTCGAGCGAATCGGGTCCTCTTTTGCATGGGAAGGGACAATTTGGGGAGGACTCGAGGAGTGCTCGGGCATGGCGCGCGTTGCGTCGCACGCTTATGCTGAAAGAAAGGGCGCCCGACGCCCGAGGAAGGGAGGGAAAGGTTGAACCTCGAGGCCTGGCGCACGCAGGGCCGAGTAAGCCGGTAGCCGGCCCGGCCATGGACTTTTCCCCGGCGAGTCGTGCTGCGTCCGACCT
Organism: Candidatus Xenobia bacterium; assembly: GCA_045863235.1. Taxonomy (GTDB): domain Bacteria; phylum Vulcanimicrobiota; class Xenobia; order Xenobiales; family QWHO01; genus QWHO01. The sequence continues at coordinate 14,680 of BTUM01000119.1, read as the reverse complement.
GAAGCACAGTCCCCTCTCCGAGCTGACCGCGCAATCGATAGACCAGGCGGTAGAGCATCTCCAGCGAGACCTCCAGGCGCTCGCTCAGCTCGTAACGCTCAACCGGTTTGGGGGCGACTCGAGCCAGCAGGTCGAGCAACGCCATCTCGGCAGGACCTGACCCCGGCAGCGCACTTCCAGCACCCGCCACTGGAAGAGGGGGCGGAAGGCTCATCCGGCCCGGTCGAAGGAGGCGAGCCAGAACTGGCCGGGGGCTCATCCACAGGCCCGGATGAGGGCGAGCCCGGGCGGCTCGAGGGGCGCGGGTTCGCCGGGGGTGAGGAGGCCCTGGTCGGAGCTCCTCCTTTCCCCACCAGCTTCTGGCGCGCCAGGGACAGAGCCGCCATGGCAAACGGCGTGGCCACCAGAGGGTCGTCCTCGCGCGAGGCGGTGGCCTGATTCTTCCAGCAGCCCGAGTCCAGCTGGCGGGCCAGCAGCTCGCGGGCCATCGGCTCGGCCCAGTTGAGGCTGCTCAGGCCTCCGGCTTGCTCGAAATCGTTCATGGCGTGAGCCAGCGACCAGCACCAGTAGTAATAGAGCGAGTCGCGTTCGATCTCCAGCTCGTTGGGGAACTTGCCGGGCATCTCCTGGGCGGAGAAGTTCTTCTCTAACCAGGCCCGAGCCGCGGCTACGCGGGGGTGGTCTGGCGGATAGCCGGCCCGCAACAGGCAACGCATTCCATCGGCGGTGGCGCTCCCATAGGAGACATAGCGGGTGCGCCCCTGGCGGTCAGTTCCCGCTCCTCCGGCTTTATTCAGGGGCCCGAAGGTGGGGCTGGCAAAAAAGCCCCCGTCGTCGAAGGCGAGGTCGCCTGAGTCGTAATTCTGGCAGCGCAGAACGAACTCCAATCCGGCTTGCACGGCCGGGTCGTCCGGGGAGGTGGCCCTGCTCAGGGCCCCAAGAGCGAACAGGGTGCTGGACAGGTTGGAGTCGCTGGCGGCGTTCCAGAGCTCCATCCGCCTGGGCTTGTAGGGGATGGCGGTGGAGTATCCCCAACCTCCGAACTGAGGGTCCTTCGGCGCCCAACCCGCCTCCGACCCCAACTGGTGCTGGCGCAACAGGCGAAGAAAGCTCTGACAGGCCTGCGACTGACCCTGCCCGGCTCGGATCAAGAGCAGCGCGGCGGCGGCCCCATCATAAACCGGATACGCCAGGGGGACCTTCGGCCCGCTGGCATCCGCCAGCCCCACCACGTACTGCATGCCCAACTCGGCCGACTTGCGGGCCCGCTGGTTGGTTCCCCCGAACATCAGGGCTTTGCAGACGGTGGGAGTCAGCGAGACGCCGTCCTCCATATCCTTGTAAACCTCCGAGCGCCAGGCTCCGTCATGAGACTGACGGTCGGCCAGGTAGTCGGTGGCGTGACCGATCGAGCGGGAGATCTGGGAGGTGAGCGAGCCCGCACAGCCCCCCATCAGGGTGGTCAGGAAGATGAGCCAGGCGGTCAGCAGACGCACGAGGGCCTGATTCGGATCCAATTGCCTGGCTCCCTGTGATCCAGAACACAGCGCAACGGTGGCCACGGATCATAGTATGAGAGCGGAAGACTCTGACTTTCCCCCTCAAGGAGAGACCCAGCGATGATACAAGCCAAAGTCGAGTTCGCTCCAGTGGAAGACGACGTCCGCGAGCAGAACAAGAAGCTCAGTAAGAAGAATTTCGACCTGGCCCGTTCACTGGCCGCTGCCCAGCGCAAGGTGACCGACCAGGAAGCAGCCATAAGCGAGATGCGCCAGCGCCAGGAGCAGTGGGTGGAGGACATGCAGGGAGACCTGGCCTTCGTCTGCCAGCAACTGGTGAGTGAGCAGGAAGCCCGCCTGGAACAGATGGTGGGCAAACCGATCACGCGCCAACCTTTGAAGGATGGCGATGTCTCGGGGGCCATCCGCCGGGCCGCCGAGATTCGCGAGAAACTCAGGCAGTACGAGGCCACCCGGCGCATCGCCGGCTGACCCCACCTTTCGGCCTGGAAGCAAACAGACGCGGGCTCAGCTCGCGTCTGTTTGCTTTATTGGCGTTGCGTAGCGTTTGGGAGACTCCGGCCGCAAGCCGCCATAAGAGATCGTAGGCGGCGGTCGGACGCTCCTAGCGCTTGGTGATCGGCACCGGTGCCCGGTCGGCGGTCAGCACCAGCAGCGCCGCGGCGGTGCAGAAGTTGCGGCCGGTGATGCAGTGGTGTCCGGTCCAGCTGCCATCCTTATTCTGCACGCGCCCAAGGTTGGCGATCATGGACTGGTCCCACTTCTGCCATTCCTCCCCGCCTTTGACCACCAGGCTCTCGCTGATGTTCATGTAGCTGAGGAACTCTTCCCCTCCGTTGTTGCCGAAGCCGGCCACGAAGCCGGGGTCGTCGAGCTTGCTGACCAGGGTGGCCCGGGCTGACTCTTGAGCCTTGCGCCCGTCGTCGAGCTGCTTGAGCTGGCCCTGGGCCTCGTCGCGCTCCTTCTTGGTGGGCGCATTCTTGGCCTTGTCCTTCAGCTCGTCCTCGCGAGCTTCCAACGTGTTGAGCGAGTCTTGCAGAGCCCCGGTGTTGGAGCTGGTGGAGTAAAGCGCCACGCCCGCCGAGCCCTCGCCTGCCGCGCCGGCCGGGGCGGTGGCCTGGGTGGAGGCATAGGTCTGGGCCTTCTCCAGCGTCTTGAGGTCCACGTCCGCACCCGCCTGAGCGGCACGATTCAGGCCCTTGCTGGCCATTCCCTGAGCCAGCACCGGAGCCCAGCCCTCGCGGGTCCAGGTGCCGTCCTCCTTCTGATTCTTCTCGATTTTCTTGAGCACCTTGGCCAGGCAGACGTCCACCTGCTTGTTGGCGGCCGGATCGCCCATCTTGCCCTTCACTTCGGCCAGCAGCATGGAGGCCAGGAAGGTGTCGATGTGAGGCCCGAGCTTGGATTGCACCCGGGTTCCGTTCACTTTGGAGACCTGCATCGAGTCGGGGTCCGAGCCTTCCACCTCGCCGCACACGAATCCGATCGCCTTGCGCAGGCTCTGGGCGTGCTCACCGCTCGTGGGGGTGCTTCCGGCCCGGATCAGGGCCAGCGCCGAGATGCAGGTATCGGCCACGTTGGCCACCTCTGCCAGGTTGGCCCCGCCTCCCATCTGCTGAGACTCCTCACCCTGCCCCCAGCCCCCGTTGGGGAGCTGGTGCTTGACGAGCCAGTCAAGTCCGGTCTGGACAGTGGGGGAGAGCGGCTTGGGCTTCACGGCCGGGGCCCAGGCGACAACCGGCTTACCGGGCTTGTCCGGCTTGTCCGGCTTGTCCGGATTCTGGGCGACGCTCTGCGTTGCGGTGGGTTTGGGCCGGGGTGGCTCGGCCTGGGCAGGTCGCGAGAGGGTGGCGGAGAGGTAGAGCCCGGTAGCCAGAAAAAGTCCGATCGCTCCGGCAAGAAGCTTATTGTTCATCGTCTGTCACCTCGTCTTGGAATCTGTGTGTTCAAGACGCGAGGGCCGGCAGGTTATTCCCGAGGAGCAAATCGAATTCTGGCGGATGAGCACCGAGACCCAGAACGCTGCTGCCAGCCCGGCCACGCGCCGGTTTCCCTGCCCCGGCTGCGGGGCCACCCTGGTCTTTGCCGCCGGCGCGGGCAACCTGCGCTGCGAGTACTGCGACGCCGAGGTGGAGATCCCCAAGGAGGCTCCCTCCGCCTCCACCTTCTCGGGCCCGGTCGAGCACGCTCTGAGTAAGCTTCTCAGCGGGGAAGCCAATAAAGGATGGGGCGTGCAGACCTACTCGGTGGCCTGCAAGCAGTGCGGGGCCACCACGACGTTCCCCGAAAAGACGACCTCGGGTGAGTGTGCTTTCTGCGCCTCGCGAATGGTGGCCGAGAAGCCAGCCGATCCCACGCTGATCACGCCTGAGACGCTGATCCCGTTCAAAGTGACCAAAGAGCAGGCCGCTCAGAAATTCTCCGAGTGGGTGCGCTCGCTCTGGTTTCGTCCCAACAACCTCAAGCGCATGGCCCGGGTGCACGACATCAACGGGCTCTACACCCCATTCTGGACCTTCGACGCCAACGCCGAGACCCGCTGGAAGGCCGAAAGCGGCTATTACTACCAGGAGACCGAGCACTACACCGACAACGAGGGCAAGCGCCAGACCCGGACCGTGACCAAGACACGCTGGCAGCCGAGCTCGGGGCATCACTTCGGCACTTACGATGACATCCTGATCTGCGCTTCCAAGGGTCTGTCCGAGAGCCTGGTCAAGGCGCTGGAGCCCTTCAATACCAAGAACCAGCTGGTGGGCTACAAGCCCGAGTACCTGTCGGGCTGGGCCGCCGAGGAGTATGGCGTGGGGCCCCGGGACGGCTGGGAGAAAGGGCAGAAAGAGTTCGAGCGGCTGGAGTACAACGCGTGCGCCAGGGAGGTGCCAGGCGACACGCACCGCAACCTGCAGATCTCCATGCGGCTCGACAACGTGACCTGGAAGCACGTGCTGCTGCCCGTCTACGTGGCCGCCTATCGCTACCAGGGCAAGTCCTACCGCTTCCTGGTCAACGGCGAGACGGGCAAGGTCTCGGGCGAAGCGCCCTACTCGATCTGGAAGATCCTCTTCCTGGTGCTGGCCATCCTGGCCGTCATCTACCTGGTGGTGGTGCTCGGGGGCGACAAGGGCTCGGGCTACGTCCCCTCCGTGCAGGCCGTCCTGGCCTGTCTGTGGTGGGAGGGGGCCGGCAACCTGCCGGGCTGAGAGGTCCCGTTTCGCGCCCCCTCGAAGCCCGTCTGACATTCTACGAACTCGAGGTGGACGATGGCGCACGAAGAGATCCGCAACCTGGTCGGCCAGCTGGCCGAGACTTCGACCAACCTGCATCAGGGCAGCTTCCTCTTGACCTGGCAGCAGAGCGAGTCCAACCTCAAGGCCGTACTGCTGGCCGCCGAGGCACTCCAGAAGATGGCCAGAGCCGGCATTTCCTCCAAGCTGTTTGATACCGGTCTGGGCATCTCGATCTTCCGCGACAAGTCCACCCGCACGCGCTACTCGTTTCGCGCCGCCTGCAACATGCTGGGCCTGATGACCGAAGAGCTGGACGAGAGTACCTCGCAGATCTCCCACGGCGAGACGGTGCGCGAGACGGCCAGCATGATCAGCTTCTTCAGCGAAGTGATCGGCATCCGCGACGACATGTTCCTGGGCGCCGGCCACAAGTACATGCAAGAGGTCTCCGACTCGGTGCAGGAGAGCTACAACGAGGGCGTGCTCTTCCAGCGCCCGGCAGTGGTCAACCTCCAGTGCGACCTGGACCATCCCACCCAGTCGATGGCCGACCTGCGCCATCTGATCGAGACTTATGGCGGCCTCGAGAATCTGAAGGGCAAGAAGATCGCCATGACCTGGGCCTACTCGCCCAGCTACGGCAAGCCGCTCTCGGTGCCGCAGGGTATCATCGCCCTGATGTCGCGGTTCGGGATGGAGGTGGTGCTGGCCCATCCCGAAGGTTATGACCTGGTGCCCGAGACGCTGGACGCCGCGCGCAAACACGCCGCCGCCTCGGGCGGCTCGTTCTCGGTGGCCCACTCGATGGAGGAGGCTTTCTCGGGTGCGGACGTGGTGTATCCCAAGAGCTGGGCCCCCTACAAAGTCATGGAGAAGCGCACCGAGCTCTTGATGGCACGCAAGAACGACGAGCTGAAAGAGCTCGAGAAGCACGCCCTGGCCGAGAACGCCAAGCACAAGAACTGGGAGTGCACCGAGGACCTGATGAAGCGCACCAAAGACGGCAAGGCGCACTACATGCACTGCCTGCCGGCCGACATCACCGGGGTGAGCTGCCAGGAAGGCGAGGTGGCCGCCTCGGTGTTCGACCGCTATCGCCTGGCCACCTATCGCGAGGCGGGCCACAAACCGTTCGTGATCGCGGCCATGATCTTGCTGACCCGCTTCGAGAAGCCGGCTGACATGCTGAAAGCCTGCCTGGACAACGTGGTCGCCCGGCGCGGCTGCGTCAAGTCGCTGGCGGCAAGGTGAGCCTCTCGCTCGAGCGGGCTCGGGCCCCTCTGGCAGCGGTTCCCTTCTTCTCGGGGCTCAGTGAGTCGGCTCTGGAAGCCCTCACCAGGGCCGCGCGGTTGCGTGAGCTGGCGGCCGGAGAGCGCTTGATGCGCCAGGGCGAGGAGGGTGACGAGTTCTTCGTGGTGCTCAGCGGGCAGCTGCGCCTGACCAGCCGGGCCGATGGCGAGAGCGAGGCTTTCACCCTGGGCCTGGTGGGTCCCGGCGAGCACCTGGGCGAGATGGCCCTGCTCGACGGGGGGCCCCGCTCGGCCACGGCCGAGGCGGTGGCTCCCTGCGAGCTGCTGGTCCTCCAGCGCGAGAGCTTTCACCAGCTGGTGGGCCAGCATCCCGAGCTGGCTCTGGGCCTGATGCGGGGGATGGCTCGCCGGCTGCGGCAGACCAACGAGGACCTGGCCGCGGTGGCTCACCTCGACGCCTACCAGCGGTTGGTGCGAAAGCTCGTCACCCGGGCCGAGAGCGAGGGTCCGAGCCTGCCGCTCGACCTGGAGCTGCTCGGGGGCATGACGGGCCTGGAGCCGGCTGGAGTCAAGCTGATGCTCGACCTGATGGCCTTCAATGGGCTGGTCAAGCTGGCCGGCGGTCAGATCACCGTGGTTGATCTGGAACGCTTGCGGCGTTCGCGGGGGCTGACCGAGCGATAAAGTCGGCCAGCTCATCGAATCCTCGCACGAAGTCGTCCAGGCGAAAGCTTGCATTGGCCGGGCTGGGGTTGGGCAGGGCGTAGAGCCGGGCCTGACCCATCCGTGTTTCAAGAGGCCCGAAGGCTGGCTTCTCCTTGGATTGCAGGCCATACCTCAGAAAGGGCTTGAGGGCCATCATCCCCTGAAAGGCGATGACGGTCGGCTCCACTGCCTCCAGCCGCTGCCTGGTCCGGGGCGCCCATTCGCGGAAGAGGGAGGTCTCCAACTGGGCTGCCTGGGCGCTGGGTATCTTGACCAGGTCGGTCATGCCGATTCCGAAACGGGGCAGATGGCGGTCGTGCTGGCAGACGAGGTTTTCCACCTCGAGCCCGCGGCGCGCTCTCAGACTGAGGCGCGAGCGCGAGAAGGCCGGCCAGAAGCGGTTCTGGGGTCGGGCGAAGTAGTGACCCACCTCCACCGCGTAAGAGCTGGGATTGATCCCCACCAGCACCAGCTCGAGCCCGGGGGCGAGGAGGTCGGGCAGGGTCTTCAGCGAGCCAGGTCCCAGCCGTTGGGCTGCAGCAGGCGGAAAAAGCCCACGTCCTCGGTCATGAAGAGCTTGGCCCGCAGACCCGGGGTGAGGGCCTCGTTCTGGCCCTGGGGACCGGCCCAGGTGGGCGGCCTCTTGCCGGTCTGGTCGAAGCGCACGATGATGACGTCGCCGGGCTTGAGCCGACCCTTGACGTGCTCTTGAACCACCACCTGGGCGGAATAGTGGATGTCGGTGCCGACCTTGATTTTCTCGACCTTCTGCTCGACCGTTCGCACTTCCCCGATGACCACGTCGGATGCGGTATTGAGCCGTTCTTCGTCGCTCAGAGGGGGCAGGGCCGCCCGGGCGGCCAGGCTGCAAAGCAGCGCCAGCAGGGCGATCTGGATGGTGGATACTTTCATATCGAGGCGTTCCCCGCCGGTGGCCTCAGTCCTGGTTCTTGCGCACCGCCACGCCCCCCACGATGACGTGCTCGTTGCGCTCCTCCACGCTGGCGCTGGGAAGGGCTCCCTGGGCGGCGCCGACCAGCCAGTAGGCATCGCCCTGATAGTCGGAGAGTTGCTCGGAAAGCTGGCTCAGGGCTGCCGCAAGGTCTTCCTGCGAGCGGGCTTTTGCCACCAGCGGGGGGACCAGCTTGCGGTCGCCCCAGGCAGCGGCCGTGCGCTCGAGGCCATCCAGGAGCAGGGGAGCAGCCTGGCGCAGGGACTCCTGGTCCAGGTCCAGCAGGGCTTGAGCTGTCACCGAGCCCAATCGAGCCGGATCGGGCGGCTCGGTCATCTGCTCGAGCAAGAGCACCCCCAGATTTCCCCCTTGCGGCTGGGGAAGGCTGAGGTCCACCAACTGGCTCAAGGTGGAGAAGGCGGCCGAATGGCGCGGATCGCTGGCCGAGGAGGCCAGCTCGGCGAAGCAGAGGCGGGCCACTTTCTGGCGCTCCAGCGGGGATTCCTTGAAACGGGCCGCTACCGCGCTCGCGATCGAAGCCAGCCTGGCATCGGCAGCCACCCGGTCCAACCCGTCGGAGACGGCCTCCAGACGTTCGTGGAGATTCTCGCTGCGCATTTGCGCAACCGCGGCCAGGAAACGCCCCTGCTGGCTCAAGGGGGGACTGCCCTGAGCGGCCAGATAGCGGGCCGCCAGGCCTCCCGTGATCAGGTCGGTGTGCTTGCCTTCTGTTTCCTTGCGCAGAGCCCGGGCCAGCTTGCCCAGCCCTTCGACGCTGGGGGTGTTGCTGGCCAGCCAGTCCAGGCCCACTTTGATGATGGCGTGGCGCTCATGCTCATCGGGGATCTGGCCCTGCAACTCATGCATGAAACCGGCCACGGTTGCCAGAGCGGTCTGACGCTCAGCCTGACCCCTCGCCTGCAGGGCCGCGAGGGCTTCGGCGCCCACTCGTGAGCCGTCCATCCAGAAACGCATGGGAACGATCAGGGAGTGGCTGAAGCTGGCCAGATCGCAGCCGGGCTGCTTGCCTACCAGCTCGAGAGCCTGCTGGACCCCCTTCCATACGGTGGAAGGCTCGTACAGCTCCCCCTGGCAGGAGGTCTGAAGCAGCTCGAGCATGACCGCCTCGTCCGGGTTGGCGGCCAGGGCTGACCAGTGGGGGAGGGCCCGGGCCAGCGTCTGGAGCGGGGCATCGCTGGCGGCCAGCACCGGCTGGAAGGCGATCGTCAACTCGCTGAGATTGCTCGGGGTTGGACCCAGGGCCGCCCGGTAGGCCTCCCTGCCCCCGCCGCAGGCCTCCAGACCGGCCAGGAAGCTGGCTCGATCGCCAGTGGCCCGCCCCTTCTCGGCTCCGATCAGAAGGGCTGCTTGCTCGGGCTGGCTCAGATGACGCTCGACCAGGTCGGCCAGCGGGGTGCTCTCGACCGCGAGAGCGCCTTCGAGCACCTGGGGAGGCGTCAGCTTGAGCAGTCCGGCCGTGGCCTGCCACTCGCCCAGGGCCGGGCTGAGCGGCAGGCGCCGCAGCATTTCCCCGGCCAGGCTCTCGGAGGGCTCTTTCAGGCCGGCGGCCAGGGTCAGCAGGTCGGCGCTTTGCCTGTCGGCGGCCAGGGCGATGGCTGCGTCTCCCAGGCGGGTGCGCTCTTCGACGCCCTGGCAGGAGGGCTCTAACTCGGCGATCATGGAGCTCCATTCGGCCGGCAGATGCGGGCGGGTCAACTCCACCAGCGCCAGCCGGAGTTGCTCGGGAGCCTTCTGGAGGGCCGCCGCGCCGATCTGCAGCTCTCCTCCGGGGCGAGCCTGGAGTGCGTTCTCCAGCATGGCGGCCGAAGCTCCCTCCAGGAGGCTCAGCCGCTCCAACAGGGGGCTCGTCAGCTCGGGAGAGCCGGCCACCTGGCGAGCTACGGCCAGTCGGGTGTCCGCATCCAGCTCCCACAGCTTCCCCTGGCCGCAGGCCCGGGCGCGAGCCTCCGCCCCTTCGGATATGGCTTGCAGGGTCGCCAGGCCGGCCTGGCCCGACCGGCGTTGGGCCAGCAGCTCCACCACCGGGTCGGCCGTCTCCCTGGCCAGCTCCTCCAGCACGGTCTGGCTGGCCTCGGGACGGGCCTGGCCCAGAGCCAGGGCCAGGCCAACCAGGGGAAAGGTGCTGCCCACCGCCAGGGAGGCGCACTGGTCGGCAGTAGCCTTCAGGCCGGCTCGAAGCAACTCCACGCGCTCGTCTCCTTCGAGCGTGAGGGCTACCTGGCGCGTCAGGCGCGCCGGAGAGGCAGCCCGGGGGTCGAGCCGGTCGAGCTGATCCAGCGTCTCCTCGCCGGCCGCCAGGCGCTTGCTGGTCCCATTCAGCCAGTAGGTTTCATTCATGCGCTCCAGCCCCTGGCGGGAAATCCGGACGGCGCTATCGGCCCAGTTTGAGTTCATGGCTTCCTTCAGCTTAACCAGAGAGGGTGAAAAATGCCCGAAAGGGCTGAGCCAGCGGGCGCCGAAAATCGGGCCCGAGATGACCCCTCCCCTCGATTCAGAGACAGCCAGAATCTTCGAGAACGCCCTGCGCCAGGTGAGCGTGAAAGACCTGGGGCCGGTCACCGCTGAGCGCGAGCTGGCCGAGTTGGGGCTCGATTCGGTCTCGGTGGCCGAGCTGGTTCTGGTGCTGGAAGACAGCTTCAACCTGAGCCTGGAGCCCTCCGACGTCGAGAAGCTAAAGACCTTCGGCGAGCTGGCCGAGCTGATCAGGGCCAAGCGGTGACCTACAACCTGAGCCTCGAGACCCACCCTTACCTGCGCGATCACAGTCTGGCGGGGCGGGCATTCCTGCCGCTGGCAGCGGGCCTTGACCTCTTCGTCGGGTCGCTGCAGGTTCAGCCCCCATTTACCTTTCTCGAGGTTGCCGTGGAGCGGGGTCTGCTGGTAAATCGACCCGCCGTGGTGCGCGTCGACCGGCAGGACGATCTGGTGCGCTTGCTGGATGTGCGGCCGGGGGGACGAGAGGTGGCTGTCTTTCGGGCCCGGCTGGCGGGCCTGGGAGAGGGCCCGGCCGATCTGCCCGCCGGGAAGGCGATGGAGCCGCGCCTGACCCTGGAGGATTTCTACCGCCAGCACACCTTTCACGGGCCGCTGCTGCAGGCTATCACTTCGCTGCCTCAACTCACCTCCACCAGTGTGGCCGGCACGGTGGCCGGCTGTCGGCCGGTCGACTGGATTCCCGGGGATCCTCGCGAGGCGTGGGATCTCGATCCGAAAGTGATCGACGGGGCCTTTCAGCTGGCCATTTTCTGGGCTCAGTGTCGGGAGGGCCGGGGACTGCTGCCCCGCTCGGTGGACGAGGTCACCCTGCTCGAGCCGCTCCCGCCTGCAGGCCCGGTGGACGTGCGCATCGATCTGAATGGGGTCGACGAGGAGGGTGTGACCGGCACCATCCATTTGTTCAGTCAGGGCCGGCGGGTGGGTTGGCTCAAAGCGGTCCGAGCGCGCTGGGCCGATCCTCGCACGTTTCGAGCGGACAAGGAGGTGCTCGCCTCGTGAAGGCCCTGGCACTCGTCTTGCTCCTGAGCGTTCTGGCCCTGGCCCAGGTCGAGGGGGAGCTTCTCAAGGAGAGCTGGAGCTGCGACCTGGATGGCGACAAGCAGGCCGAGACGATGACCCTGCGGGCCTATCGGGTGGAGGAGGGCAACTACTTCGCCACCCTGGTGGTGCTTGGCGCCGATGGGAAGGTGCTCTGGGAATCGGAGAAGGTGGCCGAGGCCACCGACCCGATGGCATTTGGGGCCTGGGACTGCGGAGTCTCATTGCCAGAGGTGGTGGGAGACATCGACCGTGACAAGCAGATCGAGCTGGTGGCTCCGGCACCCATCTCGGATGTTCGTCCGGTGGAGTTCAAGGTCTATCGCTGGCTGGACGGGACCTTCCGACCTGCTTACACGCGAGCTCTTCTGCTTGGCAAGGACAACCGCTTTCGCTGGACCACGCCCAAGGAAGGCAACCAGACCTGGGTAGCCCGCTTCGAAGGCTGGCAGAGCGACAAACTGGTAGCCGGGGTGACCTCGACGGTCGGCAAGACGGGCAAGGTTCTACTCGCCCCCGAGAAGGGCGGGTTCATCGTGGTGCGCTGGCTCAGCCCGCTGCGTTGAAGAAGCTCAGGAGCTTTTCCCAGCACGCCCGCTGAGCCTGGGCCTGGTGAGCTGGTCGCCCCCCCAGGTCGGCCAGGAAGCCCGTGGGGCGGTGGGGGACCCCGCGCTCGGGGCCGAGCAGGTGGCCGGCCTGCTCGAAGGTGAGATGCTCGGCCGGAAACTCCTGGCCCAGTTTGCGCAGCCGCTGCATGGCCAGCTCGGAGAAGGCCGACGAGGGCCAATAGCCGTCCTGCTGTCCGGACATCAAGAGGAGGGGAGCCTCGATCTTTTCCACCGGAATGCGCCCCCGATCGCGCTGGTCGCGGTCGGCCACGGCTGCCTCGTAGGCTTCGCGTTGCAGGCGCTTGACCTGAGTGAAGTCGACCTGGATGCCCGGCACACCCAGCCAGGAGTCGGCGAAGGCCAGCCCGCTTCCCGAGCAGATCGCCAGGGCATCCAGTTTTGGCCGCCTGGTGGCGGCCAGCAGGGCATACTCCCCGGCCCGTCCCGTGGCACAAACAGTGACTCGCTGGTGGTCGCGGGCCAGCTCGGCCAGCTGGTCGCTCAACCACTCCAGCGGAACCGGCCGCGGTGGCAGAGCCAGAGCCCAGCTGGTGAGCCCGTGCTGGGCCAGCATGGCGGCTCCCTCGCGAGGTAGGCCCTGACTGGCCAGAAGGAGCACCGCTCCCCGGCCCGCCTGGCCGCGGAAGAGCTCGCCCGGTCCAAAGGGCTCCCCGGGCTGTCCGGCCAGCCGGGTCACCTCGGCCCGGCAGGGCTCCTGGTGCGGACTGCTGGCGATGACCTGCATCCTGGCCGGTCCGGGCTCGAGCTCGAAGGGCTCGCTCTGGGGATCGAGGGGAGCCATCGACCACAGCATCCCGACCGGATCGAACCCGAAATAGCTGGCCTCGAGAGGCGCGTCCCGACCGGGGTCGACCGTACCGTCTGCCTGGGCCGCAAAGCGTGCCCAGGCTTCCCAGGGCCGGCCCTGCCGGTCGTTGAGTCGGGTGCGCAGGTCCACGACGTCCAGGGGGGAGCAGCCCTCCACGCGGAGGGGCACCGGTTGATCGAACGGCAGGGGGGTCGAGGGGACAATCAGGCGCACGGGCTCGGGTTTGCCGGCCGGGCTCTGGTCCCTGCTTGCGCTCCCGGAGTGGCAGGGGTTGTGTCAGTTCCCCCGTGTGTCGCTTCCGCAATGATACGGGTCGGGGAAAACAAAGAAGCGCCCGCCAGAGGCGAGCGCTTCCAGGGTTGACGGGAGCTCAGTAAGCCTGGTTCCCGCCTCTGCCACCACCACCGCCCTGGTTGCGAGCGACGGACCAGGCGCCGCCGGCGCTCGGTCCACGGGCACCGCCCGCATTGCCAGCGTTCCCGGCATTGCCAGCATTCCCGGCATTGCCAGCGTTGCCAGCGTTCCCGGCGTTGCCAGCGTTCCCGGCGTTCCGGCGCCGAGCGTTCCCGGCATTGCCAGCGTTCCCGGCGTTCCCGGCGTTCCCGGCGTTCCCGGCATTGCCAGCGTTCCCGGCGTTGCCAGCGTTCCCGGCATTACCCGCGTTCCCGGCATTGCCAGCGTTCCCGGCATTGCCAGCGTTCCCGGCATTGCCAGCGTTCCCGGCGTTGCCAGCGTTCCCGGCGTTGCCAGCGTTCCCGGCATTGCCAGCGTTCCCAGCGTTGCCAGCGTTCCCGGCGTTGCCAGCGTTCCCGGCATTACCCGCGTCGCCAGCGTCACCCGCGTCACCGGCGTTGCCGGCGTTGCCGGCGTTGCCCGCGTCACCCGCGTTGCCAGCGTTGCCCGCGTTGCCAGCACCACCAGCACCACCCGCACCGAGGCCCATGCCGCCCAGCATCTGCAAGAGCTGCATCAAGTAGGCCATCAGCTGATCCATTCCGACGTTGCCGCCACCGGCCCCGCCAGCCGCGCCCGCTCCGCCGGCGCCGCCCGCGTTGCCCGCGTTACCGGCATTGCCGGCGGCACCTGCTCCGCCGCCGCCACGAGCGTTCTCGATGTTGCTGCTCAGGTCGCGAGCCCCGACCGCACCGATAGCGCGGTCATACTTGCCAGCATCCTGAACCGACTTGCCGCCCAGCGCGTCCCGACCGTTCTGGCCGTAGACCTGGTCGAGCGTGAGAGTGCCGCGCTTGAGGGCTGCGCTGACGGCTGCCAGGGTCTGCACGTCCTTGTCGCCGACCCCGCCACCACCGGCGAGATCGCCGTTGCCCGTGGCCTGGAGCACCTTCTTGAGCTGACCGTTGTTGTAGTTACCGCCAGCGTTCTTGTAGCGGCTGGCCACCAGGGCGAAGTTGGCCGCCTGCTGAGCGGCAGGGTTGCCCGAGTTGAGGTCCTGGTAGATGACGTCGAGGTTGCGGCTCATCTCGCCCGCGTTCTCGAGACGGCCACCGGCGTAGAACTCGGCTGCGTAGCCTTCCACGATGCTGGCCCGGGCCTGGCCCGTCGAGATCGCGCCGTTGGCGGTGATCTTGCCGTTGTTGACGTTACCGTTCTGGTCCACGGCGTTGATGTAGCGCTGCAGGCCGTCGTTGCCGGTCTGACGGAAGGCGGGCAATCCGCCTCCACCGCCACCGCCGTAAGCGCCACCGGCTCCACCGGCGCCACCGGCCCCGCCAGCACCACCGGCGCCATAGGCACCGCCGCCGCCGCCGACAGCTCCCCCGCCGCCGACGCCGCCGCCGCCATAGGCTCCGCCGCCACCGCCGCCGCCGCCAACTCTCATGGCGCCGGCTCCTCCGCCGCCGCCATAGGCACCACCGGCCCCACCAGCGTTGCCCGCATTGCCGGCATTACCAGCATTCCCTGCGTTGCCCGCATTGCCGGCATTACCGGCATTACCAGCATTCCCGGCGTTGCCAGCGTTCCCGGCATTGCCAGCGTTCCCGGCATTGCCAGCGTTCCCGGCATTGCCAG
>BTUM01000118.1:0-20514 GCA_045863235.1 Candidatus Xenobia bacterium | reverse complement strand
TCCGGCTGCGCCAGGAGTGGAGGCTTCGGCCACCCCGAGCTCGACGCCCACATCAACGTCAACCTCGACTTCGGCAACCTCGACTCCGGCAGCCTCGACTCCGGCAGGTTCAACCCCGGCAAGCTCGAGTGCTCCGGTCACTGCGCCCGCGGCCAGCTCCAATGCAGGCGCTCCGGCTGCGCCAGGAGTGGAGGCTTCGGCCACCCCCAGCTCGACCCCCACCTCTACGTCAACCTCGACTCCGGCAGCCTCGACTCCGGCAGCCTCAACTCCCAGCTCAACACCTACCTCAACACCAAGCTCGACCCCCTCAAGTTCGTCAACCCCGGTGGCCTCCGCACCCGCTGCAAGCCCAAGCGCCACTCCGGCGGCCGACGCGGCCGTGCCGGCCAGTTCAACCCCCGCTGCGAGTAGCTCCACCAGCGCACCAGCCCCGTCCAGTAACTCATCTGCTCCAGCCAGCTCAGCTCCGGCCTCCTCGACCCCGGCCAGCACCACTCCTACTTCCAGCAGCACCCCCTCCGCACCGGCCCCAGCCGCCGGAACGTCAACCCCGGCTGCCACCGCGACGGATGCAGGAAGCACCGCGGCGGCTCCCTCAAGCTCGGCCAGCAGCTCCACCCCCACAGCCAGCTCCACTCCCACCAGCTCAGCCTCGGCCCCATCAGCACCGGCCAGCGCGACCCCAACCTCCAACAGCTCGACCCCGGCTTCGACTTCTGCTCCGACCACCACAAGCGGAACGGCACCGGCTGCGGGAGCCGATTCGGGGGCATCCGGAGCAAGCTCGACCCCGTCAAGCCCAACCGCGACGAGTTCCACCCCCGCGAGCACGACCCCATCGAGCTCGACTCCGGCAACTCCCACCAGCTCGACGCCAGCCCCTACCAGCTCGACCCCGGCCAGCTCCACGCCCGGCAACGCCCCCGCCAACCAGTCTTCCAGTAGCTCGGCCCCGGCACCGACGAGCTCCACGCCGACCACCGGCTCGAGTGCTCCGGCCGAACCCAGCGGTTCGACCTCGGCTCCCTCGACTCAGGCCAGCAGCACCCCCGCCCCCACGAGCTCGACCCCTGCTGCTCCGTCCTCATCCAGCAGTTCGACTCCTGCTGCTCCCACTTCCAGCAGCTCGACTCCCGCCTCGAACTCGGCCAGCACGCCGACCACCTCTCAGGCCCCGCCCTCCAGTACGCCAACTTCTGGAACGTCCACGCCAGATAGCTCAGGAAGTGCCCCGGCGACGAGCAACACAAGCACACCTTCCTCGAACAGTCCGACCACCTCCAGCACGCCTGCGTCGAGCAATCCGACCAGCACACCGACTTCGGGCAGCGCGACCACCTCCAATCCTGCTCCGAGCAGCTCGAGCGCGCCCAGCAATACCACGGAGGGGAGCGCCGCTCCATCGTCCAGCACGCCGACCAGCACTTCCAGCCAGCCCGGTTCCGGAACAACGACCACTCCTGCCAGCTCGGCTCAGTCGACGCCTCCCGCCAGCTCGGCTCCTGCAAGCAGCACACCGAGTAGCTCGAGTCCGTCTGGCAACACGTCCCAGCCCGCGACACCGGCTGCCAGCACTCCCAGCACGCCCGCCAGCGCTACCACTCCGGCCTCTACGGATCCATCCGCGAGCGCGCCCACGCCCACCTCGTCCAGTTCTTCGGCGCCCGGGCAGGGAAGCTCGAGTGCCAGCTCGGGCACCAGCAGCGGTAGCGGTTCCGGTTCGAGCTCCAGCAGCTCGCCGGCACCCTCCTCGACGAGCGCTGCGGCCGCGTCCTCGGCCCCGGAGGCTCCCTCGAGCTATAATCCGATGGCCCAGACTCAGACGCAGGCCCCCCAGCAGCAACAGCAGGCCCAGCCACAGCCAGAAGCCCAACGCCCCCGGCAGCAGTTCCAGCAGCAACAGTTCCAGAGCGACTCGCAGGCCTATGGTCAGGGTCAGTCATTTGGCAACGATAGCCAGCCCGACCCACGTCAACAGCAGGGCCAACAACTTGATTCGAGCCGCCAGGAGGCCAGCTTTCAGCGACAGGCGACGGCCCGTGAGGAGCAGCGCGAGCAACAGAAGGGTCAACAGTTCCAGAGCGAATCCCGCACTCAGCAAGAGACGGCCCGTCAGTCCCAGGTGCAACGCGACGCCCAGCTGCCTCAGCAGCGTCAGGAACCTCAGCAGCGCGTGAGCAGCGGCAGCGAGTCGCAGTCTCAACAGCAGGATTCGCGTGGCGGTCAGAGTGGTAGCGGCCAAGGCCGCGACCAACAGCAGCAGCAGCAACCGCAACAGCAACAGGAAGGCTATCGCGAGCGCGGTGATGGTCGTGGCCAGGGCGGAGGCGGCCAGCAGCAGCAACAGCAGCAGCAGGGTCGCCAGGAGCAACAGCAACAGCAGCGTCAGGACAGTCAGCAGCAGTCCTCCAGCGGGCAGCAGTCATCCAGTCAGAGCCAGTCCGATTCGAGCAAGTATCGAAGCGACTCCGGTCAGCCGCAGCAGAGCCAGACCAGCTCGGGCTCGACCAGCTCGAGCCAGCAGGAGACCTATCGCGATCGAGGCGATGGCCGTGGACAGGGAGGCGGTGGGGGTCAGCAGCAGCAGCAGCAACAGCAGGGTCGCCAGGAGCAGCAGCAACAACAGCGCCAGGACGGGCAGCAGCAGCAGTCGAGTCCGGGCCCGCAGCAGTCGACCCGACAGGACCAGCCCCAGCAGTCGACCCGGCAGGACCAGCCCCAGCAGTCGACCCGACAGGATCAGCCGCAGCAGTCGACCCGACAGGATCAGCCGTCGACCCGGCAGGATCAGCCGCAGCAGTCGTCCAGGCAGGAGCAACAGACCCAGTATGGCCCGCGCCAGGATGACCGTCCCCAGCAGCGCCAGGAGGATCGTTCCTCCCAGCAGCAGGTTGACCGCGGACAGCAGGGACGTCCGGATGAGGACCGGCGAGGTCAGTCGCAGGGTCGCCAGGAGGCCCAGGACGTGCGCCGCGAGCGGCTCGATGAGCGGGCTCAGAACGAGGCTCGACGAAACCTGTCTGGGCGCGAGTCAGCTCAACAGCAGACCCCGTCTCGCCTGGCCCCGCAGCAGCCCCAGGTCACGGACATCGCTGCCAGGCGACACACCAGCGAGCCCATGCACCGCGAGTCGGCCACCACGCAACACCGCGAGCCGCAGCACCATCGCGAGGCTCCAGCCCAGCAGCAACAACGGAGCCAGACGCCCTCTCGCCAGCAAGAGTCGCGTTCAAATCGTCAGCAGGAGGCTCAGCAGCAACAGGCCAGGGCTCGCCTGGCCAATTCTCAGGCCGAACTCGCCAAGGCCAGGAGTCAGCTCCACTCCCTGGAGCAAGACGAGCCGGACCAGCCGCATACCCCTTCGGGTCCATCCCAGAACCAGGCCCGTCGTCCTCAGGCCCAGGAAGCCAGGAAGCCTCAGCAACAACAGCAGGCTCGTCGCCAGCAGCAAGGGGCCCACGCCGGCGGAGAAACGGCTCAGGAGCCGGGTCGCAAGCTGAAGAGCCGCCGCGCGGAAGAGGGTCGCCGCAGCCAGCGCTCGAGCCAGCCTCAAGAGTCCTCGAAGAGCCAGAAAAAGGCCGGAGCTTCCAAAGCGAAACTGGCCAGCCGTCTGGCCCAGCAGCAGCAGGCCGCCTCCCAGAAGGGAGCTCGACCGGGCATGCCCTCGCTCAAGGGCGAGGCCAGCAGCCCGCTGCGGGCGGTGGACCGCAACTACCTGCTGGTGCAGATGTGGCTCGAGGGCACGCTGCCCCAGCTGATGGTGAACCGGATGATCCGCTATGCCGCTGGCACCATCGACGCGGTCTACAAGAAGGCGCGCAAGGACAACCAACCCACCGAGGAGCAGGTGATCAGCCACCTCCTGGCCATGCTGGCGGCCGGGGGCGAGTTCACCCATCAGCACTCGGTGCGCGTGATGGAGCTGGCGCTGGAGCTCTGCAACGAGCTGGGCATCGAGGACCCGGAGGTTCGCAGCCAGGTGCGCCTGGGCGCTCTCTTCAAGGACATCGGCGAGCACGACTACCTGCTCTCGAAGACTTCCGAGGGCTACCGCAACAAGCTCTCGGGCTGGCTGTCGGCCGACGACATGTGGAGTGCCGGCGTGCTGCACGACATCGGCAAGCTGCGCGTGCCCGAGGAGATCCTGCACAAGCCCGGCAAGCTGACCGAGGAAGAGTTCGCCCTGATCAAGATGCACCCCGTCTACGGCGAGCAAATCCTCTATCGCTTCCCGTCGCTGCGCAAACTCTGCCCCGCCGTGCGCGGCCACCACGAGCGCTGGGACGGCAAGGGCTACCCGGATAACCTCGAGGGCGACGAGATCCCTCTGGCAGCTCGCATCATCGCCCTGGCCGACGTGTTCGACGCGCTCTTTGCCGACCGGCCTTATCGGCGCGGCATGCCCTTCGAGAAGGTGGTCAAGATCATCGAGGAGGGCTCCGGCACGCACTTTGATCCGCTGATGGTGCCGGCCTTCCTGCGGGCTGCCCAGAACTTGAAGAAGCGCGGCGTGCTCGAGGTGGCTCAGAAGGCCAATTCGGACGCCCCTGAGAAGGCGGCCCGCGATAGCTAAGCGGGTGGCCATCCTGTCGGCCTCGGTGGGGGCCGGGCACATGCGGGCGGCCCAGGCCCTGGAACGGCTGGGCCGTGATGCGCCTTTGAAGGTGCGCAGCCTGGACGTGCTCGAGCTCTTTCCGCGTCCCTTCCAGGCGCTTTACAAGGACGCCTACCTGGAGATGGTGGGCAAGGCTCCGGTGCTGTTCGAGTGGATCTACGAGCTGACCGACCGACCCTTTGCCGCCGACATCCTGCGCACGGCCTTCGAGGAGGCGAGCGCCATCAAGTTCTTCGCCGAGATGGAGGAATACCGGCCGGACCTGGTCCTCTGCACCCACTTCCTGCCCTCCACCTTGCTTGCCCTGAGACGGCGAAAGAAGCTCTTTGCAGGCAAGATCTTTACAGTGGTGACCGACTTCGACGTGCACGGCATGTGGCTGGCGACCCCCTCGGATCACACCTTTGTGGCGGTGGAGGAGGCGCGGGCCTACCTGGCCTCCTTCGGGATCGATCCAGCCACCATCACGGTCAGCGGGATTCCTACCGACCCGGTCTTCGCCCTGAGTAAGGACCGCCTGGAGCTAGCTTCCAGGCACGGGTTGCGCACCGATCTGCCCACCCTGCTGATCTCCTCGGGAGGGTTCGGGGTGACCAACGTGACCGAGATTCTCGATGCCCTGGCGGGCCTGGCCGTGCCCGTGCAGGTCATCACCGCCTGTGGACGCAACAAGGCCCTGAAGGCGGACCTGGATGCCTACGCGGCCCGACACCCCGAGCGCCACCTGCACGTTCTGGGTTTCACCGACGCGATGGACGAGTACATGGAGCTGGCCGACCTGATGGTAGGAAAGCCGGGTGGGCTGACCACCTGGGAATCGTTCCAGAAGGGCCTGGCCTGGGTGGTGGTCAACCCGATCCCGGGCCAGGAGGAGCGCAACACCTACCACCTGCTCGAGGAAGGGGTGGGGATCTGGTGCTACGAGCCGCGCACCCTGGCCTTCAAGCTCGGCCAGCTCCTGCGCGACCCCGAGCGGCTGGCGGCCATGCAGGCCGCTGCTCGTCGCCTGGCGCGGCCGGATGCCGGTCACGTGATCTGGGAGAAAGCCTTCGAGGCGCTCGAGCTGGAGGGCGGGGGACAATCGCTCTCGGGCGCGAAGGCTTCCCCATGCGCCTCCTCACCTCCCTGACCCTGGCCGTGCTGATCCTGGTCGGCTCCCTGCGAGCCGAGGAGCCGGCCCTGGGAGCCCGGCTGGTGGTCTACAATCCGTCCAGCGGTCCGGTTCGTTTCATCCTGCGGGTCGAGAACCTGTCGGGTGTGCCCCAGACGATCAGTCAGCCCACCTCCCAGTCGCACGACTTCGCTGTCACAAAGGACGGTCGCGAGGTGTGGCGCTGGTCGGCCGACAAGTTCTTCCTTCAGACCGTCACCGAGCGCGTCTTCCCGCCCGGCCAGACGACCGCCTTCGAGGGGGAGTGGGAAAGAACCGATCAGACCGGCAAGAAAGCTCCCACGGGTACCTACCAGGTGGAGGCCTGGCTGCCGGGCACCAACCTGAGGACCAGCCGCAAGTTCAGTTTGTGAATTGGGGAACCTCTGCAGCCTGATCATTCTGAAAAAAATTGCGCGTTGCTCTAGACTGCTCGCTTCAAAGTCACGAGAGGCAATCAAGACCACCAGGACGTTCCCGTCCGGAAAGCTCGGTAGAACGTGGAGCAGGCCTTTCGCGCCCTCGGTCAGGGTCCACGATTCCTGACCTCCTACCATCCTCCGGCTCCCAAGTTGCGCGACCCCATCAGCGCTCCCCTCGACAGCGTGATTCTGGCTCGCTCGCCCGGTGGACTGGTGGGCTCGGGGCGCGACGAGTTCTGGTCTCAGGGGCTGCCCAACCTGGCTCTGCTCAACCAGGCGGCCCTGGCGGTGACGGCCCGCAACCTGGCGAGCCTGACCTGGGACTGGCTCAAGCGCGCCTTCCCCGAAAGCGCCGACTCGGACGATCTGCTGCTGGAGGCTCTCCTGACCACGCTGCGCGGCTTCAGCCCCCACAGCGTGTCCCACTCGCAGCGGGTTTCCCGGCTGGCGGGAGGGCTGGCCGAGGAGCTGGGCCTGTCGCGCCAGGAGCTGGAGCTGGCCGCGAGCTACCGCGAGGTGGGTCTGTTGGGCGTGGAGCTGGCCGCCCTGGGTGAGGACGGTCGCGAGGAGCTGATCCTGGCCGGACGCATCCACGACGTGGGCAAGCTGCACATCCCGCCCGGCATTCTCAGCAAGACCGGCCCGCTGACCGAGGAGGAGTTTGCGGTGGTGCGCCTGCATCCGCAGATCGGCGAGTGCATGCTGGCTCGCTTCGAGTCGCTGCACCCGCTGCTGCCGGCCGTTCGGGGTCACCACGAGCGCTGGGACGGAGGGGGCTACCCGGACGCTCTGGCGGGGGAGGGGATCCCGCTCTCGGCCCGGCTCTTGTGCCTGGCCGACTCGTATGACGCGATGACGGGCCGCAGGCCCTATCGCGAGCCCTTCAGCACGGCCCAGGCGCTGCACGAGATCGTGCTGCAGTCGGGCAAGCAGTTCGACCCGCAGCTGAGCGGGCTCTTCGTGCGCATGGTGGCCCGCTCGGGCAGCTGATCCGGCCAGGGACCCCCGGTCGTTGGACCGAACTCAGCCCTGGTGATCGATTCCTTGCGTCGCTTTGTGCGCGCTCTGCGCCATCGAAGCGGCCTGACTTACCTGGACATCTCCTGGCACTTGAGGCGCCAGGACCGGCGCATGCGCCCGGCGATGCTCAGCTTCTACGGGCAGTTCGTGCGCTCGGGCGATCTCTGTTTTGACGTAGGTGCCAGCGTGGGCAGCCGCACCGCTGTGTTCCTCGAGCTGGGGGCCCGGGTGGTGGCGCTGGAGCCCGAGGAACGCTGCCTGAAGGTCCTCCGGCGTCGATTTCGCGGACGTGAGGTGGAGATTCTGCCGGCTGCGGCCGGCAAGAAGTCCGGCAGCGCGGATTTCTACCTTTGCCCGGATGCGCCCGGAATCTCCACTCTCTCGACCACTTTTCGAGACCAGAACCCCCACCGGGCCGTGAACGGCTTTCGCTGGCTGCCTGGCAAGGCGGTCCGAACCGTGACCCTGGACGAGCTGATCAAGACCCACGGCCGCCCGGCCTTCGTGAAGATCGACGTGGAGGGCTATGAGCTGGAGGTCCTGGGCGGCCTGTCCCAGCCGCTGCCCGCCCTGAGCTACGAGTTTCATCGCGAGTTCATCCCCCAGGCGCGCCAATGCGCTCTGCGCCTGGCCGAGCTCGGACCGGTGGAGCTCAACTACTCCGACAGCCAGAGCATGGCCTGGCAGTATCCCGAATGGATGGCTCCCGAGGCTCTGCTTCATCGTCTCGAGGCCGATGGATTCGGGGTCGGAGACATCTATGCCCGCACTCCGAACCTTCTTCCCTCCTGATCCGTCAAGCCCGACAGACGAGATAAGGAGGATCCCCGATGCTGCTCTGCACGCTGCTCCTCATCCTGATTCCGGCCCTGGTCTCTTACCGCAGGGGCCCTGACCCGCAATCATCCCCGCTTTCTCTACCTGCTGCTGGGCGCATGCCTGAGCTGGGGTGGAGTGCTGATCGCCTGGAGGCTCACTCGCGAGCCCCTTGAGGACGAGCGCACGGCTGGCTGGCTCGACCGCCTGACGCTTTACGGGGTGGCCCTGGAGCTCGACCAGGACGAACTGAGCCGGCTCGAGTCTCAGGCCCCCGTGCTCATGCCCGAGCTGGCCCTGGCCCGCGAGAACGGTCGCAACCGGGAGTATCTCTCAGCCCTGCTCGACTTTCGCACCTGGCAGAGGACCCAGCGCGAGTGGCAGCACTGCTGGTTGATCGCGCTGGCGGTGGCGGTAGGGCTCTCGACCCTGTGTCTGGGCTGGCTCTGGGTCAGCGTCCTGCCTACCTTTGTGCAGCTGTTTGAAGGCATGTCCCTGCAGCTTCCCCGGGCCACCGAATGGATGCTCGCGGCCTCGCCCGTCTTCGAGCAGGCCGGGCCCGGACTGGTGGCCCTGGTCCTTGGTCTGCCGCTGGCCTGGTTGACCCCCGGTCCGGCCAGCCCGACGCTTCACCGGCTCAAGCTCCAGCACGCCAGCGACCCCGAGCGACCGCTGGAGCTGGCCGGGATCTCGGGAGACGGGCTCGCGCTGCTCACCCTGGCCACCGCCCGGGGACGGCTGGATGCGGCCCTGGAGACGCTGCTCCGCCATGAGAGCCGCCTGCCGGCCCGGCGCCACTTTCTGAGCCTGGCCCTGCTGACCGCTTGCCTGACGGGATTGCTCAGCTGGACCCTGTTGGCCATCTGCCTGCCCTTCAGCCTGCTGGTCGGGTGCCTGTGCTGATGAGCTTCTGGCTCGCCTTGCCCGCGCTGCTGGCCTGCTGGCGAGCGGTCCGGCGCGACTACCCTGTGGGCCGCGCCCTGCTCGCCGGGCCTGTTGCCGGTCTGGCGCGAAAGCGGCTTGCGCCCGGGCTGGTGGGGAGCCTCGGGTGAGCCGGACGGCGAAACAGTCGAAAGCATGGATCCACCGAACCGATCCGACCCGGCTCTCGTCATGCCGTGCGAGATGACCGCCACCCCCGAGCTGAGCTTCGAAACCCTGGTCGAGCGGGCCCGGCGCGGCCAGCGGGCCGAGCTCGAGGAGCTGATGGGCCGTTGCCATCGGCGCATCCACGCCCTGGCCTTCCACATGCTGGGGCCTCTGGAGGCAGACGACGCCGCCCAGGAGGCCCTGCTGCGCCTGGCCACCCGCCTGAGCGAGCTGCGTTGCCCGGATCGCTTCTGGGCCTGGGCCCTGCGGGTGGCGGGCAACCTCTACCGTGACCAGCTGCGCAAGCGCCGCCTCGACGCCCTGCCGCTGGAGATGGCCGAGCACCTGGCCGGTCCCGACGACCCGGCCCTGGAGGCCCAGCAGGGCGAGCTGCGCCGCCAGCTGGCCCGGGCCCTGGAGCGGCTCAGCCCCCCGCTTCGCATCACCGTGGTGCTGCGCGACCTGGAGGGCTTCTCCACCCAGGAAGTGTCCGACGCCCTGGACCTGCCCGAAGGCACCGTCAAGTCTCGCCTGTTCGAAGCCCGCCGCTTGCTGCGCCAACTGCTGGGAGGATTAAATTGAGTACCTGCTCCGACATCCAGGACCGCTTCTTCGACCGGCTGCAGGGCCCCCTCGAGGAGGTCGATCGTCACCTCCAGGCCTGTGCCGCCTGTGCCGCCCTTTACCAGCGCTACGAGGTCCTGCGCCAGGTGGGAGCCAGCCCCGCCCCGGCGCCGCTGACGAGCGACTTCTTCACCCGGCTCGAGCTGGCTCGCGAGCGCCCCGACCCGGTGCAGATGTGGCTGCGGACAGTTGCCCGACTCCGCCGCGGGGCCGCCGTGGCGGCGGCGGTGGCGGCCCTGGTGACGGCCGGATGGATCGGATCGGGGGTGCCGACCGCCCTCAGCGCCAGCGATTCCCAGATCCAGCAGACGGTGAATCGAGCCCGCTACCGATGAAGCGCATGCTGACCCCCCTGCTGGCCAACTTCCTGACCGGCGTCATGCTGGCCCTGTTGATGCTCTACTACCTGGTCTCCGGCCAGCAGCTCCAGGTAGACGCTCTGCCCGGCGGAGAGCGCACCTGGTATCCCCTGCTGGCTCTCTGGACCAGGCGCCTGACCGTGATGCACGTCGCCTCGGTGGCGGCCGTGCTGGCCCAGGTCGCCTTCTTTCTCTGGCTGCTCGAGCGCGCCGGGGTGCTGGAATGGATCCTGGCTCTGCGCGCCCGACGGCTGGAAGCCGTCGAGCTCTCGCCCTGGCGCTGCCTGGCCCTGGCCTTCCTGGCCGGAAGCCTGACCGGCACCATCGTGCAGCATCTCGGGCTGGGGTTCGACTCGCTGGAGGTGCTCACCAATGTGCGCAGCATCCTGCTCAAGCTGGGAACCGGCTGGATGCTGGGCTTCGCCGCGGTGACCGTGGGTCGGGGCCCCTTCTGGAGAGCTCGTGTCTCGGCCCCGGCGGCCGCTCTGGGCCTGGGGCTGGCTCTGGCCCTGCTGCCCTGGCAGGGCCCCCTGAACGGCCTGCTCTTCGGGCTGAAGGCCCTGAGCTACGGTCCCTGGGCCTACCTGGCCTGGGCCGGCGCCTGGATGGGTCTGGTGGGGCTCGCCCTGGGCCTGGTGGCAGAGGGCGGCCAGACGCGGGCTCGAGGTGCGCTCGAGGCAGGAGGCGATCTGGTTGGGAGTGGCTCGCCGTAGCGCCCTCCTGGCCACTTCCTCGAAGACGTCAGGGTGGAGCCAGTAGACCCCGCTCTCGGCCAGCAGCTCGAGAGGATCCACCCGGATCGAGCTCAGCAGGCTCCAGGCGACCCTCCGGGGCACCTCGTCGGGTTGCTCGAAGGCCAGCCAGAAACCCGGACCGACTGCGAAGACCTGCTCTTCCACGAACAGCTCTCTCTGGGCCTGAGGCGGCAGGGTGCGGGCCCACTGGTAACAGAGGGAGAGCCCCGCCTGGCCGGTCTGGCCGAACTGGCACTGGCGGGCCGCCTGGCGGGCCAGCTCGAACCTGGTTGTGGTGCAGAGCTCGGCCCCGCCGTCCAGAGCCAGGAGAAGCCCCGCGCGCAGGCCGGGCGGGCCGAGTCGCGCCCACAGCCCGCGGCCCTCGGGGGCCGGGCCGTTTAGCAGGGCGCTCTCCAGCCGCTCGTCGCGGAAGGCTGCCGCCAGACCGTCGCGCTCCAGCTCCTCTACGAGCCTTGCGGCCGGGCCCAGCTCGCCCGCCCGGATGGCCTGCAGGACCTCTTCCAGGTTCTCGGTCAGCAGCCAGACCTGCCGTTGGTCCTCGGACATCGGCTCAGGGGCTTGCCCCAGCTCGCGCGCCCAGGAGAGCTGCTCCAGGCTTTCCACCGGCCCCCTGGCCCAGCTCACGGGATAACCGCAGCGCCGGGCGGCCAGAACCAGAGCCAGGTCCTGGCGGTGACGGCTCGCCTTCTCGGCGATCCGCGGCCCGAAGGCCCGCGGATTCTGGCGCGCCAGCACCAGAGCGCCGGGGCCGCTGGCCAGCAGCCGGTGGCTGGCGCAGGCGGCCAGGTTGGGCAGGGGCAGCTCGCGTGCCACCCGTAGCACCGCCTGGGCGCCCTCGGGCCCGTCCCAGAACAAGCGCAAGACCGGACCCTGGTTTCGGTCGCGTCGGTAGATGGTGGCCACCAACTCGGCCAGCCGGTCCGGGTCGACCCTCTGCTGGCGGGCCAGGATCTTTCGCACCCGCTCCAGAGGGAGCCCGGCCAGCATGGCCAGCGGCACGCGGCCGCCGAACCAGGCCGTTCTTCTTCGCTCCAACTGCTCGGTCAGCTCCTGGCTCCAGGGCTGGCTGCCCAGGTTTGGTTTCCCGAGCAGTCGGAAGGCAGCCGGTCCGTTCCAGGGGGAAAGGGGTCGGTGCAGGAAGAGCTTGCGCTCTCCCTGCACGAAGAGGAGCTCCTCCCGACGTTCGGCCTCCTGATGGTCCCGCGGCCAGGGGACATTGCCGTCGTCCCACCAATCGGCCCAATGCACCTCCTCGGGGGTAGCGCTGTCGGACGGCTCGAGGTTGCACTCCCGGGCGTACGCGACGAGACGCGTCCCCAGCTCGCGCTCCAGGTCGGGGAGGCTGGCGTGGGCGTAGGTGTGGTAGCCGGCCAGCTCGCCGCGGGCGGTGGCGCCGATCAGCTTGCGGGCCACCACGGTTCCATCCGGACCCCGGGCATAGAGAACCTGCTTGTTGATGTCCAGCGCGTTGCTCAGCAGGCTCTGGTTGTTGCTGCCGTCCTCGAGCGACAGGCAGGTCTGGAAGTAAGTTCCCATTTTGAGCACTTCCAGAGGATCGCGCTCGGTGGAGATCATCAACGTCTTCCCTCCCACCTCGATCGTGGCCGAGAAGCCCCGCAACCAGGCTCCCACCTTCAGCCCGGCGCGCCGGGCTCGCTCCAGCCAGGCCCGGTTGACTCCGCACAGGTGAGGCCTCTTCCCGGTGGTGAGGTAGTGCAGGAAGACAGCCAGCGTCGACACCTCCAGGGTGCGGTTGCCCAGCAGGGCCAGCGCCGACCGCCAGCCCGAGGGGAGCTTCCAGTGGCGCGTTCGATATCCGAGATACGGACTCAACAGACGCAGAGCCACCTGGTCGCCCAGGGCCTGAAGCGAGGCCTGGCGGGCCTGCTCCAGCGAGCGGCGCAGCCGGTTGGCGGCCCGCTTGAGGCTGCCCCGGTGACGGCGAGCGGCCAACTCGGGGTCGGCCAGCCGACGTTGCCGTTCGGCTGCTTCCGGTCGACCGCGCAAATAAGCCTGCTCGCGGAGCTCCTTGCGTGAGTGCTCCAGCGGCTCGAGCACTCCCCGGGAGAGCGTCTCGCCCAGGCCGGCCAGACGGCGGTGGTGGGCCAGCTCGACCAGCTGCTTGCGAGCCAGGCCCAGCGCCACCAGTGCCTCGAGGTCGGGGTTGTCGGCCAGCAGCCGGGGCTCCTGCCAGAGGCGCAGCGGCTCGGGAAACCCCAGGCGGGCCAGAGTCTCCAGCGTGCTCGGCCCGACCGGGCCTGCCAGCAGCCTCAAGGCCGCGCCCACCCGGGTCGGGCCCCCACGCTCGGCGATGGTATTCAGCCAGCCTCTCGGCTCCTGGAATCGCTGGAGCAGGTCCAGATAAAGCCTCAGGGGCCGGGCTCGCCAGGGGATCTCCCACAGTTCTGGCTGCCTGAGCGCCTGGCAGATCAGCCCGGGCCCCAGCTTGCTTTGCAGCAGCTCTCTTACTACAGCCTCTTCTCCCACGGGGTGCTCAAGAATCTGCCGCCAGCAGCTCTTGAGTCGCTTCCAGGGCTGCCCCAGGGCCAGCAGCCAGTCGAGCTGGCGGGCGGTCAGGCCCGCAGGCGGATCCATTTTGCCTGGCGAGAGGAGCGCCCAGGCAAGGCGCAGGTTGCGGGCTGCCTGGCTCGGTTGGCCATCGCTCTCCAGCCGGTCGGGGTCGGCCTGCTCGCAGGCGCAGAGCATCGCTTCCAGACCCTCCATTTCGCGCGAGGGAACGAAGTGGAGGACCTCTGCCAGGTAGTTCCTGGGCCAGTGGGGGTTGAAATCAGGCAGCTCGGTCTCGCCCCGCATGGCGGACCGAATCAAAGCAAGATTGGCCTTCCGGTCGCGGTCGGCCCGGCGGGTGGGGGACCAGCTCAGCTCCTGGAACTCTCGCGCCTGGGCGGCGGCCCGGGCTCCGTAGAGAGCCTCCACTCTGAGAATGGGATCCTGGCCCGCGAACAGCTCTGGCTCCTTGAACGGTCGGCAGGGCCGGGCTCGAACGCCCAGGGGCCGAGCCAGCTCGGGGGGCGGAGGCAGATCGGGAGCCATGAGCAGGGCCGCCACCCGGCGAGGATCGCGGGGAGGACCGGAAATGGGTGTGAGAATCCAGAAGCCGTCGCAGCGCATGGCGACGCCAGAGGGGGTGGACATGGAGGATCATCCCTTCAGAAATGCAGCGAGGACAGGATCAAAAAGGGCCGCTCGCGGAGCGGCCCGTCATGCGACTCGGTGTTCCTGTCCGAGGGCTATTCGGGGAAACTGCGGGAGCGAAGGCGGGCGGTGCTCCGACTCGGAATAGGCAACATGGGCCTGGGCTCCCTTCTGAATGGATGTGGTCTTTAGAATAGCAGGTGAGCCGGAATGGCGTCAACGGGGGCGGCTCGAACCTTGCCCTGTGGCGCCCGAGCTCGATCGCGAATGCACCTGCGAGGACGGCCGTCAGCTCCCGACGCCTTACGAAAGCGCCAGAGTGACCGCCGCACAGGCGCTGAGAATGCAGGCTAGCGCAGCTGTTCGTCCCAGCAGCTCGCCCCCCAGGCCCATCGCCTGGCGGCCCCGTGAGCCTGCCTCGTCGCTGAGCTGACCGGCCCCCTTCAAGGCGAGGAGAGCAGCCCCCGCGGAGGGCAGCATGGTGGCAGCCAGAGCAAGCATCTCGCTGGTGCTACCCAGGCTCTCCAGGGCCAGGGGGGCGAGGCAGAAGCCCACGGCGCTCATGGTAAGGCACGCGGCGCTCAGCGAGCCCGTGCCCCGGAGTCCCAGGCAGACCACGTCGTGAACCGTGGACCGGGTGTCCCGGGCCGTGAAGGGGGTGGGAAGGGGTTGTCTCCTCGGGTTGACCTGGATGTTCATCGCTCTGGCTCCTTTTCACTCATGAGAACAGAGGCGCGTTGAGGGCAGCGTCACTCGAACGTCAAAGTCAGGGCTGGGATGTAAATTCTGCCGGCCGGTAGAACGAGATGGCAGTCTCCCCGTAGCGGCGCCGTTTCTCCAGCCTCAGGTCGCCCAGCTCGTCGGGATAGGCGTCCTTGTGGTGATGCTCCACCACCACCAGCCCCCCGGTCTTGAGCAGGGGCCCCAACAGAGCCACCGTGGCCGGTCCATCCGGCGAGCCGTAAGGCGGGTCGGCCAGGATCAGGTCGTAGGGGCCCTCCAGCACCTCCAGCGCCTGGGGCAGGCGGCCCGTGGCCACGCGGCCCAGCGAACGCAGCTTGATCGCCTGGGGGCGATCCCGTTCCACGAAGTCCACCCGGGCCGCGCCCCCATCCAACGCGTCGGCGCCCAGGGCTCCCGTGCCGGCGAAGAGGTCGGCCACCACCGCTCCGGGATAGATATCTTGCAAGATGGACCGCAGCGCCTCGCGCACCTTGCCGGTGGTGGGCCGCACGCCGGGGCGCTGCTTCAATGCACCAGCTCGGAGGCTTTCACCTTGCGCTGCACCAGCGACTCGCGCAGGGCGGGGTGGCCGGACAGGTCCGGATCGCGGCTCAAGAGATCGCGCACAGCCTGCCGCACCAGCTCGAGCAAATCCTGATCGCGCAGCAGGTCGGCCACCTTCAGCTCGGGGAAGCCCGACTGGCGGAAGCCATAGAAGTCGCCCGGCCCCCGGATCTGCAGGTCCTCCTCGGCCACCTCGAAGCCGTCGGCCAGGCGGGCAATGGACCGCAGGCGGCGCTGGCCCTCCTCGGAGTTGGCATCGCCCATGAAGATGCAGCGCGAGGCATGCTGGCCGCGACCCACGCGGCCGCGCAACTGGTGCAACTGGGCCAGTCCGAAGCGGTTGGCGTCCTGCACCAGCATCACGGTGGCGTTGGGCACGTCCACCCCCACCTCGATCACGGTGGTGGAGATCAGGATCTGGTGCTGCCCGGCCCGGAAGCGCTCCATCACGGCGTCCTTCTCGGCTGCCTTCATGCGCCCGTGCAGCAGGCCCACCGAGAGCTCGGGGAAGACCTCGCGCTGCAGCACCGAGGCCTCCTCTACGGCAGCGGTGGCCTCCAGGTTCTCGCTTTCCTCCACCAGCGGGCAGATGATGTAGGCCTGTCGCCCGGCCCGGATCTCGCGGCGGATGTCCTCGTAGACGCGCCGTCGCTCGGAGAAGGGCACCGACTCGGAGTGGATGGGCTGGCGCCCGGGGGGCATCTCGTCCAGGCGCGAGACCTCCAGGTCACCGTAGAGCGTGAGGGCCAGCGTGCGGGGAATGGGGGTGGCGGTCATCACCAGCAGGTCGGGGTTGAGCCCCTTCTGCTTGAGCACAGTGCGCTGCATGACGCCGAACTTGTGCTGCTCGTCCACCACGACCATGCCCAGGGCCTTGAAGTCGACCCCCTCCTGGATCAGCGCGTGGGTGCCCACGGCCACGTCCAGGGAGCCGTCCTTGAGAGCCTCGTAGACGGCCTGCTTCTCGCGCTTTCTCATGCTGCCCGAGAGCCGGCCCACCTGGATGCCGGCCGGACCCATGAGCTCCACGAACTTGCGGTAGTGCTGGTCGGCCAGGATCTCGGTGGGGGCCATCACGGCCGCCTGGTATCCGTTCTTGTAGGCCACCCAGGCGGCGTAGGCGGCCACCGCCGTCTTGCCCGAGCCCACGTCGCCCTGCAGCAGGCGGTTCATGGGAGCCTCGCGCTGCAGGTCTTTCCACAACTCGTCCATGGTGCGCCGCTGGGCCCCCGTCGGGGCAAAGGGCAGCAGGCTCTCGAACTCGGTCCGGTCGCCCTGGTAGTAAAAGGTCTGGCGGGGATCGCGGTCGCGCTCCTGGCGCTGCAGACCCACCTCGACCTGGAGCAGGAAGAGCTCCTCGAAGGCCAGCCGCAGGCGGGCCCGCTCACGCAGGTCGTAGTTGCGCGGCCAGTGGTATTCGGTGACGGCCTCGGAGCGTGGCATGAATGCGTGGCGAGTCACCACCTCGGCAGGGAGAAGCTCCGGCAGCAGGCGGGCGTAAGTGGGCACGACCCGCCACATCAGCTGGCGCCACCATTTCTGGCTCAGGGTGCCGGTGGAAGGGTAGATGGGCACGATGCGTCCTGAGTGGATACGCTCCTCGCCGGTCTCGATCTCAGGCGAGTTGATCTGGGTCTCGTGGAAACGCCGTTCCACCTTGCCCGTGGCCACCAGCTTCTGGCCCGGGATCAGCTGCTTGGCGATGTAGGGCTGGTTGAACCAGACCAGCTGAAGACTGCCGGTGGAGTCGCTCAAGGTGACCTGGACGATGCGCATGCCGGGCCGAGGAGTCTTGGTGACGATGGCCCCCACCTTGCCCTCCACCGTTTCCACCACGCCGTCGCGGGCCTGGAAGATGGGACGCAGCTGGGAGCGAGCCTCCCAGCGCCTGGGATAGTGGTGCAGCAGATCGTCGATGTCCAGGATGTCGAGCCGGGAGAGGCGCTTGGCCATGGGGGGGCCCACGCCCTTGAGGTAGTCGACCTTGGAGCCGAGCTCCAGGCTGGCCTTGCCGGCTTTGGGGCCGGCCGCCTCTTCGGTGGCTTGCTTGGGGGCCTGGCCGGCCAGCCGGCCCAGGGCCTGGCCCACCTCCACCACGTTGTGCTGGCGCTCGCCCGCTGACATCGAGCTGTAGCCCTTCTGCAGCGGTCGCACCGCTGTGAGCAGGCGTCTTGCCTCGGGGCCCGGGAGCTTCTCCACCTCGACCGTCCAGCGGGCGATCAGGCGATCAAGGCCGCGGCGGTCGCGCAGGCCGTCCTTGTATTCCTCGCGCAGCACCCGCACGAGTTGACCGGCCAGCGAACGACCCGCATCGCCCAGCTCGGAGGCGGCCAGGCTCAAACTTTGCTCTCCTCGGCCAGGCTGGCGGCGATGCGATCGACCACCTGCCCGGCCACCGCCTTCTCGGCCACCTTGATGCCGTTTTCGATGGTGTCGCGAGTGGCCCGTCCGTGGCACTTCACCACCACGCCCTTGAGCCCGAGCAGCACCGCCCCGCCGTGCTCGGAGTGGCTGACGTCCTTTCTGAGCTGGCGCAGGGCCGGCTTGAGCAAGAGCCCTCCGATCTTGGAGACGGCGGTGGAGCGGGCCGCCTGGCGCACCCGGGCCATCAGCCACTCGGCCACGGCCTCGCTGGTCTTGAGCATCATGTTGCCCACGAAGCCGTCGCAAACGCCCACGTCCACGTCCCCGGCGAAAAAGCCCATGGGCTCGACGTTGCCCACGAAGTTAAGCTGGGGCTGGGCGCTGAGAAGCTCGTAGGCGGCCGTAACGAGAGCGTTGCCCTTGCCCTCCTCCTGGCCGATGTTGAGCAGGCCGACTCGGGGGCGGGCCCGCCCGAACACCTTCTGGGCGTAGATCGAGCCCATGATGGCAAATTGGAGCAGATACTCCGGCTTGCAGTCGGCGTTGGCGCCCATGTCCAGACAGAGCGAGGGCTGGGGACGGGTGGGGAAGACAGCTGTCAGGGCCGGTCGCTTGATGCCCGGCAGGCGACCCACCTCGAGCAGGGCCACCTGCTGCAGGGCGGCCGTGTTGCCGGCGCTGACCATGGCCTGGGCTTTGCCCTCCTTGACCAGGTTGGCGGCCACCACCACCGAGGCCTTGCGCCGATGGCGCAGGGCCGGCCCGGCCGGCTCGTCCATGCCGATAAACTCGTCGGTGTGCACGATCTCGAACTTCTGGCGGGTCTCGGCCCTGCCCAGAACGGCCTCGAGGCGGGGCTTGTCGCCCACCAGGCATAGCTCGGCCCGCGCCCAGCGAGCCGCTCGCACGGCGCCCAGCACGATCTCCTCGGGGGCGTTGTCGCCTCCCATCGCGTCCAGAACGATTTTCACCCGCCGACCTTCATAAGAGGACTTCCGCGCCTGGCCCGTGCCCATCATCTCGGGGCGGCTCGCAACAAGTTTCTCACCGCAACAATTGGGCACGGTCCAGGCGCGGGAGTCTATTCCCAGTCGAAGCCTGATTTTCCCCTTCAAAGGTGGCCCAGTTCCTTGAGGCTGACGTAGCAGCCCCGACCCACCACCAGGTGGTCCACCAGCTCGATTCCCAAAATGTCTCCGGCCTGACGCAGGCGCCGGGTGAGGGCCAGGTCCTCGGCCGAGGGCTCGGGGTCTCCGGAGGGGTGGTTGTGGGCCACCAGCAGGCTGGCCGCCGAGCGGGCCACGGCCGGCTGGAAGACCTCGCGCGGGTGCACCAGCGAGGCGGTCAGGGTGCCGATGGAGATGGTCTCGCTCGAAAGCAGGCGCCTTCTCGCGTCGAGGTAGAGGCAGCGAAAGTGCTCCTTGCGCAGTTCGGCCATGTCGGCCACCAGGAGGTAGGCCTCCTGAGGGCTGGTGACGGGCGGCCCGGTCTGACGATGCAGGCGTCGGCCCAGTTCGACCGCGGCCAGCACGGTGGAGGCTCGGGCCAGGCCCACGCCGGGGCGCTCCTGCAGGCTCTCGAGCGAGAGCTCCTGCAGGTCTTCGCATACCAGCTCGCGAGCCACGTCGGGTCGGGGGGTGCCTAAAAGGAGCGCCATCAGCTCCCAGTCCTCCAGGCCTCTCGGGCCGTATTGGGCCAGGCGCTCGCGCGGAGGCTGGCTTTCGCAGTTCGGGGGAGTGTTCGCCACGGTTTATCCTCCCGGGCGGTGGACACCCGACCGGTCCTTTCCGGTCGAGCTCTCTGGCGGCCTGTGCGCCGTGGCGGAGTTTAGCTCGGTGGGGGAGGGCTGTCCATTGAATTTTTGTAAACCTGACATGGCGCTTCCATGAGCTGAGCACCCGCTCCGTCTGCCGAGGTAGCTTCACCTCTTCGTGAGATACACGATCTTCTCTCGAATGGCGCGGATTCACTCACCGCTGCTGCGGTATCGAACAGATGTACGATACCCAGGTACAAGAATCGAACTGGGTTTCGCAAGGTTTTCATGGAAGTTTAACGAATGATTAGCCGCAACCGGATATTCTCCGATTTCCCCATCCTTCACTTCCGAGGTCCCTCTATGTCTCATTCCCTGACTCCTTATGCCCGACATACCCCCGCAGCAATGCTCAAGCATGCCGCTCGAGCGGCTCGCGCCGTGAGCGCCAGCGAGTGGGAGCTGGGAGCCTGGTTGCTGGCGATCGACCGCACTCGGGCTTATCAATCCTCAGGATTTCGAAGCACGGTAACCTTCTGCATTGTTCGGCTCGGGCTCGAGCCGCAGAAGGTAAGCAATCTTCTTCGCATCATGGCTGCGCTGGAAGGACTCCCACTGCTGAGCGCCGCCTATCAGGCCGGCGAGCTCGGCTACGGCAAGGTCCGCGAAATCACCAGGGTGGCGACCACGGAAACGGAGGGCGCCTGGCTCGAGTTTGCTCGCGGACACACGACCGAGCAGGTCCGCCAGCGGGTTGTCTGCAGCCCGGCCGCCTTCGAGAAACGGGTTCGGTCCGTCCGAAACGAGGCCGACAGCCTCTTCGCCCGTCACCGGGGGGAGCCCCGCGGGACGAGCCTGGCCGAGGGCTCTGGCGTGGCCTGCTGCTCCGGCCTCAAGTTGACCATGCCCGCCGACCAGGGGCCGGTCTGCGTCCAGGAAGTCGAGGTTCCGTCTGACTCTCAGGCGCTCCAGGGTTCGAGCTGCTCGAGAGCTCCAGGACTCCACCGGGCGAACACCAGCGACGACCGAAGCGAGCGGCCAGTCAGCGACGACCGAAGCGAGCGGCCAGTCAGCGACGACCGAAGCGAGCGGCCAGTC
>BTUM01000117.1:0-20705 GCA_045863235.1 Candidatus Xenobia bacterium | reverse complement strand
ATGGTACTGCCCGGGCGACCGGGTGGGAGAGTAGGTCACCGCCGGGGATATTTTTGGCAAGCGAGGCGCGCAGCGAAGCTGCGAGCGGAGTTTGAAACTTGAAGGGCTCCAGAGATGGGGCCCTTCTTCTTTCTGGGGGGAGCATCGAAGTTGACAGTTGACAGCTCGGGTGAACCCGGTGCATTCGGAAGGGGGTCATGCGGGGTGTCGAATCGAGCGGACATGAGCGAGCCCATTCCGGGAAGCTGCCTGTGCGGCGCCAACCGCTTCCAGCTCATCCCACCCACCGAGTTCAGCAGCCATTGCCACTGCCAGAGCTGCCGCAAGTCACACGGGGCGGCCCTGGTGACCTGGACGGCAGTGAGCGAACCCCAGCTCCAGGTGATGAAGGCCGACCTGGGGACTTACAACTCCTCGCCCGACGTCTCCTGGCTCTTCTGCCGCAACTGCGGCAGCCAGCTCTTTTACCGCCATCAAAAGACCCCGGGCAAGGTCTACGTGACCGTGGCCTCCCTGGACGCTCCCCTGGACCGGGCCCCTGACAGCCATGTGAGCTACGAAGAGCGCGTACCGTGGCTCGACTGCCAGGACGGCCTGCCCCGCTTCCGGGGCAAGACCGACGAGCGGCTCGCTTGACGGGTTATGCACAGGTGGTCGGCTCAGCGGGCCAGGACCGATTGGTGCAGTTGGCTGACGGCAAACGCTTTGCGCTCAGGATTGAAGCAACCAAGGCGCCTGTTGGGGCGATCGTGGCCTTCCAGTATGATGAGCTGTCCGACCTCGGAAAGCCACGCAATCCGGTATTCCTCGAGGTGCGGGACGATCTCGAGACCTGGCCCCTGCAAGCAACCTGTTGTTTCTGTGGGGAATGTCTGACGGTCGATCGGAAGGAGGGTTACGTCGAGGTCGGCCATCAGAAGGGGGAAAGCTCGCAGCACTGGCTCGCCCATCCTGCCTGCCTTTGCAGCCGCCTGCACCGAAGCCAAGAGCTCAGCCTGGAGAGCGACTGAGCCCTCGGGACGGCCGACAGGCTGCCGATCCGGGAAGGCGTAGACCAGGTGTTTCATGTCCCTTTGAGCCCCCCCCGATAGACTGTCCCTACAGACCAGAAAACGACAGGGGGACAGCACTCATGAACGGCATCGTCCAGCTTACCGGAGTTCAGCATACCAACCACACCCAGAGCGTGAGCAAAGGGCGCATCCGCGACAATGGCGACGTGGCCCTGCACAGCCAGGACGAGGTGACCGTCAGCGCGGCCCAGCCGTTCCAACAAACCTTCGCGGTCATTGGCGATCCGGTCAAGGCGGGACGCGAGCTGGGTAACGTGCCGGCCGCCCAGGACGAAGCCGGCGGCGTATCCGCCTGGCTCAGGGGTGTGAGCGATGAGCGATTCTACGGCCTGGGCGGCGAGCCGAACTACAACGGTGTGCTGGCCGATCTGGCTCGCCAGTCGTGGGCCACCTTCCCCGACTCGCTCGAGGACGGCCGTCTGCCCAACCTGTCCACCTTCCAGCGCGCCGTGGCCAAGGAGCGAGCCAACCGCGACTGCGACCTGAACTCGCAGATCTTCTTGATGCAGCCCCAGCTGCGCCTCGAGAGCGCCATCAACGTGGCGGTGCAGCGCACCCTGGAGCAGGATATCCGCTCCTACAGCGGCGTGGCTACCGAGCAAAGCCCGGTTCAGGGCAGCCTGGCCTTTGACCCCCAGAACGGCTCCTTCACCTCGGTCGAGCAGAGCCAGAGCAGCGTGACCCCCTACACCGTCACCGCCCAGGTGGTCGAGAACCCTGAGCGCGAGCTGGTGGGGCTC
This sequence comes from Candidatus Xenobia bacterium, assembly GCA_045863235.1. Classification (GTDB taxonomy): domain Bacteria; phylum Vulcanimicrobiota; class Xenobia; order Xenobiales; family QWHO01; genus QWHO01. The sequence continues at coordinate 18,892 of BTUM01000117.1, read as the reverse complement.
TTCCCCAGCGTCACCGAGCAGACCGGCGGCCTGGCCGCCTTCTTGCGCCAGGTGCCCCAGGAGCTGTTCTACAACGATGCGGGTAACCCGAACTACAACAAGATCTTCGCCTCCTTGGCACGGGCAAACGGCGTGACCGGCCCCGAAGCTCTGGAGGACGGCACCCTCCCCAACATCTCGACCTTCCAGCGCAGCGTGGCCAAGGAGCGCTCGCGGCGCGAGCAGGAGGCGGCCGCCGTGGTGGCCAGCCTGGTGGTGGGCACCGGCTTTTCCGGGCCGCAAGGCCAGCGCGTGCTCGACCTGGCCGCCCAGATGGCCGGCCTGAAGTGAACTGCGGACCCTCGGGGTTTCGGGCTAGCACAATCTGACGAACGCGCCGGAACTGCGTTCCAGCGCGTTGTAAAGTGCAAGACCGTTGGTCTTGCACTTCGTCATCCTCAAGTTGCGCGCGCCGATCATGTCCGGACATCAGTGCGCGCAGCTGTAGAATCCTCTTGAACGTTACGCGCACGGAACCGGTAACCCGCCGTTGCCCCTGCTCACTCATGAGCTGAAACAACGTGACGCAGGATCCATTCGAGAGCGCAACAAACCCTTCGGATGGTGGACGGCGGCGCGGTGACCCCCAACTGGCTCTATATCCTGTGGTTTGCGGCCACCGCATTGGCGCTGGGGGCGGCCTGGGCCTCCTTCTTCTATCTGCGCCAGCGCGAGAATTTCTTGCAGGGCGTGCTGGGACTGATGCACGGCGTGACCGAGGGGGACGACTTCAACGCCCAGAGCCGCTCCTTGTGTGAGCAGATCCTGCACGAGACCGGGGCCAGCGGCGCCACGTTGTATCTCCAGCCCGGTCAGGAGGAGAGCGGCTTCCGACGAGCCGCCCAGGCCGGGCGCAGCGCTGAGGAGACCGGCCCCGGGGTGGTGCGTGACCTGCTGAGCCAGGCCTGGGACTCGGGCGAGCCCTCCGAGGCCGTCCAGCGCGGGCGCTGCCTGCTGGCCGTGCCCGTCTCCCCCGGCCAGCAGACCGGAGGAGCCCTGCTGGCCGTGTGGGATCAAGACAAACGTCCCAGCGACCGGCAGCGCCGGCTGATGGAGACGGCCGCCCTGGCTGCGGCCCTGCTGGCACCCCGCTTTGGAGGCGAGGGAGCACTGGCCCGTGCCAAGGAGGAGATCGCCTCGCTCCAGGCCGAGATGGCCGAGGAGAGCCACCTGGCCGGGGTGGGCCGACTGGCCGCCGGGGTGGCCCACGAGCTGAACACCCCCCTGGGAGCCGTGCTGGCCATGGTGGGCAGTTTGTCACGCACCCAGGCAGAGCCCCAGGTGGCCCGGCGGCTCGAGATCATGCGCGAGGCCGTGGAGAAGTGCAAGGCCATCATCGAAAAGCTGCTCATCTACTCGCGCGGCCCGCTGGAGGCCGAGCAGGGGCTGACTTTCTCGCGCTTCGTGCGCTCTGAGCTCGATCTCAACCGGGTCATCGAGAACTCGGTCGAGTTGCTCAAAGAGAGCCTCAACCAGGACGGGATCCGGGTCAAGCTCGACCTGCACCCGCTGCCCACCGTGCGGGCCAACTCCACCCAGTGGGCCCATGTGTTCAACAACCTGCTGGTGAACGCCCGCGACGCGCTGCTCAGCTCCAAGACCTACCAGCCCACGGTGGACATCCGCACCGGCACCCAGAACGGGCAGATCCTGGTGGAGGTTTGGGACAACGGTCCGGGCATCCCCTCGGAGGTGCAGTCGAAGATTTTCCAGCCTTTCTACACCACCAAGGAGATCGGCAAGGGGACCGGCCTGGGACTGGCCATCTGCAAGGAGGTCACCCGCAAACACTCGGGCGACATCGTGGCCGGCACCTCCGACGCAGGCGGAGCCAAGTTCACCATCACCCTGCCCATTCAGGCACCCGAAAACTAGACCATGGCCTTGAAGCCTGGCACGGTGCTGCAAGACCGCTATCGCATCGAGCGAAGCCTGGGCCGGGGCGGCTCGGGGGCCGTCTACCTCAGTCAGGACTCGCGCCTGGCAGGCAAGCAGTGGGCCATCAAAGAGCTGGTGTGCAAGGACAGCACCCAGTTGCAGAGTGCGCGCACTCGCTTCGAGCGCGAGGCCAGCATGCTGGCGCGCTTGCGCCATCGCAACCTGCCCCTGATCGTGGACTACTTCTTCGAGGCCCCCAGCCAGTTTCTGGTCATGGAGTTCGTGGATGGACCCACCCTGGCTGCCCTGATCGAGAAGGATGGGCCTGCCCCCGAGGCCCAGGCCCTGCGCTGGGCGCTGGAGCTGGGCCGGGTGCTCGACTACCTGCACAGCCAGTCCCCTCCCATCATCTTTCGCGACCTCAAGCCCGAGAACATCATGGTCACCGAGGAGCGCCATCTCAAGCTGATCGACTTCGGCCTGGCGCGTCACTTCGACCCCGACTCAGGCCGCCGCGACACCCAGCCCTCGGGCTCGGTGGGCTACGCTCCTCCCGAGCAGTGGGAAGACCGGGTGGACGAGCGCTCCGACCTCTACTCGCTGGGGGCCACCATTTACTTCATCTTGACCGGGAAGCCGCCCTCGCCTGTCTACGGCAGCCACCGCCTCAAGCCCCATCGCAGTGACATCGACGCGCGCACCGAGGATCTGGTGCTCAAGTGCATGCAGCCCGACCCGGCCCTGCGCTACGCCAGCGCCGGCGAGTTGATTCGGGATCTGTTGCTTCTCCTCTCCGACCCCAAGATGGCTCCTCCCGAGCCACGGCCGACTCCGAGCCGGCCGGCGCCGCCTCCCGCCCCACCCCTCCCGCCCAGGCGCAAGACCCCCTCGCGACCGCCCGCTCGCCCTCCGGTCTGGCTGCCGGCCCTGTTGGCGGTTTCCACCCTTTCCTTCGTGGTGGCCGCGGGTCTGGGCCTGAGCGGCCCGAGCGCCCCCGGCCCCGGTCGCACGCTCACGCCGACCGCCACCAGCACGGCCGAGGTGCTGGCCGACAAGTCCCGGGGTCGCGAGCTGATCGCCCAGGGAACGCCGGAATCCTTGCGGGCCGCAGCGGCCATGCTGGACACCCTGGTGACCCGCAACCCCGAGGACGCCGAGGCCCATATCCTCAAGCAGAATGCCTATGCCCTGCTGCTTCGTCCCGGCCCGGAAGAATCCGGCATCGTGCGGGTTCCTGCCCTGGTCTCGCTGGAGGGGGCTGATGCCCCCGAAGGCCGGGCCGTTCTCTACGGGCTGGCCCAGGCTCAGGCCAACATCAACCTGCGGGGCGGAGTGGACGGACGTCAGGTGGTGATCGACCTCTATGACGATCGCTCCCAAACCAACCAGGCCCTGCTCGAGGCCCAGAAGATCACCCGCGACCCGCGCTATCTCGTCTGTTTCGGTCCCTTCAGCTCGCAGCGCGTGCTGGCCGCGGCCCCCCTGTTCAACGACGCTGGATTGCCCGACCTGGCTCCCTCCGCCTCCGACCCCCGGGTTTGGGAGGCCGGGCCCTTCCTCTTCACCGCCTCCGACTCCAATGACCCCCGTCTGCAGGCCCTGGCCGACCACTTCGCCAGCCAGGGCTTCACCCGAGGGGCGCTGGTGGTCAACGAGGACAACCTGCTCTCCGGCTCGATGGCTCGGGCCTTCGAGCAGGCCTTCACAAAGAAGGGCGGCAAGATCGTGGCGCGAGCCAGCTACGACGACAACACCCAGGACTTCAGCAACCAGGTGGCCCAGCTGGCCGATCAGGGGGCCGAGTTTGTGCTGGCCTCCGAATTCCGAGGTCTGCCGGTAGCCCAGCTGGCCAACGCCCTCAAGAAATCCGGTCTCAAGATCCCCCTGGCCGCTCAGGTGATCCCCTTCAGCCCCGACCTGATCGAGCAGGGAGGCGCCGACGTGGAAGGCCTTCTGCTCTCAGGCTACTTCCTGCCCGACCAGGACAGTCCGGCGGTGCGCAAGTACGTGGACGAATACCATCAAATCTTCGGCGAGCGCGAGCCTTCCCACGTGGATGCCGGCTCTTATGACGCCGCCATGCTGCTCTTCGACGCCCTGGGTGCAGCGCTGCAGGCCCCGGCCGAGGGTCAGCCCCTGATACGCATCCGCATGCAGCGCCTGGCGGCGCGCAACTACCTGGCCTCCATCGGGAACGACCGCCCGCCTTACGATGGGGTGAGCGGCAGGTTCGCTCTGAGCAGCCGGAGCGACCTGCGCAAAGTCTACCTGCTTCAGGTCAAGGACGGCCGCTACCAGCGTGTCAACGCACCGTGACCGTCTCGCCCTGTACGTCGTAACGAATCGACCCTTTAGCCTGGGCCTTGGCGGTGCTTGACAGCTCGAGGGCGTGCCGAAGGGCTTCGTCCACAGGGGCGGCATCCGGGGGAGGACAGGAGAAGAAGGTCACCACGCCAGTGCTGATGGTCACCGGCCAGGAGTTGCGCCGCATCAACTCGTGCAGCTTCTCGCGCACGCGCGGCACCACCATCTGGGCCTGCTCGGGACCGGTCTCGGGCAAAAGCAGCATGAACTCGTCCCCGCCCCAGCGAGCCACCACGTCCATCGTGCGCAGGTTGCCAAGCAGAGTGCGCACCACTCCCTGCAGTAACTGATCCCCCACCTCGTGCCCGTGCTCCTCGTTGAGCGTCTTGAAGTCGTCCAGGTCAAAACAAACCAGGGTGAGGGGATGGCCGTAGCGACGGACTCGCTCCAACTCGACAGTGGCCAGATCAAGCAGGGCGCGCCCGCTCAGAGCCCCGGTCAGAGGGTCGCTGCGGGCCAGGCGCCTGGCTTCATCGAGCTGCTGGTGGAGCCGGGCCAGCACGCGCACGAAGAGCCAGAACCCCACCAGTTGCACCAGAGCGTTCCACATCGGGATCATCATGGAGCTGAGGGGATGGCCAGCCAGCTCGTCGGCAAAGTACCAAGCCAGCGAGCTCACGAAAGCCATGAAGACTCCGCAGTCCTTGTCGGCATACCAGGTCACGGTGGCCACGGGAATGAGATAGAAGATCCAGAGCGCCACCTCGTGCGAGGTGTAAAAGTCGAGCGTGGCCAACATCAAGACCAGAGCTAAGCCCAGCGCCAAAAGCACGGGCTTGGAGGCGCGAGAGAGAAAGCTATTCAGGACTTTCATGGCACCTCACCGGCGAGGAAGGAGCCGATCGTTCCTCAGATCCCCTCGCCCATTCCCAGGAACTTCCTGACCGCGACTGCGATTCCTTCGGCTGACAATCCGCCTGACTCGAGCCCGGAGGCGGGAAGCTCAGCGGCATCGTCGGCCAGGGCCAGAGCCAGGCTGGGAACGGTGCGCGCCAGCCGTTGCATGGCTTCGAGCACGGCTGTACCGGCGCCCCCTTTGCTCAAATGCTCCTCCACCGTGACCAGCTTTTGACAGGTCAGGGCCTTCTCCAGCAGGGCCGTGTCCAGCGGCTCGAGCCAGCGCAAATCGAAGACTGAGGCCTGCACTCCCCAGGCGGCCAGGGTCTCGGCCGCCAGCACACAGGGGAAGACGGTGCTGCCCGCCCCCAAAAGGGCCACCGAGGGCCCCGAGCGCAATTGGCGCCCCTGACCCGGAGGGGCCGGTCTGGCCGCCCCCGGAGCTCCCAACCCCACCGCCGGGGCGGCGGTGAAGCGCAGGGCCACCGGTCCCGGGTGGTCGCGGCTGCCAGCCAGAATGCGGCGGGCCTCTTCCTCGTCGGCCGGGGCCGCCAGAACCACGTTGGGGATCATGCGCAGCATGGCCAGGTCCCGCAGGGAAGCGGGGTGAGGCGGCAATCCCGGAGCCATGGGCTGGAGTCCGCCGTCCACCACCAGCAAGGTGGCAGGGAAGTCGACTCCCTCCAGCAGCTGGCTGAAGATCTCGGGCAAACGTCGAGCCGACAGCACAAGGTAGGGCGACAGGCCTCCGCGGGCGGCGCCGCGTGCTTCGGCCAACACCTCGCCCGGGGAACGGCGCAGGCAGCGCTGGCCAAGCATGGCCACGGGGCCGGGGGCCTCGGCCACCGTCCAGTAGACCACCGCCTGAGGCTCCTGCTCGAGATCGCTGGCCAGCCGGGCCAGCACCGCCTGAGCCAGGGTATCGGGAGGCAGGGCCCGGCGGTTCTGCACCGGGGTCGTCCAGGCAGGGCGATCGGGTGGGCGAGACAGGTGGTATTGATCCGAGCGCGTCCCCTCCTCCACCGAAAGCTCGGCGGGCTGGCCGAGAAGGTGCAGCAAGCGGACCCCTTCCTGGTTCATGGCCTCTTGCAACAACTCCTCGAAGCGCTCCGGCTTACGGGCGTCATGGCTTCCGAGGAAACAGATGCCCAGGCTTTCCAGGAAGCCCTGCAGGCTGGCCTGGCTGGATTGGCGGCTGAGAATTCCCCATCCGGTGCGCACAGCCGAAAGATAGCGCCGGCCCAGGTCAACGAGCACAACCAACACCGACTCCTGACGCGCGCTGACGGCCGCCAGGGCCTCGGCGAAACCGGGGCCAAGCTCGTCCTCCACAACCACGACCAGGGGGCCTTCCAGGCCTTCCATGCGTCGGGCGTAAACCCAGCCCAGAGCCGAGGCCAGCATCTCGGCGTCGCTGCCCGAGCCATCGGAGAGCTCCTCTAACTCGGGGTAGGCGTGGCCGGTCAGGCGATAGTAGGCCTGCCCACCCGGGCCGGCCCAGGCCACCGGCCCGGCGCTCACTGCGTGCAGGGTGCGGGCCAGGTCGTGCAGGGTGCGGGCCAGGGGAGCGACGGTCACGTCTTGCGGTCGAGCAGGTAGAGGGCCAGGCTGGCCAGGGGCTCGGCTCTTGCACCGAACGGTTCGAGCAGGGCCACGGCCTCCATGGTGGCCTCGCGGGCCATGCGGTGGGACTCATCCAGACCGAACAGGGCAGGAAAGCTGACCGGCTCGGGATCATCGGCGGCGTCCAGGATGTCGTCGGTGATCTGGAAGACCAGCCCCACCCTCTCGCCGTAGCCGGTCAGGGCCTCGAGCCGGGCCTCGTCGGCTCCGCCCAGGATCGCCCCGCAGCGAACTGCGCCCCGGATCAGAGCCCCTGTTTTGGCGCGGTGGATGGCCAGAAGCTGGGGACCGTCCACCGACCCGTGCTGGCCGTCCAGGTCAATCACCTGGCCCCCGATCATGCCTGGATGCCCGGTGGCCTCGGCCAGCTCGCGGACCACCCGCAAGCTGGCCTCTGCCGGCGCCGGCGACTGACTGGCCACGTGGAAGGCCCAGGTGTTCAGCCCATCGCCGGCCAACAGCGCCATCGCCTCGCCGTAGGCCTTGTGGCAAGAGGGCTTGCCACGACGTACATCGTCGTCATCCATGCAGGGCAGATCGTCGTGCACCAGCGAGAAGCAGTGGATCATCTCGAAAGCACAGGCGGCCGGCATGGCCACCTTGCGCTCGGCCCCCAGAGCTTCGGCCGCGGCCAGGCAGAGCACGGGGCGAAAACGCTTGCCGCCCGGGAAGAGGCTGTAGCGCATGGCCTCGCCGATCTTGCCCATGTAGGGCCCGCGCTGGGGAAGGAACTCGTCCAGGGCCTGGTCGACCTCCTGAGCCCGGGCCTTCATATAGGCGATCAGATCAAAGCCGGTGGTTGATGTTGTCACGAAGCGTCCTCTTTCCCCCCAGCAGATTTCTCGACCAGCACCTGCACCCGGGCCTCGACCACGCGTAGCTTCTCGTCACAGAGGCGCGATAGGGAAACCCCTTCTTCGAACAGGCGCAGGGATTCTTCCAGGTCGAGGCTGCCCTGCTCGAGCTTCTCGACCACCTCTTTCAAGCGGGCCACAGCCTGCTCATAACTGAGGTCTGAGGTCATGAGCGCGCTTGTTCCCTGGATGGGGTCGGAATTCCTCGCCGAGTCAGGGCGTGGCGGCCGGCTTGCCGGTCAGCGTGACCAGCACGACCCCCAGAAAGATCAGCATGGTGCCGGCCCAGCGCTGGGAGCTGACCTCCTCGTGCAGGAGCGGACCGGCCAGAAAGGCATTCATGACATAGGTCAGGGCGGTCATGGGCAACACCAGCGACAGGTCCACCCCCCACGACAGCACCGCTTGCCACAGGAAAAAGAAGGTGGCCATGCAGACGATGGCCATCCATACCTTGGGGGTGCCAAAGATGCGCCAGATGGTGGCCCAGAGCGCCCCAGGAGAAGAGACGTTGGCCAGACCGATAGGCCCGACCGAGCGCATGCCCTGGGTCATGAAAATGTCGCCGAAGGTGACCGCGGTCACCGCCACCGCCATGACGATCACGATCTTGAGCACCTAAGGCTTGTCTTTCCTGGGGGTGGCCGAGGAAGCCGGTCTGGGGCTCGGTGGGGCGTCCGGACGGATAGGCCTGAGTTTCATGGGGGATGAGGTGGGCAGAGGCTTCGAGTAGATGCGTTTCAGCTTGGAAACGTCCGGTCCACCAGTGCGTGGCTCATCTCCGCCATAACAGGAGATGCAGGCCTGAGCTCCGCCATAGAGCATTGTGAGAAGCGCGAAACAAAGAGCCAGCAACCTCATGACCTTGAAGGATTCTCTCGTGCCTGGTTCGTCTCCTGGTCAGCGCACCCCGGGATAAAGCACATCCGGCGGAGGCGGCACACCCCGGAGCTCTTTCCAGAGACTGGCCGCCGCCGGGTCGCCCGGCATCACCGAGAACATCAGCCGCAGGTAATATTCGGCCCGGTCAGGATGGCCCAGTTTCAGCTCGGAACGAAAGCCCAGTCGACACATGTTCAGGATGTCGACCCGATCGACCGTAGCGGCCAGACCGGCCTGCACGACAGGAATGACCTCCTCGTAATGCTCGTCTTTGAAGAGCATCATCGCTTTCCTCTGCAGCAACGTGACGCTACGAGGGTTGTAGCGGAGCCCCTCCTCGAGGATCTCCCGGGCCTCTTGATGGCGCCCATGGCCCCGGACCAGATCGGCTACGATGATGTCGTAGGCGTCCTCGAGGCGATGATCGAGCAGGGTAATCATCCTTAACAGCGGCAACAGCTCGGATTGTTTCTCATGAGGGATGCCCTGACGGTCGAGTTGCTCGTGGAGAAGGTCCATTTTGAACCAGAGCATGCGGGCCAGCACCGTGCGCGCTTCACCCAGCACGTCCAGCAGCACGTCGGCGCGGCTGCGCGGGACGCTTTGCTGCAGCCCGAACTGGCGCTCGTGCTGCTGAGGCAACAACAGGTTTCCGCCCAGGATGGTCAGGATGGCCAGCAGCCAGAGGGCTTTACGCACCGTCACTGCCTCCGGCGATAGAACCAGAAGATGATCAGAAGGTTCAGGGCGCACACGATTGCCGTGTCGCGCCACACCAGCTGACTCTGACCCTTGAGCCGGAAAGGCTCGGAATTGGTCTCACGGATCATGAACTTGTAGATGGCGGGCGCGTTCTCGACCTGGGCGTGCAGGCCGGTCGTGGTGTACTCGGTGCCCGCCTGGACCTCTTCCTGGCCGTCGTGTTGATGATGGCGATGGAGAACCTCCTCCTCGGTCAGCTCATTCTCATGCTCGTGCTCACATTGCTCATCATGTACGTGCTGGGCGGGCGAGGGAGAGGCCGTGGGGGGCTGAGCCCGGGCCGGCCCGAGCAAGAAGAGCGATAGCACTAGCAGTCCCAGCAGTCTCACAGGTCTTTCCTCGCAAAAACGCGCTCGGCCAGGAGTACGAAGAGCAACATCCAGGCCAGAGCATAGCCGGTGATGGAGAGCAGGTAGGCCGGCTCCAGGGGCAGGGTGTACACGACCGCGTTCTTGACGCGAAACAGGTCGAAGTGGGGCATGACCATTTTGAGGCCGCGGGCCAGCATGGCCACGGCCGGCGAGCCGCGATCCTCCACCAGGAAGAAGCTGATAAAACTCTGGCTCAACCCTCCTACAAAGTACAGAAACACGCCCAGCACGCCAGCCAGGGGCGGGCTGGAGAAGGTGCTGAAGAAGATGCAGGCGGCCGCCAGGACCGAGGCTTCCAGCGCATAGCAGAGCGCCACCACGATCAGCTGCCCGTCAACGAATTTGGCCAGGGCGGCGACCGAGAGCATCAGGCAGAATGAGAGCACCAGCACCGAGGACACCAGTACCACCAGCACCCCCACGAACTTGCCCATGAGGTAGGCCCAGCGCGGGATGGGTCGGGCCAGCAAGGGATAGAGGGTGCGCCGCTCGAGGTCGGACGAAACCGCGGTGACCCCGAGGAAGATGGCCATGGCCACGGCATAGAAGCTGATCAGGGTAAGCCCGAAATCCTTGGCCACTCGCTCGAAGGCGGACAGGCCCAGGCTGAATGAATTTATGTAAGCCGGCAGCATCAGCAAGATGACCGCCAGGAACAGGGTGACCAGGTGCACCTGGCGGCGGATCTGCTCCAACAGATAGAGTTTGGAAAGGTAGTAAATCTTCAGGATCATGCGGTCTCTCCAGCAGTCACCAGTTGGTGCAGCACGTCTTCCAGATGGCGTTTGGCCGGAGCCACAGTCAGAATGGACCCGCCCGCTTGGCGGATCCGGTCCAGGGCCGCGTCGCTGCCTGCCTGCTCCACTGTGATGACCTGCTCGCCCGCCTTGGCCGGCTGGGGTTTGAGCTCGGCCAGCTCGTCGGTGGGCCCACGAAAGTGGATGGCCACCTGGTTCTCGATGCTCAGGAGATCTTGCAGGGTGCCCTCGGCACGCAGCCTACCCTGGTGGATGATCCCGATACTGTCGCAGACCGTCTCCACCTCGCTCATCATGTGGGAGCTGAAAAAGATGGTGATGCCCCGCTCCTTCAGGCTCATAATCAGCTCCTTGAGCTCGAGCTGGGCGATCGGGTCGAGCCCTGAGGTCAACTCGTCCAGGACCAGCAGGGGGGGATCAGCCACCAGAGCCTGGGCGATGCCAAAACGCTGCTTCATGCCTTTGGAGAACTCTCGGATGCGACTTTTCATGCGAGAGCCCAGCCCCACCATCTCCAGAGCCGTGCGGCATCGAGCGAGGCGCTCGGAGGCTGGCACTCCGGCCAGGGCGGCGTGCAAAACCAACAGCTCTTCGGCACCCATGAATTCGTGGTAGACGGCCACCTCGGGCAGGTATCCAAGCAGTCGGCGCGCCTCCACGCTGCCGGCCGGATGGCCCATCACCAGGGCCGTGCCCGAATCGGGCCGCACCAGGCCCAGCAAGATCTTGATGCTGGTGCTCTTGCCGGCGCCGTTGGGCCCGACGTAACCATACACCTGGCCCTTCCGGACGGACAGGTCGAGCCCCCTGAGAGCCTCCTGGGTTCCCCCCACAGTCTTGTAGGTCTTGCGAAGTTCTCGCACTTCGAGGGCCAGTTCACTCATCATTCGTTTCCTTCGGGATACTTAAAGGTTATCTTCTCATAGCTCCGTCCCTGCACCTCGATCTGAAAAACCGTCCCCTGGAATGGGGGGTTATCACGCAGGCTGGAGTCTCCCTGAAACTCCGAGCAATCACCCACTCTCTCCCCGGTCAGCTCGCTGGGGTGAGCTTTGAGCAGAACGGGCTTCCCGTCCACTTCGATCCTCAGCTCGCTCTGGGCCACCCGGATGGAATTCTCGGCCTCTGCATCGAGCACGTAAACCGTCATGCCACCGCTCGGGCTGAGCACCAGCTCGAGGTGGGCCGCCTCCTCACCCAGGACGATCAGAGTCCCGCCGTGGGGGGCTTTGTGCTCGTGGTGGCCATGGTCGTGATGATCTGGTGCGGGGGCCTGGCAACCGATAGCCAGGAGCAACAAAGCCATCCAGAAATGCATGCTCATCCTCCAGATTCTACGTATTGGGCCGGGCAAGGTTCAAGCCGGCGGGGCCAGGTTGCTGGCCACGTCGGTCCGATAAGCCTTCCAGGCAGGCAACAGGCCGGCCAGCGTCCCCAGCGCCGTCACCCCCAGCGGGGCCAGCACCAGCACCGGGTGAAAGTCCAGAATGCCGAGCACCACCCCCGTCTGGCCGCGCACGACCGCGGCGGCCACGGCCAGAATGGCGGCGTAGACCAGCAGCCCGGCCAGGCTGCCCAGCCCGGCCAGCAAGCCTGATTCGAGCAGAATCAGCCCCAGCAGCGTGCGCCGGGGTGCTCCCAGGGCCCGCAGGATGGCCAGCTCGCGGCGGCGCTGGTCGATGGTGTTGTAGAGCCCGGCCAGGATCGAGGCGCAGGACACTGCCACGATCAGGTAGGCCACCAGGGCCAGCACCCGATTCATCCAGCCCAGCTTGTCGAAGAGCTCGGCCATCACCCGCCCCACGGGCCAGGCCAGAGTGGCCACCTGGCCCTGCTTGTTGATGGTCTGATCGAGCGCAAAGCCGGCCTGGCTGCTCTTGAGCTCGAGCATGACGGCGCTGATCTGCTTGTGCTGATCGGGGATCTCCTCGTCAGGTCGTGCCTGGAAGTCCTCCCCGGTGCCGCGCAGCACGTGGCCGGACATCCGGAAGATACCCTCCAGAGGGATCCAGATCACCCGGTCGGCTGGCGAGCTGGTTGGCTCGAGCACCCCCACCACCGTATACTCCTCCTCGTGGCGTGCCGACTCGCTGAAGACCACGCCGTGGTAAGGATTGAATCGCGATCCCGGCTTGAGGCCAGTTCTCTGGGCGACGAAGCTGCCGACCAGGGCCTGTCGCGAGTTGGGCTCGAAGAGCTGCCCACCGGGAGCGAGTTGGAAACCCTTCTGGAAGAGCTCCGGTGAGGTGCCCACAATGCGGAAGCCTCGATAGTTGTCCCCCACCGCGTAGGGAATCGCGCGGGCCACCCGGGGGTCTTGGGAGATTGCCTGGTAAAGCGACCAGGGGATGTTGCCAGGTGAGGTCTCCAGGTGGAAAACGGTGTTCAGCACAAGTTGGAGCTGACTGCCGCGAGCCCCGAGCACGGCGTCGAATCCGCCCGCTCCGCCGGTGAAAGCGGCGTAGGACTGGGCCTGGATGGCAAAGACGGCCATCACCAGCCCGGTGGCGAGGGCGATGGAGAAGATGGTCACCAGGCTGGATACCCGGTGCTGGGTCAGGCTGCGCCATGCGAGCTTGAGAACGCTCACGAGACAAGCACCCGGTTGAGGTCGGCCAGCATCTCGACGCGCTGAAAGCGTCCCACCACCTCGGCGTCGTGCGAAACAAGCAGCAGGGCGGCCTGGTTCTGGCGACAGGTAGACTGGATCAGCTCGACCGCCTCCAGGGCGTGTTTGCGGTCGAGATTGGCGGTGGGCTCGTCGGCCAGCACCAGGCGAGGACGGTTGGCCAGGGCCCGGGCCACGGCCACCCGCTGCTGCTGACCCACCGACAGGCGAGCCGGCCGATAGTGTGCCCGCTGGCCCAGCCCCACCGACTCCAGGAGCAAGCGGGCATAGGCAGCATCGCGCTTGCCGCCGAACAGCATTCCCAGCTCGACGTTCTCGAGGGCGCTCAATCCCTGGAGCAGGTTGAAGGTCTGGAAGATATAGCCCAGGGTGGTGGCCCGCAAACGGTCGCGGGCGACCTCGCTCAGGCTCGAGAGCTGTTGGCCGGCCAGCTCGATCCGGCCCGAGTCGGCCGGGGTCAGGCCGGCGATGAGGTGCAACAGAGTCGTCTTGCCACAGCCGCTGGCTCCCTGGAGGGCCACCTGCTCGCCCGGGGCCAGCTGGAAATGAGCGATGTCCAGAATGGGCAGAGGCTCGTTCTCAGGCGTGCGAAAGCTCTTCTTGAGGTCGGTCAGGACGAGTAGTTGAGGGTCCATTCTCAAATAGCATCATAGAGTGCTGTGGCCCTCCGGTCAACGGGACATCGGGCCCTCCCGGTCCTCGTCAAGAAACCCGCTCGGTCCTGCGCGCCGACCCGCCGGTGGGGTCTTCAGTTCTCTGTGGCGATCGCCACCCGAAGGCTCGTAACCGCCACCCCAGGAGGAGCCGGGACCGGGCCGGCCAATCCTGTGCCTATGGCGCATCGTATCAAGCTCTTCCTGGGAGTTGCCCTGCTGATCGGGGTGGCGCTGGTAGCCGGCAATCCGAGAATGGTCTTCAAGGCCCCTCCTCGGCTTGTTCCCTCGCCCAATTCCTCGAGCGGCGCCTACGAGAAGGTCGGGTTTCAGGCACTGGGTGGCTTCAATTACGAACCCAAGAAGAGCCGGTTGCCCGAGAGCGTGACCCGCTACAACGGCAAGAAGGTTTCCATCGACGGCTTCATGGTGCCCGTGGACATGGACAAGGACGGGGTGAGCAGCTTCGTGCTGGTGAAAGACCAGATGATGTGCTGCTACGGGGCCACCCCCGCTTTGAACGAGTGGGTCTTCGTCAGCCTGGCCAAACGGGCTCCGGTGGCCATGGATCAGCCCATCACCGTCTACGGCGACCTCCAGGTGGGGGAAGACGTTCAGGACGGCGAGGTGATCAGCCTGTACCGGATGAGCGGGGAGCGGATCGAACTTCCTCAGAGCAATTGACCGGCCTTTCGCGGCGGCGCTGCTGGCCTCGATCGTGCTGCACGCTTTCTTCATCCTGCCGAAGCTGGGCGCGGGCCTGACCTCGAGCCAGGCGGCGAGCGTTCCCCTGCCACGGGCCGAAGTGCGTCTCCTTCCCCGGCCCGAGCCTCCCCGCAGACCGCAAGCTCTTCCGCTTCCAACTCGCCCGGCCCCCAGACCGTCCGTGCCGTTGGCCTTGTCCCGCCCCCGGCCCCCTCGACCCGCGCCCGTCCCCCCGCCCAGACCCCCGTATCCCCGCGCCCGAGCCCGAGTCGCCACCGCTTCTCCGAAGCCCGAGCCAAGCGCCCTTCCCTCCCCCTCAGAGAGCCCGCAGCCCGAGCCGTCTCCCGAGCCCCTGGCTTCCCTTCCCAGCCCTTCGCCTGCGCCCGAGTCTTCACCGAGCCCCGAGTCTTCGCCAGGCCTCGAGACCTCCCCGAGCCCCGGGCCTTCGCCAGGCCCCGAGACCTCCCCGAGCCCCGAGCCTTCATCGAGCTCCGAGCCTTCCGAACAGCCTTCGGCTGGCAAGCCGGACGGCCAGGACCGGCGCGCTCGGCGCGTGCAAGACCCGGCTCCTCCCGTCCCGGTCGGCAAGACCGTGCGAGTGCGCTTCGAGATTGCCGCCAGCGGGGAGGTCCGCGTATCGCTTCTAAGCGGGACTGGCGATTCGGCGCTGGACAAACAGATTGAGAGCGTTCTGAGCCAGTGGCGTTGGGAGCCGGCCGTCCAGGGCGGGCAACCGGTGGACTCGGTAGAAGTGTTCCGAGTCACCGGCGGAGAAGCAGCCGGCCCGTGAACATCGCCATCATAGGGGCCGGAGCCGCCGGGCTGGCGGCTGCCGCCGAGCTCGCCAAGAAGGGCTGCCAGGTCACCGTCTTCGAGGCCCGCGACCGCATCGGCGGTCGCATCTGGACCGACCGCAGCTTCGGCTACCCCGTCGAGCTGGGGGCGGCCTGGCTGCACACCGGGATGGCCCATCCCTACGCCGCCCGCTCGGGTGGACGCACCCGCCAGAGCGATCCCTACAACCTGCTCTTGTTCGACCCGCAGGGACGGGCCGTGGATGCGGCCCGCTGCCGCGAGCTGGCGGCCATGCAGGTGAGCGGAGTGGGTCGGGCCCTGCGGGCCGGCACGCAGGCCGGCCGCCCCCTCAGCCTGCGCCAGGCTTTCGAGCTGGCCACTCCCGAGCCGGCCGAGGAGGTCTGGCTGGGCCGGGCCCGGGCCCTTCCCGTGGCCGACATCGACGCCCTCAGCGGGCGCTGGGACCCGGGAGCCGACGAGCCCCCGCCCAATCAAGACCTGCTACCCCTGGAGGGCTACGACACGCTGCTCTCGACCGAGGGCTGCAGCCTGCGCCTGGAAGAGCCGGTCGAGCTGGTGCGCTGGGGCGCCGACGTGGAGCTGGTCACCCCCCGCGGCTCTTTCCGCTTCGACCGGGCCGTTCTGACCCTGCCTCTGGGCGTGTGGCGCTCGGGCAAGGTGCGCTTCGAGCCCGAGCTTCCCGGCAAGTCCGAAGCCCTGGCCAAGCTGGGAGTCACCCTGCTCAACAAGGTGGTGCTGCAGTTCACCGAGCCGTTCTGGCCCGAAGGCCACGACTTCTTTGCCCTGACCGCCCAGAGCGAGGGGAGGCTGGGCACCTACCTCGACGGCCAGCGGGCCATGGGCCAGCCGGTGCTGATCGGCTTTGCCAGCGGTCAGGCCGCCTGGGAGCTGGAGCAAAAGCCCGACTTCGAGATCATCCAAGCCGCTCTGGAAGCCCTGCGCCCGGCCTTCCCCGACATTCGCTGGCCGCGCCTTTGCAGGGTCACCCGCTGGGGCAGCGAGCCTTACAGCCTGGGAGCCTACAGCCTGGTGCCCCCGGAGGGAGACCCGAGCGCCTACGACCGGCTGGCCGAGCCGGTGGGCCCGCTCTTCTTCGCCGGCGAGGCGACCTGGCGGCGGGCCCCGGCCACCGTGCAGGGAGCCCACTTCAGCGGCCTGCGGGCGGCTCGCCAGGCAATAGGATGAGCGGCGACGAACAACCGCAGGTGCGCGCTCTCGATCCGTCCCTCCCCCGACTGCCCATGCGCAAGCTGGGCGAGCTGCGCCTGGAAGGCGACCGCAAGCTGTCAGCCGCCTCCGGTCTGGTTTCCCTGGAAGACCAGCTGTTCGTGGTGCCCGACGACGGCCTGTCGCTGGGCTGCTTCGACGCCTCCTTGACCCGTCCGGGGAAGGACCGCCCGGTCTTCAGCGACCCCCCCCTGCCCGAGGACCACGCCGACCGCAAGCAGGCCAAGCCCGATCTCGAGTCGCTGACCCTGGTGGAGCCCGAGCTGTCTGGCCTCGCCGGCCGCAGCCTTCTGAGCGTGGGCTCGGGCTCCACCGAGCGCCGTCAGCGCGGAGTACTGGTGAGCGTGGCCGGCGGCGAGCCCCAAACCTTCGACCTGGCTCCGCTCTATGCCGAGCTCGCGCGCCAGCTGCCCGACCTGAACATCGAAGGCGTGGCCGTCCAGGACCAGCTGGTGCGCATGCTGCACCGGGGCAACTCGGCCGGGGGAACCAACGCCATCATCGACCTGGACGCGGCCCGTTTCTTTCGGTCCATTGCCGAGAGCGGGACGGTGGGACCAGAGGCGCTGCAGTCGGTGCGCCCGGTGGATCTGGGTGAGCTGGGCGGGGTCAAGCTCACCTTCACCGACCTGGCTCCCACTCCGGACGGCCACTTTCTCTTCACGGCCAGCGCCGAGAATACCGCCAATCCGTATGATGACGGGGCCGTGCTGGGCAGCGTGCTGGGCCGGATGGACCGCGACGGCACCGTGGGTGCGATGAGGCTTCTGGAGGGCCAGGTCAAGGTGGAAGGGGTCGACGTCGCCTGCGACGGCCAGGTGCGCCTGGTGACCGATGCCGACGATCCCCACCGGGCCGCCGAGATCTTCTCGCTCGAGGCGGGGCGGGACTTTCTCATCCGACCCTGAGCGATTTTGAGCCGATTTTCACGCGACCCGGCAAAAGATGTTACACAAAGTTAACTCCTGACCGCCTTTCCTTTGCCCCTTTCTGGGGGATACTCAACCTATCAGCAAGAACAAGAGCTAAAGAAAATTTCTTCAGGAGGAACCTAAAAATGCCGCTTCCCCTCGCACTCGGAGTCGCCATGATCGCCCCCCAGGTCATCGGGATGGTCCAACAGGGCGTCATGATGCACCAGATGAGCAAGAGCAACGAGAAGAACGAGCAGGCAATGTCCGCCCTCCTGAACCAGGGCAACCAGCAGAACAGCTTCCTGACTCAGGGCCTGGGCCCCGGAATGCCCGGCCAGCAGTATCCCGGCCTGGCCTGAGCACTCACGCTCGGCGGTCCGACGAAGCCTCCTGCGGGAGGCTTTTTGCATGCTGCGTGAGAACACCCGCAAATGCTTTGTATCCGCTGCGGCCACGACAATCCTGACGGCACCAACTTCTGCACCAAGTGCAACGCCAAGATGCTCCAGATGGCGCCTTCCGGCACCCCCGGCGGCCGCTCGGTGCTCGAGCTCGACGAGCATACCACTTACCTGACGCCCGACCGGCGCTACGTCACCGAGTACATGTACAACCTGACCTGCCGGGCCTACGAGTACCTGCACGTGGGGGAATCGGGCGGGCCGCTGCTGGAGGCCTACCAGTTCGTCAAGTCCAAGATCGATGAGCTCGAGCAGGTGGGCATGCCGGAGATGATCGCCCAGTTGCAGGCCGAGCGCTCGGACGATCCGGAGAACGAGTATCCCAAGCAGGTGCTCTACCTCCTCAACAAGGGCATCACCCTCTACCGCGAGGGGTTCGGCATGTTCGACTCGTTTGTCCAGAGCGGCGAGGATCAGGTGCTGATCGACTCCATCCACAAGATGCAGGACGCCAACGACAACCTGTGCCTGGCCTACCAGGTGATCGGCACGCGCAACCAGATGCTCGAGGAAGAGCTGCGCCGGCGCGAAGTGGCCGCCCGCCAGGCGGCCGCGGCGGGGGCTGAGGTCGGGGGAGAAGAAGTGGCCCCGGTCGAGGCTCCGGCCGAGTAGCCTCGCCGGTCAGTCGGAGGATCCTGGCCGCTTTGCCTTCGCGAGTCAGGGAGCACGGGAGCGTGGTCCACCCTGCGTTGTCGCAAGAAACCGTTCACCTGTCAAGCCGACGGGACGACTTCACCAGAGTGTAACTGGCAGATTGCTTGATTCCATGAAACGGGAATCGGCCCCGCTATCAATCGGGGAGGTCTTCGCCGAAAGCACGTACCAGTTGTGCTTGGCAGACTGCAGCAGCCTCGTGCTGAAAATGGTTCCGGCACTCGGCCAGGCGCTCTGTGAATTCTGACTTGCTGTAATGTCGAGCCGGCATGCGCAGATCGGTGCGATCCTTGTTGCGACGGCTCATGAGCTTCCCGACGGCAACGTCGAGCGGGTCCACTGTGTAAACTTCCATGCATCCGGAGCTCCCCTGAGAGGTGAGCCACGACTCCCAACCTCTGGGAAGGTAAGTGAGCTTTCGGCAAGCGCGCTTGGAACGGGTGGAGGCGGGATGCTACGGTCAGG
>BTUM01000116.1:0-20844 GCA_045863235.1 Candidatus Xenobia bacterium | reverse complement strand
CGTGCCACGCCGCCCTGCTGCCGGTGGGGGGGGGCCCGGGTCGCGGCGACCAGGGCCGACCCCATGTCGTGGAGACAGCCTTTGAGAAGCTCTGGAGTCAAGCGCTCGATCCCTGGACCGGGCGGCACGGCCTCGACCATGGCCTCGAGCTCGCTCGCTGGCAGATCGGGAAGGATGGCCGTGTAAGGATCGTCCGGCTCGATCGCGCTGCAGACCCGGGCCAGATAGGCTTGCCCGACCGCGCGCCAGAACGCCAGGCTCGGGGGCAGGTCGGCGGAGTGCTCTTTCAGGGCAAGGTGCAGGATGCCCTCGCCCCGCCCGGCTGCAAAGGCGGCAACGATGCGCCCCCCGCCCCCGGAGACCTCGAGCCTTCCGCTCGGGGTCAGGCGACAGGTCAGCTGCTCGGCAGAAGGATCGAGGGTGAGCTGCATTTGACTTGAACCTGCTTCAATGTCGGGGTTTCTTGCGGCTCAGAGCGAAAGTCCTCTCGAACAGAACCGCGCCAGCTCTTGCACTAACGCCAGTCTCCCAGCAGCTCGAAGCCCGCCCAGTGGTAGGGGTGGGTCGTCTCCGGCTGGCCGAGCAGGGCCAGCTCGGCCAGGCGCAGGGCCTCGGCTCGCGGCTTCCCCGCCGCGAGTTGGCGGTAGAACTCCAGCATCAGCGTGTGGGTGCTGCGGTCGGACACCTTCCACAGGCTGGCGACCAGCGAGGGCTGCCCGCGAACGCAAAGGCTGGTCAGCTCGGCGCCTACTTCCGGGTCGCGCTCGGCCAGCGCGGTCTGGCACGCGGACAGGGTCACGAGTCGAACCGGCGCCAGGTCGAGCCCGGCGATCTCGGTCACGGAGAGCTGCTTGTCCTCCCCCGCCATCAGGTCGCGTTCCGGTTGGGGGACCTGCTCGGGGTGCTCGCGCAGGCGAGAGCGCTTCATTCGCGGGCTCCGCTGTCCGCGGCTCGGGAAGGCCTGCGACCTGACCGTCTCCCGGCTCGATCACGACCCGGCCGCCTCCGCTGGTCATCGCGATGGCTCGAGCCCCCTCGGTAGCGGGCCGATCATCGGACTGAAATCATCGTCAAGCACGCCATGGGGGAGAAAGGTCATCCGGGCTTACTGACTTTTCACCTTGACCCGGACTCCGCCGATGACGACCACCGAGCCGCGCTCTTCGATGCCGGCTTTGTTCTCCTTTCCCGTGACCGCGCCCGCCAGGGCTGCGACCTCCTCCGCCGCGGTCTTGCTGTTCACCAGCTCCTGGAGGACGGCATCGATCTCCCCCGGAGATTGCAGAGCCCGATCGATCTTGGCCCGGGCATCCGGGTCGGTGTAGTGCGTGCGCAACTGCTTGAGCAGGGCGTTCCCGACGTTCTTGCGATTGGTCGGATAGTTGCTGGGGATGGTGGCCAGCAGTTTCTGCCCGGTCACGACCAGGGGGTCTTTTTGCTCGCCCGTCACGATCTCGAGCGCGGCCAGGATCATTCCATTCTGGCAGCCCGTGTCGTCGCTGCCGTCGACCATCCTCTGGGCCAGCTGCACGTCCGGAGACTCGGCCAGAGCCTGGAGCACGGCCTTTCCGACCAGGTTCTTGTTGGTCGGGTAGCTGGACGGAATGACGTCCATCGCGGCTCTGGCGGTCTGGGCCAGGGTGAGATTGCCCAGGCCGCTCTCGATCACGCTCAGGCCAATCGGGGCGGCCAGCTTGCTATCCTCCAGGGCCTTCGTCATGCTCTTTCCCAGGCGGGCGTAGCCGGCCAGGTTGGGGTCGTCCTGCAGCTCCTCGATGGCGGCACGCACGACCATCGAGCGGTTGGAGGGGTAGTTGCTCGAGATGCTCGCGATGCCGGCCATGGCCAGCTTGCCCGGGTTCTGCTCGCCTTGCAGGCGTTTCTTCAGAATTGTCAGGTGGATCTCGGAGGGCAGGCTGGCATCGTCGCACGCCCTGCCCAGCTTGCTCGCGAGCTTGATCGCGGGCCCGAGCTCCGGATCTTGGGAAAGCTCTTTCATGAGCGCATCGCTGGCCATGCGTTTGTTGGAGGGGTAGTTGCCCGGAATGGCCTCGAGCATGGCCAGTGCCCGCTGTCCCGCAGGCTTGCCGGTCGACTGGAGGCCGGCGCGGATCAGGCAGTTCTTGACGGTGCTGTCCTCCACCGCCTGGACCGCGGCCCGGGCCAGCTGCTGGCTGGGGAGGTTCTGGGCCACCGCCAGGCCGATCCTGGCCGCGTTGGACGGGTAGCCGGAGGGGATCGCATCCAGTCCCGCCAGAGCCGCCTCCTCGAGGGACTTGCCCTCCAGGCCGGCCCGCAACACGGCCACCGCGAACAGGCCCAGCGGCTCGTTGTCGTCGGCCGCCCTGGACGCTGTCCTGGCCAGCTCGACGTGCTGGGGGCATGTGGACTGGAGCGCGGAGTAGGCGGTCGCCAACTGCTGGACGCGCTCTCCAGGACGCATGCCTTGCAGACTGGCCAGGATCTCTTGCGGGGCCTGGTCGGACTTGACCGGGGGCGGGGGCTGCTGGCGCTGTTCCGCCGGGGCCTGCTGGAGGGCGACGCGCACGGGCTGAGCGGGCGCCGGCACCTGATCCAGCGCGGCCTGCCGGGTCGAGCCGAAGGCCCAGTCCTTGAGCCGGTTGTACCACGGGCGCGAGGGTTTTGCGGGACCGGAAAGGCACACCATGTCCTTCAGGCGCGGCTCGGGCGTGGACACGCTGGGGCGCGCCGGATTGAACCAGGGTACAGCCGGCCCCCATCCGGTGGGGGTCGAAACCATTGCACTGTAGACTAGCTTGTGGAGCTGAAAAAAACTTTACCGACGTGTGCGTGGCCTTCCCTGCCCTGTCCGCGCTTGATCGTTGAGCGCCACGAGAGCTCCCCCGGTCCAGCAAGCTCCCCGTGCTGGTTACCCCCGGCCTCGGGCCGGGTTATGAACCGGCGGTTCAAGAATCGAACACCGCAGCTATTTCCAGTCGACCACTCGAACAGATGTCGGCCACTTCTCTCCGCGCCCTCCGCGCTCTTCCTGGCGGCCCACGAGCATCGTCAGGGCTGCAGCTTCTCGAGCCGCGCTCCGACAGCCGCCGCCCTGTCGCGCTGGCCGTCGGCGAGGTAGGCCTGCTGCAGGTAGCTCAGGCAGGGGACAAAGTCGGGCACCAGCTTGTCCACCTTCTCGAGGGAGGCGATGGCCTCTTTCACACGGCCCTGGCTGAGCTGGGCCACCCCCAGGCCGAAGAGAGCGTCAGCGTTGTTCTTGTAGAGAAACAGTGCGGTCTTGAAGTAAGGTTCGGCGGCTGCGGGGTGGAGGGCGGGGTTCTCACGGGCTCCGGAAGCGGCGTAGATCATGCTGAGCGGCTCGCGAATGGCCTCGGCGCGGAAGTCGAGCATCTTGTCCAGGCTGTCGATGGGGAAGCGCTGGCGAGCGAGCTCGAGCAGCTCTCCGGCGCGCTGGGAGTTGCCGCTGCGGGCCTCCAAATTGGCCAGCTCCATATAGAAGGCGGGATAGTTGACCGGGTCGAGCTCCAGGGCCCTGAGATAGGCCTGGCGGGCGCCCTGCAGATCACCGAGCTCGGCCTTGACCTGACCGAGCAGGCTCTGGGTGACGGGACGGTGGCCGTCGAGCCGCACCGCGACTTGGGAAAGATCCAACACCTGTTGGCGCAACTCGGCCGGGGACTCGGGGGTGAGCTGGCTGAGCAGCAGCAGGGCCAGGTGGCGATAGTTCTCCCCCCAGAGCGGGTCGAGCAGCAGCGCCTGGCGATAGGCCTGCTCGGCCTTGTCGTAGTGGCGGGCGTTGGCGTGGGCCAGTCCGTTGCGCTGGGCCACCTCGCTGAAGATGGCCAGAAAGTTGGCGTAGGCCAGGGCGAAGAGGAGGGTGGCCAGCACAAACTGCACCAGCAGCCGGGGTCGGATGCTCCAGGAGGAGCGCTCAGTCGCCAAGAGGAGCCTCCTCGACCACCTCGCCCACCAGCACCCCGGCCACCACGGCCAGGGTCAGGGGTAGGGCCAGAAACTCCCACTGCACGTCAAAGGTGGAGTGGACCAGGAATCCGGTGGCGCCGGCCAGCAACCCGGCCCGGGCGGGGGCTCGACCGGGCCAGCGCAGGGCCATCCAGAATGCCCAGCCGGTGCCCGCCAGGACGGGCAGAAAGCCGGCCAGGCCGGTCTCGCACAAGATGGTGAGCCAGATGCAGTGGCTGAACTTGGAGAAGTAGATCACGTCTTCTTGATACTGGGGGTAGTAGCGTTGGAAGCCCTGGGGACCAACCCCCAGCAGGGGATGCTGAGCGAAGATCCTCAGGGCCCCCCGGTAGAAGACGAAGCGGGCGTGGACGTTGACGTCGGTGCCCCGGGCCACGGTCAGGGCGCGCTCGGTGGGATCGACCTTGGCCACCAGCGGCACGACCTGGCGCGCCATCAGGAAGGCGGCCAGGGCCAGCACGACGAGATACAGGGTGGTGGGGGGCGACAGGGGGCGGAGCAGCCAGAAGAGCAGGGCCAGTTGTCCCAGCGCAGCCAGGGCCAGCAGGGGGCTGAAGGAGCGGAAACCGAGAGCGGCCAGCGCAGCCAGAGCCAGGATGGCCAGGCAGGTCAACAGATAGCGGAGCCAGGGGCGATGGGGGGCAAGCAGGGCCAGCACCAGCAACAGGATGGCCCAGGACACGATCCAGGCGCCCTGGGAGTAGGAGCGGTAAAGTCCCACGATGACGCTCACCAGGACGCCCCCGGCCAGCCAGGGCCAGAAGCTGGCGCTGAAGAGCGGGCGCGGCTGGGGGGATGGGGACGGGGCGACACCCGGGGGGCGGGCCAGGTAGAGCGCAAGGCCCGCTCCCAGCGCGAACTCGAGATAAGACGAGAACATGTTTGGCTGGTAGAAGGAGCCGGACATGGCTCCGTAGTCCTTGCCCACGTCCACCATGAAGCGCACGATGGCCGCCGGCATGACGAAGGCGGCGGTGACGACCAGAAGGCGAGCCAGGGCGGTGGAGACGCTCCATCCGGCGTGCTGGAGCTCGCAGGTGAGGTCAGCGGCAATCAGAAAGGCCAGCCAGACGACGACGTAGTCGAGCCAGCTCAGCAGGGCGTCGTGCACGTGGCTCGAGCGCAGGCTGGAAATCAGGGCCACGCCCAGGAAAACCAGGCCGCACAGCACCAGGGGGGCCAGCCGGGGGGGAAGTCGGCGCAGCCGCATGAGCCAGAGGCCGCCGGCCACCAGCACCACGCCGCGCAACAGCCCGGTGCCGGAGGCCTGCTGACCGCCGGAGTCGGTGTTGTGCAGGATGTCGAGCAGGATGCCGAGCGGGTTCAGCCGGACCGCCTGGGCTCCCGGAGCGGCGGGGTTCCAGAACCAGAGGTCGATGGCCGGGATGGCCGGGAAGAACACCACGAACACCAGGGCCCCCAGCACCGCCAGCCGGAGCGCCCCGAGGTAGAGCGCGCTCAGGCGCGCTTCCAGAGTGCTCAGCTCAGTCGGGAGCAGAGGCCAGGGGCTCGGCCAGCCGGGGGCGGGCCCTGTCGAGGTTGAGGCGGATCATGGCGAAGCTGGCTCCGGGCTGGCCCACGGCCACCAGACCGTGGCGCTCGTCAAGCTGCTGCAAGAGCACGATGCCGCCCTCGCACTCGAGGGCCCAGTAGGCCAGCTCGTTGCCGAACTCGCGCAGACAGCTCTGGATCTGCAGCACCAGCTCGCCCATCTGCTCGGGAGTCACACTGTCACGAGACTGGTGGGCCACCACGTGCCCGTCGGAGGAGACCACGAAGATGGAGGTCAGCCCGCGGGTGCGCAAGAGATCGTCCACTGCCTCGCGCATGGCGGGGGCGATGGATTCGTAGTAGCTCACGCGCTCGGGCGAAAGACCAGCAGGCCCGGTGTGCTCGACGAGGACGGGCTCGGGCTCGGTCGCCACCGGCTCGGACTCTTGCACCAGCTCGGGCTCCGACTCTGCCACCTCGTCGGACTCAGGCTCGCCGCCCAGGGCCAGGCTCTGGAAGAAGTCTTCGATGTCACTCTCACCGGCAGCCTCTGGCTCGGGGGCCAACTCCTCGTAGGACTCGGAGTCCTCTCGAGGCTCGAGCTCTGGCTCGGACTCCTGGCCGAACTCTGACTCGGGCTCCTGGCCGAGCTCTGGCACGGGCTCAAAGACCTGGTAGGCCGGCTCGCTCTCGAGCACGGGAGTCTCGTAGGAAGGCTCGAGCAGCTCCTGGGTCTCGTAGCCCGTCTCCCCGATGGAGTGGTCGGGCATCTCGGGCTGAGCGTCATAAGATTCGGTGTCGCCTGGATGCATGGCGCCCGGCCGCGGCATCTCGGGCTCGCCACTGTAGAGGGGCAGGGTCTCCAGCAGGCTCAGCAGGTGCTGGGTGCGACTGAGGCGCTTGCGGGCCTGCTCGAGGTGGTAGGCGGCCACGGGCTCGGAGTTGGGACCCTCGCCCGTCTCTTTCAGCTGTTCCACCTCGCGCACCAGGTGCTCGACCTCCAGGGTCAGGCGCGAGCGGGTCTCGGCGACCTGCAACTCGGTCGGAAAACGAGCCCGCAGGTACTCCAGGGCGTGGGGAACGGGCGCCAGGGGCTCAATCTCGTGCAGCAACAGGTGAGCCTCGGGGCGGCCGGGCTCGATCTCGAAGACCTTGCGCAGCTCCTCATAGGCCTCCAGGGGCAGTCCATGGAGCAGATAGATCTCGGCCACCGCCAGGTGGGCGTCGCTCACGTCGGGAGTGAGTCCGAGCACCTTCTGGTAAGCCTGCAGCGCCTCCAGTCGGCGGCCCCGACGCAGGTTGGCCTCGGCAAAGCCAAGCAACACGGTGGGATTCTGAGGCGATTGAACCAGAACGGCGCGAAAGCGCTCGATCATGGACTCGAGCGCGGTCTGGTTGGACTCGTCGGTCGTCAGCATGGGCTACACCTCACTGGTCTGGAGCGGAAGCGCCACCGTGAAGGTGGTGCCCCGGCCCGGCTCACTCTCGGCCCAGATCGAGCCGCCGTGACTTTCTACGATGTAGCGAGCGTTGGCCAGGCCGAGCCCGGTGCCGCCCGTCTCGCGGGTAAGCGAGTTGTCCACACGGTAGAACTTCTCGAAGATATAGGGAATCTTATCCTTCTCGATGCCGATTCCCTGGTCGGACACCGAACAGATGAGCCGATCGCCGCTGGCCTCGACCTTGACGCGCACATCGCCCCCGTCGGGCGAGTACTTGACGGCGTTGGAGAGCAAGTTGGTCAGCACCTGGGTCAAGAGCATGGGGTCGGCCTCCAGGGTGGGCAGACCAGCCCCGGCCTCGAGCACGAAGCTGTGCAGCGGGAAGCGCTCCACAAAGCCGGGCAGGACGGAGCGCACCAGATCCTGGAACTGACAACGCGACTTGTGGAGCCGGAAGCGACCAGACTCCATGCGGGCAAGCTCGAGGATGTCCTCGATCAGCTTCTGCAGGCGTCGGCCTTCCTGCAGGCTGATCTCGAGAAAGTGGCGCCGACGCTCGAGGGGGAACTCGCGGAAGATCAACAGCTCGAGAAAAGCCTGGATGGTGGTGATGGGGGTCTTGAGCTCGTGGCTGACCATGGACAAGAACTCGGACTTCATGCGCTCGATGCGGGCTCGCTCGGTCTCGTCATGGAACAAGAGGACCAGGCCCTCGGGCGAGCCTTCGGCCAGGCCCAGGGCGGTGACGCTGACGCGCAAGAGCTGCTCGGGACCCACCCGCACCTCGCTCTCGTAGGGCCGGCCCCGGGCCACCTGACCGAGAATGTGCTGATAAGCCAGGTTGGGAATCAGGCCCGGCAGTTGCCGGTCGGTCAGGTTGGGACCGAACAGGCTGAGAGCCGCGGGGTTGGCGTGCACGATCAGGCCGTTGGCGTCGGTCACCAGCACGCCGTCGGCCATGGAGCGCAAGATGGCCTCGGACTTCTGGCGCTCGCGCTCGACCTGCTCCACCCGGCGGGCATTCTCGATGGCCAGGGCAGCCTGGTCGGCCACCGACTGGAAGAAGTCCAACTGGTCGACGGTAAAGCTGGACGGCTCGCTGCGGCGCAGCATGAGCACCCCGGTGATCTGCTCGCGATGGCGCAGCGGGGCGCACAGAGAAGAGGTGATCTCGTCGGGCCGCTCCACCAGGTGAGTAAAACGCGGGTCGGTCACCTTGCCGTTGAGCAGCAACAGCTCGCCGGTCTGGGCCACCCAGCCCGCGATCCCCTCGCCCCGCTTGACCCGGGTACGGGCGATGATCTCGGGGGAGAGGCCGGTGGCGGCGCCGATGGTGAGCACATCCTCCTCGGCCAGCATAATGGAGCCGGCTTCGGCCTCAAAGAGGGGTAAGAGCATGTCCAGGATGCGGGAGAGCACCTCGCCTAACTCGAGGGTCGAGTTGAGAGCTCGACCGATCTCGTAGAGGGCTACGAGCTGGTCGCGGGAACGGCGCTCGCCTTCGCGGATGGCCACCGCTGGGCGGTTTACGGAATCCCCAGGCTGAGGTGGCGATAGACCTCGGCCAGTAGCTTCAGAGGGCTGAAGGGCTTGGTCAGGTAGGAATCGGCACCGGCCTGCTGGCCTTCCTCGATGTCGGCTGCCTGACCCTTGGCGGTCAGCAAGATGACCGGGATGGAGCGGGTGGCGGGGTCGGCCTTGATCTCACGGCAGACGGCGTAACCATCCATCTTGGGGATCATCACGTCCAGAATGACCAGGTCGGGATGGGCCTGCCGGGTCAAATCGAGTGCGTGCTCTCCATCCGCGGCCTCCATGAGCTCGAGGCCCGAGTCCTCCAGGCACACCCGGACAACTTCGACAATGTGAGGCTCATCGTCGACTATCAAGACTTTCTTCGGCAAGCTGGCGTCCCTCTCGTTTACCCGAGCAGTTTCTCAACGTCGGGCTTGGTCTTCTTGATCTCCAAACGGATTCGGCCAAGATTGGCACCGGTCTTGGCGCAAACCACCAGGACGTTCTGGTTTTTCAAAATCTCTGAGGTGATCTGCATGTGCGCGAACTCGAGATACTGGTGATTCACGGGCGACTTCCCCAGCGAGTCGGCCGCCTGCCGTCCCAGAGAAAGGCTCTGGGAAACGAGCCGGACCAGAGGCTCCAGCTCGCCCACGGAGGGGGCATGGTTATCCACCAGCGCCCCGTCGGCGCTCAAAATGAGGGCACCCTGCACCCCATCCAGGCGACAAAAGTTTTCCAGCACTCTGGCCAGTTCGGACAAAGACTTCCCCTCACAAATAAAGCCGCGTCTCGCATTCAGCGCGCGGATTGATTCCGGGTTCTCGCTCGAGTGAGGGTTTCCTTCAGCCACCAGAGAAAGGCTGCCGCCAGACCCGCCAGCACGGGCTCGAGCGCCAGGAGGTAGCGGGCCTCGACGTGGATGAGGCAGTAGGGCAGGCTGACCACAGCCAGCAGCAGCCAGAGGGGCCACAGTCTGCGCCCCCCCACCAGCAGCCCCCCGGCCGCCAGGACCACCAGGATGCGCTGGCAGGTCTGAGAGACCACATAGAGGAGCTGGAGGCGCTCCGGGGGTACGCGGGCCGCATCGTAGTTGACCAGGCCGTCGTCGGCCGCCCACCAGAGCCGGCCCGCCTGGGCCACGACGTGAGCCAGGTAGGCGGCCGGGTTGCTCCGGATGGCCTGCACGGCCAGAGCCGAAAGCTGTCGATCGATGGCCATGACCTCCTCGGGAGGCAGGTCCTGGCCGCGACGCCACTGGAGAAGGTAACGCTGGAACTCGGCCTCGCCGGCAGGAGGGCGGCCGGTCAGGTGGACCCCACCGTCGAAGGTCACCCCGAACCAGAGGGTGATGCCCATGCCGCTCACCAGCATGGGGGTGGGACGCCCACCCGGAACGGTGGCGTTGCGCACGGTCCAGGGTAGCAAGAGCAGAGCGCAGGTCAAGAGGGCCAGGGGGAGCTGGCGACGCGAGGCGAGCAGGGCCAGCAGCGCCACCGGCAAGAGGGCCGGGCGGGTCAGGATCAAAAGGCCAGCCAGGGAGCCCAACAGAGCCGCCCCCCCGGCGGTGGGAGCCCTGGCCAGGACAAGAGCCCGATCCAGGGTGGCCATGAGCAGAAAGCCCGCCAGGCACTCGGTCAGGGCCAGGCTGGGGAAGAAGGCCGGATAGGGACTCAGAAGGTACAGGGCCAGGGCCGGCAAAGCGAGTTGTGGCGCCAGCTGGCGCAGGCGCCGGTAGAGGATCAGGCCGGTGCCGAGGTCGAGGGCGGTCTGCAGCACCAGCATCAAGATGGGCGCGGGAACCGCACTGAGCTGACTGAGGGCGAGGGCGCCGGCCAGCACCAGGGGCAGGGCCGGTGGGCGCTGCAGGTCGGGGTAGTAGGGTGGGGCGGGACTGTGAGAGTAGCCGTGCCCCTGCAGCAGGTTGCTGGCCAGCAGGACGTGGTGGTAGATGTCGCCTACGGTGGCCCGGGGAACCAGCTCGAACAGGCTGACCCGCAGCAGGACGCCCAGCACCAGGACCAGGAACAGCAGGCTGCGCGCAGAGCGGCTCAGCTCAGGAGGCGCTGAGGGGACGAATGTTGACCACGTCGCCCTCGTTCAAACCCATGGACTTCATCATGTTGGTGTGCAGACCAACGTAGCCGGCCAGCTTCTTGCCGGATTGGCACTTGTATTCGAAGATCTGGCCCGTGGAGGTCTCCATCTCGACGGTGAAGGTGGACTTGAGATCGTAACCCCAGTCGCGCACGATCTCCTCGGCCACCTTGACGATGTCCTGGGCACGCAGGAAGCCGGCGTCGTTCTTGACGATCAACTGCTTGATCTTGTCCAGGTCCTCCTCGATCCGCTTGACGCGATACTCGATCTCGCCCGCCTTCTCGACGTGCACCTGGATGGTGGAGCCGTTCTTGTGGATGTAGTCGAGCAGGTTGGAAACCGCCTCGGTGCCGCACAGCACGTCTCCGTAGCGCTTGGCGAACTGATCGATCACAGGGGTGCCCCGCTCCATCAAGAGGAAGACGGCTTCGTCGGGAAGCTGCACGCGCATGATGCCGGAGTACTCGTCCTGCTCGATCTTGCCGAGCACTTTCTTGAGCTCCTTGCGCTTGACCTCATAATCGATGAAGAGGGGCTTGAAAGCGAACATGGAGCCCAGCACGTTGACCAGCCTCGGAGACATGACGTAGCTCGAGGTGGAGACCTCATGGTAGGACTTGGTGCGGTTCATCAAGCGCGGAACCATGCGGACGATGGGGGTGGCGTCGGCTCGCTCCATCTCCACGGCCCGAAAGATGGTGCCGTGATTGAAGAAGAAATAGCCGCGCAGGCTACCGGCTGCCTCGAACTTGACGTAGCCGGTAAACTCGTCTTGCTCGAGGTTGTTGAGCATCTCGCTCACGTCGTGATGCTGCAGCGCGATGTCCTCGATGAGGGGATTTCCTTTGGGTAACTCCAAGCCTGCCTCCGTGGTAACCGCCATCGATACCTAGCCCTCCGTCTTGGGCATCGGCGGCGGAGGCGTCTGCTCGCCACCCTTCTTCAGATCGAGCGCGATCGTGCGGGTCGCTTTCTTGACGAAATCGGGAAGGTTCTCGTCCGGGTCGGAGGACGGGTTGTCCAGGGCCATCCGCAGGGGATCCACCACCGGAGCCTCCTCGCCCCCGCCCCCACCGAGCTTGATGGAGCGTGGCTGAAAATCGCCCCCGCCCACGGTCGAGGTATCGGGAGCCGGCCCCACATCGTTGGCCGACTTCTTGAGCAGCGATTCCCAGGCGGCCGTGCTCGAGGAGGGGGCCGACTCCACCTCGGTCATGGGAGGCATGGCGCTCCGGCCTGGCATGCTGCCGGAGTCTTCGCTGGCGCTGCCACTGCCGGGCTCGCCGGCGCGCACGCGCTGAAGCAGGTCAGCCCATCCCCCCGAGCTCCCCCCGGAATCGCCCAGCCCCGAGGAGGCAGGCGAGGGCGCGGGAGCAGCCGGCACGGGAATGCTGGCCGGCTCGCTGCGAGGCACCGGGGGCCGAGCCGGAGCCAGGGGCGAATCGTCTTCGCCACCGAGCTTGGAGAGCTTGCGGAAAGGATTGTCGTCGTCTGCAGCGGGCGGCGGCGGCGGAGCGGCCGGGGGCCGAGCCATCGGCTCGGCGGGCGGCGGCGGGGGGGCGAAACTCGTGGGCACGGGGGCGGCAGGCCTGGCAGGCTCGGCAAACTTCATCTTGGTGGGGTCGATGTAGTCGTTCTCAGGCTCCGGCAAGGCCACGGCGGCGTCGATCTTCACGCGGCGCGGCATCCGATCGATGACCTCCCAGAGAATCAGCGCCACCAGCGCCCCCAGCAGGACGTACAGGGCCAGCCAGAGCGTGTCCAGGTGCGGCGTCAGGCTGTTGACGGCGCCTTCCTCTGCCAGGGCGGGACTCTGGCTGAGCCAAACAACCAGGGACAGCGCCAGTAAACGACGCTGCCAGCCAGCCATTGCCAGGGTTCGGGACGGAGACATTGGAAGTGATGTTACCCCATCAGGCCTTCCAGGTCCTCCTCGGGAGGACCGTCAGCTTGCATTTCCCCGCTCCCTCCCCCGTTCGATTGCATGATCTCCAGGATCCGCTCGATGCGCTGGGCCACGTCGCGGTAGCGAATATCCACCGCATAGCACTCCTGGAAGGCACCCAGCGCTTCCTTGTGGAGGCCCTCCTCCTCGAGCGCGTTGGCCATGTTGAACCGGGTCTCGAGCAGGTCCTCCTCCTCGAAACCTGGCAGGTCGAGCGCCTTCTGCAACTGGCGGATGGCCAGCTTGCGATAGCCCTGCTGGCTGAAGCAGAGGGCCAGGTGGTTGTAGGACAAGAGCAACTTGGCCGGGTCTTGAGAGGCGGCCAGGAATTCGGAGATGGCCTCCTCCAGGAAGCCGAGCTGCTGGTAGAACTGGCCCAGGCGGATGTGAGAGCCGGCGTCGTGAGGCTTGTAGCCGGTGACGTGCTTGTATTCCTCGATGATCATAGGCACCAGGCCCTTGGCAAAGATCTGCTTGGCCACTCCGGCAGCCTCTTCCAGCCGGCCCTCGCGGGCATAGATGATGGCGATCCGAGAGAGGGCTTCGGGGCGTCCCGGCTCCATCTCGAGCACCTCGTGGTAGATGGGACGCGCCTCCTCGAAGAGTCCCTGGCTGAAGACCACGTCGGCCACGCGCTCCAGGAAGCGAACGTCGCCGGCTGCCGTCCGGCGCAGCTCGTCCAGCACGGGACGGGCCGCCTCCAGGCCCCGCTGCTCGATGAGCGACTGGGCCAGCAGGAAAAGGTGCTCGATGCCCTGGTCGGTGCGCTCGTGGCTGAGGGCCAGATCGGCGGCGCGACGGCGGAAGGTGAGACCCTGCTCGACGTCGCCCATCTCGAGGTAGAGGTTGGAGACCGAGTCGAGCAAGGCCAGGGCCCGATCCCAATCGTCCATGCGCTCCATGACCGTGGCCAGGCGCTCGCGCACGACCAGGGCCACAGCCGGACGGTCGGACTCGCGCAACTGCTCCTCGAGCGACTCGAGCACATGGATCAACTCGTGCACCGAACGGTCGCGGAACGCGCCGTCGATCATCTTGACGAAGATGGGATCGGCCTGCTCCTTATGGCCCCGATTCAGGTAACCCTGCAGGATGTGAAGGTACTCGGCTTGCGCGCGCGGCCACTGCTCGGTGTCGCGCAAAAGGTCGGCCACCCGCTCGCGATACTCAAGAGCGCTCTCCCACTGCTCGTTCTCCTCGAAGGACTCCACCAGGGTGCCCAGGGTCTTGAGCTGGCGCTCCACGTCGTTCTTCTCGCGATAGCTCTGGAACAGCTCTTCGAGCAGGTTCTGGCCCTGCTCGAGGAAGCCGGCCTTGAGAAACATGACGCCCAGCGACTGACGAAGCTCGAGGTTGAGCGGCTGCAGGTTGATGATCTCGCGCACGCAGCTGAGGGCCTCGTCGACCTCGCCCCGCTCGAGGTAGATCGTCATGAGCTGGCGGTAATGCTTGGTCGCGTCGTCAAAGCGCAGATTGCGGATCAGAAGGCCGATCATCTGGCGCCGGTGAGGAATGTCCTTGGGGTCGAGCTTGAGGATGCGATAGAGCACCCGCTGGGCCACCTCGTGCAGGTTCTGCTCGAGGTAGACCTTGGCCAGGGTGGAGAACTGCTCCAGTGCCTGCGCGGTCTGGCCCTGCTGGGCCCAGAGCGAGCCCAGCTTGTAGCGGGCATTGAGGTTGCGCGGGTCAAGGTCGAGGATGCGGGTGTAAATGTCGGCCGCGCTGGTGGCATTCCCCTCTCGATGGAAACGGCCGGCCAGCACCAGCATCCCCTCGCGGGCGCGCTCCATCTCGCCCTGAGCGGCGATCTCCTGGGACAAGCGCAGGCGGATCTCGACATCGCCGGGATGGTAGGCCAGGATCTCGCGATAGAGACGCTCGGCCTCCTGGTGGTTGCCCTGGCCGCTGACCATCTCGGCCATGTGGTAGATCTCGGCCCGGGCCCGCACCAGGTCGCCCTGGTCGAGGTAGTTGTGCACCAGACCGTCGAGGTACTGGTGCTTCTCCTCCATGTCGTCGGGCATCTTCATGACAATCTCGCGCATGCGCTCGAGCTCGCCCATGGTGAGGAACTTCTGAGCCAGCAGGCGCAGGAAGGAGCGCTTCTCGGGGTCCTCGTCGTCCAGGGCGAAGATGTCGCGCTCGGCCTCCTCGAAGCGACCGGCATTGAGGTAGGCCTGGATGATGCGGCGCCCGTACTGGGGCCGAATCTCGTCGGCGGCGTCGAGCCGGGCGACCTCCTGGGCGGCCCGATCCAGGTCGCCGGCCGACAGATAGGCCTCGATCAGCTGCCCCATGAAGGAGATGCGCAAAGGATCGCCCTCGGCCAGGCGGTTGATCTCCTCGGTGGCCTGATCCAGCCGACCGCTCTGCAAAAATGCGGCGATCAGGCGCTGGGTGAAGCCGGGACGAGCCTCGTCGTTCTCGGGCAGGCGGTTGCACTCGGAGGCAGCCTCGTCGAGCCGGCCGGCGTCGAGATAGCTCAGCACCAGGCGGCGCTGGAAGGAGAGGCGCAGAGGATCGTCCTCGGGCAGGCGGTAGATGGCCGCCGCGGCTGTCTCAAGGTCCCCGCTGGCCAGCGGGATCTCGAGCATCCGGGTGACCAGGCGGTTGCGCTCGCGGTCCGAGCGCGGGATCTGCGGCAGACCCTCAAAGGCCTTCTCCAGGTTGCCGGCGTCGAGATAGCGCTTGACCATCTCCTTGTGGAAGACCAGCTTCTGCTCGTCCTGGTCGGGCAGCTTCTTGAGCTCGAGCTCGAACTTCTCGAGGTTGTTCTTGTCCAGGTGCAACTGCAGGATGCGGTGGCGGTAGGTGAGGCGCTCGGGCTCGGGCACCTTGAGCTGGACCAGTTGATCCACCTGGATGGAGGCGTCGTCGGGCCGCTGGATGACGATCAGGGCGTCGATGAGGTTCTTGCGCACATCCACGTTGTAAGGGTCGGCCGTCAGGATGTGGGCGTAAGCCTGGATGGCCTCGGGGAACTTGTTGAGCGCGCGCAAGCACTCGGAGCGGTAGACGTGGGCGGCCATGTCGGTGGGCTTGTCGGCCAGGATGCGCTCGAGCTCGTGCAGAGCCCCCTGGTAGTTGCCTTGCTCTTTGAGCGAGATGGCCACCTGGTAGATCAGCTCGGAGGCCTGAGGGAAGAGCTGAATGAGGCGTTGCTGGGCCTCCAGGGCCGCGTTCTCGTCGCCCCGGGCACGGTGGATCTTGACCACCTGCTGGAACATGTCCATGGACTCCTGGGGCATGTCCTTCTTGAGGTAGATGTCGCCCAGGATCTCGCGGGCCTGGACGTTGTTGGGGTCGAGCTCGAGCAGCTTGCGCGAGACCTTGACGGCGTCGTCGAGCATGCCGCGCTCGATGTGGCTCTGGGCGATGGCGAAGTAGTGGCGCACGGCCTCGGCGGTCATGCCACGCTGCTGCAAAGCCTCGATCAATCGCATGCGCATGCCGAAGTTGGAGGGGTCGCGCTCGACGATGCCCTGGTAAATGGCGATCAGCTTGTTGCGAGCGTGCTCGTTACCAGGATCGAGCTGGATGATGTTCTCGTAAAGCTGGAGGACCTTGTCGAGCACTCCCTCGGGCTCGTACATCTGGGCCAGGGTGAAGTAGACCTGAACGGCCTTCTCACGGGCACCCTGCTTGAGGTAGAGCTCGCCGAGATGGTTGATGATGTCGCGGTTGCTCGGGTCGAGGGTGAGGATGCGCTCATAAGTGCGCACGGCGTCGTCGAGCTGGCCCTTCTTGAGGTAGAACTCGCCGGCGTGCTGGAACCACACCATGGTGGTGTGGGGCGAGCGGCCCTGGCGCACGAAGACCTCGCCCAGCATCTCGTAGGCCTGCGCCGACTCCTCGGGGGCCAGGCGCAAGACCTCCTGGAACTCGCCGATGGCTTCCTTGTCGAGCTCTTTCTCCATGTAGGCCTGGCCCAGGGCCATGTGGGTCTGCCAGCGGCCCGGGTGCAGCTCGTGGCTCTTGCGCAGGTACTGCAAGGCCACGTCCACGGCCTGACGCTCGAGGTTGAAGCGACCGATCTGGTAGAAGATCTCGGGCTTGAACTGGCCCACCAGGGCCTGCACGTGGCTGAGATCATCGCCCTGACCGGGCTTGATGGCGGCTCCCTTGTTCTGGACGGTCTCTTCCAGGCGCAGGATCTTGTCGTAGCAGTCGATGGCCGCTTCGGGATCGCCGTCCACGCGGAAGATCTCGGCGCAGGTCATGTGCTGGTGGATGACCTCCTGATAGTCAGCCTTCTTGATGGAGATGCTGATGACGCGCTCGCGCACGTCCAGATTGCGCGGGTCGTGCTCGAGGATGCGGTGATAGACCGCCAGCGCATCGTCCCAGCGTCCCTGGGTGGCGAGGGCGTCGGCGTGCTGAATCCACTGCTCAAGGGTGTTGTCGGCCATGGTACGCTCTCTCCGTTACTTCAAGCGGCTGGGCGGAACCTTGGGTCCACCGGCGATCTCGGACTCGATGCGGCGTATCCACTCGCGCACGTCGCGATAGGCGATGTCCACCGCATAACAGTCTTTCAGCTCCTGCAGAGCTTCCTGGAGACGATTGTTGCGGTACTGGAGCATGGCCAGGTTGTAGCGAAGCTCCAGATAGTCCTGCTCGGAGTGGCCCTTGGTCTCGAGGCCCTTGCGGAACTGCTTGATCGCAAGGTCGAGCATGTTGAAGCCGGTCTTCTCGGCAAAGCACATCCCGAGCATGTTGTAGGAAGGTAGCTCGTAAGCCTGATCGCGGCGGGTGAACTGGAACTGCTCGATGGCCATGTCCAGGGCCTGCAGGTGGAAGCAGGTCTCGCCATAGGTGAAACGAGTGCGAAGGTCGGTGGGATCGGCCTCGATCTTGTCTCGGAACTCGTCGAGCACGGACTGGCGCACGCGAGCCCCGTTCTTGTTGGCTTTCTCCAGCTTCAAGATGACTTCCGAGCCCTCTTTGGCCTTGCCAGAGGCGAGCAGCATCCGCACGTAGCGCTCCATGGCGTCCACGTGCCCGGGGTTGAGCTCGTGCACGCGCTGCAGCTCTTGCAGAGCTGCGGTCGGATTGGAGAGCGGGTCGGAGTAGAGCAGGGCCAGCCGATAGTGCAGGTCGTCGCGCGACTCGTCCAGGTCGAGCGCCTTGCGATAGGCGGTGACGGCCTGCTCGTGGCGGGCGTTCTGCTCGTGCAACTCGGCCAGGATCAGCCACTGGGCCAGGGCGTTCTGCGGGTCCTGAGCGACCTCGTAGAACTTGATCAGCTTCTCGCGCAACTCGGTGTTCTCGGGCAGCGCATCCACCAGGCGCGCGTAGAGCGCGATGGCGGTCTGGTGATCCATGGTGGCCAGATAGTGCTGGGTCAACGTGTCGGTGTGCTTGATGGCTTCTTCGATGCGGCCCACGTCCAGGTAAACGTCGGCCAGGCCGCGACGGGCCTCGTGGAAGTCCGGACGGCTCTGGACCACGGTCTCGAAAAGCTCCAGGGCCTGGTTGAGGTCGCCCTGGCGATAGTAGAAGTTGGCCAGCTCGAACTGCTGGGCAACCACCTTGTCGTGCCACTTGAGCCCTTCGTAGGTAGCGATCAGGCTGCGGCGCATCTCCAGGTTGTCGGGGTCCTGGGCGATGATGCGCTCGGTGACGTTGGCCGCGTCCTCCCAGCGCTGCGCTTCCTGGTAGCGATGGCTGAGGTTGCGCAGGTGGCGCAGGGCCTCTTCCTGATTGCCCTGGGACTCGTAGACCTGGGCCAGGCGATCTTCCAGGCTGGGATCGTCGGAGATCTCCATGAGCTGGTTGAACGCGCTGATGGCCAGCTCGACGTTGCCCTTGGTGAGGGCGCCCTCGGCCAGCTGGCGCAGATGGTGGGCCGCGAGATTACTCTGACCCATCTGGTTGAAGCGGTCCACCAGCTTGTGACGAGCCTCGAAATGGTGCGGGTCGAGACTGAGCACGATCTGCAGGGAGTCGAGCGCTTCCTGGTTCATCTTGTGCTCGATCAGGATGTCGGCCACCTCGATCAGAGTCGCCGCCGCCTCGTCGAAGTTGTCGTTCCAAAGGTGAGCCTGAATCAGCTTGTGCCGCAGGCTGACCGACTGGGGCTTGCGCATGACGATCTGGCGGTACTGGACCACCGCGTCGTCGAGCAGGCCATAGTTCATATGGATGTCGGCCAGGTCGGTGCGCAGCACGAGGTTCTCGGGCTGCTCCTCGATGGCCCGGCGGTAGAGGTTGATGGCCGTGGTGACATCCAGATCTTGAGCCTGGTTGCGGATCTCCTGGCTGCGGGCCACGTGGTCGGCGGGAGACTCCTGCTCGATGCTGAGGGAGACGAGCACCTCGGGCTCGGGCTCCGGCTCAGGCTCGGGCTGCGGGATCTCGGGCTCGGGCTCCTGGAGAACGACGGGCTCTGACGGGAGCTCGAGGGCCAGGGGCTCGGGCTGGGGGACTTCCAGCTGAGGCACTTCCAGAGCCAGAGCCAGCTCGGGCGCGACCTCGGGCACGGACAGCTCGAGAGGGGCCTCCACCTGCGGGGGCAGCAACTCCGGATGGACCGCCTCAGCGGCCTCCTGCTCGGCTTTCTGGCGGGCGGCCAGGCGCTCGGCCAGAGTTCCGCCCTCGACACTGCGAGCGGCGCCTCCAGCCGCCTCGGCCTTACGGCCGCCGGCCAGTTGCACGCGCTCGAGGAAGCTGCCGCCCGAAACGGCAGCAGAGCTCTCGCCGAAGGCCGAGCCCACGGCCCAGCTGCCCGGGGTGGGCATGGCCGCGGCCTGCTTGCTGGCCTTCAGGATGATCTGGTGCTGGGCAGCCACCTCCTCGAGATAAGCGCTGTCCACGCGCGGGAGGGGCTCCCAGGCGAAGACGCCAGAGTTGGGAGGCAGCTCGAGCTGACCCTTGATGCTGTCGCGCAGAGCCTGGTCCTTGAGATAGAGCAGAGGCGGAGGACTCCACAGCTGACCAGCGGCCGGACCGTGCTCGGTGACCGGGGGCACGAGAGGCACGACAGGCAGTGGAGGCAGGTCGAGTTGGAAGTCCATGGCGGGGGCGGCGGACGTGGCGAACGGGTTGTCTCCGAAGGCCACTTCGGCCGGCTCGGACTCGAACTGGGCCGGGCCAGCAGGCTCGGAGTCGAAGGCCGACTCGGGCGCGGTGAACTCGGCCCCGAAGGGCGCGCCGAAGGTGTTGTCGGCAGCAAAGCCCTCGGGACTGGCGGGCGCAACCTCACCGGGCTCGCCAAAGGTGGAGCCACCCGAGAAGCCGCCTGGCTCACCCACTTCAGGGAAGGTCCCAAAGCCGGTGGGACCGCCAAAGGGGGCCTCGGGCACAGCCGCGTCAGCCCCCGGAACGGAGGGCATCTGGAAGGAGCCAAACTCGGCTTCGCTCGCGGGAGGAGCGTTGAATCCGAAGTCGGGCGGCGCGGAGGCCTCGGGAGGAGCACCAAAGCCACTCTCGCCAAAAGGCGCGCCAAAGGCGGAGGGAGCGGCTTCGAAGTCCGAGGTGGGCGTGGCGCCAAAGGGGGAGCCGAAGTCGCTGGCAGGCGCCTCGGCTACCGGCTCAGTGGAGCCGAAAGTGGCCTGGCCGAACTCGCCGGTCGGGGCCCCGAAGGTGGAGCCAAATTCGGCCGCCGGAGGGGCACCAAAGCTGGAGCCGAAATCGGCTGCTGGCGGGGCGCCGAAGTCCGCCGGGGGGACACCGAAGGAGGAGCCGAACTCGGCCGCCGGAGATGGACTGAGGTCAGCCGCCGGCGCGGGAGCGCCAAAGTCGGCCGCCGGGGGGGCGAAGCCAGACTGGCCGAAGTCGGTCGCCGGGGGGGCGGCGAAGCCGGACTGGCCGAAGTCGGAGGCCGGCGCCGGGGGGGGGAAGCTGGACTGGCCGAAGTCGGCCGCAGGCGCCGGGGGGGGAAAACTGGACCCGAAGTCGGCCGCCGGCGCGGGAGCGCCAAAGTCGGTCGTTGGGGCGGGGAAGCCGGACTGGCCGAAGTCGGCCGCCGGCGCGGGAGCGCCAAAGTCGGTCGTTGGGGCGGGGAAGCCGGACTGACCGAAGTCGGCCGCCGGTGCGGGAGCGCCAAAGTCGCTCGCTGGGGATGCGAAACCCGACTGGCCGAAGTCGGCCGCAGGCGCGGGAGCGCCAAAGTCGCTGGTTGGGGATGCGAAACCAGACTGACCGAAGTCGGCCGCAGGCGCGGGAGCGCCAAAGTCGGTCGTCGGGGCCGGGAAACCAGACTGACCGAAGTCGGCCGCAGGCGCGGGAGCGCCAAAGTCGGTCGTTGGGGCCGGGAAGCTGGACTGACCGAAGTCAGCCGCGGGCGCCGGGGGCGCGAAGCTGGACTGGCCGAAGTCAGCCGCGGGCGCCGGGGGCGCGAAGCTGGACTGGCCGAAGTCAGCCGCCGGCGCCGGGGGCGCGAAG
>BTUM01000115.1:0-21049 GCA_045863235.1 Candidatus Xenobia bacterium | reverse complement strand
GGGGAAGCATCGTCGGGTGGCAGGCGGCTGCTGCGGGCCCCGCGCAGCATGAAAATTCGGGCGCGGGGCCCACTCGCCGCCTGCGAGGGCGTCTATGTCGGCGACCCCCTCGCGCGTCCAGAGACGGGCTCGGGGGTCCCCTCCGCAGCCGCAGGCCGCAGGGGCACCCGGCCTTCGCCCTCGCGCGTGCAAGGTGTGCTTGACAGGATCTTGCAACGTACTGCGAAAGTAGTACAATGGAGTGGGGTTTCAAGAAGACAAGCAGCGGATGTTGGAGTGCCTGCGCCTGGGAAGAGTTGCCCATGAGGGCCGCTCCTTTCAGGACGCCAAGAATCTGCTCGCTTCGGGCGAGCTTGCCGAAGACGAGGCAGTTTTGATTCTTGCTTCAGTGCGGGGGCAACAGGCGCAGCAAGCAACTCACCACTACGATCCAGATCTGCTATCTGGATCATGCGCCCTGTGGTGGGAGGCGTCCGGTGGTACCTCAAGCTGTATCTGGTGGGAGAGGACCTGATCTGTCTGTCCTTCCACCGATCGGAGGAGCACGGATGAAAGAAGTCTATCTGCCTGGCCAAACCATCCGAGCCGGTTGCGATAGCTGTTGTGCGATGCGCACAGGGACCTTCCGCTACGACACCCTGCATCTCGAGGACGGCACGGACGTGCCTCACGCCATGCTCGCCTTCTGCGACGTTTGCGGAGGCCAAATTGCGGTGGCTCAGCAGTCCGCCCATCTGATTCAAAAGGCTCGTCACGGCAAGCGTCAAAAGACCAGCGTCCGCGTGCCGCGCGTGGTCTCGGATCTGGCCTCCATGCTCGTGTCCGCGGCTGGCGGAGACCCCAGCCAGGTTCCGGCCGCAGAACTGGTGCTCAAGGCCGTATTGGCCAGCTTCCTCGACCACCCCAAACGCCGTCAGGCTTTCGCCCGGCGCCTGGGCAAGCTCCGCGGCGACCCTTTGCTCCAGCAGCCCTCCGAGCAGAAGGTCAACCTGGGCCTGACCACTCGGTTGCAGCAAGAGCTCGCCAGTTTGCAGGAAGAATCCAAGCTCTCGAGTCAGAGCGAGTTGATTCGGACCACTCTGGTAGCTGCCAGACAGGACCCTCAGATCGAACGCGAGCTCCGCAAGCTCGTGCTTCTGAGCTCGTGAGATGCCGACTTTAGACCAGGACATTCCTGGCAGGAACCGAGCCGCACCCAAAAATGGCTCAACCACAATGTTTACGTGGGACGGGCTCGGGGGCGCGCTCGGGTGGGCGCGGTCAAAGGACGGATCGTCATCACGCCCTGAATGGTAGCTGGCCCGACCCCCCTCGGGTGAACTCCAGGTTTCCATCCCGAGCGAGTCCGAGGAACGACCCTTCAACCCTCCCCGGGCGAGCGCTCCGCTGCAGAGCGCACGTGGCCGGACGACCCGCCGGGGTCGGACACGACCGCCTGCGGTTTGCGCACTTTGACCCGGCTGCCCAGGATCTGCACGTGATCGGCCGTCTCCAAGACCGTGGTGGCGGACGGCTTCAGGAAGTCCAGGTTGGCCAGCATGTCCAGCACCCGCAGCGGCTCGCCCGGAGTGGCGCTGGCAAGGCCCCGCTCGACATAGCCGAGCAGGGCCGGATCCTCCACTCGCGGGCGCAGCAACTCCAATGCCTGGCGAGCCACCCGGTCTGTATCCACCCCGGTCTGGTTGGCCAGCACCTCCAGCACCCCCTCGGCCGATCCTGTCACATCCAGCCCCACCGGCTGCTCCAGCGCCTCGCGCAGGAAAGCCAGCCGATGCTCCGCAGAGAGTCCCACGCTGACCTGCTCGAGCAACCTTCCCTGGCTGTCGGCAGGCAACTCGCCCGCCAGCATCTCGGCCACCTGCAACCCGTCTCGAGCGATATTGGGATAAGACCGGCTCATCACCGCGCTGAGGGGGTTGGCTCCTTCCAGGGTGGCCTCATACAGCATCACGTAAGAGCCCGGATGCTGCAGCCCCGCCACCTTCAGCGCCGGGCTCTCTTCGTCTAGGCCGCGCACGAAGCCACGCCCCACCAGCACCGCGTCCTCCCAGGTGTGGCTGGGATAGGGCTTGTCCCGCACCACCTGGCTCAGCTTGCGGCCCAGAGTGCCGATCTCGGCCCGGGGCTCGGCCAGCGCCCCCTCGTAGACCGCCACCAGCGAGCCCGGGTGGTGAGTTTTCTCTACCTGCAGGGCCGCCCGGCAACCGTTCGAGTCGGCCGCCAGCTCCTCGAGAAAGGCCTTGCCCGCCGCCGCAGCGTCCCACCAGGCGTTGCGGTAACCGTCATGCTCTTTGTCCCGCACCTTCTGGCTCAGCTCCAGTCCCAGAGCCGCCAGCTCGTCGGTCGTGCCCGCCTTGCTGCGCAGCGCGCCTTCGTAGACCAGCACCGCGCAGCCCGGGTTGCGCACCCCGGTCAGCCTTCGGGCGGCGCGGCAGCCCGGGCTTTCCACCTGGCTGACGAAGGCACGCCCGGCTTTCTCGGCATCCTGCCAGGCGGTAGGATACGTGCTGCCGCGCAGCTCCCGGCTGATATCGGCCGCCAGCGCCCCCAGGTCGGTGGGGGAGGGGTCCTTGAGGACGGCTTCATAAAGCCTGGTATAAGAGCCCGGGTTGGCCAGGTCGTCCACCGCCCGGGCCAGGGCAGGGGCCGGCAGGTGGGCCAGGCGCTCGACGTACATCCTGCCGACCAGCACGGCATCTTCCCATGACTTCGGGTAGCCCTTTTCGCGCACCGCCTGGCTGGCCTGCAAGCCCACTTCGGCCTCCGGCTCGCCGGCACGCTCCAGGGCGATCTCACAGAGCGTGACGGTCGAGCCCGGGTTGACCAGCTCGGGCACCTTCAGTCCCTGCAGGCTGTCTACCGCCACCTTCCCCAGGGACGCGGATCGCGCCCAGGCCTGGTTGGTTCCCTCGGAGCGAATCGTGCGGCTGACCCCGGCCAGAGCCCGGGCCATCTGCTCGGGGCTCTCGGCCGACAACTCCTTGAGAGCCAGCTTCTGGGTCGCCGGATCGAGGCCGGACAGTCCCTCCAGAAAGCGGCGCTTCCAGGCGGGCAGTTCGCCGCTGAGAGCCAGCACGTCGCGGGCCCCGCTGAGCGCGCTGACCAGCTCGGGGCGCAGCTTGCCATCGGGACAGAGGCGAACCAGCTCGACCTGACCTTGCGGGGTAAGTTTGGCCGCCGTGTCACGCAACTCGGGCAGTCGCTCCAGGGCCAGAGTGGCCAGGGCGGCCTCCTCTTCGGGGGTGCGGGCCTGATCGACCAGGGTCCCCCCGGCCAGGTATTCGGGCAGAGCGCGCGTGGCGGTGTCCAGGGGTACGGCCTCGAGCAGCTTCTCCATGGCCTCGATGCGTGGCCCGGGGTCTTGAGCGTCCAGTGAAAACCATGGTTGCTCGCGCCCGATCAAAGCGCCGGGTCCGGCCAGATAGCTGGCGATGCGCTGGCCCTGCGGGCTCCAGAAGGTGTAGCCCTGGCTCTCGAGCTCGTTCTCGCGCGCGTAGTAGGCGCTCACCTTGCCCAGGTCGTCAGGCCCGACGGGAATGGGCAGCTGGCTACGCGGGTCGAGCAGCTGCAGCTGGTCCACCCCCGAGCCCGGCGTGAGGGCCAGGTAGGCTCCATAGACCCCGACACAGGCCGCCGTCCCGGCGACCCGGGCCTGGAAGCGGAAACCCTGACGGGCCATCTCGCTCAGCTCGGGCGGCCCCGGACCGCTGGCCAGGCTCAGCTCATGGCGGCTGCGAACGGGCAGAAGGCGAGCGGAATCGGCCGGCTGAGCCAGCACCTCATGGCCTTGCTCGATGCGTTGGGCAGCTTGCTCGGACGCGAGCGGCTTGAGCCGGTCTTGCCAGGGCCAGCGCCAGGAGCGCTCGGCATAGAAGCGGGTTTCCATCCTTTCCAGCTTCTCACAGGGGGCTGAAAAGGAGCTGACTGACCTGTCGGGTTAACCGGCCAGACGGGCCTTGCGGTGGCAGTCCGAGCAGAGGACGGCGCGGTCCTCGCGAGGCTTGAATGGCAGACGGGCTTCGCAGCCGCACTGCGAGCAGGTAGCCTTGTGCACGATGCGCTCTTCGCGGGCGTTGTGGCCGCGCGTCTCGCCGCGCTCGCGCTTGGCCTGGCGGTTGGCCCGGCACTTGGGGCAGCGGCTGGGGTCGTTCTGATGGCTGCGCTCGGCGAAAAGCGCCTGCTCGAGCACGGTAAAGGTCCATTCCTGGTTACAGTCGCGGCACTTGGGCATGGTTCGTTCTTGAAGCATGAGTTGGTCTCCAATTCGTGAATGGCGTTCCGAAGGGGTGGAAAACTTTCAGCGGTGCGAAGAGCATCCGGATCGATCGGTAACTTGCGCACCAGGGTAGCGCATTCGGAGGCAAATGTCCAGCCTTACAGATTTCCCAGGTCAACCGCGGGGTTGTCTAGAGATCGATCCGTGAGCCGAGCTCCACCACCTGCTCGGGCAGGATGCCGAAGTAATGGCTGGCGTTCACGGCGTTGCGAGCGAGCAGGGCGAAGAACAGCTCCTGATAACGCCCCATCTTGCCCCGGTCGGTGGCCACGAAGGTCTCGTGGTTGACCAGGTAGACCACCTGCGAGGCCGGCTCGCTCAGCAGCAGGCGCGCCTGGGCTTGCCTCACGGCCCGGGGAACGTTGGGGTGGTCGATGAATCCGCAGCGTACCAGCACCCGGTAAAAGCCCTGGCCCAGGCTCTCGACCTCCACGCGCTCCTCGAAGGGCACGTTTGGGACGTCCTCGCTGGTGACGGTGAGCACGAACACCTGCTCATGAAGCACGCGAAAGCGCCGGGTGATGTGCAGCAGCACCGGGGGGGTGCCCGTCCCGGGGGAGGCCATGACCACTCCCAGGCCGGGTATCCGGGCCTTGATGCGGCTGTCGAGCGTCTCCAGGAACTCGTCGATGGGGATGGTGCGGCTGGCATAGAACTCGGCCAGCAGGGCCCGTCCCTTGACCCAGGTCGCCATGATCACGAAGAACCCCAGACCCACAAGCACGGGGATGTAGCCGCCGTGGAGGAATTTGAGGCAGGTCGCCCCCAGGAAGGGCAGGTCGATGGAGAGGAAGAGGCACAAGAGGCCCACGCTCTTCCAGGCGGGCCACTTCCAGGTGGAGCTGGTGACGTAGAAGAAGACGATGGAAGTCAGGGCCATCGTGCCGCTGACCGCCAGCCCGTAGGCTGC
This sequence comes from Candidatus Xenobia bacterium, assembly GCA_045863235.1. Taxonomy (GTDB): domain Bacteria; phylum Vulcanimicrobiota; class Xenobia; order Xenobiales; family QWHO01; genus QWHO01. Next base: position 15,863 of record BTUM01000115.1, on the reverse strand, counting down.
CGCCAGCTTGCTCGACTGCTGGAAGAGGCTCACCAGGAGCAGGCACGAGACGGCCAGGCTCCAGTTGACCACCGGGATGTAGATCTGGCCCTGAATGCGCCGGGAGGTGTGCAGCACCTCGACGCGGGGCAGGTAGCCCAGTCGCACCGCCTGGTGGGTGAGCGAGAAGACGGCCGAGATGAGAGCCTGACTGGCGATGACGGTGGCGGCCGTGGCCAGCAACACCAGGGCGAAGGTCACCGGTCCCTTGGGCACCATCGAGAAGAACACCCGGCTGCTGGCCTCGGGGTTTGCGAGCAACATGGCGCCTTGCCCGAAATAGCACAGCACCAGGGCCGGAAAGGTCGCATACAGCCAGGCCACACGGATGGGGCGGGGCCCGAAGTGACCCATGTCGGCATAGAGCGCCTCACCGCCGGTGACACACAGGACCACCGAGCCGAGCAGCGCAAACCCGTGAGCGCCGTTGTGGATGAAGAATCCGATGGCGTGGTGGGGGCTCAGGGCTCCCAGAATCTCCGGGGCCGTCAGGATGTGGCGCACTCCCAGGCCTGCCAGGACGGTGAACCAGACCAGCATGACGGGCCCGAACAATCTTCCGATGCTGCCCGTCCCCCGGCTCTGGATTGCGAAAAGAGCAAACAGGATCGCGCAGGTCACCGGCACGACGAAACGGCTCAAACCGGGCTCGGCCACCGCCAGCCCCTCGACCGCGGACAGCACCGAGATGGACGGAGTGATGATGCCGTCGCCAAAGAGCAAAGCGGTGCCGGCGATCACCAGCAGGCTGACCAGCCCGATCCGTCCGGCCACGACCCGGCGCAGCCCATCCGGAACCAGGGCCAGCAAGGCCATGATGCCGCCTTCGCCGCGATTGTCGGCCTTCAGCAGTACGGCCACGTACTTGAAGGTGACCACCAGGGTCATGGCCCAGAAGATCAGGGAGAGAATGCCGAACAGGTTCTCCGGTGTGGGGGGCACGGCGTGATCACCGTGAACGCACTCTTGCAATGCGTAGAGCGGGCTGGTGCCGATGTCTCCGAAGACCACCCCCAGCGAGCCCAGAACCAGAGCCCAGAACCCCTTGTGGGGACCGTGAGATGGCTCGTCATCATCTTCCTCCCGCGCGGTCGGGATCGGCTCGGACAACTCCGGCTCACGAAAGGCTTTGACGGGGCGCTGACCTTCATCGGTGCTCATGGCGTCGCCCTGATTCGAGCAGGCTGTTCGACCACCTCCGTGCCACGAGGCTGTGGAAGCTGGACCAGAACCGCAAGTGGAACAAAACCTGGCAGGATACGACCAGAGGAGCATGCTGACCGGACACCTCTGGCAGGCTCTCCAGATCAACCTCGGACGGCTTCCCGCCTACGCCCGGCTGACGCAGGGTCGTTCCGTGCCCCTCTCTTGCGCCCTGATCGGGCTGGAGTTGAGCACCCTTCCCCTGGCCGTGGTGGTGGACGCGCTGGCCCGCCCGCTCAACCGCCAGGGCTCGATGGTCGTGGAGGAGGACTTCGTGGACCTCGAGCTGCAGCCGTTCCGCGTGTCCTATGAGGCTCCAAGGACCGTCGAGCCTGCGGACCTGACCCGGGTGGTCGACCGCACCAGGGTGGGGACGTTCCCCGAGCTGGGAAAGGCCTGCGAAGCGGAGCTGGAGCAGTTGGGCGACCCGCGCTGCCACTGCATGGTGCGCCACATGCTCGAATCGATGCTGCGCATCGCCAACAACGCGCCCGAGCACGCCCGTCAGGGCAACTCGAGCTGGCTTTCGTGGCTGTTGATCGGGGCTCACCGCAAGCTGTTACCGGTGGCCGACTGGCTGGACCGACTGGCCGCCCCCCTGCAAAGGGAGGGGGTGCCGATCCTGTTTCAGGACCTGCCCGCCATTCCGTGTCGGATGGATCGCTCGGCTTGATGATCGCCTTGATTGTCAGGGTCTCTCTGGACGAGGGTCCCACAGGCCAAACGGGCTCCCGCCCCTGGTGGGGGCGATCAGGAAGTCACGCAGATACTCCACCAACTGCCCGTCCTGGCGGGCCAGCTTCTCTTTCTTCTCCCCGCCGCTCAGGAGGTGGCTGAGCCCCTCGGCTAGATACTCGCGAGGCTCGGTGACCGCATAGAGGCTCCAGGCCTCCTCCTGACGCTCGAACTCCAGGATCATGGGCTGGTTGAAGTCGTGGCCTTCTGGCTTGGGCTCGGCTGGCTTGAACCCGCAACGCTTGCGATAGGCCTCGAAGAGCTCGAGCAGGCGAGGATCGTCGTCCAGGGTCATGAGCCGGCCCCGATCCACCACCTTGGCATCCGACAGGGCATGACCGAGCTCGTGCAAGAGGCTGTCCCCTACCCCGCTGAAGGGGGCCTCGAGATACCGGCGGGGCACCAGAATCTCTTTGCGCTGGTAGTGGTACTGGGCCCCCAGGCCCTCTTCCCAGCGGTCGGGGGAGCCCAACACCTTGCCGGGATAGCCGCCCCGAGGCGGGTTTTCAGAATCCAGCACGACGATTCTCAGCCGGGCCCGCTTGAGCTGCTCCTGTGCTTCGGGGGGCAGGGCGGCCAGCCGCAGGGCCACCTGGTGGCTGCTGGCCGCATCGGCCGGGGCCAGGGTGCCGTCGCGACAAAGGACACGGGTGCACTTCCGAGCCAGGCGCGAAGCTTGCTGGAGCTGGAGATCGGATGTGTCCACCTGGGCTCCGGTGCCGAGCTCATAGCGCAGTGGCCGGGGGGCTGGTCGCGGCCAGGCCAGCCAGGAAATGCCAGAAAGCCGGCCGATCATGACTGCGACCTCGAGGAGTTGACGAGTCGAGGCAACATTGCCATCAGCATGGCTGGCGAGCCTGAAAAATGCCGGAAAACCGTGTGCTAGAGGCTGGTGCGCCGCTTGCGGATGAGCACTCCTCCGACTTGAACCCCCTGCTCGGTCTCGCGCACCTGGCTGGCCTCCGAGGCGGCCTGGCGGCCCAACCGACCGGGCAGATCCACCTCGATCAGGCTGTAGGGCTCTGGCTTCCAGGGGGAGTAATCGCCGCAGATCAAGACCAGCCGGTCCTTCTCCGGGCTCATCAGCATGTGGTTGACCAGCTGATCCTCGCCCGCCAGCTGCTGAGGATCGACCCGCGTGAGCAGTTGGCCGCGCGGACCGATGACCACCAGTTGACCGCCGGCGGTGGCGCACAGGTTGCCCTGGTTGTCCAGGGCCATCTCCCCGAACTGCCCCGCCCCCAGGCGCAGCTCCAGGCCTGTGTCCACCCGAAAAAGCAGCTGGCCTTCGGGAGTGAACTTGAAAAAGTGCACCGTGGGCTCGGGAAATTCGTGCAGCTTGTCGGGGTTTTGCATCAGGGCGGCGCTGAACACGTTCCCCTGCGCGTCTTGCAGCACCGGGGCGAAGCCGCAGGCGCCCAGGCCGAATTCTTCGACGTAAGTGTGGCGCCATTTCTCCTGGCCGGTGGTGGCATCGAGGGCCACCAGGGCCCGGCTGATGTTGCCCTGATAGAGCTTTGTGCCGTCCAGCGACTCGGTGGGAGCAAACCAGGACAGGTGATAGCTGTCCTGGCGGTCCCAGCGGGGCTGCATCTGGGCGTCGAAGGCAAAGAGCCGGCCGTCCCGGGTGTGCACGTACAGGCCTCCGTCCCCGGCCGGGGCCAGTCGCAAGGGGGAGGTTTTGTGCCCCGTCTCCCCGGGAATTTGCACCAGGGTACTGGTCGCCCCGGTGAGAGGATCGAAGCTGATGACCTGACCCGAGTCGTTGCCGAAGAGAAGCTTCCCGTCCGCAGTGGGCAGAAGCTCGCTGGAGATGGGCGACTCGGTCGGCAGGGCTCGCTCTTCCACCCCGTCGCGCAGCACCACCAGGCCGGCGCCCTCGTCGCGGACGTAGACCAATCGATCCTGCACCATCACCGACTCGCCGTCCGATTTCTGGTTCAGGGGTCGGGTATCGAGGGGGGCCAGGCTGCGCGCATCCAGGGCCAGCCAGCCCTGATCGCCCATCAGCTGGATGCGCCCCTGGCTGTCGAGCCGCGGTTGGTGGGTCAGGTTCCCGAGAGGCACCGTCTGCAAGCGCTGGGGAAGCCCTTCCGAGGCCAGCATCCGGGTGGCCTGGGTCAGCTCGGGCTGACCCAGGTCGCGGCCCAGCAGGGCCTGGTCCGGCGGGCCCTCGCTGGAGGACGCGGGAACCGGCCGTTGCGGCCAGGAGCTCGGGGTTGCCACGGGGCGTACGATCACGCCTGCAATTGTGCCAGCGAGTCCAGAAAGAAAGCTGAATGCATCGCTCGCTCTGATCCTCGTTTTTTCATGACCCCAGCCTTGGCGCCGGCGCGGTTCAACAGATTGTGTGAAGGCCAGGCATGCCCGGGCTGATCCCGAATGGTCAGTCCATGAGAAGTCTCTTGCTGGTCTTCTGCCTGGTTCTTTGCGTGGCCGCTCAGACCGTCGTCTATACCCGGGATGGGAGCGCAATCCCCGTCGAGTCCAACGACAACACCCCGCCCGAGGGCGGCAACGTCAAGTATCAGAATGCCCTGAGCAGGGCCGAGAGTCACGGGGGCTTCCAGGTCGACCCTCCCGCCAGCGGCTCCAACTGCGTGGGCTGGGCCCTCAACGGGGGACAGGGCGTCATCGACCCCGGTCAGCACGGGGACGCCATCTTGTCCGAGGAGAACGGTCTCACGGAGCAATCCAACGACACCGCCGAGATTGGCGACGTGATCGGCATCGGCTCGGCCGATACCATCAGCCACGTGGGTCTGGTGATCTCCCGCGACGGCCAGACCGGCGAGATCGAGTACATCAGCAAGACCGACGACCAGGGCGGCGTGGTGGTCGACCGCATCAAGCCCGACGATGGCGTGCACATCTATCGCAAGACCGAGGGCTCGGCCAAGGACGACCCGGCCATCCAGGATGCCCGCTACGAGTACAAGGACGCCTATCTCAAGTGGCGCAGCGCCGAGGACAAGGAGGCCGCCCTCAAGACCCTGCAAGAGAAGGCGCGCGCGCTGGCCGGGAAACTCCAGGCCTTCGACAGGTCCCTGCGGGCGACCCGACCGGTGGCCGAGAGCCCGTCGACCTCAGACCCGCGCAAGACGCCCGAGCCAAACCTGCTGATCAATCCCCACGCCCGGCCGGTGACGGTGCCCCCCACCTGCCCACCGGGCGGGCACTGACCGGTCTGCGTTGGCCAGGCCTTCCGGGCAGGTGCACCGGCAGGTGGCCAGGAAGCCGGATTCATGCGAATTGGCTGGCTCTTGCTCGCCCTGCTCGCCTGGAGCTGCGGGCTGCCGCTCGAGACTGTCCAGGCCGAGTTGCGCCACGTGCGCCTCGAGCTCTCGCCCACCCCCGACCTGCGTGAGAGTTTCCGCCTCGAGCTCTGGCCCGATCCCCCCGGGGCTCTGTGTGAAGGCCGGATCGCGCTGGGCTCGGAGGTTGTCCGCCTGCACCGGAGACTGACCGAGGAAGAGTTCGCGGCGCTGGTGCGGTCTCTCGACCGGGAGGGAGCGGCCGCTCTTGAGGACGGCGACTCGGGCGCCCAGGAGGATCAGGTCCTCTATACCCGACTCGAGGTGGACTTTCAGGGCAAGACCCGGGTTTCCAGGTGGCGGGGCCTCCCCCCGCCCCAGGCCCGGGTAGCCGATGCGCTGCTCTCTTCCGCCCTTGGCCCCACCCTCAGGCAGGGTCTGCAGGCGGTGCAGCAGCGCAAGGCTGAGCTGAATCGCTCTCCTTCCCCCGGCGCCAGGCCGCCAGGGCCTCGCTAGCAAAGCCGGGCGCGCCCTGGATGTCGTTGAGACGCAAGCGCTCCTGTCCGTCCGCCGTCAACCAGCGGTACTCCACCGGATGGTGTCCCGAATCGCGCTCTTGAGGGCTGACCACCTCCTCGACCCGGGCGATCTCCTGAAACAGGATCAGCTCGGTATCCAGCCAGCATGTGAAGCGATAGCGGGCCACCCCTCGCTCCCCCACGTACTGGGCCAACTCCACCGCATCGCCGAAGGCGAGCTCCAACAAGACGGTGGCCAGGCAAAGGCAGGCGGCTGGCAGCCAGAGCCAGGTCAGCGAGAGCGGCATGCTCCCCCACAGGTGGCCCGCCAGGTGCGAGCCGGCCCAGATCAGAGCCCCCAGCAAGAACCCCACCACGCTGCTGCATCCCAGAGCAAATGAGGGATCGATGCGTCTGCGCAATGGCAGGTCGGCCGGGGCCACAGGGTAACAGGAGAACACCACCGGACCGATGGAGGCGGGAGCAGGCGGGGGAGGTAGGCGCGAGAGCCGGCGCAGCGAGAGGCGCACGCCCGCGTAGCCCAGCAGCACCAGCAGCCAGCCCAGCCAGAGCCAGCGGTAGTCTTGCACGAAGCGGAGCCACCCCTGGCCGCGCGAAGGCAGCAGGGTGTACGGCCCCAGCCGGGCTCCTTCGGTCAGCTGAGCGCGACTGAGCCGCACCGTGGTGGGCTGGTAGCCGCCACACTCGAGCAGCAGGATCCACTCGCGTCCGGAAGGCTCGACGTCCAGCGTGAGACGCTGCTGGGAGTTGCCCAGCCAGAGGGCCGGACCTGCCCCGGGACCGATTTGATAAACCTCCACCAGGGCGGGTTGCGTCTGGAGCCAGAAGTGCACCTTGCGGGGCAGCTCCAACTCGGGCTGGGCCTGAGTTGCGGCCAGCAAGAGGACCCAGAGGTATGCCAGGCGACGCACCATCCTGAAAGTGATTCTAGTCGAGCCGCACACGGCCTGCAGGTCAGCGGGATGGCTACGTCGTGGTGCGCCGCCCATCAGCCCGCTACCCCGCCCTCGACAACCGGTCATCAGCTCTGCTAGCTCAACAGGCTGCGCCCCTAGCGCCCGTGCGCGATCAGCTCTACTTCGAAGACCAGGGCGGCGTTGGGCGGGATGGTCGCGCCCGCGCCCCGGGCGCCGTATCCGAGTTCGGGCGGGAGATAGAGCCTGCGAATCTCGCCTGTTCGCATCCCCACGATCCCCTGATCCCAGCCCGGGATGACCTGACCCACTCCGATCTGCACTTCGAAGGGCTGGCCGCGATCCAGGCTGCTGTCAAACTTGCGACCGTCCGTCAGCCAGCCGGTGTAGTGAGCCCGCACGCGCTCGCCCGGCTGCACGGGCTCTCCCTGCCCCGGGCGCAGAATCGTGTAGGTTAAACCGTTGCCTGCCTGGAGCTGCCCCGTCTCACCCGGCGCGGGAGGCTGGCGCAGGCTGACGGCAGTGCCGCGTTGGGTGACCTCCACTTCGAAGACCAGGTCCGAGTCAGGCGGGACCCGACCCCGGCCGGCTTCGCCGAAGGCCAGCCTGGCCGGGATATAGATCCGCCGCACCTCGCCCACCCTCATTCCCATGACCCCCAGGTCGAAGCCCGCGCAGGCCGTGCCGGATCCGAGCACGTAATCGAGGGGCGCGCGGTTCTCGAGGGTGCTGAAGAACCGTGTGCCATCGGCAAGCCAGGCTTCGGACTGGGCCTGGAATCGCTCCCCCTGGCTCAGGGGCTGGCCCTGGCCCGCAACCAGCACGGTATAGCTCAGGCCCAGCGCGGTTTGGACCTGGCCTGACTCTCCCGCCCGAGGCGGTTGGAATCGCTCCTGGCCCAGGGCCAGCGAGCCCAGGAGCAGCCAGGCGAGCACGATGGAACGCATCCCCCGGAGTTCGGCCCTCGGCGCGATCCACCCGCCGAAGCCGCCGGAAAAGGGCCAGGCCGGTTCCAACCGAAGGGCTCCTCGCGCTCCGCCGAGAACTCCGACGCATGCGCAAGGTGCTCCTGGTGCTCCTCTGTCTGCTGATAGCCGCAGGACTCGCATTTTCCATCCTGAGGACGTCCGGCCTCACCATCACCCTCACTCAGGAGGGGCTCCAGAAGCAGGTGGAGTCCAAGTTCCCCCTGCAGCGGTCCATCGGTCCCGGAGTCCAGTTGACCCTGGAGAATCCTCAGGTGCAGCTCAAAGAAGGCTCGGATCGGATCGGCATCAGCATGGACGTTTCAAACCAGCAGGGACCGGTCAGGCTTCAAGGCGCCGTGACCATTTCCGGCGCACTGCACTATGACGCCAACGCCCGAGCCTTCTTTCTGCAACAGGCCAGCCTGGACGAAATCTCGCCCAGGCCGCTCGAGAAGCTGCGCCCGATCCTGTCCGCGGCTGTGAGCGAGAAGCTCAAGTCGACCCCCCTGAAAGGCCCCGAGAACGAATCGGTGACCAGGCGCCTGATCAACGCCTCGCTGGACAGCGTCGTCGTGAAGGATGGGAAGGTTCAGGCGACTTTCAAGCTCAATTGAGCCGGACCCTGGCAGGCTGATGCAAAAACCGGCTGTGGTGGCGAAGCAGAGCTCTTCGAGGACTTTGCATCACTGTGCTAAGGCTCGGTCGCGGAGCCCGGCTCTCGCCCTTTGCGGCGCAGCAGGAAGTCTCGCACCTCGTCGGGGTGGGGCACACGCAGCCGGGCCTCCAGCTCCAGACATCCGGTCAGCAACCGGGCCAACTCGGGGTCCGCCTGGTCCAGGTTCAGGGGCCTGCCGCGCTCCAGTAACTCGCGACGATAGGCAGTCAGGGCTTCGGAACGCTCCATGGAGTCCAGCGAGAAACAGAACTCGTCGCTGACTCGGGGTCGCTGGCCTGTCAGGAGAAAGTGGCCGGTTGCCCCCAGCCCGTAGATGTCCCAGACGCGGCCCTGCTCCAGGCTGGGAAGCTCGCGCTCCAGGGCCTGCTCGGGGGCCATGTAGCCAGGCGTGCCCAGGTGCCCGAGCTCTCGGCCCAGATAGGCGGCCTTGCCGAAGTCGGCCAGGTAGAGATGGAGGTTCTCGTCCACCAGCACATTGGACGGCTTGATGTCGCAGTGGCAGATGCCCAGAGTCTCGTGCAGGGAGGTCAGGCCCTCGGCAATCTGCTGCAGCCAGTCGGCCACCTGGTCGGCCGAGGCACCCGCGAAGCGGGCTTCTTCCAGTGAGCCGGCCAGACGGGGCATGACCAGGAAGGGCGGGTCGTGGTCGAGCCGGGCGTCGTGCACGGTGACGACCCGCGGCAGCCGGTCGGCCCGGTCGAGCCACTCCAGCTCGGTCCGGGCCACCACCGGGCGCTGGAAGACCTTCACGGCATATTCGTGCCCCGTCTTCTCGTGCCGGGCCTCCCAGACGACCCCGTAAACCCCCCGCCCCAGCTCTCGCCGAAGCTCGTAACCGGGAATCTTCACCCGGCTTGCTTCTACCTCGAGGTCTGGCGGGCCTCGCACCGGTCTCGGACCGCCTGCAGGCGGTGCCGCGTTCGCACCAGGGCCGACTCCTCGCCCCGGCGCTGGTAGATCTCGACCAGTCGCTCCAGATCGCGCCGCAGCATTGGCCCGGCCGGCGCTCCCCGCGCGCCTGCCTCCAGCTGGCAGATCTCGGCCTCCTCGCGCAGGCCCGCAGCCACCTTGCTCTCTCCCACCGAGGCGTACAGTCCAGCCAGCTGCTTGAGGTGTCCTGCTCGCAAGAGCTCGGATTCGGGCCGCCGGCAGTCGAGCGAGAGCGACAGAGCATACCAGCTTCCGCAATCCTGGCCGCTCTTTTCCAGAGAGCGGCCCAGGGCGCGAGCCGGTTCGGCCAGCTCCGGGTCGGTGGGCTGAGACCTCTCCAGCCTTTCGCCGAAAGCCTCCCGCCTCAGCCGGGCCGCTTCCGGGTCGCTCACCTCGCCGGCCAGGCGCTCCAATAGCTGGATGCGACGCTCGCCCGAGGGAGCCAGCTCCACCGCTCGGCGCAGCAGACCGACCGCCTTGTCGGGCTGAGCGTAGAGCAAGAAGAACTCCCCCGCCCGCTCGAAGACCGAGGCCACGTCGCTGTATCCGCTGGCGCAGGCCGGGACCAGCCGGTCCAACTCCCCCGTCCCTCCCCGCAGGGCAAGCTCTCCTTCCAGAGTCTTCACGGCCTGGTCGTAGCACTCGGCCACGTCCATGGCCCGGTAGGACTGGCGGCAGAAATCGGCCAGACGCAGCCGCTGGCCCAGCGTGTAGATGCTTCCCTTGCCGTGGCTGCGCTCGGCCTCCTTGAGGAACTTGCGCAGGAAGTATTCCTCGCGCTCGGGGCCCTCGGTGGGCGTCTGGCGGTAGGCCTCCGCCCAGCCTTCGATGCTCCCCTTGATGGTGTCGATCAGCCCCTCTCCCAGTCGAGTGAATCCGGCTTCGGCCTGTTTCAAGCGCGGGGCGGCTGCCAGCAAGCTCCCCGCAAACAGGCCCGCCCCCAGCCAGGGGCTGACCAGGGACGCGGCCGCCCAGCCGGAGGCGGCCAGGGCTCCGGCCAGCGCATCGCGCCAGAGGGGAACGGGAGCAGAGCCGAGCTCCACCCGGTCGGAAACGACCGGTCCCGAGCCAGGCGCCGTGGCCGTCCACCGGGGCGGTGGACGCTGGGCAAGGGGCTCGATCCTCACAGGTTCATCGGGTTGAGGGGCGAGGCTGGATTGGCCGGGCTCAAAGGAGAGAGCGGGTTGGCCGGGTTGGCCAGGTTGCTGTCCCAGTCTGCATCCCCGCCACCGCTGGCTCGCCAGCCGGAGAGCAAGCCGACCGGCTTGCCGCTGGCCGCATCCTCCGAGAAAGCCTTCACGCCCTGCTGGAAGGTCAGCTCGCGCTCGGTCTGCTTGAGGCCCTGGACCGAGCGTCCGGCCAGGTATCCGCCCGCCAGAGCAGCCGGGGCCGTGAGCAGCAGGGGGGCACCGAGCAGGGGAGCAACGATGGCGCCTGCCGCCACCAGGCCTCCCACCACCAGGCCGGTGGTCCAGAGTGCCTGCCGACCCGGGGTTCCGCCGCGCTCGCGGCTGGCTCGGATCAGCGCCTCGCTGTCGGCCCCGGGAGTCTTGTCCAGCTGCCCCAGGAAGGTCTCGACCTCGGGGAGTCGCCTTTGCTCGGCGCAATCTCGGGTGAACTGGCTGGTCTTTGGATCGACGGCCAGGTTGCGGATGTAGGCGGCGGTGCGCTGGGCGTAAGACTGCAGGTCGGCTCGGTTGACGTTCATCGTCTGAGAGTACCCGACGTCCATGAAACAAATCAGAATGAGCCGGGCAGCTCGCCCCCGAAGCGTCCAGCAACCCGAGCTCGAGGGGGGTAGGATGGGCCTGATGAATCGACGTGCGTTTCTGCGCGCTCTCTTGGCCGGCACCGCGGCGCTGGCCGTGGCCCCTCGACCTTCCGCCCAGGAGGCCTCCCGGGTGCTGGTTGTGGGGGCCGGCATGGCCGGCCTGGCCGCGGCTCGCAAGCTGACCGACGAGGGCCTGCAGGTCACCGTGCTGGAGGGTCGCCAGCGGGTGGGCGGGCGGGTCTGGACGGACCGCTCCCTGGGTCTTCCCGTCGAGCTGGGGGCGGGCTGGATCCACGGCCCCGAAGGCAACCCCGTCAGCGAGCTGGCGGCCCGGGCCGGTGCCCGGACGTTGGCCACTCGCGAGGACAACTTCAAGGTCTTCGACCCCTCCGGCAAAGCCCTGGAGAACGCCAGAGTGGAGGCTGCCTTCGATCGTCTGGAGCGTCTGCTCGTGCGGGCCGGCGAGGGACCCGATGTCTCCATGCGAGCCGCTCTGCAGAGCCTCGACCCCGGAGCTTTGAGCGATCCAGTCCTGCGCTTTCACCTGGCCAGCGACACCGAGTTCGACTACGGTGCCCCCCTCGAGCAACTCTCGGCCCTCCACGCCGACGGCGACGACCCCCATTATGGTGACGACGTCATGTTCCCGGGCGGCTATGATCAGATCCCCAACTCTTTGGCCCGGGGCCTGAAAGTGCAGCTCGGACAGAAGGTCAGCCAGATCGAGCTGACGACCGACGAGGTGCGGGTCACGACCGCTCAGGGAGTGCTCACCTGCGATTACGTGGTGGTGGCCGTGCCCCTGGGCGTGCTCAAGAAGGGCTCCATCGCCTTCCGCCCGGCCCTTTCCCGGACCAAGCTGCAGGCCATTGGCCGCCTGGGCATGGGGCTGGTCAACCGGGTCAGCCTGCTCTTCGAGCAGCCCTTCTGGGACCCGAAGGTGCAGTTTTACGGCTTCTGCACTCCCGAGCTGGGCATGTATCCCTACTTCGTGAACGCCCGCACCTACAGCCAGTCCAACGTGCTGACCACCTTCGCCACCGGCAACTACGCCATGGTGCACGAGAAAATGAGCAACGCTGAGATCCAGGCCCGGGTGCTGGAAGTGCTCAGGGTCGGCTTCGGCTCGAAGGTGCCCGCGCCCCGAAAGATGCTCACCACCCGTTGGAGCGCCGACCCCTTCACCTTCGGCTCCTACTCCTTCGCCCGGGTAGGCAGCCAGCCGAAAGACTACCAGGCCCTGGCCGAATCGGTCGAGGACCGCCTCTTCTTTGCCGGCGAGCACACCACCTCGAAGTACCGCGCCACCGTTCACGGCGCCTACCTCAGCGGGGTGCGGGCCGCCCGGGAGATCCTTCGGGCTGACCAGGGGTGAGCGGGTGCTCGGCGTAGTCTTGCGCAGTGGATGAGATTCAGACCCGAGTCAGCCTGTCAGCCCGGCTTACGGTGCAGCAGGGCTACGCTGCTGGAGCGAGCTTCCTGGTGGAGCACTTTCCAGCCATCCTCGGGCGCGGCAAAGAGGCCGACGTGCGCCTTGACGACGACCCCAGCGATCCCACCCTGTCCCGGCGTCACGCCCGCCTGTCCCTGGGGGGCGGCCGACTGAGCCTGCAAGACCTGAGCACCAACGGCACCAGCCTGGGCCAGCGCCTGCTGCGAGCAGACGAGGTGGTGTCGCTGGAAGATCGCGAGGAGCTGTGGCTGGGCCCACGCACCTGCCTGTTGGTGGAAACGCTGCGGCCCGCCGGAGCAAGCATCCAGGAGCCCGCCTCCGATCCGGCTCCCCCGGCTTCCAGGCCGGCCGAGGGAGCCGTGCCCCTCCAGATTCAGGGGCTGGGGCGGTTCTCGGTCACTCTCCAGGGGCGGCCCATTCCCGAGGCGGCCTGGGAAACGAGAAAGACGGCCCTGCTGCTGGTCTATCTCGCCTGGCGTCACGAGCGGCCCGTCCCGGCCGAGAAGATCTGCTCCGACCTCTGGCCGGACCATCAGGCCGGCGGCCGGCAGGCCCTGCAGACCACCCTGGCCCGCCTGCGCAGGGCCCTTCGCAGCGGCTCGGAGGAGAGCACCGCGCCCGATCCGGTCGTGCGCCAGCGCGGCAGTTACAGCCTCAACCCGATCTATCGCCTCAGCCTGGACGTGCTGAGCTTCGAGAGCGCCTGCCAGAGGGCCCAGAAGTCCACCAGCCCCGGCCAGCGAATGAGGGCTCTGGAGGAGGCCCGGCGCTGGTATGGGGGGGATCTCATGGAGGGCTACGGCGAGGAGTGGGTGCTCTCTCGCCGCCAGATGCTGCTGCGCACCTACCAGGAGGCCATGGCCGAGCTGGGCGAGCTGCTGCGCTCTCACGACCAGGGGGAGGAGGCGATGCGCCTCTATCGGGCCCTGCTCGAGGAGGACCCGGTCTGGGAGGCCGGCCACCAGGGCCTCCTGCTGGCTCTGATCGAGTCCGGCCAGCGAGACGAAGCCGTGCGCCACTATCATCGCTACGTCGAGTCGATGAAACGGCTCTTGAATCTGGCTCCCAGCGCCGAGATGCTGTCGCTGTACCACCGGGTGCTCGAGCCTTAGCAGATCCTCCGCTTTCCGGCCCTGAGGGCCAGAAGAGGGGACCCAGCACCAGACTCGAAAATTCCAGGGTGCTCTCCCCCGACACCCTGCTGGCCGACCGCTACTTGATCGGGGAGCCCCTGGGCCAGGGGGGCATGGGTCGGGTCTTCCAGGCCCTCGACCAGCAGACCGGACAGACGGTCGCCGTCAAGGAGCTGCTGCTGGAGGCCGGCTCCGACCGGCGCGAGGCTCTGCTCGAGCAGGTCCGCCAGGAGGCCCGCCTGCTGATGCGCCTCGAGCATCCCGCTCTCCCTCGCTTGATCGAGTTCCTGGAAGAGGCCGGGCAGCCGATTCTCGTCATGGAGCTGATCGCCGGGCGCAACCTGTCCGAGGTGCTTTCTCAGGAGGGCCCCCAGGATGAGGCCCGGGTGCTGGAGTGGCTGGAGCAACTGACGGTGGCTCTGGATTATCTCCACAGGCACCAGGTGGTCTTCCGCGATCTCAAGCCCTCCAATCTGATGCTGACAGGGTCGGGGGCGCTCAAGCTGGTTGACTTCGGCATCGCCAAGGCGCTGGCAGGGGGGGGCGAGGGAACTCGCACGGTGGCGCGGGGGCTTGTTTCGGCCGGCTTTTCGGCTCCCGAGCAGTACACCGGCGGAACCGATCCCCAGTCCGATCTCTACTCGCTGGGAGCCACCGCCTATGCCCTGCTGACCGGCCGGGTGCCGCCCGAGTCGGTGGATCTGGCGGTGGGGGGGCAAAGCCTCGAGCCACTGGCCAGGCTTCGCCCGGACCTCCTGCCCAGCACCGTCGAGCTGGTGGACTGGATGATGCAGCTGAAGAAGGCCCGGCGCCCCCTTTCGGCCCGCCAGGTGCTCGGTCGCCTGCGTCACGCCGAGTGGGAGGATCCTCCCACCGGACGCGTGCTGTCGCGAAGCCTGGTGCGACGGAGGCGACTCTGGCCTCGCCGGGTCTGGCTCGGCCTCACTCTGCTGGCGCTCTTGAGCCTGCTCTGGTTGGGCTGGCATCGGCCAGCCGAGGTGCGCGTGGTGACCACCCCGCAAGGGGCGCGCGTGCTGGTCAACGACGTGCCCCGCGGGCTCAGTCCGCTCACCGTGACGGTGGCCCGGGGGACTCGCCTGCGAGTCGAGCTGGATGGCTACCAGCCGGTGTCCGACGTGCTCGACTTCGAGGCCCCGGGCGGAGAGATCCAGCTGCAGCTGGTGCCGGGCCCGGTCCCGAGCTCGAGCGCAGGCTCGGTCTGGGCCCCCGCCCCGGGAACCATGACCGAGCCCTCTTTCTATCCGGCTCTGTGGGGCCCGCCCCCGACTCTGCGCCCCCGGCTTGATCATCAGGTGGCAGGTTTTGCGTTCGGGGTCCCGGCCGGCTGGTCGGTGGTCGAGCAGGGTCCCCAACAGGTCGTTCTGGCCGGCGGGGACGGAAGAAACGCGCCGCGCCGCAGCGCCACCCTGACCGTCGAGCCCGCTCAGGGGGCCGACCTTCAGGACGTGCTCGGCGGGCTGGAGCAGCGCGAGCGAGCGCGGGGCTGGCTGTCGGTTCGCCGCTATCTCAAGGGCGACCTGATCCTGGTTCGTCTGGAAAAAGAGACAGGCCCGCTCGAGGGTCGGGCCCTGCTGGCGCTCGGCTGTCGCAGCCTGGCTGGGAGAGCGGTCCTGGTCACCCTGAGGGTGGAGTGCTCCCCCTCCAGCGACGTCTATGACTTCACCCGCCAGGTGGACGTGCTGCGAGCCTACCTGCCGGTCTTCTGAACCAGCCTCAGGCCAGGATCAGGCAATCCTGGCGGGCCTCCCACAGGGAGGCTTCCAGTCGGTCGCGTTGGCGGCTGGCTTGCTCGAGCCATCCGGCCGCCAGGCCCGGGTCGTCTCCCATGAGCTGGCAGGCTTCCAGGCCCACCAAGCAGAGCTCGGTCAGTTGCTCGGCCAGCTCGCCCGCGATGCTCCAACTCGAGGCGTCGAGACTGTCCAGCACCTGGCCCAGTTGCTCGGCCTCCATCTCCAGTGCCCGGTCCACCAGTTCGAGGAACTCGGGATCGTATGCGGTCTGCTGGACCAGGTTGGCGATGGCCAGCAAGCGTTCCAGGACCCCCAGTCTGTTTTCGTGCACTGCAATCCTCCTGCGTGATGATTCTTGGGGGAGAGCGGCGCCCCCTCAGGGGCGCCGCTCCGTCAGTCAGGCCGGCCTACCCGAAGATGGGAGGCGGACCCGGGGGACGCCGGCCCGGGCCCCCGGGCGGGGGCGGACCGGGCGGGTGCTGGCCCTGTCCCCCGGG